>NZ_NHSQ01000068.1:0-89546 GCF_016653465.1 Thiocystis minor | reverse complement strand
GAAGGCCGCAAAGGATTGAATCAAGGATGTTTGGCGGAAGCTTGGCCGAGGCTGGGTCGACCAGGAGACAAGCCGCATGAAAATCCTCAAGGTATTGTTTCCTTTGCGTTCTTCGTGCCTTTGTGGTGAATTCATGAAATAGTCGGGTTAGGATCTTTCTTGCCAGCGGTTCCTTGATTTCAGTATGCCGAGGCACGGCTCGAGTGTTGCCGTTTCAGGCAACTTGATCGAGCGGATGCAACTTGCCTTGCTCGCGCAACCGGTGCTGAATGCCCCTGCCGCTGAGTTCGAATCCGTTGGGCCAACATAAGGCACCCAGCTCAAGGAAAAACCGTTGGAAAAACTCTTTATCTTCAAGTGGATTGACCATCTCGGTGCCCCGCACGATCAAGGGTTGCATGTCGTAGTCACCCGTGGTTCCGTCTGAAAACTCCAATCGGATGGTGCGATCATGTAGGGATTCGGCGTTGACGATCTTAATCATTGTCGGCTCCAGGAATTCGCCTTAGCGGCTGTAGTGCGACCGCACGTTGCCAGTTGTCCGATAGCTCAGGTTGATAATCGGCGCACCAGTCCTTGATCAGCTTGGCCGCCTTTCTCGGCAGTCGTCCTTCGAGCAATTCTCCCGTCTCAATCGCGATCAATGCCTCAGCCCCCTGATACTCCACATGAATGTGTGGAGGAAGGTGGTCATCGAAGTACATGCGCACATAGATTCCAAAGAAGCAGGAGATGACCGGCATCGAAATCGCTCAGCATTATTTTTCACATAAGGATTTTAACCCGGATTTCTCACCGCAAAGACGCGAAGGCCGCAAAGGATTGAATCAAGGATGTTTGGCGGAAGCTTGGCCGAGGCTGGGTCGACCAGGAGACAAGCCGCATGAAAATCCTCAAGGTATTGTTTCCTTTGCGTTCTTCGTGCCTTTGTGGTGAATTCACGAAACGGGGGAATAACCGGGACAGACCACGTTTTCCTCGGCGGAACGGGATCTTCACCCCGTCCCGCACGTTTCACCAACAGGCGCTCATCGCGGCGATCTTCAAGGCACGAAACGCTTCCGGACGGGGCGCATGCCCCGTCCGGCTTGAGTTTCCGATGGCTCAATCCTGCTCGGCGCCAATCAGCGCTTCGATGCTGTCGGCATCGAAGATGCCGTCTAACCAGGTCTCCAGTTGCGGCAGCGTCGCGGCATCGATGCGCGTGGCGGCCCAGGGGGGAGCACCTTGAAACGTCGTGCTAATAGACGCTTGAGGGTGCTCGCTTTGCCCTCGGCCTTGCCCTCGGCTTTGCCCTCGGCATAGATCGATTGATAGGCGCGCGTTTCCTGGATGGGGGTAATCAGATTCAACATGGCCCAGATCTCCTTCGCGGTGAGCCCGCGAAACCGTTCGAAATACCAGAATTCCATGACCTGCCCGAGCACCTCGCGCACCTCCGCTGCGAGCGGCGCGTCACACACCGTCCGCCAGAGTTCGGGGGCGCGTGCGCGCAAACTGTCATCGTCTTCGATCAGCAAGGGCGCAAACACCGCCACGTAGGGGTTGTCCGGTTCCCGCTCCAGCCAGCCCGGCAACACCTCGCGCAGCACCACTCGCAACAGGGGCGCCTCGGCTTGGTTCGGCCAACTCGGAAATCGCGGCACATCCTGCTCGCGCAGAAACACCCCGATTCCCACCACCTCGCGCGCGGGAGATTGTTCGCCATAGAGTCCCTGAGGTTCCCTCGGTTTTCCGTCTTCCAAGGCCAGGGGGTTCGTGCGATCTGTATTTTCCCTGTTGGGATCTCGCGACACGACGGCGCGGTATCGCGAGCGACAGGCCTTCCGGCGGAAACCCATCAGTCGTTACGCTCGTCAGCCGATCCCCGGGATGGCGGAAGGGGATTGCGTACGCTGTGACATGATCAAAACGTTTGCGGCAGACCCGCTTGTTTGAGCGCGGTGTTGGCCATGTGGCGCGAGCGAATTCTGGCATCGACAGGAAAGCGCCGACCGCTGATCGGGCTTTCCCAGATGTCATGGTCGCCTTTGCCATGCCGGATCAGGGTGCAACCGGCGGCGCGCAGCAGACGCATCAAATCCGGCGTGAAATTCGCGCCCATCAAGCGACCTGTCGCAGTTGCGCCAGGTGCGAGGTGGTCAGCAGACGCAGCGGAATCTCGTCATCGGTTGGACAACCGTTCTCGGCCAGCATCTCCGGCACCCGCGTTTGCAGCAGCGTCATCATGGTCTCGAGGGTTGGAGCCTCCCCGACCAATCCAGGGACATTACTGTTCTCGATGTACCAAACCTGGGCCTCGGCATCCCATTCGACATGAATTTCATAGTGCATGGCGGTCGTTTTTCCCGGAAAGCTTCAGGATGAGGTTCCCTCGGTTTTTCGTCCTCCAAGGGCAGGGTTCATGCTACCGGATTATTTCCCTGTTGGGATCTCGCGATACGATTGAATGAGGTTCCCTCGGTTTTTCGTCTTCCAAGGGAAGAGGTTGATGCGAGCTGTTTTTCTCCCTGCTGCTTGGATCTCGCGACACCGCTCCGCCGTGTCGCGAGCGACAGGCCGTCCGGCGGAAATCCATCAGGCGATCCGCCGCCAGGTCGATACCTGAATTCTCGACGCATCCACCGCTGGCACCCGGATCGCTGGGCGGCGTGCCTGGAGGTGATCCTTAGGCATTCACCCCGTCCGGAACGTTTTGGGCGGGCACGGAGGCAGCGGTCGGCGACGGATCAACTGGCCTTGTCGTCCCGCGCCGCGATCCGCTAGAGTCTGTGTCTTGATTGGCGCGAAAGAGGAGACGCCCGCATGGCCCTGGCCCAGGAAGATATTGCCTTCATCAAGGCCCACCTCGGCGAGTGGCTAGCCGAACAAAGCCTCGGCAAGCCGCCGCTGGTCTACGAAATCGAACTGCGCGAGCGCATGGTGCGGGTGGAGGAAGAACTCAAGCACCAGCGCGAACTGATGCGACAAGGCTTCGAGCAGATGGAGAAACGCTTCGAGCAGATCGACAAGCGCTTCGAGCAGGTCGATAAACGCTTCGAGATGGTAGAGAAGCGCTTCGAGCAGATGGACAAGCGCTTCGAGCAGGTGGACAAGCGCTTCGAGCAGGTGGACAAACGCTTCGAGCAGATGGACAAACGCTTCGACGAGATGCTCAAACGCCACGATCAACAGTTTCTTTGGCTGGTCGGATTCATCGCCACCAGCACGGGTCTCGTCATCGCCGCCCTGCGTTATCTGTAACAAGGATGGTTAAAACCCGCGCCGGACGGGGGATTCACCCCGTCCGGAACGTTTTAGGCGGGTCCGGCGGCAACGCCTGAGGCATGGCCGTCCCTCTCACACCTCGCGTCCTCGCGCGCCTTCCATCAGTCGCAGCACCTGTTTTAACGTCATCTGACGGATCACCTCGCGGCGCTCGCGATCCATGACGGTCAACACAACAAACCCTGTCTCATCATCCATACTGATTTCCAGCACGCGCCGGTGATCCTGCATCAGGATCGCCTTGATCATAAGGACACCTTCATCTCATTGGCGGACCAGGAGAAATCGGATGACGCCATGATCCTGCCCCGCTCATGGCGAATCCCGTCCCGCCTCAGCCATCAGGACGCCCGCCGCAACAGCTCCGGGATGGCGTCCCAGCCGGACTTGATCTCGCGCAGCAGTTGGCTGACTTCATCCAGCGCAGCCAGATCATTGTGCGCGTTCCCTTCCAGCAACCGCCGGTTCATGTACTCGTAGAGCGCTTCCAGCTTCTCCGCCAGATCCACGCCCTTGCCGTGATCCAACGACGCGCGTAACCCGTCGATAATCGTGATCGCCTGACCCACTTTCTCGCCCTTCATGCGGATATTGCCCTGCTGCATCGCACCGCGCGCCACGGCGATCCGCTCCAGCGCACCCTCGAACAGCATCTGCACCAAACGATGCGGGCTCGCAACGGACGCTTCCGCCATGTGCCCGGACTCACGATATTGGTTCAATTCTCTGCGCATCGCGTACATGGTGCTTCTCACTCCCGAGTCATCGCCAAGAAAAAGGGTTTGAAAATGAAGAGAGACACCGGGGATTGAGTGGTATCGGCCAGTGCTCATGGCGAAGGTAACGGCCACCCGCAAAGTTACTTGAGGGCGTCTTAAAGCCGAACGCCGAAACACCGGAGGACGTTGAAACGGAACTGAAGCGGGACGGGCGATTCACCCCGTCCCGCACGTTGATCGCCGCACGTTGATCGCTGGTCGGCTCAACCCTGATAGTGCCGCGCCGCCTTGCGTGCGTGGCGCAGATCCAGCCGTTCCTGCCGCAGGGCGTCGAGGCGCCGCCGCGCCTGTTCCAGGAGCTGGCGGTCGAGATCGAGGAAGGTTTGCAGACGCTCGGCCAAGGGTTCGGGCAGCGTCTCGCTCAAGGGCTCGGGAAAGGCCGCGCGGATCAGCGCCGCGCGCTCGGGCTCGCCCGCCTGCACCCGCTCCCAGTCTCCGGCGCGCGCCGCGTTCAGCCGTTCGGTCGAGAGCGCGATCAGGGCATCGAGACGCGCCTCCAGGGACGCCTCTCGTTCCGGGTGACGGGTCGGCCCGAGCGTGTCGGCAGCAGTGGGCGGCAACGTCATGATGACCTCCTGGGGTGCGGTGCCAGCGGCACGCGTCTGTTCAAAGTGTAGCGCGCTTCCAGGCGGGACGGGATCGCCGCCAACCGACCGCGGGCGCGAAACGCCTAAAGTTTTCCCGCGCGCATCCGATAACCCCTCTGAGCCGTCCACTGCATGGCCTCCAAGCCAGGCTCGGACCGATTCCTCAACCTCGCATTGGAGTAAACCACCGTGGCAATGTACATCAACACCAACGTCACTTCGCTGACCACTCAGATCCAATTGAGCAAGTCGCAAAATTCGATGCAGACGGCCATGAACCGCTTGTCTTCGGGCCTGCGCATCAACAGCGCCTCGGACGACGCCGCCGGTATGGCCATCGCGGGTCGGATGAGCGCTCAGGTCACCGGCATGAATCAGGCCGCGCGCAACGCCAATGACGGCATCTCGCTGGCCCAGACCGCCCAGGGCGCGCTCGGCGAGATCACCAACAGTCTCCAGCGCCTGCGCGAGCTGTCGGTGCAATCCGCCAACGCCACCAATACCTCCTCCGACCGCGCCGCCCTGCAGCAGGAGGCCAGCCAGTTGCTGTCGGAGATCGACCGCGTCGCCACCCAGACCGAGTTCAACGGTCTCAAGCTGCTGGAAGGCGGTTTCAAGGCCCAGAACTTCCAGGTCGGCGCCAACGCCGGCCAGACCATCAGCGTCACCGTCAACGGCGCCAAGACCAGCCAGCTCGGCACCAGCGAGACCTCCGCCCTGACCGCCCGCGGCAGCGAGGAGGCGATCAACAACGGCGACCTCATCATCAACGGCGTCTCGATCCGCGGCTCCTCCGCCAGCGACGATCTGGCCTCCTATCCCGCGTCGAGCAAGGCCAGCAGCGCCATCGCCAAGGCCGCCGCCATCAATGCCAGCACGGAACAGACCGGCGTCAGCGCGAGCGTCGACACCAACAGCTCCGCCGGCGCCACCATGAAGGCCGCGACCGGCAGCGGCAAGCTCTCGATCAATGGCGTCGAGACCGGCATCATCTCCACCACCACCGATGCCGCCACCAGCCGCGCGGCGGTGGTCGAGGCGATCAACAAGGTCAGCGGCCAGACCGGCGTGACCGCCATGGACAGCGGCGACGACGCGACCGGCGTGGAACTCCAGGCGACCGATGGGCGCAACATCACCGTCAAGTACTCCTCGCCCGTCTCCGGCTCCTTCGACGCCGCCACCACCGGCGTGCGCGCGCTCAACGACAGCACCCTGACCGGCGCCAGCATGACCGGCGCGGCGGGCTCGGGCGTCATCACCGTCAACGGCGTGGATACCGGGGTCGTCACCACCACCATCGACACCGCCGCCACCCGCGCCAACGTCGCGGCGGCGATCAACGCCATTTCCGGCGAGACCGGCATCACCGCCACGGACACCGGCAAAGACAGCGACGGCGTCACTCTCAAGGCCGCCGACGGCCGCACCATCGATGTCAAACTGCACGCCATGGCCCTGGCCGGCGGCACCAGCACCTTCACCAACGCCAGCACCGGCATCGGCGAGACCAGCGGCAAGGCCAATATCGTCCAGGGCGCGAACATGACCTCGATGGCCGGCACTGGCATCGATCCGCAGGGGACGCTGACCGCTGGCAACGTTGTCGCTGCTGGCGCCATCACCGGCGGCACGGCCGCCGCGAACAAACTGGTGGTCAATGGCGAAGACCTGGGCACCATGGCGATCGGGGTGTCTGGGGCGAACACCTTCACCGCCGCAGCCGTCTATACGAATGGTCTGGCAGCGGGCAGCAGTGACGTCAAGATCAATGGCCACAATGTCACCTTCACTGCAACAGGCGTACAGGACGAAGATGGCGCAGCCCTAGCAGCAGCGATCAATGCCGATACCACGATGGATTCGGCAGGCATCAGTGCGTCGTATGATACTACAGGTAACAAGCTAACTTTTAATGCCGCCGATGGGCGCGCCATCAATGTCGCCACCGGCGATGGCACTGCTACCAATAATCTAACGGCAGTCAATATTGGTTATACGACCACTAGCCAGGCATCTACGTATACCAACACATTCACCGCTGGTACGGCGGTCGATGACGGTGGTGGCTTTACGCTAGCTACCCACGATATCAACATCAACGGGTATAACCTGGAGTTTTCGGCAGTCGCTGATGCTGTCGGCAGTGGCGCGACAAACCAAACAGCAATCGTGGCAGCAATTAATGGCGACACCACACTAGCCGCCGCAGGTATCGTTGCCAGCGAGGCTGGCGGTGAAATTGCCCTTACCTCGGCAGACGGGCGCGCCATTACGATCACGACCGGCACCGGCACGGCCACCCATGCCACCGCCGCTATGCTGGGTTTCGCTGGCGGTACAACCGTCACCCAACTCGGCACCTTCGACGCCAACGAATTCGCCAGCGACGTCATGGCGGCCATCAACAACAACACCACGCTTCAGGATCAGGGCGTGTCAGCCACCTTGAACGTCGACAGCGCCGGCGTGACCGTGGTGGATGCCGAGGGCGAGACCATCGACTTCACCGGCACCAACATGACCACGGGGCAGATGGGTCTGAGCCAGATGACCTACACCTCGCCCGGCACCCAGGGCGGCAACGTGGTCAATGGCGGCGCCGTCACCACCACGGCGGGCTCGGGCAGCGCCGCGGTCGGGGCCACCACGATCGATCTGGAGATCAATGGCGTCACGGTGTCCGGGATCGAGACGGGGACGGCCAACACCGCAACGGCTACGGCAGGACTCGACGTTAAAGACTTTAGCGGCAATGGTGGAAACGGCAACTTCGTCCTGAATGGCGTGACTGTCGATGTGGCAGGCTTGACCACAGGTGCAAACGCGACTTTGCTCACGACCAACGCCGTCGCGATTGCCACGGCGGTCAATACCAATGCCACATTGAGTGCCGCTGGAATTACGGCGTCCGTCGGTGGGGCAGCCAATAGTATCCTGTCGTTCACGGCAGCCGATGGACGTGCGATTACTGTCGGAGATGGCACGACTACCGCCACGGTATCCACTGCCATACTCGCTACTGATATGAACGTGGCAGCGACCACCGCCACCACCTTCGACCCCGACGTCATGGCGAACAACATCGCCACTGCCATCAACCGCAACGCGGACCTCGCGGCGGCGGGCACCACGGCGGCGCTGAATCAGGATGGCGACGGGGTCGTCCTCATGGACGCCCAGGGCGACGCCATCGACCTGAGCGGCGCCGACACCACCGCCACCGCCGCCCAGTTGGGGCTGAGCCAGTTGACCTTCACCCCCAACGGCCAGGCCGACCGCGCCGAGGGCACCGAGTATGGCAGCTACACCCTGTCCTCGGACGAGGAGATCGTGGTCTCGGCCGGCACCAGCGTGACCGCCGATGTTGGCAACGCCGGCCTGTCCTCCGGGGCCTATGCGGCCCAGACCGCCTATGTCGCGGCGGGAAGCAACAATGGTCATGCCATGGCCCAGGGCGACGTGCAGATCAACGGGGTGACGATCGGTGCCTCCCAGGCGGGCAGCGACACCTCCTCGCGTTACGCCAGTTCGATGAGCGCCGATGAACAGACGCGCAACACCGCCGCCAGCGCCATCGCCAAGACGGCGGCGATCAATGCGGTCACGGAGAACACCGGCGTGACCGCCACCGTGAACACCACGGTGATGCGCGGCTCCGACATGTCCAGCGGCACCGACGGCTCGGGCGCCCTGGTCATCAACGGGGTCACCACCCGCACCGTGGCGGTGGTGGGCGGGGGCGATGCCATCAACACGGCCAACAGCCGCACGGCCGTGATCGACGCCATCAATGCCGTGTCGGAGCAGACCGGCGTCAAGGCGGTAGATAACAACAGCATCGAGGGCGGGGTGGAGCTGCAGGCCGCCGACGGGCGCAACATCAACGTCGCCTATACCGGCGGCCTGAACGCGGCCAACACCGGTCTGGCGGACGTGTCCGACACCTCCACCGTCTTCGGCACGCTGACCGCGGGCGCGACCGCCACCGGGACGGTGCGCATCAACGGCGTGGAGACCGGCGCCGTCGCCGTGACCAACGGCGACAACGTGGCAACCGCCAACTCGACGGTGGCCGCGATCAACAACATCACCGATCGCACCGGGGTCACGGCGAGCTACGACAGCGCGACCAACAAGCTCAGCCTCAATTCGGCTGGCGGCCAGGCGATCACGGTCGCGGCCGGCTCGGGGATCGGTCTGTCGGACGTCGGGCTCAGCGCCTCCAGCGTGAACGCGCGTTCCAACACCGCCTTCGGCAGCTATACCCTGAGTTCGACCACGCAATTCGATGTCGAGAAGGGCTCGACGGCCAACATCGAGAACTCCGGGCTGGAAGTCGGCACCTACGGCACCGGCAAGAGCGGCATGGATCTGTCCAAACTGGACATCTCCACGGCGGCCGGCGCGGCCAAGGCGATCACGGCGATCGACAATGCCCTGGCGCAGGTCAGCAGCAATCAGGCGGCGCTGGGCGCGACGCAGAACCGCTTCAACTCGACCATCTCGGCCCTGCAGTCGACCTCGACCAACCTGACCGCGGCGCGCTCGCGCATCCAGGACGCCGACTTCGCCTCGGAGACCGCGAGCCTGAGCCGCGCCCAGGTGTTGCAGCAGGCCGGCACGGCGATGCTGGCGCAGGCCAACTCCTCCGCACAGGGCGTGCTGTCGCTGCTGCGCTAAACGCAGTAGGCTAGACGTTGGAAGGACGGGGTGGAGCCCGTCTTTCCATCCGATTCGAGACCGATGGCCCTGCGGGGCCATCTCCCAATGACTCACGGAGACCCGTTATGGAGAGCTTGAGTTCTGTCGCCAGCAGCCTCAACGCTGGTTTGAAGCCCGCCGCGGTGCCGCCCGCCAGTGCGAATGCCGATCCCGCCGTGCAGCAGTCGGCGGTGCCGGGCGAGGCGCAGTTACGCCCGATCCCTGCGGCGCGGGATCCCGCGCAAGCGGGCCTCCCGGGCAAAAAAGCCGAATCCGACCCCCAAGCGGTGGAAAAGGCGGTGAAGGACATCAACGATTTTTTCCAGAATCTGCAACAGACGCTGGAGTTTAAGATCGACGAGGATTCCGGACGCACGGTGGTGCAGATCAAGGACGCCAAGACCGATCAGGTGATCCGACAGATTCCGCCGGAATACGTCCTCAGAATGGCCGAGAAACTCGGCGAAATCAAAGGGTTGCTGTTCGAGGAAAAGGCCTGAACCGACCCGCGCGGGAGCGCTGACATGACGACCGTGACAACGACCGGACTGGGCTCCGGGCTGGACATCAACAATATCGTCACCAAGCTGATGGAGGCCGAGCGGACGCCGCAAACCGTCCTGTTCGACAAGCAGGAGGCGACCGATCAGGCGCGGATCTCCGCGTTCGGAAGTTTTAAGAGCGGTCTCTCCGCGTTCCAGACGGCGGTCGGTTCGCTGCGCCATTCCACCAGCTTTTCTCAGATGCAGGCGACCTCCAGCGAGGCCGAAGCGGTGAGCGCGAGCGCCAGCCTGAACGCCGAGGCCGGCGACTATACCCTGAACGTCAAGCAACTGGCGCAGGCCCAGAACCTGGCGAGCAAGACCTACGCCAATACCACGGATGTGGTCGGCAGCGGGACCCTGACCATCAAGTTCGGGACCAACAACCTCGATCCGGTCACCGGCGACCCCACCGACTTCACCCAGAACCCGGATGAGGGAACCCTGACCCTGACGCTGGACGCGACCAACAACAGCCTGCTCGGGGTGCGCGACGCCATCAACAAGGCCGGCGCGGCGGTCAAGGCCTCGATCGTCAACGACGGCGGCGGCAACCGGCTGGTGCTGACCTCGACCAGCACGGGCGCCCGCAACGGGATGGAGATCACGGTCGCCGACAGCGATGGCAACAACACCGACGCCAGCGGTCTCTCGGCGCTGGCCTTCAACCAGACCGCGCCCCAGATGAGCCAGACCCTGGCCGCCCAGGACGCGGTGGTCGGCATCAACGGTCTGGACGTGACCAGCACCACCAACGCGGTCTCCACCGCGCTCAAGGGCGTGACCCTGAATCTGCACAAGGCCCAGCCGGGCGAGTCGGTGAATCTGAGCATCGCCGCGAACACCAGCGGCATCACCGAGGGCGTCCAGGGGTTTGTCGACAAGTTCAACGAGCTGGTGACCACGGTCAATTCGATCGCCAGCTACGACCCGGAGACCCGCAAGGCCGGCGTGCTGCTGGGCGACTTTACGGTGCAGGGCGCCATGCGCCAGATCCGCAGTTTTCTGACTCGCTCCGTGGACGGGCTCGATGGCTCGATCAAGTCGCTGATGAATATCGGCATCTCGACCAAGGCCGATGGCACCCTGGCGCTGGACACCGAAAAACTGAGCGCGGCGATCAAGACCAACAAGAACGATGTCGTGGCGCTGTTCGCCCCCTTGGGGGTGGCCAGCGACAATGGCGTCACCTATGTCAGCAAGACCGCCGACACCAAGGCCGGCAACCATGCGCTGGCGGTGACGACCGCCGCGACCCGCGGGAGTCTCGCCGGCGCGGCGGGGCCGTCACGGCTGGTGGATGCGTCCAACAGCGCCCTGCTCCTGACGGTGGACGGGGTCGCCTCGGGCAGTATCGCCATCACCCAGGGCAACTATGCGACCGGCGCCGAACTGGCGGCGGAGTTGCAGAGCCGCATCAACGGCGACGCCAATCTCAAGGCCGGCGGCGCGAGCGTGACGGTTCAATACAACGGTACGACCTTCAGCATCGAGTCGCGGCGCTATGGCTCGGAGTCCGAGGTCGAGATCAACCAGATTGGCGCGGCGGAGAGCGGCGCCCTGCTGGGCGGACTGGCGGTGGGCGCCGGCACGGCGGGTAAGGATGTGGTGGCAACCCTGAATGGCAAGGAGACCGAGGGGGTGGGTCGCCAGATCACGGGGTTGACCGGAGACGCCAAGGGCTTGCGGCTGGAACTCAATGACGACGTGATCGGGGACCGGGGCAGCGTGCGCTACACCAGCGGCCTGGTTGCGCAACTCGACGAGGTCTTCGCGGGGCTGCTGGGTGCGCAGGGCACCCTGGAATCGCGGTTGGGGAGTTTGCAGGACAGCGTCGCGACCATCGAGCAGGAGCGCACCGACCTCACCACGCGCATGGAGAAGTACGAGCTTCAGTTGTTCAAGCAATTCAACGCGATGGACAAATTGGTCAGCCAGTTCCAGTCCACCAGCACCTACCTGACCCAGCAACTCGCCAACCTGCCCTATGCCAACACCAGGACTTTCACGGGGTGATGGGGTTGCAGCGGGACGGGGTATTCTTGGAGCGGGACGGGGTATTTACCCCGTCCCGCATATTTATTCCCCCGCCGGCAGTTCCCGCCGCATCTGCAGGCAAACGTTCCGAACGGGGCGAATGCCCCGTCCGGCTGGAAGAACCAGCATGGGATTGATCGCATGACCGAACCGACCCTCGACGAGATCCTCCAACAGGCATTCGAACATCACCGCAACGGCCAATTGGAGGAGGCCGCGGCACTCTATCAGGCCGTCCTGCAGATCCAGCCCGATCACCCGGACGCCAGCGAGAATCTTCGGCAACTGTTCTCCCAGCAACTCGCCGATCATCTCCAGGAAGCGCAATCGCTCTATCGCACCATCATGGACGCCGGCCAAAACCAAAAGGACGACGAGGAGCCAGATCAGGCTCATTGATGAGTCCTGAGGCGGGACGGGGCTCTACGCCTCGGGACGCGATGACTACGGGGTACGTTTCCGCTTCCGAATCCACAATCTTCAGCGCTGGAGCGATCACTGGGAAGCCCTGAAGGGTCTGGCCGGCACCAATCCCTTCGCTGTCGTAGCCCTGGCGCAACTGGCGGCACACCGTCAATCGAGCAATCCCGAGCGTAAGGCCAACAAGCGCGAGATCATCTGGTTGCTCTACCAATATCGCTACTCCCGCGAGGACGCACTGCAACTCCTGCGCTTGATCGACTGGATGCTCCGCCTGCCCCGCACCCTTGAACAAGAATTACGCAACGAGTTGATCCGATTTGAGGAGCGAACCAAGATGCCCTATGTCATGAGTTTCGAACGAATGGCGCTGGAACGCGGCCAAAAGCTCGGCGAAGTAATCGGCGAACAACGCGGCGAACAGCGCGGTGAACAGCGTGGCGAGCAACGCGGCGAGGCAAAAGCCCTGCTGCGCTTGATCGAAGCCAAATTCGGTTCGCTGACTCCGGAACGACTCCAGCAAATTCAGTCCGCCAACACGGCACTGCTCGACGTTTGGCTTGATCGCATCCTCACGGCAAGCACTCCCGACGAACTCTTTGGGTGAACCTTCATTAGCGTGGCAGGGTGCGTTGTTGAAGCGGAACGGGGTATTCACCCCGTCGCGCACGTTTCGCCGACCCATCAGCAAAATCCAACCGCCCGAAACGTTCCGAACGGGGCAAATGCCCCGTTCGGCCTGAAGATCTCATTGTTCCCATTGAGCAACCCCGCCAGAACCCAGAGCCCAACCCTGGATCCACGGAGCGCCAATAGCCCCACGCGCTGAAAATCGACTCTCTGGTCCAGCGGCACGAGGGCGGCGTAGGATAGGCCATGGTTTTTGATGATTGCTTGCTCGCCAGCGTGCGCTCGATCGAGAAGCTCGGGCAACCGCTGGCGTGCCGATTCGGATCCGATTCCAGTTGCCATGCTCGCCCTGTGGCGATAAGCTTCATTTGTAGTAAATTACTACTGGAGCGGCGAAATGAGCGTTTCTATTCGCATTGACGATGCACTGTACGACACGGCCAAGGCGCGAGCAAAGGCCGAGATGCGATCCATCCCCCAACAAGTGGCCTACTGGGCCAAGGTCGGGCGGGCAGCACTGGATAATCCCGATCTGCCTGTCGAATTTGTGCGCGATACGTTACAGGCCATGGAAGAAGAATCCGAACCTTTTGAATTGCCTGACCCATGAGTGTGCAACTGGAGCAAAAGCCCGCCTTCAAGCGGGTTTACAAAAAGCTGCATCCCAACCAGCGCCTCGTCGTCCATGCCGCCATTCGCGCCATCGTGGCTGATCCTGGCATCGGCGAAGCGAAAAAAGGAGATCTTGCCAGGGTCTTCGTCTACAAGTTCGATTGCATTCATCAACAGTTTTTGCTTGCGTACCAATGGGATGAGACCAGGCGGATGTTCATGGCGGTCGGCCCGCACGAGAATTTTTACCGCAACCTGAAGCTCTAGCGGTGGAGTGGCGTCGGCCGGGGCGAACGAAACCAAACCCCAGCATCAGTGGCCGCGTCTCATTCCAACCGGAGGCGGGACGGGATATCCACCCATAGGCGCCAACATAGCCGGCAAGCCCTTGAAAATCCGTGGAGAGGCGCGATCTGTTGGGCATTTTGCCGCCATGCTCTACGCCTCCCAGCCCGTCGATCTTGCGTTTGAAGCGTTTCTGAAGGAATTGCCACCCGAGTACGCGACGATGGCGCGTGAGTTCAAGGCGTTCGCGCGCCCGCGCAAACTCAAGACGCCGGCGCAATTGCTGCAAGTGGTGATATTAACGAGCCGTTCCTAAACGATCACGGTGGTCGCCCCTTCGACGGGCTCGTCGGGCGGACTGAACCAATTGAGCTTCTCGCGCAGCGTAACGACTTCACCGACGATGACGAGCGTCGGCGGTTGCGGCGGGTCGCTCGCGACGACGTCCAGAATCGTCGACAGGGTGCCTGAATACACCCGCTGCAGATGGGTCGTTCCCTGCTGGATCAGGGCGATGGGCATCTCGGGCGCGACGCCATGGGCGATCAGCCGCTCGACGATGATCGGTAGGCCGACCAGGCCCATATAGAAGACGACGGTCTGGTTCGGCTGGGCGAGCGCGGGCCAGTTGAGGTTGATGGTGCCGTCCTTGAGGTGTCCGGTGACGAAGGTGACGGACTGGGCGTAATCGCGATGGGTGAGCGGGATGCCGGCATAGGCGGCGCAGCCGGAGGCGGCGGTGATGCCGGGGATGACCTGGAAGGGCACGCCCTCGGCGGCCAGGGTGTCAATCTCCTCGCCGCCGCGTCCGAAGATGAAGGGGTCGCCGCCCTTGAGCCGCAACACCCGATGTCCGTCCTTGGCGAGATCGGCGAGCAGCCGGTTGATCTCTTCCTGACGCATGGCGTGATGGTTGCGCTCCTTGCCGACATAGATGCGGCGGGCGTCGCGGCGGGTCATTTTGAGAATCGGCTCGGCGACGAGCCGGTCATAGACCACGACATCCGCCTGCTGCATCAGACGCAACGCGCGGAAGGTCATGAGGTCCGGGTCGCCCGGTCCGGCGCCGACCAGATAGACCTCGCCCATGTCGGACTCCAGGGCGTCCGGGGCCAGCTCGCGTTCGATGACGGCCTCGGCCTCCGCGAACTGGCCGGCGAGGATGCGTTCGGCGACGGCGCCCTGCAGCACCCGATCCCAGAAGCGGCGGCGGTCGCGCGGTTCGCCGAAGCGCGCCTTGACCCGTTCGCGGTAGCGCCCGGCGAGGTCGGCGAGTCGGCCGTAGCCGGCGGGGATCAGCGCTTCGAGCCGGGTGCGCAGCATCCGTGCCAGTACCGGCGAGGTCTTGCCGCTCGACACGGCGATGGTGACGGGCGCGCGGTCGACGATCGAGGGTAGCAAAAAGGTACAGGCGTCGGGATCGTCGACCACGTTGACGGGGATTTGGCGTTCCCCCGCCAGACGCGCGATCTGGCGGTTGACTTCAGGGTCGTCGGTGGCGGCAATGATCAGCGTGTTGCCGGTGATGTCGGCCGGCGCAAAGGGGCGCTGGAGGTGGCGGAAGGCGCCTGCCTCGGCCTGGCGCGCGAGCGACTCGCACAGGTGGGGCGAGACAAGCGTGATCGCGGCGCCAGCGCGCTGCAGGTTGCCCGCCTTGCGGGCCGCGGTCGCACCGCCGCCGACGATCAGGCAGGATTTGCCCTTGATGTCAAGGAAGATCGGGAGGAGTTCCATGGTGATGTTCAGCCGCGAGGACCCCGCAGGATCGTTGAGTTGATTGTCAAAAGTCCTTAATATACTTAATTAGTTTGTTTTTTGGTAGGACCATAATTGTGATCAACGAGATCGATTCCGAGTCGCTGCGCAAGCGGCTGACGGACGGTGAGGACGTGCTGCTGGTGGATATTCGCACCCCGGCCGAGATTGCGCAGGGTGCCATTCCCGACGCTTTTTTGATGCCGATGCATCTGATTCCGCTGCGGATGAGCGAATTACCCAAGGATCGGGAGGTCGTGCTCTATTGTCGCAGCGGGGCGCGTTCTTATCAGGCTTGCGCCTATCTGATGCAGCAGGGATACAGCCAAGTGTGGAATCTGCGCGGCGGTATCATCTCGTGGGCACGGCATGGCTTCCCGATCGAGTCGCCCGCGCCTTAGGCCGAACGGCCACGGCACCCTCTTGCCTTTTTGCAGGCTTTCGCCTATAAACCCGAATTCTTGTGTCTACTGATATTCTAAAACAGCCCCAGACTGGAGGAGCTCCATGGCAGATTTCGATCAAGAACTCGACGCGAGCGGCCTGAATTGCCCCTTGCCGATCCTGCGCGCGAAAAAGACCCTGAATGCGATGGCGAGCGGCCAGGTTCTGCATATCATTGCGACCGATCCCGGTTCGGTGAAGGACTTCGACGCCTTCGCCAAGCAGACCGGGAACGAATTGACCGAGTCCCGTGAAGAAGGCGGAAAATTCCATTTTCTGATCAAGAAATCCTGATCCCCGCCGGTCTCCGGCTAAACCCCGGTTTAAACCGCGTTCGCGATGACGTTCGTTTGCGAATTGACTCGGCCTTTCATGAATCCACGGGCCTTGCTGCTGGCGCGGTTTAAAAAGAAAAACCAAAAACTTAACCCGCGAGCCTGCGACAGAGCCGCGAGGAGGACTCGATGGAACCAAAAAAGCTGGCGATCATTGCGACCAAGGGCTCGCTGGACTGGGCTTACCCCCCTTTTATCCTGGCCTCCACGGCCTCGGCACTGGGCTATGAAACGCAGATTTTTTTCACCTTCTATGGGCTGCAACTGCTGAAGAAGAATCTGGCCCTGGAGGTGACTCCGCTGGGCAATCCAGGTATGCCGATGCCGATGGGCATGGACAAGTGGTTTCCCGTACTCGGGATGACGCTGCCCGGCATGCAGGGCATGATGACCGCGATGATGAAGAAAAAAATGAAAGATAAGGGCGTCGCGAGCATCGAGGAATTGCGCGATCTGTGCCAGGAGGCCGAGGTCAAGCTGATCGCCTGTCAGATGACGGTCGATCTGTTCGACATGGAGAAGACCGACTTCATCGACGGCGTGGAATACGCTGGCGCGGCGGCGTTCTTCGAGTTTGCCGGCGAGAGCGATATCTGTCTCTATATTTAAACCGCGTTCAGCATGACATGCGCCGTTTGTGCATTGACGCGAACTCGCATGAACCGCCATGCGTCGGCGCTGACGCGGTTTAAATCGCTGTCGATTTAAACCGCGTCTCGCATGCTCTAGAGCGACACTTCCATCCTGTCTCGCGATTCCTGCACCCGTCCTTCGGGCGCCTGTTCGTTCCTGTCGCGATCCCATGACGATTGGTCGAAGTGACGACGCTTCGCGGTATGATGGCGGGCTTCGCTGCCAGTCAGTCTTATCGTCGATCGGTATCGCCATGACAAGTTCGATCCGTACCGGGGCCTGCCTCCTGCTCGATGTGCTCACCGACCTGGGTGTCGATTATCTGTTCGGGCACACCGGTGGGGCGGTCATCCCGATCCATGTGGAACTCAACAAGCGTCTGCGCCGCGGCGCGTCCGTGCCCAAGTTCATTCTGTGCCGCCAGGAAGGTGGCGCCGGCCATGCCGCCGAGGGGTACGCGCGGGTCAGCGGGCGGGTCGGGGTCGCGCTCGCAACCTCCGGGCCGGGCGCGACCAATCTGGCCACGCCCATCGCCGATGCCTATAAGGATTCGCTGCCGACGCTCTTTATCACCGGTCAGGTGCCGAGCGGCGCGATCGGTACGGATGCCTTTCAGGAGGTGGATACGGTCGGATTCACGCGCCCCATCTCGAAACACAATTATCTGGTCAAGGACGTGCGCGACCTGGAGTGGGTGCTACGCGAGGCTCATGCGCTGGCGCTGCATGGTCGACCTGGCCCGGTGGTTGTGGACATCTGCAAGGATGTGCAACTTGCGACGGTCGAGGCGCAGAATCCACCGCGCACCCGGCATCGTGAAGTCATTCCCTTCGATGCCGTCAGGGCCGCCGCCATTCTGGATGCGCTGGCCAGCGCCAGCCGCCCGGTGGTCAAGGCCGGGGGCGGGGTGATTCATTCCGGCGCGGCACGGGCGCTGGCGGCGTTCGCCGAGCGCTTCGACGTGCCGGTCACCACCACCTTCAACGCACTCGGCACTCTGCCTTTCGAGACGCCCTACAATCTCGGCATGCCGGGCATGCACGGCACCATCCCTGCCAATTACGCCCTGCGCGACGCCGACCTGATCCTGACCCTGGGCGGTCGTTTCGACGATCGGGTGGCGGTGCGCGGATTCGCCACCGACAAGTGCATCGCCCATGTCGATATCGACCCGTCCGAGATCGACAAGATGATCGCGACCGATCTGTCACTAGTGGCCGGGCTGGATGACTTTCTGGAGTTCGCGCTGGCCTCGGGTCGTACCGCCCGCCATCCCGACTGGCTGGCCCAGGTCGGGGAGTGGCGCGAGCAGATGCCCAAGCCCTATGGCGTCTCAGACTACATCAAGCCTCAGGCGGTGGTGGAACGGCTGTCCGAACTCACCCAGGGCGACGCGACCCTGGTCACCGGGGTCGGTCAGCATCAGATGTGGGCGGCGCAGTATTATCGCTTCCAGCGTCCGCGCCAGTGGGTCAGCTCCGGCGGGCTCGGGACCATGGGTTTCGGGCTGCCGGCGGCCATCGGGGCCTGGTTCGCCGATCCCACCCGTCCGGTGGTCCTGATCGACGGCGACGGCAGTTTTCAGATGAACCTGCAGGAACTCGGGACTGTGGTCGCCAACCGCATCCCGCTCAAGATGTTCGTCCTGAACAACAGCTTCCTCGGTATGGTGCGCCAGTGGGAGGATATGATGGACGGCGGCCATCATTACGAAACCTGTCTCGCGCGCGTCGCCGACTGCGATGCCGACTGCACCGAGCTGGATCAAACTTGCCGGCGCCAGATCCCCAACCTGACCGGTCTGAAACACGTCTATCCAGGTCTCGCAACCCTGCGGATCAAGGATCCCGCCGAATTGCGCGAGCAGCTCGCCGCCGCGCTGGCAGAGCCGGGTCCGATGCTGGTGGATGTCTGGATCGACAAGGCCGAAAACGTCATTCCGATGGTCCGCCCCGGTCATACCCTGGCGCAGATGATCGAAGCCTGAATCAAGAACCTGCCGCGAACCAAACCGATCGCGACCAACGAATCAAAGGAAATCACACGATGCCAACCTCCACATGGCGCTCGGTGCAGCGCAAGGCCGGAACGGACACCATCTATGGCGTCGCGCTCAGTCCCGACGGCAAGCGCCTGGCCACCGCAAGCTGGGACAGTCTGGTGAAGCTGTGGGATGTCGCCCAGGGCTGCGTCGAACACGCCCTCGCGGGTCACGAGGGGCGCGTCTATACCGTGCGTTTTCATCCCGATGGTCAGCGGCTCGCCTCCGGCGGCACCGATACCTCGGTCCGTCTGTGGGACGCCAGCACCGGGCGGGAGCTTTGGAATCGTCGCGGCCATTCCAGTCTGGTCTACAGCGTCGATTTTCAGCCCCAGGGTGAGTTGCTGGCCTCGGCGAGCGAGGACGGCACCATCTGTCTCTGGACGGTCGACAGTGGCGAACTGGTCCGCACCATCGAGGGTCATCCGCAATATGTGCAGGGCGTCGTTTTCACCCCGGACGGTCAACGACTGATCTCCGGCAGCCGGGATTCGACCGCGGCAATCTGGGAGGTGGCGACCGGCGTGGAACTGGCCCGGTTCGATGTCATCAATAATGGCATTAACAGCACCCAGATCAACGCCGACGGAAGCCTGCTGCTGCTCAGCAATGTCGACGGCTCGGTGGGTCTGTGGGATCTGAATAACCTGACAATGATTCGGGAGATGGAGGGACACACCTATCCGGCCTGGAGCGCGATCTTCAGCCCCGACGGCAAGCTGATCGCCTCCGGCAGCGCGGACAAGACCATCGTGCTCTGGGACGCCGCGACCGGCACGGAACTGTCGCGCCTGACCGGTCACGAAAAAGATGTCTACAGCATCGCCTTCAGTCCGGACGGTCGCTGGCTTTATTCCGGCAGCGTCGATAAGACGATCCGTGTCTGGGGGCTGGATGTGACGGATGCCGAATGGCAACCGGTCAGCGCCGCCTGGCAGACCGCCGAGGCGGAGTCGCGGATCGAGGAAGAAGCGGCGCTTGTCCTGGCCGAACAACAGCGGCAGCAAAGCGCGTCCGCGCCGAAGTTGTGGGGGCGGTTGTTTGGCGGAAAGCGCTGACGTTGGTGGTCGGTGGTCGGTCTGTGAATCCAGGGCGTGCCATCAATTGTATTCATGTGGGATGATCGCCACCCCGCGAATGTTCTAAGGCTCGGATCGATGCGCTCGACGCGGCTGTTGCGCGGCATCGCCGTCGGGGCGAATTCATTCGCCACGTTGGTTGCAAACCAAGCCCTGCGCGGGATGCGTAATTTCTAGCGTCGGTGGCCTATCTCCGCAGTGCAAGATCCAGATCTTGTTCGATGCCGCGTGTGATTACACAAAATGCCGTGCGGAATGCCGGATCGACGCCAGCGTCAGTCGATCGAGGCAAGGCCAGCGTCAATCCAACGACAACGCCTACCGCACTGGACGCGGTTTAGAGCGTCTCGACCTCGAACCCCACGAGATTCCGCCCCTCGCGCGAGAACTCCACGCCGATCAGATGGATCGGCTGGCCCGCGGCGCGGTATTTCTCGGCATAGCCCCGGTCCTTGATCTGTTGCAGGGCGCGGCCTTCCGGCGCCACTTCCACCACCTTGAACTCGAACAGATAGATCCGGCCGTTGAAGCGCACGGTCATGTCGATCCGACCCCGGTTGGTGGCGTCTTCCAGAACGATGTCCAGACCCACCGCGGCGAAATAGCTGTAGAAGACGCTGGCATAGTAGCCTTCGTACCTCGCGATGGGGTTGTTGCGGTACCAGTCGTTGGGGATGCTTGCGAAGAAGGCGTGAAAGAGGTCTTTCAGACCATCGAGATCGTTGGATTGGAGCAGGCGGTAGAGTTGTTTGCGGTTCCTGACGGCGTTCTCGGGCTCATGGGTCCAGATCCGTAGCAGGCTGCTGTAAAGGCTCTGGCTGACCTCGCGATTGGGGAAACGGAGCTGATAATAATAGGTGCCGCCAAGCCATTCCTCCCGCGCGATGGTCAGATAGCCCGCCTGGAACATCAGCGCCTCGGTCGGGATGTTGTCGACCTCGAAGGTGGAAAGTAGATCGGCGTCGGTCTCCAGTTCGCCCAGCCGGGGCAGCCAGGTTTCGCGTTCGGTGAGGAGGCGGATGAGAAAGGTCGGGGTGCCGGTCTCGAACCACCAGGGTTGAAAGCGGCGGTTGCGAAACAGCAGCAGCAGGTCGAAGGGGTTGTAGACCGCCTCGCCCAGCCAGTTGTAGCCGTTGTACCAGCGGCGGATCTCGGCGCGGTCCAGACCGTCGAGTTCGGGCGCAAAAACGGTGTCGACATCCTGCTCGGTATAGCCGCAGAGGGCGGAATAGTCGGCGTTGAGGGTGATGTCTTCCAGGTTGTTGAGCCCGGAGAAAAGGCTGACTTTGCTGAATTTTGAGACGCCGGTCAGGAAGACGAAACGCAGATGGGCATCCTGGTCCTTGATCACCGAATAGAGGTTTTTCAGCCCCTCGCGCATGGCCAGCGCGGTCTCGGAATCGGCGATGTTGTCCAGAATCGGCTTGTCGTATTCGTCGATCAAGACGACCGCAGGCTGGCCGGTTTGCGCATGCGCCTGGCGGATCAGTTCCGCGAAACAGCCCGACACATCCTGGGCGTCTGGACAGACGAGCCCCAGCCGCTCCTGATTGACCCGCAGGATGTCGCGGATGCGTCGGTCCAACTCCGCCCGGCTCTGAAGCACCCCGCCGCCGAAGCTGATGGCGATCACCGGATAACGCACCGTCCAGTCCCAACGCGGATGGATGTCCAGACCGCGAAACAGCGGTTCGTTGCCCTCGAATAACTCCTTCAGAGTGTCGAGAAAGAGACTCTTGCCGAAGCGACGCGGACGGGAGAGAAAGAAATAACCGGAGGTTTGCGCCAGCCGCCAAGCCAGCGGCGTCTTGTCGACATAGTAATACTCCCCCTCGCGGATTTTGGCGAAGGTCTGGATGCCGATGGGGAGTTGGCGACGGAGTTGGGTCATGGTACGTGCAACCGGCGCGGGGTCATGGCGTCAAGTGTAACGCACGGCAAGAATCGGACACTCAGCGGAACGGTCTTGGAACGAGACGCGCACCGGGCTGTGGGCTCGAACCGCATCGCCGCGAGCGGTCGACACACCGTGCGACAGGCCGCCCCTGCTCGATGCGAGAACATTCCGAACCTGGCGATTCGAGCCCGGCGCGCCGACGGCTTTACCGCTTGCGCGCCAGTTTCCGCTGTTGGTGTGTGCGTACTCTACTGCTCGAAGGCCCGCAGATAGGCTGAAAACCGCTCGCCAAGCTCGGGATGCGCCAGTCCATATTCCACCGTCGCCTGCAGATATCCCAGCTTGCTCCCGCAGTCATAGCGCTTGCCCTGGAAGGGATGGGCGATGACGTGCTCGTCCTGGAGCAGGTCGGAGATGCCATCGGTCAGTTGGATCTCACCGCCGGCGCCCTCGCGGGTGTTTTCGAGTTTGTCGAAAATCCTGGGTGTGAGCAGATAGCGCCCGACCACCGCCAGATTCGAGGGCGCGTCCGCCGGCGCCGGTTTCTCGACGATGGAAACCACCCGCAGCTCGCCATCGCGCCCCTTCTCGACCTTGACGATGCCGTATTTGTTGGTCTCCTCGCGCGGCACTTCCTGGACGCTGAGCACGCTACAGCCATAGCGCGCATGGACATCCGCCATCTGCTCGACGACGCCCTTGCCAGGACTATGAATGAGGTCGTCGGCGAGGAGCACCGCGAAGGCTTCGTCGCCGATCACCGGCTTGGCGCACAGCACCGCATGCCCCAGGCCCAAGGCCTCGGCCTGGCGGACATAGATGCAGGTGGCCAGTGCCGGCAGCACACCGCGCACGATCCGTAGCAGATCCTGCTTGCCCGCGCTTTCGAGTTCCGCCTCAAGCTCGTAGGCTTTGTCGAAATGATCCTCGATGGAGCGTTTGCTCCGCCCGGTAATGAACACCAACTGATCCACGCCGGCCGCCTCGGCCTCTTCGGCGGCATACTGGATCAAGGGTTTGTCGACAACCGGCATCATTTCCTTCGGACTTGCCTTGGTGGCCGGCAGAAACCGTGTCCCAAGTCCCGCCACCGGGAAGACCGCTTTACGAATTTTCACCATTGCTCTTTAACTCCTGAACGATCATTTTGTTGAGCTTAAACAGTAGAGAGTTCGCGCTCGATCTCGACGAGCGCGGCATGCGGATCGACCGCTTGAGCGATCGGTCGGCCGATCACCAGATAATCGGCCCCGGCGGCAATCGCCTCAGCGGGCGTCATGACGCGCTTTTGATCGCCAACGCTCGCGCCAGAGGGCCTTATGCCAGGGGTCACCAACAGAAACTCGCTCCCCAGCGCCGCCCGCACCGAAGCGGCCTCCAGCGGCGAGCAAACGATCCCATCCAGGCCCGCGGCCTGTCCGAGCCGTGCCAGCGCCATCACCCGCTCGCGCGGCGAACCCGGACAGCCGATCGCCGCCAGATCGGTCTCGTCCAGACTGGTCAGTACCGTGACGCCGATCAGCAGGGGCGGATGTATCATCCGGCTCAAGCGCTCGCGGGCCGCCGCCATCATTCGCGAACCGCCGGAAATGTGAAGATTGACCATCCAGACGCCCAGGTCCGCCGCGACGGCGCAGGCCGCCGCGACCGTATTGGGGATGTCATGAAACTTGAGATCCAGAAAAACCTCGAAGCCGCGCCGCTGAAGCTCTTCCAGGAACGCCGGACCCAGACGGGTAAAGAGTTCCTTGCCGACTTTCAGACGACAGCGTGCCGGGTCGAGTCGCTCGACGAGGGCGAGCGCGGGCGCTTGAGCGGCAAAGTCGAGTGCCACGACGATCGGGCTGGACGGCGCCAGTGGTGGTCGGATGAGTTGTGTCAAGGGATTCTCGTCTCATGAGCGGCAATGGGTTCGGGCTGCACGGGCACGACCGTCCCCCAACTTTTGCAACTAGGGCACTGCCAGTGCAGCGAGCGCGCCTGGAAACCGCACTGTTCGCATTGATAGACGGGGTGACGAGCCAGCAGGTGTCGTGTCACCTCGAGTGCGGTCCGCAGGCGGTGCCGATGGTTTTCATCGCTCCGCGTCTCCTGCGCCAGGAGTTCGAGCTGGCGTTCGAGCCCGGACAGATCGGCATACCGCGAGAGGTACTCGGTCAACAGATCAAGGGCCGCCTCGGCGCCACGCGTCTGCTCCAACACTGCGGCAAGACTGACGATCAAGGGCGCGGTCGGATGGCGTCGCGCAAGGTTCTCAAGCAGCGCGGGCGTGTCGTCCCGGCCCGCTTGGCGCAGGGCATCGATCAGCGAGGGCAGGATCTCGGCAACATACGCGGACCCCCGATCGACCACGCGCAGAAACAGGACCACCGCCCGTTGCGGATCGCCGTCGTCCAGCGCCGCGTACCCCTCCAGCATCGCCGCGCGCACGCCGTTGGGATCGGCCTCCTGGGCCAGCATCAACTGCCGCTGCGCGGTCTCCGAATCCTGCTTGCGCCGTGCGTCTTCGGCGAGTTCGCAATGGTAGTGAGCAATCTCGACCGCCATGGATTGCTCGGTCATTGGCCTGAGCCGCTCCGCGACCTCCAGGCATTTGACCCAGTCGCGCTCGCGCTGATAGATATCCCGCAGGGCATGCAGTGCCCGCTTGCGATGCAGGTCGAGTTCGACCAGTTCCTGAAACAGCACCTCGGCCCGATCCAGCAGCCCCGCGCACATGTAATCCTGACCTAACTCGAACAGCGCGTAACCGCGCCGCTCGGCACTGAGATTTTTGCGCTCGACCAGGTTCTGATGAATGCGAATGGCGCGATCCACCTCGCCGCGACGACGAAACAGACTGCCCAGCGCCAGGTGGGTTTCCACCGTCTCGCCATTCACCTCGGCGAGCTTTAGGAACAGATCGATCGCCTTATCGGGCTGTTCCTCCAGCAGATAATTCAATCCGCGCAGAAAATCCGGATTGGCAGGCCCCACCCCGTCGCATTTGGCGCGCAGATCGCGCCGCGACAACCACCAACCGGAGGCCGCCGCGATCGGCAACAGCAAAAAAAGAAGTTCGATCATGTCAGCGACTCGTTCAACAGGAAACCGCGCCCATGAATCCGCCGCGCACGGGCAATGTCGACCCGGATCCAGTCGGGGGTCCATGACAGGCGGCAGATGAATCCGAATCGATTGCTCACGGGCCGAATCATACAGGCTCGGGGCGCGGGTCGCATGATGCGGGATGCCGATCCGGAAATCACCTGAACGTTGTTCCTCATGGTCGAGAGCCCCATCTTTTGACCTTAACGAGTAAAAACAATCGTTGTCGTTGTCGTTGTCGTTGTCGTTGTCGTTGTCGTTGTCGTGATCGTTGTCGTAATCGTTGTCGTGATCGCCACGCATGGAGCCAACGACTTCGGGACTCGCCGTCGCTCCCTTTGAACATCGCCGAAGGCAACGGTAAGGGAACCAGCGCCGATCGGCGCTGCTTTTTTGAAATCGCTCCCGGGTCGGCATTGGAAAGCGGACAAAGCTCGGATATCGAAACCATGCGGTGCGGAAGAATCCTGACCGCTATGATCGACATCGACATCGACATCGACATCGATTACGACAACGATTACGACAATGGCGCCAAAGGTATTCGCTAATGAGCTTGTTTAGCTTAATAAACCTCCCTAGGTAGATCGCCACAGACCTTCGCTTCAGGAGACCACACCGTGCAGCATTTCAAGGGCAAGACCGTCCTCATTACGGGCGCCGCGGGGAACCTCGGGCGGGCGACCGCCCGCGCGTTCGCGGCTCAGGGTGCCAGACTGGCACTGGTCGGTCGGGATCCGCGAACCCTCGCCGACGCGCAACAGGCACTCGGACCCGATCCCGAAACAGATATCTTCGCCGCGGATCTCTTGCAACCCTCGGCGGTTTCGGCGATGGTCGACCAGGTGATCGCGCGTTTCGGGCAGTTGCAGGTGGTCGCCAACCTCGCCGGCGGCTTCACCATGGGGCCGCCCGTCCATGAAACCAGCGACGCGGATTGGGATTTCATGATGGACCTGAACGCCCGGACGGTGTTCAATTGCGCCCGTGCCACGATCCCCCGGCTCCTGGACGCCGGCGGCGGGCGGATCATCAACATCTCCGCCCGCGCCGCCACCAGGGGCAGCGGACACATGGCCCCGTACTGCGCCTCCAAGGCGGCGGTCATCGCTCTGACCGAAAGCCTGGCCGATGAACTCAAGCATCAGGGAATCAACGTGAACTGTCTCCTGCCCGGCACGCTCGACACGTCCGAGAACCGCGCAGCCATGCCCGATCAGGACTTTTCCGCCTGGGTCTCGCTCGACGCGCTCGCCGAGGCGATCCTTTTCCTCGCCTCGGATGCATCCCGCGCCATCACGGGCGCGGCCATTCCAGTGTACGGACGGAGTTGATCGTTATCGTGAAACACACCTCGGAAACCCATCGACCGCCGGGGCATGCCGACAGACGCAACCCACCGCGTTCGTTCTCGATGACCGGCGACTGGCAACTCCGATCCGCCCTGCTGGCCGGCCTGATCCTCGGGGGCTTCGGCGTCGGTTCGGCGCGCGCGGCGGACGTTTACGATGAGACGACCCGACAGAGTCTGGTCGAGGCGGTCGAGGCCGCCTCCGTAGTGGATCTGTACCACGCCCGCTGCCGAGGCGATGTCTCCGGGCGCCGAACGGAGAATCTGAATAAATTGCTGGTCGGCAAGCTGCGCATCACCGTTCTGACGGTCAAGGACGACCTCTTCCCCGAACGCAGTTACCGGCACGCCGAGCAACGACTCGAACAGGACTTTGCAACCGCCCTGCGCGATGTCGGCGGCTGTCAGGGCGCCAAGGAATCGCCCCTGCCCGAACAGTGGAAAACCCGTTACGAGGCGACGCTCGATGCCATTCGCGCCTTACCCTGACCGCCCCAATGCCGTCTTGATCGATGTATAGCCACGAACAACTGATCATTCTGGATGCCGATGGCACCACCATCGACGCCTTCGACGCCATCGCGGAGACCTTCGCCCGACTCGGGATGGACCTTGGCGATCTGGAAACCTTTCAAAAACGCCGGCATCTCTTCAAATATCTTGGCGGCGTCAAGGTATTCCCCAAAAACCTGAGCCGACAGATCGGCAAACGTAAGCGTGGCTCGCTCATCGCCACGCTGACCGAGATCTATCGGGAGGAGGCCCGGCTGTTTCCAGGCATCGCCGCCTTGATGCAGCGTCTCATCGCGTCGCCCCTGGTCAAGGTGGGCGTCATCACCCGCAACATCACCGATCGCCCCGAGGAAACGTTGCGCTGTCTGTTCGGGCGCCACGGCATCGAGACGAACGCACTGGACTTTCTCGTCCATGTCCCGCTGTCCCAGGAGAAAACCGCGCATTTCCGCACCGTCCGCGAGCAGTTCCGCATCAATCCCGCCAGAACCTATGCCTGCGGCGACGAACGGAAGGACTTCCGCGCCGCCGTCGGTTCCGGAATGCACCCCTTCATGGTGTCCTACGGCTTCGAGAATCATCGGCATCTCACCGATAAGGCAGGTATTCCGGAAGAGCTGATCTCGCGCACGCCCGAGGAATTGTGTCAGCGCATCCTCCACGCACTGGACCTTGAACACACCTGCTGCAAAACCCGGCTGCTTTCATAAAGCGGTAACCCTTGTCTGCTTTACTCCGGACTTGGTACGCCTCTTTCATCGCTAAAGAGACATTTCACGGGCTAGAACAGGTTATGAGTATCCGTAAAAGCGTTACCCTGGTCGCCATTTCAGTCACGTTGGTCGTTGCCGCCACGCTCATCGTCGTGGCCCAGTTTGGTCAGACACGTTTGCACGAACGTCTGGCGCACGAGGTGACCACCAGTAAGAACCTGCTCTGGAGCCAGGTCACCGAACGACTCTACGAACGCATGGAAACCGGGATCGCGGACTTCGAGGCGGATTTCGCGCTCCGGCAGGCGTTGAAGAAAGGCGACGTCACCGAGTTGCGGCAGGCGGTCGGCTCGCTCACCAATCTGATTGGCGATCAAGGTTATTTCGATCAGCTTTATCTGTTCGACGCCGCGCAAAATCCGCTCTGCTGTGCCGACGGGAACCCGGTGCCACAAGACGTCGCCTCGCTGATACGGGTTCATTTCGGCAACGAAAAACCGCTTCGGAGCATCGGTCGCAACGCCAGCGGCGAACCGGTCGCCCTCCTGACCTTCACGCTCTCGATCCGACACCAGCCGATCGGCGCCGTCGTCTTTCAGAAACCGCTGACCGAAACGTTGGAGCGGTTCAAGACGATCGACGGCTCCGAGGTTTACCTGGTCGGGGCCGATGGTCGGTTATTCGCGGGGACGCGCCCGGAGTTGTTCGAGCAACTCGGGTTCGCGCCGCCGCCTCTGGGCGAACGTGTCCTGAAAACGAAAAACCTCGGTGAGGCGACCTATTCCGTTGCCATCCTGCCCCTTCAGGGGATCGACGGGCAACCGCTCGCCCATCTGTTCAGCATTGCCGACGAGAGTGCCATCCATGCCGCGCAGCGCCGCTTCGAATGGATCGCCTACTCCAGCGTGGCCCTGCTCCTGGTGCTGGCCACCCTCGGACTGTTCTGGTACATGCGCCACGCGCTGAAGCCACTCGATCGGGCGGTCGCCACGGTCTCCCGGCTGGCCGAAGGCGACCTGAGCGTCTCGTTCGCGACCAACCGCCGGGACGAAGTCGGTCGATTGATGCACGCCATGCAGACCATGGTCGAGCGCATTCGCGACATCGTCGGTCATCTGCACTCCGCCAGCGGGGATCTCCACCACTCGGCCGGCAACATGGCGCAGCTCGCCGCAACCAGCAAGATTCAGTTCGATCGTCAGAAGGCCGAGACCGGGAATGTGGATCTCGCCGTCACCCAGATGGCCAACTCCGCCCAGGAGGTCGCCACGCACACCACGCGCGCCGTCGGGGCCACCGCCGAGGCGCGCCAGCGCATCGAATGCAGCCGCCAGATCCTCGAACAGACCAGCGAAATCATTGGGGTCCTGGCGGTCGAGATCGATCAGGCCGCGAGCGTGGTGCTCGGTCTGGCGGACCGCAGCCAGTCCGTCGGCAACGTCCTGGACGTCATCCGCAACATCGCCAGCCAGACCAATCTGCTAGCCCTGAACGCCTCCATCGAGGCGGCGCGGGCCGGCGAACATGGCCGCGGTTTTGCCGTCGTCGCCGACGAAGTCCGCCAACTGGCAACCCGCACCCATCATTCGATTCAAGAGATCGAAACCATGATCGGCGCGCTGCAAAGAAGCTCGAAAGAGGCCGTCGGCGTGATCCATGCCAACCGCGATCGGGCCAAGCAAAGCGTGGACCATTATGGTCAGGCCGTGCTAAACCTCGACGCCTTCTCCGAATCGGTCAGCATCCTGACCGATATGACGCACCAGATCGCCAGCGCCGCCGAGGAACAGAGCCGGATGGCCGAGGAAATCGCGGGATCCATCAACCAGATCAGCCTGCTGGCGCAGGAACATGCCGATGCCGCCGAGACTGGATTTGACCAGAGCGCGCACCTGAACGCCCTCTCCGACGCACTCCGGGAACGTGTCGCCTACTTTCGGATCCATTGAGGCTGCCCCATGGACGCGAGCGCACGCATGACGGTCAACCGCAACGACGCTTGGGAGACGTCTGGAATCGCGGCGAACCGGACGCTCGCCTCTCCCGCCGACCATCAAATCTTCTTCGCGCGTGCACGGGAAACGCTTGCTTACGCACTGCAACCCATCGTCAATATTCATACCGGAAGCGTCTATGGTTACGAGGCGCTACTCCGAGGGGTGGCCACGCTCGGCTTCAAGGATGTGTTCGGCCTCCTCGCCTATGCCTGGGATTGCGGCTTCGCCTGCGACCTGGACACCCTGCTGCGCGACATGGCGATTACGTGCTTCGCGCAACTGCCGAACGCCGGACGTTCCCGTCTCTTTTTCAATCTCGATCCGCGCCTCCTCGATCTGGATCGCCCGCAGATCACCAGTGAACTGCTACGACGGCATGGTCTGAATCCCGAGGCCATCTGTCTGGAGCTTTCCGAAAATGCCAACCTGACCGCCTCGCCGCAAGTCGCCGAGCTGATCGAGGCTTATCGCCGTCGCCGTTTTCATCTCGCCATCGACGACTTCGGCAGCGGCTACTCGGGTCTTCGCCTGCTCTACGAGCATCCGCCCGATCTGCTCAAGATCGACCGCTTTTTCATCAGTGGCATCGCCGACGATCACCGCAAAGGTCTGTTCGTCGCCAATACGGTCCAACTCGCGCATGTCATGGGAATCAGCGTGATCGCCGAGGGCGTCGAGACCGTACCGGAATTCCTCGCGTGCAAGGACGCCGGCTGCGATCTGGTCCAGGGGTATCTGATCGCCTACCCGCAACTGGACATCGACTCGCTTCTGCCTCGCTACGATCAGGTCGTCGAGATCAATCAGGGCGACCGCCGCGAGTTGCACGGCGACCTGGCCTTGGTCCAGGACTGCTTGGAACGCATCCCGCCGCTGTCGGTCAGCGCCAGCGTCAAGGTCATGTTCGAGGCGTTTCGTCTGACTCGGGTCCACCAGGTCATTCCCGTGCTAGACGACGCCGAACGCCCGCTGGGTCTGATCCACGAAGTCGACATCAAGGAGTACATCTACTCCATCTACGGACGCGAACTCATCGTCAACCCGGCATTCAGCCGTGCGTTGCGGGATTTTGCCCGGCCCTGTCCGGTCGTCGATGTCCATTCTTCCGCCGAGCGGCTGTTGGAGGCATTTTCAGCCACGATCAATCCGGCCGGCCTGATCGTCACGCAGGATGACCGCTATCTGGGATTCATTTCGGCCACCTCGCTGCTGCAACTCATCGAGCAGAAGAATCTCGCCGCGGCGCGCGATCAGAATCCACTGTCCAAGCTCCCCGGCAACATTCCTATCCACGAATACGTTTCGCGCATCCTCGGCGAACGCGACAGCACTTGGCATCTGGTCTATTTCGATTTCGACAACTTCAAGGCATTCAATGATCACTACGGTTTTCGCCTGGGCGACCGCGCCATCCTGATGTTCGCGGAGCTACTCCAGAAACACCTGGGCGCCGATGACTGGTTTATCGGGCACATCGGCGGAGACGACTTCTTTGCCGGAACCAAGAACGCGCCAAGCAACCAGGTCATCGATCAACTGCGGCATCTGCTTGGGAAATTCAGCGCCGATGTGCAGAGCCTCTATGACCCCGAAGATCGCCGCCGCGGACACCTGCGCGCCCGCGACCGCTTCGGCGAGGAGCGCGACATGCCCTTGATGCGCTGCAGCGCGGCCGTGATCGAAATCCGGCCTGGCGAGGACTTCGGCAGCGTCGACAGCCTGAGCCGAATCATCGCCGCGATGAAACATCAGGCCAAGGCGAGCAGTTCCGGGCTGGTCTTTCGACACGACCCCGATCCGCGCGGATCCGCCCTCACGCTCCCGGAAGAATCGCCCCCGCCTCCAGGGAGGCCGGACAGGTAGATCGATGCGGGCAAACCACCGCCTTATCGGGCCGTTGGAACCGCAAAGGTGCGAAGGACACGAGGAGCCACAGGAACTTGCCGCAGACGCACCCCGCACCCCGCACCCGCAGCCGTTCTCATTTTGGCGTCACCCGCCATCGTAGGAGCCCGCTTGCGGGCGACATGACCTGCCAAAGGCCTTGGGTCTGTCAACCCCCGTCGCCCGCAAGCGGGCTCCTACGTCAAAATCAGCAAAATTCCGCTGTCACAAAATCGTCAAACCTAGTCGGTAAAGTGAGCGGCTCAACAGACTGCCCCCGACGGCGCGGTCAACCTCACGCCCCACACGACGAGACGAAACGCCATGAACGAGATGCATCTGTTGGTCGAGAAAAAGCGCGAGATACTCAAGCAGGGCATCCTGGCGATGGGCGATCTGGTCTCGACGGCCCTGCGGACGTCACTCGACGCACTGCGCGGACAGGATCTTGCGCTCGCACAGGCAGTCGTCTGGGACGACGAAGTCATCAACCGCGAACGCCGTACCCTGGAGCAGGAGGCGCTGGTGGTGCTGGCCGCGCATCAGCCCGCAGGCCGCGATCTGCGCCTGATCGGAGCGTCGATGGAAATGATCGCCGAGCTCGAACGGATCGCCGATCACGCCGCCGACGTGGCACGCATCCTCCTGCGGGCCGAGGGGCAAGCGTTTCCGGAGGATCCGCTCATCCACATTGCCGCCATGGGAGAGGTGGCCATGTCCATGTTCAGCGATGTCATGCATGCCTATGCGCAAAATGCTGACGCGGAGCTAGCCCGCGTCGCCGTGGCGTGCGAGAACGAGGTCGACGCCCAGGAGCAGGAAACGATCCAGGAAATCGCGGGATGGATCTGCGGCAATCCGCAAACCTCAATGGCCGGAATCGAACTCTTATGGATCGCGCACCACTATGAGCGGGTGGCCGACCGGGCGACCAATATCGCCGAACGCATCGTTTATATCGCCACCGGCGAGACGCCCGAGCTGAATTGACGCATCGCCCGACTCCGGTTCGAACCCGGCTGGGAGCGCCGGTTTGCAGCCGGCCCTTGAGCGTTCGGCTTATCGCTGGACGGAGTGGGTTGCGCGCGTTCGGGCGGGCTGCAAGCCGGCGCTCCCAGGGAGTCGCAAACTCCTCAATGCCTCAAGCCACGGCGAGGAACTCTAATTCGCCGCCGCCCGCAGCCTCGGTTTGACGGTCGCCTCGGGCTCCTGAAACTGCAGCGAGGCGAGCCGTGCGTAGAGTCCGCCCTGGGACATGAGCTCCTCGTGGCGGCCGGAGGCGACGATCCGTCCCTGGTCGAGCACCAAAATCCGATCAGCGTTGCGCACGGTCGCCAGCCGATGGGCGATGACGATGCTGGTGCGGCCCTGCATCAGGGTCTCCAGCGCATCCTGAACCAGTCGCTCGCTCTCGGCGTCGAGCGCGCTGGTCGCCTCGTCCAGCAAAAGCAGCGTGGGATTGCGCAGGATGGTGCGCGCGATGGCGATGCGCTGACGCTCGCCGCCCGAGAGCCGCACCCCGCGTTCGCCCAGATAGGTATCGAAGCCCTTGGGCAGGCGATCCAGGAACTCCACCGCATGCGCGGCCTCGGCCGCCCGGCGCACGTCGGCATCGCTGGCCGATTCCAGGCCATAGCGGATGTTCTCCCAGGCATCGGCCCCGAAGATGACGGGATCCTGCGGCACCAGCGAAATGCGCCCGCGCAGATCCTTGGGGTCCAGATGGCGGATGTCGACGCCATCGAACCGAATGACCCCCGCCGATGGGTCATAGAACCGCAGCAGCAGTTGAAAGAGCGTGGTCTTGCCCGCGCCCGAGGGGCCGACCAGCGCGAGCCGTTCGCCCGGCTCGACGGTCAGGGTCAGATCCGACAGGGCCGGCGTCTCGGGGCGCGCCGGATAGACGAAGCGAACATTCTGGAATTCGATCTGTCCGCGCGGCGGCAGGGGCAGCGACTCGGGTTCCGCGGGCGGCAGGATCGCCGGGCGAATCTCCAGCAGTTCCATCAGACGCTCGCTGGCGCCGGCCCCGCGCAACAACTGCCCGATCAGATCGCTCAACGAACCGACCGAGCCGGCGACCACCACGGCATAAAAGAGGAAAGCGGAAAGTTCGCCGCCGCTCAGCGTGCCGGCCAGCACCTGATGCCCGCCGATCCACAGCACCACGCCGATGGCGCCGAAGGTCAAGAGCGTGGCGGTACCCGACAGCACGGCGCTGGTCCAGGAGCGGCTCAGGGCGACCTTGAAGGCCGATTCGACCTGATCGCCATAGTGCCGGCGGTCGAGCGGTTCGTGACAGAACGCCTGGACGGTGCGGATACCGTGAATAACCTCGTCCACGTAGGCCCCGACATCGGCGATGCGATCCTGACTGGAGCGCGAGAGCTTGCGCACCCGCCGCCCCAGAAACCAGGCCGGACCGATGACCAGCGGCAGACCGATCAGCACCAGCCCGGTCAGCCATGGACTGGTGATCGCCAGCATCGTCAGACCGCCCAGCATCAGCAGCGAGGTGCGCAACGCCATCGCCAGCGTCGAGCCCACCACCACTTGCAGCAGCGCGGTATCGCTGGTCAGGCGCGAGATCACCTCGCCCGCGCGGGTGACCTCGAAAAAGCCCACGTCCAGTTCCAGAACCCGATCGAAGACCGCCTTGCGGATATCCGCGACCACCCGCTCGCCGATCCAGTTGAGTAGATAGGAGCGCGCCATCACCGAGCCCGCCGTCAGCACCACCACGCCCAGAAAAAGAAGCAGCGAGCGGTTCAGCGCCTCCGCCGAGCCGGTGCCCAACCCGGAATCCACCACCACCCGGATCACCTGACCGAAGGCCAGCACGGAGCCGGCGGCGATCAGCAGCGCCACCACGGCGGCGGCGAGATGGCGGACATAGGGCCGGGTGAAGCGCATCAGGCGCATCAGGGAGCCCAGTTTGCGGGTACCGGGCCGGTTGATGGAATCGGAAGGTTCGTGGCGCATGGATCGTCTCGCGGTGGCTGTGACTTGGCTGCTGTGGCTTGAGTAATGAGTCCCGAGCGAAGCCGAACGAGGGGGAGGTCGCGCTCACGTTCCCGGAAGATTGCAAGATGAGGCGAATCGAACGAAAGTCCAAGGCTTCGGCGCTGATTCGTTGCGCGGATGTCACGTCCGGCGCATCCAGGTCATAATGTCCGGCAACGCCCAATCCCCAGACCGCATGCGACCTCCGCCCATGACCGAACAACCCACCCAGCGCCATCCCACTGAGATCAATCTGCACGCCAAATCGCGTCTGCTCACCATCGTCTTCGATGACGGCGCCTCGTTCGAGTTGCCCTGTGAATATCTCCGAGTCTTTTCGCGGGCCGCCGAGGTGCGGACTCTGAACCGGCCGGTCACGGGTAAGGAAACCGTCAATATCCTCGCGATCGAGCCGCAGGGTCAGTACGCCGTGCGTATCCTCTTCGATGACGGGCATGACACCGGCATCTATTCCTGGGACACGCTCTACCGACTCGGGCAAGAGAAAGAACGCAACTGGTCAGACTATCTCGCGAAACTGGAACAGATCGGCTATCGACGGGCCGAGCCGGAAGAGGGCGAGAAACACATCCGGCTGCTCTATTTCGCCTGGCTGGCCCGCAAGCTGCGCAAGGAATCGGAGGAGTTGACGATTCCGGCGAGTGTGAAGGATGTCGAATCGCTGATGCGCTGGCTCGGGTTGCGTAAACGCGGCGCGGCGGTGCTGTTCGAGGACGGACGGGTTCAGGTGACGGTCAACAAACAGTTCAGCGAACCTTTCACCAAGCTGCATGACGGCGACGAGGTTGGGATCGTACCGACCTCTCCGACTCCGCCAGCGACGCCCGACCTGATCTGACTTATCCGAGCGAGCAAGACAGCGCGCGGATGGCGTCGCGATTGGTCCAGGATCCGGTGAGTTGGGCGGCGGCGGCGGCCGGGAGCCAGCGGTATTCCAGATGCTCGCGCGGGTTCAGCTCGATGAAACGCCGGGTTTCCAGCACCAGGGCAAACCAATATTCGCGGTTGAAACAGACATTCGGCGCGTACCGCTTGCGCCAGGCCGCAATGATCGGGAACAGCGCCGAATGACGCAGATCGATCAGCGCTCCACCCACCCGCAGCCCTGTCTCCTCGCGCACCTCACGCGCGGCGGCGAGCCGGGGCGACTCGCCGGGCTCCAGGCTCCCCGTCACCGACTGCCAGAAGGCCACCGGACGCGCGCGCCGCAGTAACAGGAACTCGCCGCCACGGGTACAGATGACGACCAGCACGGACTGCGGGCGCTTCAAGGATTCAGGGGGCATGGCGCGCTCTGTCTCGTCCTCTGGAATCATGCCGGGAAACAGGCTCAGGGACGCAGCCGAATGCGCAACGCCAGTTCCTTCAACTGCGCCTCGTCCACCGCCGAGGGCGCGTCGGTCAGCAGACAGGCGGCGCTCTGGGTCTTGGGGAAAGCCATGACATCGCGGATTGAGGTCGCGCCGGTCATCAGCATCACCAGACGATCCAGCCCGAAGGCAATACCGCCATGCGGCGGACAACCGAACTTGAGCGCCCGCAGCAGGAAGCCGAAGCGGTCCTCGGCCTGTTCGTCGCTGATCGCCAGCAGCTTGAAGACGCTACGCTGGACGGCGTCGCGATGGATACGGATGGAACCGCCGCCAATCTCGGTGCCGTTCAAAACCATGTCATAGGCGCGCGACACACAGGCGCCGGGATCCGTCTCCAGCCGGTCGAGCTGATCCTCCTTGGGCGCGGTGAAGGGGTGATGCAGCGCCACCCAACGCTGGTTGGCTGGATCGTGCTCGAACATCGGAAAGTCGACGACCCAGACCGGGCGCCAGCCCTCGGCCATCAGCCCGCGCTCCTGACCGAGCTTCACCCGCAACGCGCCGATGGATTCGTTGACCACGGTCGCCTTGTCGGCGCCGAAGAAGATGAGATCGCCATCCTCGGCACCGGTGCGCGCCATGATGCCGTTCAGCGCGGCGTCGGGCAGATTCTTGACGATCGGCGACTGCAAGCCCTCGCGGCCCTTCGCCGTCCACTCGTTGACTTTGATATAGGCCAGACCCTTGGCCCCATAGATGCCGACGAACTGGGTATAAGCATCGATCTCCTTGCGCGACAGCTCGCCACCCTTGGGCAGCCGCAGGGCCACGACGCGCCCGTCCGGATCCTGCGCGGGACCGGCGAAGACCTTGAAATCGACCTCGGCCATCAGGTCGGCGACATCGATCAGTTCCAGCGGCACCCGCAGATCCGGGCGATCCGAACCGAAGCGGCGCACCGCCTCCTGATAGGTCAGACGCGGGAAGGGATCCGGAAGCTCGACGCCACTGACCTCGCGGAAGAGTTCGCGGATCATGGACTCCATCAGGACCATCAGCTCGTCCTCGGTCATGAAGGAGACTTCGATATCGAGCTGGGTGAATTCGGGCTGACGGTCGGCGCGCAGATCCTCGTCGCGGAAGCAGCGGGCGACCTGATAGTAGCGGTCCATCCCCGACATCATCAGCAATTGCTTGAACAACTGCGGCGACTGAGGCAGCGCGAAGAACTCGCCCGGATGGGTGCGGCTGGGGACCAGATAATCCCGCGCGCCCTCGGGCGTGGACTTGGTGAGGATGGGTGTCTCGATGTCCAGAAACCCATGGCGGTCCAGGAAGCCGCGCAGCATCCGGGTCACCTGGGCGCGCGTGCGCAGACGCGACTGCATCTCCGGGCGGCGCAGATCCAGATAGCGGTAGCGCAGACGCAGTTCCTCGGAGGCATCGGCGGCATGCGAATCGAGCTGGATCGGCGGGGTTTCGGAGGCGTTCAGCACCTCCAAATCCAACCCCAGGATCTCGATGGCGCCGGTCGGCAGGTCCGCATTGACAGTGCCCGCCGGACGCGGACGCACCCGCCCCGTGATCTTGAGCACGTATTCGCTGCGCACCTGCTCGGCGCGGCTGAACACCTCGGCGCGGTCCGGGTCGAACACGATCTGGACCAGACCCTCGCGGTCACGCAGATCGATGAAGATCACGCCGCCGTGGTCACGCCGCCGCTGGACCCAGCCGCAGAGAACGACCTCCTGCCCGTCGTGACTGTCGTTCAACTCTCCACAGTAATGCGTGCGCATCGCTCTCTTGCCCTGTTGTTCGCGGTGGGCGAATTCTTATGTCCTGAATTTGGACCGAACCCGCCATGAAAAAGCTCGGAAAGATACTGGTTGCAGGTGTTTGGCGCAAGCGGGGTCCGAGTGCAACTCGGCGCTCCCAGGTTGGGGTCAGGCGGCCGATTTGCTGTCCGCTGGCTTGGCCGCCGGAGCCGCCGCCTTGTCGGAAGCGCCGGTTGAGCTTGAGCTCTTGTCGGAACCGCCGGTAGAGCTTGATCCGCCCGCATCCGCCGATTTCGACTCTTTTTTCTCGCCGCTGTCGTGCAGGTTCTTCTGTTTATCCTTCTTGAAATCGGTTTCGTACCAGCCGCTGCCCTTGAGCCGGAAGCCGGCGGCGGAGATCTGCTTTTTCAGGGTGGGTTGACCGCAGGCGGGACAGTCCGTGAGGGCCGGATCGCTGATCTTTTGGATCTTTTCCAACGCGTGGCCACAGCTTTCGCAACGGTATTCGTAAATCGGCATGCTTGTCTTCTCGCTAAAGTTTGTCGTTGTCGTTGTCGTTGTCGTGATCGCTGTCGTTGTCGTTGTCGTTGTCGTTGTCGAGATGATCATCGCGATCAGAATTCTCCTGCACCGCATGGTTTCGATATCCGAGCTTTGTCCGCTTTCCAACGCCGACCCGGGAGCGATTTCAAAAAAGCAGCGCCGATCGGCGCTGGTTCCCTTACCGTTGCCTTCGGCGATGTTCAAAGGGAGCGACGGCGAGTCCCGAAGTCGTTGGCTCCATGCGTGGCGATCACGACAACGATCACGATCACGACAACGATCACGACAACGATTGTATTCTTTGTGTTGTTTAATTTACTTTTTTACTCGTTAACCAGGAATTCCAGACGGACAATCAATGCACTCGACCGACCTCCGTTCCATCCTCATCACCGGCTGTTCCAGCGGCATCGGCCAGCATTGCGCCCGAGGGCTTGCCAGGCACGGCTGGCGTGTCATCGCCTCTGCGCGTCGCCCGGAGGACGTCGCCCGACTTGCGGACGAGGGTCTGACCGCGATCCGGCTGGATCTGGACGACCCCGCCAGCATCCGCGCGGGCGTCGAACGAACCCTGGAGCTGACTGGCGGTCGGCTGGATGCGCTCTTCAACAACGGCGCCTACGGACAGCCCGGCGCGGTCGAAGATCTGAGCCGCGCGGTGCTGCGCGCCCAACTGGAGACTAACCTGCTCGGCTGGCATGACCTCACCTGCCGCGTCATTCCGATCATGCGTCGTCAGGGTCACGGGCGCATCGTCCAGAACAGTTCGATCCTGGGCTTCATGCCCCTGCCCTATCGCGGCGCCTATGTCGCGAGCAAATACGCGCTGGAGGGGTTGAGCGATACCCTGCGGCTGGAATTGCGCGGCACCGGCATCCATGTCTCGCTGATCGAACCCGGCCCGATCATCAGCCGCTTCCGCGACAACGCGCACCGCGCCTTTCTGGCCAACATCGACCGCGAACACAGCCCGCACCACGCGTCCTACCGTCGGGCCGAGGCGCGTCTGACCAAGGCCGGACCCGTGCAGCCCTTCACGCTGCCGCCGGACGCAGTGCTGAAAAAGCTCATTCACGCCCTGGAGAGTCCGCGGCCGCGAGCACGCTATTATGTCACCCTTCCGACTCATCTGTTCGGGACGTTGAAACGCCTTCTGCCGACCCGCGCACTGGACTGGATTCTGGCGCAGGTGTCGCGCGGTGGAGAAGGATAAATCAGTCACTGACTCCGCAAATCTTGAACAAACTGTCGAAAAATTTCGTTTCGTTTCGTTTCGTTATCGAGTATCCGCGCGACAAACGACAACGACAACGACAACGAGCAAAATCCTCGACCACGTTTTTGGTTCGGCTCTGCCGGGTTGGGCGATTTCCAGAAACCGCCTTACCGCTCAGCCGACGGCTGGCTGCCAAGCTCCTCCGCCCAGCAGCCCGTGGGCGGTCCCAGCACCAGATCCTCGCCCTCGAAACGCACCAGGAAAAGCTCCCGGTTCGGGTCCGCTTCCAGATGGCCGATGTTGACGATCACCCCGCGCGTCCCCGCACGGGCAATCAGCGCGTCCTTGGGGAGGTTCGGGATGCCGCCGTCATTGTGAAGATCGGTGGCCGCATAGACCATGTCACCGGGGTTCAGTTGGCTCAATTCCATCATCGTCGACTCCTGTTGTCGGGTTTGTCACCAGATGACCGCCCTCGCTTGTGTCGGAAATGACAAGCGAATCGGCGGCGCCTTGAAAATTGTCAATGAATCAGCGCCCTGCCTGTGCAACAGGCCGTGGCATGGCGTTTGCTGAATTCTCTCCAAACGAGAAAAGCAAGACTCAAGCCACGCGCCGGATCTGACGCCGCGCGCTCAAGCCAACGCCGCTGGAGAACAAAAGCCATGTGGGAGTATTCTGAAAAGGTCCAGGAACACTTTTTTAGTCCGCGCAACGCCGGGGCCGTCGCCGAGGCCAACGCAACCGGCGATGTCGGTTCGCTGTCCTGCGGCGATGCGCTGCGTCTGACATTGAAGGTCGACCCGGAAACCGAGATCATCCTCGAAGCGGGCTTTCAGACCTTCGGCTGCGGCTCGGCCATCGCCTCCAGTTCCGCCCTGACTGAAATCATCAAAGGCATGACGCTCGACGAGGCGCTGACGGTCAGCAATCAGGACATCGCCGACTATCTCGACGGTCTGCCGCCCGAAAAAATGCACTGTTCGGTCATGGGGCGCGAGGCGCTCCAGGCCGCCATCGCCAACTATCGCGGCGAGGTCTGGAAGGACGATCACGAGGAAGGCGCGCTGGTCTGCAAATGCTTTGCCGTCGACTCGGCGCTGATCGAGCACACCATCCGCGCCAACGCACTGAGCACGGTGGAAGATGTCGCCAATTACACCAAGGCCGGCGGCGGCTGTTCTTCCTGTCACGAAGGAATCGAGGAGATCCTGACGCGTGTGCTGGCCGAAACCGGCAAGACCTTCGCGCCCACCGGCGCGGCCACCAAACCGGCTCCCGTCCGCCGCAAGCTGACCAATCTGCAACGTATCCGCTGCATCGAAAGCTCCATCGAGGCCATCCGCCCCAATCTCCAACGCGATCATGGCGACGTGGAACTGGTCGATATCGACGGCAAGAACGTCTACGTGAACATGACCGGCGCCTGCGTGGGTTGTCAGATGGCCTCCACGACGCTCGAAGGCATTCAGCAGCGCATCGTCGAGGATCTGGGCGAATTCGTGCGAGTGCTGCCGGCGGCGGCGCAGCGGCATTAGGGCGCTTTCGAGAACCGGACGCACCACTCCGTAGGGGCGATTTAAATCGCATCCACAAGACTTTCAGGGCGTCCTGGGACTCCGAGAAGCAAGCTGAACAGCGATCGTTGTCGTTGTCGTCATCGGAGAGTCGATGACGAATACGACAACGACAACGACAACGAGATACAGGAACAGGCTTCGCTTTCGCCAGGTCGCAGCGTCCGACGACCAGAGCGATCGGCGATTCGACCGCATGCCGACGACCCCAGGTGCCGACGGCAAGTCGGCGCTCCCAGTTCATCGCGAGAGAAATCCATGACCACTTCACCACCCGTCCAAGGCATCTATTTCGATAACAACGCCACCACCATGGTCGCTCCCGAGGTCGTGGAGGTCATGCTGCCCTATTTCACCGAGCAGTTCGGCAATCCGTCCTCGCTGCATCAATTCGGCAACCGGGTTGGCATGGCGATCAAGCAGGCCCGCCAGCAGGTCCAGGCGCTGCTCGGCGCCGAGCATGACTCCGAGATTATTTTCACTTCCTGCGGCACCGAGTCCGACTCCACCGCCATTCTGTCCGCACTCAAGGCACAGCCGGAGCGCAAGGAGATCATCACGACCGTCGTGGAGCATCCGGCGATCCTCTCGGTGTGCGAACACCTGGAGAAGGACGGCTACAAGGTTCATTACCTGACGGTGGACGGCAAGGGCCGGCTGGACATGCAGACCTACATGGATCTGCTCTCCGACCGGGTCGCGATCGTCTCGGTGATGTGGGCCAACAACGAATCCGGCACCCTCTTTCCGGTGCAGGAAATGGCCGAGCTGGCCAAATCGGCCGGCGTGCTCTTTCACACCGACGCGGTTCAGGCGGTCGGCAAGCTGCCGATCGATCTCAAGGACACCGCCATCGACATGCTCTCGCTGTCCGGGCACAAGCTGCACGCGCCCAAGGGGATCGGCGTGCTCTATCTGCGCCGCAACACCCGCTTCCGTCCGCTGCTGCGCGGCGGTCATCAGGAGCGCGGACGGCGCGCCGGCACCGAGAACAGCGCTGCCATCGTCGGACTCGGCAAGGCGTGCGCGATGGCGCTTGAACACATGGAGTCCGAAAAGACCGTCGTGCGCGCCATGCGCGACCGGCTGGAGCAGGGAATCCTCACCGCCGTGCCCAACTGTTTCGTCACTGGCGACCCGACCAATCGCCTGCCGAACACCAGCAATATCGCCTTCGAATACATCGAGGGCGAGGCCATCCTGCTGCTGTTGAACAAGCTCGGCATCGCGGCATCGAGCGGCTCGGCCTGTACCTCCGGCTCGCTGGAGCCCTCGCATGTGATGCGCGCCATGGGCATTCCTTTCACCGCCGCGCACGGGACCACCCGCTTCTCGCTCTCGCGCTATAACCGGATGGACGAGGTCGAGCGGGTCATCGCGGCGGTCCCGCCGATTGTCGCGCAGCTACGCAAGCTCTCGCCGTATTGGGGAGAGACTGGCCCCGTAAAAGATCCGGAAAAGGTCTTTGCGCCGGCCTATGCCTGAGTGAAGGCCGTCAGGCGATATTCGAGAAACATCACCCCGAGTTCCCGCCCTCAGGACGAACGCTCTCCCAGCGAACCGTGCGCATCTGGCGGCGTTGCGTTGCGGCGCGGAAACGCCGCCAGCGCATGGACTGCACATCGGTTGCATGCTCGCTCCGCACCACATGAGCTTCAGCGCCAAGCGATCCGTTGCCGGTTCTCGACACAGAAAGAGCCGCCACCGGGCATCCTCGGTCGAAACAGCCGATCCGCCATGGTTCGCACACGCGAGAACGACGCATCGCCAAGCTTCACGATTCCGTCATTGAGATTGCACTGGACGGTCAAGATCGCTGCTTAAGATACGCAAGAGATTGTGCGAATTTTCGGAGCCTCCCGCGATGACCATCGAACCGACCCAACACAACCACCATCCGATCGAGCTTCAAGTACACATTCATTACGGCAAACGACGCTTCTTTTGCGCAAGGGGCCGTGACTTGTCCCAGCGCGGAATTTATCTGGACGTACGCAACCTGACCCTGCCGACCGGAACCCTGATCGACCTGGAGTTCCACGGACTTGAACAGGATTCACGGATCGAGGCGACCGTCGTTCATCAGGATAGCGCAGGCATTCAGGTGCTCTTCGCCGTACCACAACCAGAGCTGTCTCCCGGACTGGAGCAGATCTCCGCTCCGCCCCCCATGGCACTTGGCGCACTGCAGGAGTGCGCGCTTTCCATCATCTAAATCACCGAGCTAAACCGCGCCAGTTCCAACCGTCGCGGATGCTTCCGAGGCTGAGACAATGCAAAAACATCGCCTACCGCGCTAGGCGCGGTTTAATTCCACCGAAACAGCACCCATTGAGGAATCGAGGAATTCCTCGCCGATCGCTCCTGGGCGTCGATGATCCCATCCCCATCGTGATCGAAAAGGTAATACGGGGGGCCGACCTGAGGCTGCACCCGGACCATGTAGAGCATGCCCCGCACCCGATATTCATAAACGATGTCGCTGCCGGACTCGGTAATGGTGATGTCGGGTTCCACCGACTCGCCCGTGACCGGCGACGGCTCGATCGTCGGCGCCTGCAGGAACCCGCCGCCGACCGCCTCCTCCTCTTCTTGTGCATGCGATATCCCGAACGCGAGCGTCAGGACTAGGATGGTGAGAATTCGACTGGACACAGGGTCACCGTTGCGTGGCGAAAGAGATGGAGAATGGTAATACGAACCCGGCCGGATTGCTCGCCCGAGCGTCGTCTCGCTGGGTCAGGCATAATCCGCTCCTTGTTCACGGAACCTCCGCTGGATCCTCTATGAGCGGACTCAACCCCCGTCAAATCGAAGCCGTGCGTTACACCGCCGGCCCTCTGCTGGTGCTGGCTGGCGCCGGCTCCGGCAAAACGCGCGTCATCACCCAGAAAATCGCTCACCTGATCGGGCACGTCGGTCTCCAGGCGCGCCACATTCGCGCCGTCACCTTCACCAACAAGGCCGCGCGCGAAATGCGCGAGCGGGTTAACCAGCAGGTCAAGGGTATCAACACGCGCGGACTGGGCATTTCCACCTTTCATACCCTGGGACTCGACATCCTGCGCCGCCACCCCGAGCGGCTCGGACTGCGCGCCGGATTCTCGCTGCTGGACGCCCAGGACTCGGAATCGCTGATCAAGGAACACCTGCGCGGCACGCGCAATGCCGGCGCCATCGGCCCGCCCGCCGTGCAGCAGCGCATCTCGCGCTGGAAGAACGATTTTGTCGATCCCGAGCAGGCCATGAGCCACGCCGAGGATGACTTCGAGACCCAACTGGCCAGTCTCTATGCCGGCTACGAACGCAGTCTGCGCGCCTATAACGCGGTGGATTTCGACGATCTCATCCTGGGTCCGGCGCGGCTATTCAGGAACCAGCCCGATCTGCTGGAGACCTGGCAGGGGCGCATCCGCTATCTGCTGGTCGACGAGTACCAGGACACCAACGGCGCCCAATACGAACTGGTGCGTCACCTGGCCGGCCCGCGCGGCACCTTCACCGTGGTCGGCGACGACGACCAATCCATCTACGCCTGGCGCGGCGCGCGGCCGGAGAACCTGGCGCGGCTCAAGGACGACTATCCGACCCTCAAGGTCATCATGCTGGAGCAGAACTATCGCTCCAGCGCCCGCATCCTCGGGCTGGCGAACGCGCTGATCGCCCACAATCCGCATGTGTTCGAGAAACGGCTCTGGAGCGAACTCGGTCCCGGCGAACGCCCGCGCGTGCTGCATTGCAAGGACGAGGCACACGAAGCCGAACGGGTTGCCTCCGAGATTCTGCATCTGAAATTCGCCGAGGAGACGCCCTTCGGCGACCTGGCCATCCTCTACCGCGGTAACCATCAGGCGCGCCCGTTCGAGAAGGCGTTACGCGAGCACAACATCCCCTATTTCCTCAGCGGCGGCACCTCCTTTTTCGCCCGCGCCGAGGTCAAGGACACCATGGCCTATCTGCGCCTGCTCGCAAACCCGGAGGACGACGCCGCCTTTCTGCGCATCGTCAACACACCGCGGCGCGAGATCGGCCCGACCACCCTGGAGAAGCTCGCCGACTATGCCCGCGCACGCACCATCGGACTGCTCGCCGCCTGCGGCGAACTCGGTCTCGCCGAACACCTGAACGAACGTCAGCGCAACCGGCTCGGCGCCTTCGCCCGTTTGATCGCCGACCACGGACAGCACGTTGCCGCCGATCCGGCCGCTGCCATGAGCGCGCTTGTCGAGACCATCGACTACCCGGCCTGGCTGCGCGAAAACGCCTCCAGCCAGCCGGTCGCGGATCGTCGCTACGAGAACGTCACCGACCTTCTGAGCTGGCTCGGCAAACTGCACAAGGGCGACTTCCAGGACAAAACGCTCGCCGACATGGTCGGTCATCTCACGCTGATGGACGTGCTCGACCGCCAGGAAGAGACCGAGGGCGGCGACCGCGTCCATCTCATGACCCTGCACGCCGCCAAGGGGCTGGAGTTTCCGCACGTCTTTCTGGTCGGCATGGAAGAAGAACTCCTGCCCCACCGCGTCAGCATCGAGGAAGACAGCATCGAGGAAGAACGTCGACTCGCCTATGTCGGCATCACCCGCGCCCGCCAGGCGCTCACCTTCACCCTCACCCGGCGACGCAAGCGTTATGGCGAATGGGTCTTGAGCGCGCCCAGCCGCTTTCTCGGCGAACTGCCCAAAGAGCAACTGGATTGGGACAACGAGCGCGTGGAAACGCCGGAGAACCGCAAGGCCCGCGGGTTGAGCCATCTCCACCGGCTAAAAGGCCTGTTGAACGCCGACTGAACGCGGTGACCGCTCGAACCTTGGCCGAATCGAACCGTCTGGCGCGGCACCGTCGAACGGCAAAATGGCCTTTGACGAAAGCGTGATCGAACTCCATAATACTTAGTCTGCGCCCGTAGCTCAGATGGATAGAGTACAGCCCTCCGAAGGCTGGGGTCACAGGTTCGAATCCTGTCGGGCGCGCCAAATTCAATTGCCGGCAATTCTAAATTCGGTCGGTTTTCGCCGACCTTCTTCACCCCGGAGCGCACCCGCGTCCTGCTGGCCGGGCGACGGCTGGGGTGGGCAACGCCATGGCGGCCTCGCTTGGCATCGTCACGCCCTTCTGTTCCTGCTCGGCGGCGCCGCTGTTCATCGGCTTCCTCTCCGCCGGCGTACCGCTCGGCATCACCTTCTCCTTCCTGATCGCTGCGCCCATGGTCAACGAGGTAGCGCTGGCGCTGCTGCTGAGGCTGTTCGGCTGGAAGGTCGCGCTGCTCTATCTGGGACTGGGACTGCTGGTCGCCATCGTCGCCGGGCTGATCATCGGCGAATTGAGGATGGATCGCCAGCGACAACGCGCTCGGTCGATCTCATCCCTGGGAACCCGTGGCCCCTGGGACTGGCGTTCTGGCTCAATGCGGTTGTCGCCTGCGTGGATGACAAGAGTCCCCTCGGATCCGCCAGATACTGAAGCGCCGCGAGGACAACAAGACGAGGCCGCGCGCCCCCGACAACATCTGAAAAATAAAACGTCTTACGTCTTTCGACTTTTCATATAAGGCTCATAATATGCGCTTAGTCGCATATGATAAGATCGCTGTAGCGGAATCAGCCGCGTCGTCAGGAACCTTGCGATTCGCCGTTATGATCGATCCCCAAGCCTTCTTCGAGGCGCTCGCCGACCCCATCCGCCGGCGCATCCTGGCGATGCTGCTGGAGCACGACGAGCTGTGCGTCTGCGATCTGCACGGCGCGCTGGATGCACCGCAGCCGAAGGTCTCGCGGCATCTGGCGGTGCTGCGCAGCGCGGCGCTGGTCCGGGTCCGGCGCGATGGCGTGTGGATGCGTTACCGCCTCGACCCGCAGCTGCCAGCCTGGGCACTGCGCATCCTGATGCACATGCAGGATGGCCTGGGGGCCGAGGCGATCGCGCCCGCGCCCTCCGTCTGCGCCCCCGGCGAGTCCTGACCACTGATCGACACCGAGCCCATTTCAAACCCATCGCATCCAGACTTCACCGAGGATCGCCTCATGAACACTGCTCCCAAGACCGTCCTGGTTCTCTGCACCGGCAATTCCTGCCGCTCGCAGATGGCAGAGGTGCTTCTCAACCATGACCTGGCCGGACAAGTACGCGCCCTGTCCGCCGGCACCCGGCCGCAACCCAGGGTCGCGGATAACGCGATCGCCGCGCTGCAAGCGATCGGCCTACCGACCGAAGGGCTCCATCCCAAGAACAGCGACGACTTGCTCGACACACCGATCGATTTGGTCGTGACTGTCTGCGACAACGCCAAGGAGAGCTGCCCGATCTTCCCGCGCCCGGCGCCACGCATCCATCTGCCCTTCCATGACCCGCACGGCGAGCCGCTGGAGTCCTTCCTCCAGGTGCGCGACGAGATCCGCGCACGGCTGATCCCGGCGGTGACCAAGGCGCTGCGTCTCGACTCCAGCGAATCGGAGTAAGCCATGTCCATTCAATGCGAAGTCACCATCAAACAGACCACTGGCGCACCCATGAGCGTCTTCGAACGCTGGCTGACGCTCTGGGTCGCGCTCTGCATCCTGGCCGGCATCGGACTGGGCCAATTTTTCCCCGCCCCCTTTCAGCTCCTGGGCGCGCTGGAGGTGGCACAGGTCAACCTCCCGGTCGGCCTGCTGATCTGGGTAATGATCATCCCGATGCTGATCAAGATCGATTTCGGCGCCCTGCATCAGGTGCGCGATCACTGGAAGGGCATCGGCGTCACCCTGTTCGTCAACTGGGCGGTCAAGCCTTTCTCCATGGCCCTGCTGGCCTGGCTGTTCATTCGTGGACTCTTTGCCGATTGGCTGCCAGCGGAGCAACTGGACAGCTATGTAGCCGGACTCATCCTGCTCGCCGCCGCGCCCTGCACCGCCATGGTCTTCGTCTGGAGCCGGCTCACCGGCGGCGATCCCTATTTCACCCTGACGCAGGTCGCGCTCAACGACGCCATTATGATCGTCGCCTTCGCCCCAATCGTGGCGCTGCTTTTGGGACTCTCGGCGATCATGGTGCCCTGGGACACCCTGCTGACCTCGGTGGTGCTCTATATCCTGATCCCGGTCGGTATCGCCCAATTCTGGCGGCACTTCCTGCTCAAACAGGGCGAGGCCCGGTTCGACGCGACCCTGGCCACCCTGGGTCACGCCTCCATCGTCGCCCTGCTGCTAACCCTGGTGCTGCTGTTCGCTTTCCAGGGTGAGCAGATCCTCGCGCAGCCGCTCATCATCGTCCTGCTGGCGGTGCCGATTCTGATCCAAGTCTTCTTCAACTCCTCGCTGGCCTATTGGCTGAACCGCGCGGTTGGCGAGAAGCATAGCATTGCCTGTCCCTCGGCCCTGATCGGCGCGTCCAACTTCTTCGAGCTGGCGGTAGCGGCGGCCATCAGCCTGTTCGGCTTCCAGTCCGGCGCGGCGCTGGCGACCGTGGTCGGGGTGTTGATCGAGGTGCCGGTGATGCTGCTGGTGGTGCGGGTGGTGAATCGGAGCAAGGGGTGGTACGAACGCGGCCAATCGTAAACTCAACGATGAAGCTGATGAAAACACTCGAAATCGACTCCAGCCGGACGGGGCATTCGCTTCGTCCGTCACGTTTTCCTGTCTCATCCAGACTTGCCGCGCCTGGATCCAGACCAGCGCCTCGCGGATTTCACGCGCAGTGACTCGGCCCGTGGTCTCGAAGCTGTTGAGATCGACGGTGCAGTCCCCCCATCGCGCAGATTGACGTGAACATGCGGCGGCGGGTGGTCATCAAAGTACATGACCATCGACTGTTGTCGAAGCGATGAAGGGTGCTCATGAACGCATGATTAGAGCAATGGGTGCTCTACCGCGATCGACGTCAAATGTGACGTCCGCTTGTCTTCGGCTGCCCGAAACTCACAGATCCGGAGCGGTGATCGATGGGTTTCACGGCCAGTCGGCGCCCGTGCCAATGATGAATGTCATACCGTGGCCGTTTTCCCCAACCACGCTGGCTGACCCTGCAATCCTTCTAATTTTGCCAGCTCAGGGCTCGTTGGATGAGCGGGACGGACCACCCCCTTGCGGCAACTCCAAGTCGTTTGTGGGCTCATCACTGGGGTCGGGGGTTTCAGAGAGGGATTCAAGCAAGTCTTCGCGCTGTTGGCGAGACATTCCACTATGTTCCAGACTGGCCGCGAGATCGTCAAGAAGCTCTTGTTCGGTGTGCTCAGGCGGGTTGGGGTCCACATCGGTTGCACTGTCATCCCAGTGCGTTTCCAGTTGCTCCTTGAAATGGCGAAAGTACTCAATCTCGGACGCCGGAGCGTCCCCTTGCTCCAGGGATTCGATCATAGTGGCGAGTTGACCGATACTTGCCAGATGGGATTCCCATTGCTGAGCCGCCAAATCCGCCCTGTCCTGCTCACTCAGGGTGATCTGGGGCTGGGGGGGGAGTTGTGCCAGCCCAGGTCGTAGATGAGGTGGAATCCCCTGGTGATCCATTGAACGGGGCTTGGCGAAGCCGGCGGTGTCGCCTGCCTTCCGAGCCAATGTGTTGACGGAATCGGCAGAGCTAATTGTGGACGCTTCCTGATGCAATGGGATTGTCGAATCGGATGTGGCGGATTCCTGGCCCATGGCTAGCAGACTCGTGCCAGCGTCGACCGACCGCAGCCCACTACCGATGTGGTATCCCGTTACGACCCCGGAGCCGAAGACGACGAACGCGCCTGCCACAAGTGTCCACCGCTGCGTCATCTGTTCACTCCATCGTCGACTCAGGTGAAATTGGAAAGGATTTAAATAAACGCCTGCACATCAAGTGATGCACGGCCATAAGGCTTCCGCGAGAAACATAGTTCGAACACGTCAGGCCACCCTCGGTGGGGTGGCCTGGCCGAAAGGCTATACAGCGGCGCCAAAGTATTTCGAATGGCTTAGGGTGGGATTAAGCGAAGCGAATCCACCGACAAGCCACAACAGAGACTTGAGCGCCGTTGTACTAGTTGGCATAGATCCAGCTTAGGGTACCGCCGTAGCGGAGAGTACCACCAGCCGGCCAGGGATTAATGCATGATATGTAGACGTTCTTGTGCAGGCTGGATGTGATCGCATACGAGAGATCAGGATCGGTAGTGGCGCAGTACCAGAGGTATGGCGGAACTCCGAAATAGTTGGCCGGGCTCACATATACATAAGTCGTGGCCCCGTTGGTGTAGTACTGCTCGACTGGACCATAAGCAACGGCCGCCTGCGCCGACCCGACTCCGAACATCCCCGCGCTCGCAAGAACCAATGAAGTCACTACTTTATTCATATTCATGGAGATTCGCCTTTGTGATATGTGGAAGACCTGGGAACACGCGCCTATTGAGAGACGAAATTGACCAAATTTCCTTCGCGACCTAACTGCTTCAAGTCGCTGATGCACGAATCAGAAAGCGATAGGCGTAGCAATACCAGGAAATTGCGGCCTTTCCCAGCATGCAACCCCACTCATAGCCACGACTGAATGCGCCAAAGGCAATAGCTGAGCTACGCTATCAACTATAAGATGAGCACTATTTGTTTTCAACCATATAAAATTTATAGTAAATGCCTCCAAGACCGAGCGAGGCGTACCTTGACGACTTGCTGAGATTGTCAACCGAGGGAAACCGCAACAGAGCGCTGCGTGACTTTTACAAGACCAGCAGTGGCTCCCGCTCCGTATCAACGTATACCTTTGATTTTGTAGCAGATTCTTGATCATGGCTTATGAAAACATAATTCGTAACAGACTGCTCTTGATAACTTTATTGGAGTATCTGGAACCGCTGCAAGACTAATGACGATTGGCGCGAGAAGAAGCGGATCGGGAGGCAGGAGATATCCAGTGGGCAAAAAACCGGGGGCACAAAAACCCCAAAACCGGGATCAAAAAACCTGGGGCAGGCATCCCATTGCACACACTGATCTATCTGCATGGAGACCGTCTTCCCCCTCAAGCCGCTTGCGCATCATCGGCTTGGTCAGGCATACGGTTTTTAAGCACACCGAAGCATAGATGAACGCGTTTACGCATCGTGGCAGCGAGCACCGTCGGTTGGGTTGCCGCCGATTGGCAACCCAACATTTAGCGGTCAGGTTGGGTTCATTGCATCAACCCAAATCCTCGCTTGGACCCCAACACGCCGATTTCCGTGTGCTGTCCGCTGGAGGCTGGTCGCTAACCGCCCTTTTTAAGGCTACGCCGACGTCGCCCGCACCGCCTGCGTCAGCGAGTTCGCGTCCGCGTGCGGCAGCGGCAGATAGACCGCGCCCATCTCCTTGGCTAGATCGCGCCCCTGTTGTTGCGGGCGCGGCGAGGTATCGATGACCAGGGCCGTGATCTCCAGCGAGCGCACCACCCGCGCCGCCGCCAGCGATTCCTCGCCGGCGCGGGTCCGTCCGCCGGTACCGTCGCGCGCCACGTTCGCCCGTCCGTCGGTCATCAGAATCAATACCGGCGTGCCGCCGCGACGCTTGACCGAATCGGCCAAAATCATCCCGAGATCGATGCCGGACGCCAGCGGCGTGCCGCCCCCACCCGGCAGCCCGGCCAGGCTGCGTTTGGCCCGCACCAGCGAGCGGGTCGGCGGCAGCAGCACCTCGGCGGCCTGACCGCGAAAGGCGACCAGCGCGACCTTGTCGCGACGCACATAGCAGTCCGCCAGCAGCAGTTCGACCGCGCCCTTGGCCTCGGCCAGACGATGCAGGGCCGAGGAGCCGGAGGCGTCGACGACGAAGATGGTGGTGGTTTCTGACTTGTGCTTGAAGCGGGTGATGCGGAAGTCGTCCTGACGCACCTCGATACGGGTCGACTCCTGACCGAAGCGCGCGCGTTCCTCCCGGCGCAGACGCTGCCAGGGGGCGGCGGCGCGCAGGGTCTCGACCACGTTCAGACGCAGTCCGGCACGCGGCTCGCCACGCAGCACACCCGCCGGGCGACCGCGCGTTTGGGCGTTCTGGACCGCGCCGGCCTTGCCGGTCTGACGCGCCCGCGAGCGGCGCAGCTTGCCCATCTGCAATTGCGCGAGCAGACCGGCCGGGATCGCGGCCTTGGTCGCTTCCAGGATCTGATCTTCGAGTTCCTGCGGTTCCTGCTGTTCGTTGGACTGGTTCTGCTCCTGATCCGGCTCGTCCGGCTCGGGGGGCGGCGGCTCGGCGTCCGGCGGCGGCTCCATCGGCGGCAACTGGGTCGCGCGCGGGGCCAGCACCAGACGACCGGCGACGGCGAGATCCGCGTCCGCGACCTCGGTGCGTTCCTCCAGCGCGGCGGAGGCACAGGCGGCGCGACAGGCGAAGATGGACGCGCGCAGCGAGGGAATCCCCAACGCCAGGGCGAGCCCGCACAGCGCTTCGATCTGTTTTTCGGTAATCGTGACCGAGGAGAGCCGCGCGCGGGCCTCCAGGATGTCCTCGGCGTCGTAGGGACAGGCAACCGCCTCATGGACACGGATATAGGTCAGTTCGAGATGGAAGGCGAGCCGGTCGAGCAGCGCGTTGAGCAGACCTTCGTCCTCGCCAACACCCTCGTCCAGGGCGACCACGGCGAACCGCGAGGGGGTGCGCATCGCCAAACCGTCGCGCTCCAGCACTACCTCGCCGGCGTCGAAGGCCATGGTCAAACGCGCGGCGGTGCCCGCGGCGATGCGCTCGGCCATCGCCAGCTCGACCACGCCGCCGTGAGCCTCGACCAGCAGGCCCAGTTCGGCGACCGGCCGTCCGGCGCTCAGGGTCGCGGCCAGATCCAGACCGCCGAGCAGTCGGCCATCGGAGACATGCAGCGGAATCCGCCGCTGGGGCGTGCCCTCGGGCTGGAGATCGCGCATGACCGCCAGCCACTGATCGCGCACCGGACCCGCCAGGGCGCGCAGCGAGACGCCGCCGGTGCCGACCGGATCGATCGACATCAGGACGGCCGCCAGCACGGCGTCATCCCAGGGCGAGGGGCCGGGCTGGTTCGCGGTCCGATTGGGTGCCTGATTCAGGTCAGGTCCGCCGCCGCTCTCGACGGCGGGATTCGCGCCGGCGGTCGTCATGCGCCAAACAACTCCGCGACCGCGCGCTCGACCCGACTGGTGGAACCGGATTCGTCGAGCGGATCGCGGCGCAGACGATGCCGCAGGGCCGAGGTGGCGATCGACTTCAGATGCGACTGCGTCACTTCGGTGTCGCCCAGCAGGGCCGCGAGCGCGCGCGCGGCGCGGATCAGGGTCAGCTCGCCGCGCAGACCGTCAGTGCCCAGCTTGATACAAAGCCGGCCCGCGTCTTCGAGGGTTGCATCCGGGACGGTGACGGTCGGCAGCAGCGCGCGTGCTTTTTCGATTTGACGGCGGACCTTGCCGTCCTTGCCTTTCCACTTGACCACGAAGGCGGTGGGATCGCGCTCGAACTCGTCGCGCAGACGCACCACCTTGATGCGGGTGGGCAGATCCTGCGGGGTCTTGACCTCGACCGAGAGACCGAAGCGATCCTGAAGCTGAGGCCGCAGTTCACCCTCCTCCGGATTGCCGGAGCCGACCAGCACGAAGCGCGCGGGATGACGGATACTCAGACCCTCGCGCTCGACCAGATTCTCGCCGGAGGCGGCGACGTCGAGCAGCGAGTCGACCAGATGGTCTTCGAGCAGGTTGACCTCGTCGATATAGAGGAACCCACGATGGGCGCGCGCCAGCAGGCCCGGCTCGAATGCCTTTTCGCCCTTGGTCAATGCGCGCTCCAGATCCAGCGCGCCGATGACCCGGTCCTCGGTGGCGCCGAGCGGAAGATCGACCACCGGCACCGACACCTGACGGCTTTTCAGCGGGCCTTTTTTGGCGCGATTGGTGCGGCAGTCAGCGCACAAGGCATCGTCACCAGCTTCCGGGTCGCAGTTATAGGTGCAATCGACCGCGCGCATCTTCGGCAGGAGCGCGGCGAGTCCACGAATTGCCGTGGACTTACCGGTGCCCCGGTCGCCAAACACAAGAACCCCGCCAATCGACGGGTCAATAGCCGCAATCAACAGGGAGCGTTTCATCTCCTCCTGGGCGACGACGGCGGAAAACGGAAACGGGATGGACATACGCGGCGAACCTAGTTGCTATGATCTTGAAATGGCACAAACGGCCGGTTGATCGGAAGCGCCCGACACAAAGCGCACACAGGCGCGCGGGCACCGTCCCAGTAAAAAGGACTCAGCCGTCAATCGCGCGACGAGCCCGGCGTTCATTCATCAAGCCCGCGACCCTAGCGCCCATCCCTAAGCGCGGTCAAGCGCGTTGCGTCAATCGGGCGGTAAATTTGGCAGAAAGGATGGTCCGGGGCAAAGATTCGCGTCCAACGTCGACTGGACGCGGTTGCAACCCGGCGCGCGCGCAATCGATGGACGCCGCCGACGCATTTCGGGCAGACTGACGCGCGCGGCACCCGCATCCGCGCAAGCACCAGAAGAACACCGCCGATCCCCGTTGAGGAGACTTTCCGTATCATGCCGACCCCTTCCGTACAGCCAGAAACCGCCACCGGCGACGCCCGACCCATCCTTGACGGGGCAAACGCATGACCAACGCCGCCACCGCTCCACTGGAAGAAGGCCCCTCGAAGGGACTCGGCCAGATCACGCTACTCAGTCACGACGACCGTCTCAAGGGCCGCCCGCGTCTGTGCAGCGACTGCGGACTCTGCGACAGCGCGCTGAAACCGTCGATGCCGCAAGCCTGCATGTTTGTGGACAACCGGACCCAGACGATCGAGCAACGTCTCCACGGTCGGAACCGCCAGCCTGACGACGAACTGCGCTTCGGGATTTATCGCGCGCAGTATGCCGCGCGGATGCGCCGACCCAACCCCCAGGCCCAATGGAGCGGCATGGTCACCGCGCTCGGCGCGCGCCTGCTCGAACAGGGAAAGGTCGAGGCGGTCATCACCACCGGCGCCGCGCCCGGCACCCGCTTCAAGGCCCAGCCGATTCTGGCACGCACCCTGGCGGAGGTCTTGGCCACGGCCGGTAACAAGCCCTGTCTCTCGCCCAATCTGAGCCTGCTCGACCGCGTGCGCGAACAGGGGATCAAGCGGCTCGCCTTTATCGGCACGAGTTGCCAGGTTCACGCGCTGCGGGCGGTCGAGGCGGAACTCGGGCTGGAACGACTCGATGTGATCGGCATTCCGTGCAGCGACAATGTCGCCTACGAGGATCTGACCTATTTTCTGAGTCAGGTCTCGCGCTCGCCCGAAACCGTCGTCCATCACGAATTCATGCAGGACTTCAGCCTCTGGATGCGCCATGAAGACGGCCATGTCGAGCGTCTCAACTTCGTCGACTTCCCGATGGACAAGCTGCATGGGATCTTCCCCTCGGCCTGTCTCTCCTGCTTCGACTATCCCAACGCGCTCAGCGACCTGACCGTCGGCTACATGGGCGCAGAACTCGGCTGGCAGTGGGTGCTGGCGCGCACCGAACGCGGTGAGGAACTCTTCGAGCTGATGCGACCCGATCTGGAGATCGGCGAGCTGACCGAGCGGGGCGACCGTCGGCGCGGCATGCCGCGTTTCATGGAGCGGCTCGCGCATCCGCCCGGTGCCAAGCGGCCGCCTTTCCTGATCCGCAAACTGGTCGCGATGCTGCAACGCAAAAAAGGTCCGGGCGGTTTGGAGTTCGCGCGCGCGGTGATTGAGATGAAGCTGTTGCGGAACCTCAATTATGTGCGTGGTAAGTTCGCGCGGTTGGAGCCGCGGGTGGTGCCTTATCATGTGTATCAGACTCTTGAGCCCTATGCCGAAACTTATCGCGAGACCTTTGGGCGCGCGCTGGCGGATGAGTCCTAGTGCAACTGTGCGAAAGTCCCAAGACCGTCTCAGGTCGTTGTCGTTGTCGTTAGTTGTTGTCGTAATCGAATATTCGCCATGTCGAGACCGCGACAACGACAACGAGGAGGCCCCGGTCTCGGAACTTGAGCGGCGAAGCACTAGGGCGGTTGCCGCCGCCCCGGGAGCGCCGATTGCCCTGGGAACGCCGGCTTGTAGCCGACCCTGGGGCCGCCGACATGTTGTCGGCAGAAGGGGCATGATGGCGATTGGATTGTCGGTCGGCTCGGACGCCGGCTACAAGCCGGCGGCCCCAGGGGGGACAGGGTCATGCTGAGTTATCTTCATGGCTTTCATGCGGGAAATCATGCCGACGTCCTGAAGCACGCGGTGCTGGCGCTGCTGTTGGATGCGCTGCTGGTCAAGCCTAAATCGCTGGTGTTTCTGGACTCGCACGCCGGCTCCGGAGTGTATGACCTGACGAGTAAGCAGGCCCGCAAGACGAATGAGAGCGCGAATGGAATCGGTCGACTGTGGGCGCGGCAAGAATCATTTCCCGAACTGGCGCGCTATTTCGACGCCATCGCGGCGCTCAATCCGGACGGTGGCTACGCGCGCTATCCGGGATCGCCGCAGCTCGCGCGGCACTGTCTGCGCGCGGATGACCGGCTGATCCTGATGGAGTTGCACAAGGCCGAGGTCCAGACGCTGCGCCATGCGCTGGGCGGCGATCCGCGGGTCAATATCCATCATCGCGACGGTTTCGAGGGATTGACCGCGCTGCTGCCGCCCAAGCCGCCGCGCGGTCTAGTGCTGATCGACCCGCCCTATGAGGTCAAGACCGACGTCGATCGGGTCGCGAACTGTCTCGCCGCCGCGCACGCGCGCTGGCCAGCCGGGAGTTATGCCATCTGGTATCCGCGTCTTGGGGTCCAGCGCGATCAGGCCGCTCGCTTAATGAGGAAGCTGTCGCGCGAAATCCCGGAGTTCCTGATCGCCGAGTTGGCGGTGCGTCCGCAAACGGACGACTTCGGGATGCACGGCTCGGGGATGGCCATCGTGAACCCGCCCTGGCGCTTCGAGGAACGGCTTGGAACCTTGTTGCCCCGACTCGCGGATGTGCTTGCGTTGGAGCCCATCCAGTCAGGAAGCACGACAGGATGGCGGCTGGAATGGCGGCGTCGACCAGCCTAATCGACTCAGGACTCCTCGGCATCCGAGGACACAGCGGGAATCTCGTCGTCCGGATTCAGATATTCGACATTCAGCAGATGCACCCGGCGGCTGTCCGCGCGCATCACGGTAAAGCGAAAGCGGCCGAGTTCCACCGACTCGCCGCGCTTGGGCAGATGGCCGAGCGCATTCACCACCAGGCCGCCGATGGTGTCGAACTCCTCGTCCGGGAAGTCGCTGCCGAAGTAGTCGTTGAAATCCTCGATGGTGGTGCGGGCCTTGGCGCTGAATTCGTTGCGGTCGCGCCGGAAGATGCCGGAACCCTCGTCATAGTCGTGCTCGTCGTCGATTTCGCCGACGATCTGCTCCAACACGTCCTCGATGGTCACCAGCCCCGCCGCGCTGCCGTATTCGTCGACCACGATCGCCATGTGGTTGCGGCTTGACCGGAATTCCTTGAGCAGGACGTTGAGCCGCTTGCTATCGGGAACGAACACGGCAGAGCGCAGAAGGTCGCGGATGTTGAAGGCGCGTCGTCCATTCCCGACGCAGAAGGTCAGAAGATCCTTCGCCAGCAGGATGCCGACCACTTCGCCCTTGTCGTCGCCGGTGACCGGAAAGCGCGAGTGGGCCGATTTGACGGCGATCTGGAGGATTTTCTCCAATGGGTCGTCGCGTCTGAGCGAAACCATTTCTGCGCGCGGGATCATGATGTCGCGCACCCGCAGATCCGAGACCTGCAATACCCCCTCAATCATGCTCAGGGCGTCCGTGTCCAACAGATCCCGTTGTCGCGCGTCCTTCAGCAACTCGATGAGCTGCTCCTTGTCCTGTGGTTCGCCCCCCAGCATCTGGCCAATTCGTTCAATCCAGTTGCGTGAACGCGAACCCTCGCTAGATCGATCGCTCGTCATCGAGTCTCCAAGTCTTGCTGATGTTCATAGGGTGGCGGGAATCCTAACCCGCCCAGGATGTTCGTTTCCAGAGTTTCCATCGCCTCGGCCTCGGTCTCGTCAAGATGATCGTAATCAAGCAGATGCAGCACGCCATGGACGACCATGTGCGCCCAATGCGCGGGCGCGTCCTTACCCTGTTCCAGCGCCTCGCGGCGCACCACCTCGGCGCAGATCACCAGATCCCCGAGCAGGTCGCGGATGGCGTCATCCGGATCCAGGCCCGGCGGAAGCTCGAACGGGAAGGAGAGGACATTGGTCGGTCGGTCGAGACCGCGATACTGCCGATTCAGCGCCGCGCCTTCGTCCGTGTCCACGATCCGAATCGTCAACTCCGCGCGCTCGCGATGGCCGTCGAGCGCGGCTTTCGTCCAGCGTTCGAACTGAGGCAGCGAAGGCAGTTCGGGGGCATCCGTCGCCAGTTGCAGGTCGAGTTCCAGGTGTACGGGCATTTGGTCAGTTGTCAGTTGTCAGTTGTCAGTTGTCAGTTGTCAGTTGTCAGTTGTCAGTCAGGATGCCGGGGAGGCCGCGATGAGGAAAGGTTTTCATAGGTCTCGTAGGCACTGACGATACGCTGGACCAGCGTATGCCGCACCACGTCGCGGGCGTTGAAGAAGGTGAAGCTGATGCCGTTGACATCCTTGAGAATCTCGACCGCCTGACGCAGGCCGGAGGGTTGGCCGCGCGGCAGATCCACCTGCGTCACGTCGCCGGTGATCACGGCGGTCGAGCCGAAACCGATACGGGTCAGGAACATCTTCATCTGCTCGGGCGTGGTGTTCTGGGCCTCGTCGAGGATGATGAACGAATCGTTCAGGGTGCGACCGCGCATGAAGGCCAAGGGCGCGACTTCGATGACATTGCGTTCGAGCAGCTTGGTGACTTTCTCGAATCCCAGCATCTCGAACAGGGCGTCATAGAGCGGGCGCAGATAGGGGTCGATTTTCTGGGCCAGGTCGCCGGGCAGGAAGCCGAGCCGCTCGCCCGCCTCCACCGCCGGACGCACCAGCAGCAGACGCCGCACCCGATCGGACTCCAGCGCCTCGACCGCGCAGGCGACGGCTAGGTAGGTCTTGCCGGTGCCGGCGGGGCCGACGCCGAAGTTGATGTCGTGCTTGAGGATGGCGTGCAGGTATTCCTGCTGGTTCGCGCCGCGTGCCCGGATGAGACCGCGCTTGGTCTTGATGACGACCTCCGGCAGGCGGTCCTCGACCTGTTCCAGCAGCGCGTCCGCGCCGGACTCCTGGAGCGCGAGGTGGATGATTTCTGGCGTCAGCACACCTCGTTCGGTCTCGTCGTAGAGATGGCGCAGGAGTTGTTCTCCAAGTCGCGCCGAGTCGCGCTCGCCGATCAGCCGGAACGCGAAACCGCGATTGTTGATCTCGATGCCGAGACGGCGCTCCAATTGGCGCAGATGTTGATCGAACTGGCCGCAGAGGTTCGCGAGGCGCGTGTTGTCCTCGGGTTCCAGTTCCAGATCCAGCGTGTGCGGTTGAGTCGTCAAGCGGAGCGAGGCGTCAGGCGGCCACGGAGCGAATTGGGCAGGGCTTCGGTGATGGTCAGATCGACGAAATCGCCGATCAAGTCGGTCGGCCCCTCGAAATTGACCACGCGATTGTTCTCGGTCCGCCCGGCGAGTTGGTGCGGATCCTTGCGCGACGGGCCTTCCACCAGCACCCGCTGGACCGTCCCGACCATCTGGCGGCTGATGCGCTGGGCGTTGCTGTTGATGCGCTGCTGCAGACGTTCCAGACGCGCCTTTTTCGCGTCTAGCGAGACATCATCCGGGTAATCCGCCGCCGGAGTGCCGGGGCGACGGCTGTAGATGAAACTGTAACTCTGATCGAAGCCGAGATCGTCCACCAGCGCCAGGGTCGCGGCGAAGTCATCCTCGGTCTCACCCGGAAAGCCGACGATGAAATCGGACGAAAGATGGATGCCGGGCCGCGCCTGCCGGAGCCGCTGGATTTTGGCGCGATAGTCCGCTGCCGTGTGACCGCGTTTCATGGCGGCCAGGATGCGGTCCGAGCCGGACTGCACCGGCAGATGCAGAAAGCTGACCAGTTCGGGCACCTCCGCGAAGACCTCGATCAGACTGTCCGAGAATTCGAGCGGATGGCTAGTGGTGAAGCGGATCCGGTCAATCCCGTCAATGGCGGCGACATAGCGGATCAGTAGCGCAAGATCGGCGGTCTCGCATTCGCTGTTTGCCACCCGCGGAGTCACGGGACTGAACATGGATCCGCGATAGGCGTTGACGTTCTGCCCTAGCAGATTGACCTCGCGCACGCCCTGCTCGGCTAACCCCGCGACCTCGGCGATCACGTCATCGAAGGGACGGCTGATCTCCTCGCCGCGGGTATAGGGCACGACGCAATAGGTGCAGTATTTGGAGCAGCCCTCCATCACCGAAACGAAGGCGGTCGGTCCCTCGGCGCGCGGCGCCGGCAGACAGTCGAACTTTTCGATTTCCGGAAAGGACACATCCACCTGGGGTAGTCGATCGGTCCGGAGATCCTTCAGCATTTGCGGCAGCCGGTGCAGGGTCTGCGGACCGAACACCAGATCCACATAGGGCGCCCGCTCGCGGATTGCCGCCCCTTCCTGACTCGCCACGCAACCGCCGACGCCGATCACCAGATCCGGGCGGGCGACCTTCCAGGGGCGCCAGCGCCCGAGTTGGGAGAAGACCTTTTCCTGCGCCTTCTCGCGGATGGAGCAGGTATTGAGCAGCAGCACGTCTGCGTCTTCCGGACGATCGGTCAATTCCAGGCCCGCTGACACGCGAAGGACATCCGCGATCCGGGCGGAGTCGTACTCGTTCATCTGACAACCGTAGGTCTGGATATAGAGCTTGCGATGCATGAGAGGATGTTGGAACGGGCGAACGATCGTGATGACTTGCTCGCTCTGAAAGATGGGGGCGCGGAGGCGGTCTACAACCCACTGAGTCGGGAGGAGGTCGCGAATACCGCTGCATGACAATGGATGCAGCGTAACCGAACGAATTCGGACTTTGCAACCGCCGCATGGATGCGCGCCCATCCTCTCCGCGCCGCCATTTCGACGGTTTCGATGAGACCTGTCGGTCGGAAGGCGATACGCAAAAAACACGAAAAGGCAAAAATTCGCAAGTCAAGATAGCGGCTCAGAGCAAGAACGTAGTCGCTCGATTCTATTGATCCAGATCAATCAACCTGGATTCGACGGATGAAACCGCCGCGCCGCGCCGGAAGCAAAAAAGCGATAAGAATCAGCTTTTCCACGGCTTGAAAACGCCCCGCCGATCCGCCATTTTCCATGGCAAGCCTTTGAAATCCTTCCGTCTCCGCACGCCACGACGACTCGGTGCGCCGTCATCTGGCCGAGTTCATTTTGCCGCTGGTCACAGCATATAGTCAGGGCTACACTTACAAACCACAAGATATAGTGCTTCCGCCTAATATTGGTTTTTTCCTCGCAGATCGCCAAACGATCTGAATTTGGACGAAAAAACCACCTATCGAACTCTTCAAAAACGCCAGAGGCCCCATGATGGGAAGCGAGACGAATTTCCCGACCCTGCCAACCCGCGTGCTCAAGCGCGACGGGGTCGAGGTTCGCTTCGACGCCGCCAAGATCGAGTCGGCGATTCTGCGCGCCGGTCAGGCCAGTGGCGAGTTCGGTCCTTTAGAGGCCGGATTGTTGACGGCCCAGGTCATCAAAGTGCTGGCTCACCGCTTTAGCGACGGACGCCTGCCGGACATCGAGGGCATTCAGGACGTGGTGGAGCAGACGCTGATCAGCGCCAACCACTTCGGCACCGCCCGCTCCTACATCGTCTATCGCGAGCAGCATCACAAACTGCGCACCGACCACCGCACCCTGGTGGATGTCGGCGCCTCGATCGATGAGTATCTCGACCGCTCGGACTGGCGGGTCGCGGCCAACGCCAACCAGGGCTATTCGCTGGGCGGGTTGATTCTCAACACCTCGGGCAAGGTGATCGCCAACTACTGGCTGAATCATGTCTATCCGCCCGAGATCGGCGAGGCCCATCGCGAGGGCGATTATCATATCCATGACCTGGACATGCTCGCCGGCTATTGCGCCGGCTGGTCGCTGCGCACCCTGCTCAACGAGGGTCTGAATGGGGTGCCGGGCAAGGTCGAGGCGGGACCGCCCAAGCACATGTCCTCGGCCATCGGACAGATCGTCAACTTCCTTGGCACCCTGCAGAACGAATGGGCCGGCGCCCAGGCGTTTTCGAGCTTCGATACCTACATGGCACCTTTCGTCCGCATCGACGGACTGGATTATCGCCATGTCAAGCAGGCGATTCAGGAACTCATCTATAACCTGAATGTGCCGTCGCGGTGGGGCTGCCAATGCGTCGATGATGAGACCGAGTGCCTGACCGAGCATGGCTGGAAGCGCTACGACCAGATCGCCTCGGGTGAGCGTATCGCCACCTTTGACTGGCGCAACAACCGTCTGGAATATCTCAAACCGCTGGCGCTGAATGCCTACGACTTCGACGGCGACATGTACGTGCTGCGCAATCGCACGCAGGAACAATGGATCACGCCGGGCCACAAGGTCTTGCGCAAGGTCTTCAACTCGGAGGATCGCTGGGTACTGGAAGACATCGAGCAGGTTGCCGAACTCAAGTCCCCGATCATCGTTCCCAATGCCTGGGAAACCACGTCGGTGACCGAGATCGACGATCGGATCGTCATGCTGCTGGCCTGGGTGGTGGCGGAAGGCAACTTCGATTTCCATGCCGATCGGCGGCGGGTCAGTCTCTTCCAGTCGAGCGGCCATGCGGAAAACGCGGCCGAGATCGAATGGGTGCTGCATGAGCTTGGCTTCAGCTTCCACCTTCGCGAGCAGACCGGAACCTATGCGAATTTCCCCGTCTATCGCTATCGGCTAAACAAGGAAGGCAGTGAGTTCGTTCTGAGCTACACGGAACGCAAATGCGTGCCCGACATCATCCGGACCCTGTCCGCCCGCCAGATCCGTCTCTTCCTGGATACCTATATCAAGGGCGACGGCAGTATCGAACCTAGCGGGCGCATCCGGATCTACACCAATGATCGCGACAATCTCGACGCGCTACAGGAACTCTGCGTGCTCGCCGGTTACGGCAGCAGCGTTTATACACGCAAGGATTCGGGCGTTCATGTTCTGAACCTGATCCGCAACCGCGAGACCTATATCCAGCTCATCGAGCGCCGGCCTTACAAGGGCAAGGTCTGGTGTCCGACAACCCGCAACGGCACCTTCGTCGCGCGTCGCCATGGCAAGACCTTCATCACCGGCAACACCCCCTTCACCAATCTGACCTTCGATTGGGTCTGCCCCGAGGATCTGCGCGAGCAGGTGCCGGTGATCGCGGGCGTGGAGCAGTCCTTTACCTATGGCGAGCTTCAGGCCGAGATGGACCTGATCAACCGCGCCTATATCGAAGTCATGACCGAGGGCGATGCCAAGGGCCGGATCTTCACCTTCCCGATCCCGACCTACAACATCACCCACGATTTCCCCTGGGAGAGCGAAAACGCGGATCATCTCTTTGAAATGACGGCCAAATATGGCCTCCCCTATTTCCAGAATTTTCTCAACTCCGAACTGACCCCGAACATGGTCCGTTCCATGTGCTGCCGGTTGCAACTGGATCTGCGCGAATTGCTCAAGCGCGGCAACGGCCTCTTCGGCTCGGCGGAGCAGACCGGCTCGCTGGGCGTGGTCACGATCAACTGCGCGCGGCTTGGCTTCACCCATCGCGGCGACGAACCGGGTCTGCTGGCGCGGCTCGACGCACTTCTGAACCTGGCGCGCAACAGTCTGGAGATCAAGCGCAAGGTCATCCAGCGGCACATGGATGCCGGGCTTTTTCCCTATACCAAACGCTATCTAGGCACCCTGCGCAATCATTTCTCGACCATCGGCGTGAACGGGATCAACGAGATGATCCGCAACTTCACCAACGACGCCGAGGACATCACGACGACGCGCGGCCATCAGATGGCCTGCCGACTGCTCGATCATGTGCGCGCACGGATGGTGGAGTTTCAGGAGGCCACCGGGAGTATGTACAACCTGGAGGCCACGCCCGCCGAGGGGACGACGTACCGGTTCGCGCGGGAGGACCAGAAGCGTTTTCCCGGCATCCTCCAGGCTGGCACCGCCCAGACGCCTTACTACACCAACAGTTCGCAGTTGCCGGTGGGCTATACGGACGATCCCTTCGAGGCGCTTGCCATGCAGGAGGCGTTGCAGAGCAAGTATACCGGCGGCACCGTGCTGCACCTCTATATGAGCGAGCAGGTTTCGTCCACGGACGCCTGCAAACGGCTGGTGCGCCGCTCGCTGGAGAACTTCCGCCTGCCCTATATCACGGTCACGCCGGTGTTCTCGATCTGTCCCATACACGGCTATATCGCCGGCGAACATCCTTTCTGCCCGATCTGCGACCGGGAAGTCATCGCCCGCAAGCAGACCGAACATGATCGCGCCGTCGCCGAGCGTAAAGACTCGGCACGAACCAGCGCCGATTAAATCCATCCAATGATTTATCAGGAGAGCGACAACATGAACGACGCACGCATCGAACTCAAGACCGAGGAACGCACGCCTTGCGAAGTGTGGACCCGCGTTATGGGTTATCACCGCCCGGTTTCCGCGTTCAACAATGGTAAGCGTGCCGAACATGCGGAGCGTTGTTATTTCTCGGAGCAACCGGAAGTCGCACCGCGTCGCGTGGACCAGCTCGCCGCTTAGTCACTGTCCATCAATGACTTCCTGATCGGTCGAACGATGAAGAGAACCACGGATGGACACCGATCCACACAGATTCATCCTTGATTAAGGACGCCCCACCTCCGCGCCACCACATCCTCGACGCATCTAGAGACCGGCGGTGTTCGATGCGCTGATGTGCTTCAATTTGTGTGTATCTGTGTTCATCTGTGGTTCAGTGAAAGGCGTTCGCCGCAGAGCATGATGGGGTCTGCGGCGAACGGCACTGCTCACAGCGGGAACAATTGATGAACACTTTTTCAACATTCATGACGTTGTGCTCAGGCACCGATCAAGTATGAACGCGGCACCGACTGTCGATGCCGAATCCCTGCGAATCGGCGGACTCACCCGGCTGACGACCATCGATTATCCAGGCGAGCTGGCCGCCGTGATCTTCTGTCAGGGCTGCCCCTGGCGCTGTCGTTACTGCCATAACCGCGACTTGCTCGATCCCGACGCGAACACTGTCATTGATTGGCGCGAAGTGATCCAGTTTCTGACTCAGCGACGGGGATTGCTCGATGCGGTGGTGTTCAGTGGCGGAGAACCGACCGCTCAACAGGCGCTTTCGTCGGCGATGTCCGAGGCGCGGGGGCTGGGCTTCAAGATCGGGTTACATACAAGCGGAGCCTATCCCGAACGTCTGCGCCGTCTGTTGCCCCTGCTGGATTGGGTGGGCCTGGACATCAAGGCGCTCCCTGAGGACTATGACCGGATAACGGGGGTCGAAGGCTCGGGGAAACCGGCCTGGGAGAGTCTGTCGCGGCTGCTGGAGTCGGGGATTGCGCTGGAGGTCCGCACCACGGTCATGCCCGACTGGACACCGCCGGAGGTCGCCGCCATCGCGCATGCCCTCGCGGATGTCGGCGTCAAAAACTACGCCTTACAGGGCTGCGACACCCAGCACGCACTGGATCGAAATCTTCCTAATCTCCGCTTTCCGCTACGAGAACTCGCCGGAGACATCGAGAGCGGGCGTTTCGCGCGCTTCACGCTCCGGGAAGCCTGAACCGAAACCGCATCCGGAATGACACGCATCGTTTTACCTCGCGATCGCTCGGCAGAGGATGCATGCCATGCCGGTCGCAGTTTAAAACAGTTCCATCATCATTGTTTGGGCCACATCGGTGGGTATTCCCGAACGCGAGAAACTACTCTCGTTAGCGGCCTCCACCACCTGGAGTTCAACCCGTGCGGTTCCGCTGCCAAGCATACCAATTTCCCTGGCTGCGCCCTTGGAGAGGTCAATCATGCGGCCATGGGCGTAGGGGCCGCGATCATTGATGGTGACTTCGACCGAGCGGCCATTGGCCTTGTTAGTCACCATCACCTTGGTGCCAAAACTCAAGGTCTTGTGCGCCGCAGTCAGGGCGTTCGTGTTGAACCTTGCTCCACTGGCGGTCTTGCGGCCATTGAAACGATCCGCGTAATAGGAGGCGGTACCTTCGGTGACGACTGCCTGCGTCTGCGTCGTCGGCAGAATTGAAAGTGTCAGTAGAAACGGGGATAGCCATCTGCGTCGTTTAACCAAAACGCTTCCTCTTGTAGTCTCGTTGTGGTGTATGGGCGCCTCGGAAGGACCCTTCGTCTTCGATCCGAAGGGCTATTTTACAGGGCGAGGGGCGCGTTTGGCCACCCTTCCAATCAAATTGAGAGTTAATTGCAACATAATCGAAACATTGGCGGGCGAGACGCGCCTGAAACGGCGACCCTCAGGAAGTCGGAATGTCCTGGTCCGTCTTGCCGTTGGAGTCGAAATCGATCTCGTCCCAAAAATCTTCCTGACCTTCCACCGAGGGCGGATTGCCGTCATGGACCAGGTTGAGTCGGCGTTGTAGATAGGCATCGCGCAGAAAGCCATAAGAATCCAGCGCGGCATCTTCCAGGATCTGACCGGCGGTGAGATATTCGGCGCGGCGATCGACGAACTGCAGACCCAACAGACTCCAGTAGATATGATCCTCCCGGATGTTAATCAGTGGGTCCGTGAACACGTCGCCGGCCAGACCGATGGTATCGCGCATGCTGCTCGGCCCCAGGATGGGCAACATCAGAAAGGCGCCCGATTCAAGCCCCCAGTAACCGAGCGTCTGGCCAAAATCTTCCTTGTAGCTCGGCAGGCCCACATTGGTGGCCACGTCGAAAATCCCCAGCACTCCGATCGTGGAGTTGATGAAGAGTCGTCCCACATCGCTCCCCGCCCGCGACATTTTGAACTGCAGGACATTATTCACCGCCGAGGTCACATCGGCGATGTTATGAAAGAAATTGGTGACGCCGCGATCAACCGGCTCGGGCGTAATCGCTTGGTAGCCCTTGGCGACAGGTTGCAGAAACGCCTTGTCGAAATCGGAGTTAAATCGGTAGACCGCCCGGTTGAACGGCTCCAGTGGATCGCGCGGATCCACCACCCGGTCTGGATTCGTGGCACAACCGCCGGTCAAGAGGGTCGAGCACAACACCCCCAACCAGCCCAACCGGAATGCGTCCATTTCGACACCCTTCATTGGTAGTTTCTTTTTCCCAGTGGAGTTGTGAAATGCTATCACAGTGCTAGCCGCTCCCGGAGGCTAGCCTGATCGGATCATAATGGACCTGCCCGACAACGGACTCAATACAGGACCGACACCCCGTACCCAAGGCGCCGAAGCAACGCGATGACTCCCGCATCCCCCGGCAGATGCAAGGCGCCGATGGCGATGAACCATCCGCCCCGATCCAGCAGTGGCCGCATGCGCTCCACCATCCGCCGATTGCGCGCGTCGATCACGACTTCCCGGAACAGCTCCGCCAGCCGGGGATCGCCGCCCTGGAGAGAGGACTCGCTGAGATCGACCAGACGTCCAAGATCGCGTTCCAGATAGACCTGCATCAATTGCTCGAACATGATCGGCAACTGACTTCTGGATTTCAGGGTCTCGCGCAACAGACCGATCTGATCGGCTTCGCTCATCCCGTCGAAGACGGCAAGCTGCTCTTCCATCGTTTCCAATCCCTGAACGGGTCTGCCCGATTCGAGCGCGGCGCGATACAGCATGATATCCAGGAAATGCCCCGTCTCGGTCGGCGGGGTACTCAGCAGGGTCATCACCGCCCAGGGCTTGAAATCCTTGAACGCATCCTCGGACATCCCGATGTCGGCGAGCGCCGCGGCTGTCTGGGGGTAAAGATCGGGCGGAAGCACCTCATGCAGGGTACGGCCGTCGGTATAGGTCATGGTGACCATGGCCTTGATGATCGCCGCCGCGTCGGGAATCACCTCCAGCGCAACGCCGGAGCAATCATCGAAGGCCGCCCGGACCGGCGGAGGAAGTTCGGTCGCACGGGGATCCTCGCTATGGATCGTCCCGAACAAAACGCTGGAAACCGCTGCCGTCGGCGAACTGATCTGATAGAGAAGCCCGTGCGCCGCGCGCCCAACCTCTCCCACTGCCGGGCCGCTCAGCAGGAACGCCCAAAGGACGACGCTCCAGACAACCCAGTGCCGGAAAACCCTCATGACGCGGATATCGCTCAATCCAGCATGACCCCATGGCAATCGTTACTCGAAACAACCGGCAATCAAGAACGAAAAGTCGCTCTATCCGCAGTCAATGTTTGGCATTCGCCGCGCACCCACTTATGCTGTCGCCATGAATGATGAAGAACAGATTCCTGATGGTATCGCGCAGCGCTTTCGTGGCTTTCTGCCGGTGGTCGTCGACGTGGAGACCGCGGGCTTCGACGCCCAGCGTCATGCCCTGCTTGAAATCGCCGCGGTCATTATCCGCATGAAACCGGACGGAAGGCTAGAGCCATCGGCCCCGATCGCCTGTCATGTCCTGCCGTTCGTGGGCTCGGAGATCGACCCACGGGCGCTGGCGTTCAATCGCATCGATCCGGACCACCCCTTCCGCGACGCCATCTCGGAACAGGATGCACTCACCCGCATCCTCACGCCGATTCGCAAGGCCGTCAAATCGACCGGCTGCAATCGCGCCATCCTGGTGGGGCACAATGCCCATTTCGACCTGGGTTTCGTGAAAGCGGCGGTGGAACGCACCGGGTTCAAGCGCAATCCCTTCCATGCCTTCAGCGTCTTCGATACGGTCTCGTTGAGCGGGCTGATGTTCGGTCAGACGGTGTTGGCCAAGGCCGCGCGGGCGGCCGGGCTGTACTGGCAGAACAGCGAGGCGCATTCGGCCATCTATGACGCCGAACAGACCGCGCGCCTCTTCTGCATGATCGTCAACCGCTGGCACGATCTCGATCCGGTGCGTTTCTGGGAGAACAGCCCGGATGTCTTGACCTTGATGTCGAAAGAAGGCTGACCTGGTCGTTGTCTCTTTCGTTGTCGTTGTCGTTGTCGTTGTCGTTGTCGTAATCGATATAACCATGCGATCAGAATTCTCCCGCCCCTCATGGTTTCGCTGTCCGATTGCTCATGGCCGAATTGCACTGATTCCTCGACAACGACAACGACAACGACAACGACAACGACAACGACAACAATTGCATTCTTTACTGTTTGTTTAAATTGGTTTTATTACTTGTTAACTAACCGCCAGCCTCCTCTGTCTTGGCGACCGCCTGCTCCATCAAGGTTTTGAGTTCCCCGTTGGCATGCAATTCAAGGGTGATGTCGCACCCGCCAACCAGTTCGCCGTCGATATAGATCTGCGGAAAGGTCGGCCAATCGGCATAGCGCGGCAGGTTCTCGAAAATCTCGGGATCCTGCAAAACGTTGACATAGGCAAAGGGAAGACCGCACTCCTGCAATGCCGCAGCGGCCCGCATGGAGAATCCGCACTGCGGAAACTGCGGGGTACCCTTCATGTAGATCACGACCGGATTTCCCTTCACCTGATCGCCGATGCGCTCCAAAACATCCATCGCTTCACCTCGTTAAGAATTGACAATAATCAACGACTATCGGGACGCGCCCCGGCATTTCAAGCCAGATACCGCTGCAACCAGAGTTCCAGCAGGGCCAGGTGCCAGAGCTTGTTGCCCTGGATGCGGGTGTGGTGCAGATCCGGCGCGTCCAGCAGTTGATCGAGATAGGCTTGACGGTAGAGACCGCGCTCGCGGCTGGCGCGCGAAGTGAGCGTATCGCGCATCAGCTCCAGAAAGGGTCCTCGTACATATTTGAGCGCCGGCATGGGGAAATAGCCCTTGGGCCGGTCGATCACGGCGTCCGGCAGCAGACCGCGCGCCAGCGCCTTGAGCGGATACTTGCCGCCCTCGCGCAGTTTCAACTCTGGCGGACAGCGGGCGGCCAGTTCGACCAGTTGATGGTCGAGGAAAGGCACCCGCGCCTCCAGCCCCCAGGCCATGGTCATGTTGTCGACCCGCTTGACCGGGTCATCGACGATCAGCGTGGTGACATCGAGCCGCAGGACCGCATCCATGAACTCGTCGGCGTCCGGCGCGTCCAGGCGCTCCGCGATCAGGGCGGAGGTATGGTCCGCGCCGGCATAGTCATCCGTGACCAGGCGCCGATATTCGGCGTGGTCACGGTCGAAATAGTGCTTGGCGAAACGCTCCAGTCGACTGCCCCCGGTCTCGTCGCGCATGCGCGGATACCAAAAATACCCGCCGAAGACCTCATCGGCACCCTGTCCTGACTGCACCACCTTGATCTCGCGCGCGACCTGCTCGGCGAGCAGATAAAAGGCCACCGCGTCCTGTCCGAACATCGGCTCGGCCATGGCGTCGATGGCCTCCGGCAGGCGTTGCAGCACCTGCGCATTCGGCACCAGGAACTTGCGATGACGGGTGCCGTACCGTTCTACGACCAGATCCGAATACTGGAACTCGCTGCCCGCTTCCTCCGGCGTATCCTCGAAGCCGACCGAAAAGGTCCGCAGGTCCGCCACGCCCGCCTCCGCCAGCAGCGCGACCAGCAGACTGGAGTCCAGACCGCCGGACAGCAGCACGCCCACCGGCACGTCTGCCACCTCGCTGCGGATCTTGACCGCGTGACGCAGCGCGTCGTGGATCGACTCCAGCCATTCGGACTCGCTCGGCGGACGCTCGGGGCGGGTCGCCGACAGATGCCAGTAGGCCTGTTCGGTGCGGCCGCCGCTGGCGTCCAGGCGCAGCCAGTGACCGGGGGCGAGCTTGCGCACGCCTTGCAGGATGGTGCGCGGCGCCGGCACCACGGCATGTAGGGTGAAAAGGTTGTGCAGCGCCACCGGATCGATGGCCGTCTCGACCCCGCCTGCGGCCAGCAATGTCTGCGGATTGGAGGCGAATCGCAGTGCGCGACCCTGCTCCGACCAATACAGCGGCTTGATTCCGAAGCGATCGCGCGCCAGAAACAGCACCCGCTGGTTGGCGTCCCAGACCGCGAAGGCGAACATGCCGTGCAATCGCTCGACGCAGCCGGTTCCCCAGGCATGCCAGGCTTTAAGGATGACCTCGCTGTCGCCCTCGGAGAAGAAGCGATAACCCTGTTCCTCAAGTTCACGCCGGAGCGCGCGGTAGTTATAGATGGTCCCGTTGAAAACCAGCGCCAGCCCGAGTTCCGCATCCACCATGGGCTGATTGGAGCGCACCGAGAGGTCGATGATCGACAGCCGTCGGTGTCCGAAGGCCAACGCCCCATCGCTGTAACTGCCGCCGTGATCCGGACCGCGCCGGGTCAGCTCGGCCATCATCGACTGAATCGACGCCAAGCTCGCCGGCATGCCGTCGAAGCGTAACTCTCCACAGATACCGCACATCGCATCGTCCTCGTTCAACGGCGCCTTGGGTTCATCCGCAGGTTTGTACGAGGTTTCAGCCTCGCACTCACTCGCGGCGATCCGCGAGACGCCATTTAAATCATCAAAAAATAAAAGACTTAAACCGCGTCGACACCGACGCATCCTGATGCGGGCAAGACCGCCCAAAATCCACGAACCATAAATATCCTGCCGAACGCGGTTTAACGCGGCTTGAGTTGTCAGGATGCGGGCCTATGTTTCACCGCACAAGTTCGATTTCCCTCGCAAACCCGACTGGAGCATCGCACCATGGCCCATGAATTACCCGCATTGCCCTATGAGAAGAACGCCCTCGAACCCGTCATCTCGGCCGAAACCATCGACTATCACTACGGCAAGCATCATCAGACCTATGTCACCAATCTGAATAATCTAATCGCGGGCACCGAGTTCGCGGACCTGAGCCTCACCGACATCATCCTGAAATCCTCCGGCGGCATGTTCAACAACGCCGCACAGGTCTGGAACCACACCTTTTACTGGAACTGTCTGAGCCCGACCGGCGGCGGCGCACCGACCGGCGCGCTGGGTGAGGCGATCGACGCCAAGTTCGGTTCGTTCGACGAATTCAAAAAGCAGTTCGCGCAATCCGCCGCGACCAACTTTGGCTCGGGCTGGACCTGGTTGGTCAAGAACGCCGACGGTTCCATCGAAATCTTCAATACCTCCAACGCCGGAACTCCCATGACCTCGGGCAAAACCGCCCTGCTGACCGTCGATGTCTGGGAACATGCCTATTACATCGACTATCGTAACGCTCGCCCAAAATACCTTGAAAGCATTTGGGATAAAATCAATTGGTCGTTCGTCGCGGCCAATTACGCTGGCTGAGCGGGCGGATGACGCGCTGAATTCTTGTATCGAGCGCGACTTTCACGTTATATTCCACTGCTTCGCCTTCACGACAAAGGCGGTTTCCCTCGCGGAGGAACCGCCTTTTTTGTTTTATTGATCGATCGATGACTCCGGGCCCCGACGCCATGAGCGAACCCTTGATGGCCACCTACAAGCGCCTGCCTGTCACCTTCGCGCGGGGTGACGGCGTCTGGCTCTGGGATACCGATGGCAAACGTTATCTGGACGCACTCTCGGGAATCGCCGTGTGCGGACTCGGGCACGCCCATCCCGCCGTGCGCGACGCACTCTGCGAGCAGGCCGGCCAACTGATCCACACCTCCAATCTCTACGGCATCGCCGAGCAGGAACGTCTTGGGGCCATGCTGACCGAACGGGCCGGCATGGACCGGGTATTTTTCGCGAATTCCGGGGCCGAGGCCAACGAAGCCGCGATCAAGCTCGCGCGACTGCACGCGCACCGGCGCGGCGTGGAAAGCCCGGCGATCCTGGTCACCGAGGGGAGTTTTCACGGACGCACCCTGGCGACCCTCTCGGCCACCGGCAATCGCAAGGTGCAGGCCGGTTTCGAGCCACTGGTACAGGGCTTCGTGCGCGTCCCCTACAACGATCTCGACGCCGTCGAGACCGCCGCCGAAAACCGTCCGAACATCGTCGCGATCCTGGTCGAACCCATCCAGGGCGAGGGCGGCATCCGTCTCCCCGCCGACGATTATCTGCCACGTCTGCGCACCATTTGCGATCGCGAGGGCTGGCTCCTGATTTTCGACGAGATCCAGACCGGCATGGGGCGGACCGGGCGGTTTTTCGCCCATGAGCACGTCGCCGCCATCCCGGATGTCATCACGCTCGCCAAAGGACTCGGCAACGGCGTCCCGATCGGCGCCTGTCTCGCGCGCGGCGCGGCGGCCGAGGTTCTGACCCCCGGCTCGCATGGCTCGACCTTCGGCGGCAATCCGCTCGCCTGCCGGGTCGGGCGCGCCGTGCTGGAGACCATCGACGCGGCCAACCTCGTCGAGAACGCTGCCCGTCAGGGAGCCTATCTGCTCAATGCCTTTCGCGAATCGCTGGGGCATGTCAACGGCGTCTCCGAGATTCGGGGGCGCGGCCTGATGATCGGCATCGAGCTGGATCGCCCCTGCGCCGAACTGGTGCCCCTGGCGCTCGCCGCCAGCCTTCTCATTAACGTCACCGCCGAGCGCGTCATCCGATTGCTGCCCCCCTTGATCCTGGAGCAGCCCGAGGCCGAGCAGCTCGTGCGCGAACTGACCCACCTGATCGAAGGGTTTCTGGGCAACGCCTGAAAACGACTTCGTCGGAGAAATGCGATTCCATGGATGCCCATCAAACCCCTTGCCGGCACTTTCTGAGCCTGCTCGACCTGAGCGATGTCGAGGCCCGCGCCTTGATCGCCCGCGCCATCGAACTCAAGCGGATGCTGAAAGCGGGCCAGGACTACCAGCCCTTCCCGCGACGTACGCTCGCGATGATCTTTGAAAAATCGTCGACCCGAACCCGCGTCTCCTTCGAGACCGGCATGGTTCAGCTCGGTGGGCATGCGCTCTTCCTGTCGCCCCGCGACACTCAACTCGGCCGGGGCGAACCCATCGAGGACAGCGCCCGCGTGCTCTCGCGAATGGTCGACGCCGTCATGATCCGCACCTTTTCGCAGGAGATGCTGGAACGCTTTGCGGCCTATTCCAACGTGCCCGTGATCAATGGCCTGACCGACCGTCTCCATCCCTGTCAACTGCTGGCGGATATGCAGACCTATCAGGAGTTCCGCGGCGACATCCGCGGTCGGCGGGTCGCCTGGATCGGCGATGGCAACAATATGTGCAATTCCTTCCTGGAAGCCGCGCGGCTGTTCGACTTCGAACTGCGCATCGCCTGCCCCGAAGGCTTCGAGCCGGACGCGGCATTGCTCGCTGCCGCCAGCAGTCGCTGCACCCTCGTCCGCGACCCCAAGGAAGCCGCCGACGGCGCCCATCTGGTCGCGACCGATGTCTGGGCCAGCATGGGCCAGGAAGACGAGCAGGCACGCCGACAAACCCTGTTCGCCCCCTTTCAGGTCACCGATGCTGTCATGGCGCGCGCGACCAGGGATGTGCTTTTCATGCACTGTCTCCCCGCCCACCGAGGAGAGGAAGTCGCGGCTTCGGTCATCGACGGTCCTCAATCCGTGGTCTGGGACGAGGCGGAAAACCGCCTTCACGCCCAGAAGGCTTTACTGGAGTTCCTGCTGACGGTCGCCGCGTGATAAAGAGCTGGGTTCGTCCCTTCGAGGGACTGCATTTGAATAACGCACGATCAACGACTTCAGCCTCTCTCCCCATGTCGGGTATAGGCCAACCGCTACGCCTCGGAGGATACCTCATGGGACGCTTTCCGCTCTTCATGCTCATTCTTGTCGGCGCGCTGGGCGCCGCCCCGGCTCGGGCGGAAACCCAGTATGTGACGGATCAGCTTCAGATCACCATGCGCGCGGGCGAAAGCACGCGCTACAAGATCATCCGCATGCTGGAGAGCGGAACGCCGCTCGACGTGCTGAGCGTCAATCAAACCACGGAATACGCGCGCGTCCGTACCGAGGACGGAAAACTCGGCTATGTGCTCATCAGTCAGCTTCAGAAAGAGCCTTCCGCGCGTGCGCAAATTGCCGATCTGCAAACTCAACTCGCCGAACTGAAGCAGGCGCCGGACGTGCTCGCCGCGAAACTTTCCAAGCTCCAATCCGAACATGCAATCCTCATCGAGGATGCCCAGGCGCTCAAGCAGACCAAGCAGGAGCTGGAGCAGGAACTCGCCACCATTCGTCATGCCTCGGCGAATGTGCTTGAAATCACCAACGAGCGGGATCGGCTCAGAATTCAAGCCAGCGAACTCACCCGCGAACGCGAGGAACTGATGCAAGAACAAACGGAAGCCAGGAATCAGACCAAACAGCAATGGTTCATGCTCGGCGCGGCCGTGCTATTTGGTGGGGTTCTGCTCGGCTTGCTGCTCCCGCATCTGAAATTCCGCCGACGCAAGAGTTCGTGGGGAAGTTTTTGAGTTCAGTTGGCAGTTGGCAGTTGGCAGTTGGCAGTTGGCAGTTGGCAGTTGGCAGTTGGCAGTTGGCAGTTATTGGAAGACCAGAACTTGTAAAGTTCCAGGAATCAACTCAAAAAACGAGAAATACCTGACAACTGATACCTGACAACTGCCAACTTTCCCCCTACTCCACCCCGCGCACTTCCACCGTCCCAGTCTCCGTCCAGGCCCGTTGACGCGGACGGTACATATCCTCCACCGTCGCCGCCGGATGGGCGAAGATGCCGGGCGAGACGGCGCGTAGACGGTAGGCAAGCTGGAACTGGGGCCGCGCGTCAGGCTTCCGATCGATGGCGGCGATGAAACGGTCGGCCCTGAATGCGGTGTGCGCCGCTTCTTCCTCCAGACCCAGCCAGGGGATGTCGGCGATGTCGCCGGCCTTGATAAGGTTCGGGTTATCGATCTCGAAACCGGCTGGAAGCGGATCGTTGACGATCAGGCGCGCTTGGCGCGGCGTATCGGCCGTCACCGTAATCACGGCGATCAGGCGTCCGCCCTGGACGATCCCGGAGGGCTGGATCCGCCGCCCCTCCAAATCGTAATAGGCGCGTTCGATCCGATAGCCATTGCCGCCCGCCGCTTCTGGAGTCAGCGGAACGCCGGTGACCGTGACCAGGGCCTCCAGCGGCGCGCTGCCGCGATTTCCGACGATCGGCGGCTGGGCCGCGAGGTCCGCCGCGTCCCAGCGACGGTAGAGCGCGCCCTTCACGGGTTCGCCGCCGAGCGTCAACTCCGGCTGATCCGCGCCCGACGTCAAGGCATGCGCGGCGAGCAGGAGCCAGGCGCTGTCCTGGGTGCTGGCATGGTCAGCGGCGGACCACTGATCCTGGAAACGCCGGGCCAGCGCGCGCGCATCCACTGCGGCGGTTTCCGTTTCGACGGCCAGGGTCAGCAGGGCCGCGCCATCGCGCAGATCCGAACCGAAATCGGCCCGCCAGCCACCCGCGTCCCCGTCCGTCGAGAGCATCCCCAGGGCGTTGCGGAAGACCGTCCCGGCGCGCGGACGGTCGCCGTAGAGCGCAAGCCCTGCGCCTAACTGGGCCTTGGCCATGGGCGTGGCGAAGGCGTCGAGCTTGGTGTCGGCGTAATACCGCAGATCGCCGATCGCGGCGCGGCCATTGCGGGCCAGCACATAGAGCGCATAGGCGATTTCCTCGCCGCCCTGGCTGAAATCCGGGGCATAGGCGAGACGATTGCGCAGATTGTCGAGCGCCATGTCGAAGGCGGCATCCGGCACCGAGTAACCCTGCTCGCGGGCGCGGGTCAGGAAGTCGGTGACATAGGCATCGAGCCAGCCGTCATCGCCGCCCCCGCTCCCCCACAGCCCGAAACTGCCGTTGCTGCCCTGATTGGTCAGAATCTCGGCGATGGCCGACTGGATCCGTTCCTTGACCTTGGGCGAAGCCGCCGGGTCGTCGCCCGTCAGACCGACCGCGCCGGCGACCTCGTCCAGATAGAGCAGCGGTAGCGCACGGCTCGTGAGCTGCTCGGTGCAGCCGTAGGGATAGCGGTCCAGCGCCATCAGCAGACCCGCGACATCCAGCCGGCCGGCGCCGCCGATGGAAACCAGCAGCGAGCCCGTGCCCGGCAGCCGGTCGGACAGCAGGTCCACGTCCAGACGCAGTTCGCCGCCGGGCGGTAGTTCCGTCGCCTGGGTGAGAGAGGTAGGTGGTGCGTTGGAACGCACCGGCAGGGTCAGCGTTTTCAGCAAATCGCGGCCATCCGGGGTTCGCAGTGCGATGGTCAGTGCGTCGTCGCCAACGCCGACGGCCTTGAGCGGGACCATCACCTGACTGCGTCCGCCCTCGGTCAGAGTCAACTCGTGCGCGGCGGACTCGGCCGGAATCAGCGTATGACCGCCAGCGGTCGCGACGCTCAGCTCGACCGCCCCGGCCGGACCCTCGACATGCGCAAGATTGACCAGCAGACGCGAGCGATCCCCCGGCGCCAGAAAACGCGGCAGCGCGGCGGACACGACCACCGGATCGCGCACCAGCAGATCCGTCACCGCATGCCCGACCCCGTCCGCGGACCAGGTCATGGCCATGACGCGCAGGGTGCCATTAAAATCCGGGATGGCGAAAGAGACGCTCGCCCGTCCCTGGTCGTCGAGCTTGACGATCCCGGAATGATAGGCCACCAGTTCCTCGGACGGCGGCGGCCCCTCCAGCTTCAGCAGCGCGCCGTCGCCGCCCGAGCGTACGCTCCCCGGCACGCCCTGCATGCGGTCGATGAGTTGGCCATAGAAATCGCGGATCTCCATCCCGAGCCGGCGCTGGGCGAAATACCAATCCTCCGGCGCTGGCGGCTGATAGCGAGTGAGATTGAGGATCCCGGCATCGACCGCCGCAACCGTCACATAGGCCGCCTGGCCCGCCACCAGATTGCCGACTGCGACCGGAATCTCGATGGTCTGGCGCGGGCTGACGGTGCCGGTCAGTGCCGGCGGCAGATCGAGCTTGAGATCGAGTGCGCGCTGGCCTGGATCGACACCCGCCCAGGTCAGACCGATGGCCCGCGCCGGCATCCGTTTGGCGGCCAGATCCATGGGCCGGTAGAGTACGGCCGTGACATAGGCGCCCGGCCCCCAGTCCGCCGTGACGGGCAGCTCGACCGTCGCGCCCGACTCGGACACCTCGACCGCTTTCATGGCGATGACGCGGTCATCGACCACCATCACCAGCGCCAGACCGGGGAAACGCGGCTCGATCCGCGCCTTGACCTTCTCGCCGACCCGGTACTTTTCTTTATCCAGCGAGACCTTGAGCAGATCCGGGGTATCCTGGGCGCCAGGCTTGACATACCAGCCGGCCTCGAATTCCAGATCGACCGGCAGGACAGCACCCTCCGGCGCTTCCAGCGCCAGCCGATAGGCGCCCCAGTCGACCGGCGACTCGATCCGCCCGACTTCGTCCAGACCCGCATCAAGCGTCCCGTCGGCGACGCGCTGGCTGGAGGTGATGGGTTCATAGTCCCAGGTGCCGTCGGACTCGTACCACTGGAAACTAGTCGTCAGGCGCGAGAGTGTCCAGCGCAGCCCGGCGAGCGCGGTTCGTTGGCCATCCGCGCCGAGCGCGATCACCTCGAAACGGGCATTGCCGCCCTCCTCCACCGAGCCGTCGAACAGCGGTTTGATTCCGATGCGGACCTGCTTCGAGGCCACCGGGAGGCTCAGCGAACGCTCGACCGGACGCCCATTGTCGTCCACCACCCGCACCTGTACGCTCGCCTCCAACGGCTTGCTGGTCGGCGTGATCTCCGGGACGGTCAGCGCAATCGCGGCCTTGCCCTGCCCATCGGTCTGAGTAGCGGTCAGCGGACCGCCGACCGGCGCGAACGCCTCGCTCTCCAGACCGAAGCGATAACCGGGGAAACCGGGCAGGGTATCGGCCGGCGTCAACCGGATCTCGCCCTCGACCGCCAATCCGGCGGCGGGCGCGCCATAGAGAAAACGGGCATCCAGGGCGATGTCCGGCGGGGCCTCCGGATCGATGGCCGCGGCCTGACTCGCCAGATCGAAGGTCAGACGCTCCGGCTCGAAGTCCTCGACCAGAAAGGCCAGATCGGCCAGCGGCTCGCCCTTGGGATCGGTGTAGACCTGCGCGCGCCAGGTGCCGCGCATGGCCGAGCGGCTCAGAGTGACGGTGGACTGATGGCCGCCCGCGCCCTGATCCTTGGTCAGCTCGCGCAGAAACTCCACCCCGTCCGGGCGCTTGACGATCAGCGTGAGAGGAAGATTCGGGACTGCGTTCGCCCGCGCATCGCGGACCAGGGCGGTTAGATGGACGGTCTCGCCGGGCCGATAGGCGCCGCGCTCGCTGACCAGATAGACATCCAGCGGCTTGGGCGGCGGACGCCCAGCGACGCCCCGATCACTGAGATCGAAGGGGGTCTGGGTCAGATCGAGAAAGGCATAGTCGCCGTCCGGTCCTTCCGCGACCAGCAATGCCGGGGCATTGCCGCCCGTGCCGCGCAACAAACCCGGCTCGAAGCGGGCATGTCCCTCGGCATCCGTGGTCGCCTGTCCGAGGATGTCGTTATTGACCGCCACCAGACGCACCCCGACCTTGCCCGCTGGCCGGGCGGTCGAGAGCGAACGCACCAACGCATGCAGTCCATCGTTGCCGGCGAAGGTCGCCAGACCCAGATCGGTGACGACGAACCACTGCGTCGCGAGGTTCTCCGAACGGTCGGTCGCATTCCGGGGCCGAGCGGTCATGGCATAGGCGCCCGGCTCGATGTCGGCGATCAGCGCGCCGACCGGCACCGCCGTGGTCACCTCCCGATTCAACTCGGGCCTGACCTCGACCGTCCCCGTCCAGACCGCCTCGCCGGTCTGATCGACGATCCGGTTGGCGGCCCATCGATCAAGCTGCGCACGGAAGGTGCCGTTCTCCATGGCTTGGGTCAGCGCGCGGTCGCCGACCCGGTAGACCGCCGCCTCGATCCGATCCGTGTTGACCGAGACCACCGGAATCGCCGCCTCGCCGCCCTTGGGCAGCACATAGGCACGCCCCAGGAAACGGGCCATCGGCGCACGATCACGCACATAGATCTCCAGATCGGATCCCTTGACCAGCGCCTCGCCGTCGGCAGCGGGCAGTCCGGCGCGCACCTGCACGCGATACCGCTCGCCATGCCGCACGCCGTCGATACAGACCTGTTGCGCCTCCGCCTCCACCGGCAGATCGGTCCGGTCGGCGACCCGCACGAAATCGGTCAGATTGCCGCGGTCGCGGGGCAATGGATCGCTGAACTGGAGACAGATCCGCGGACTGGCCGCGTCGGAGTCGACTTCATGTCCGGTCACTCGAAAACCATGCTCGGCGATCCATTGGTCCAGTGCGGCGCGCGTCTCGGCGGACTCGGACAGCGCGAGGGCGGCACGGGCGGCACGAATGGCGGGCCGCCAGTCCTGACGCTGCGCGAAGGCGCGACCAAGCAGGGCGAGCGCGTCCGCGCGACGTTGCGCATCCTCGGAACGCAGATAGGCATTGATGGCGGCGGCGGTCGCATCCTGTTTGAAACGCTGCTGGGTCTCCCAGTCCGACGGCTGGGCCGCGAGGGCGGAGGCGGCGAGGCCCATCCAGAGCCCCCGATCGTCGGCATCCAGACGCAGTGCTGCGGCCTGGAGATCGGCGGCGTGCTGGTGCTTGCCGGCGTTCGCGGCCACCCGCGCCTCGGCGACAAGCGCATCGCGACGCCCGACCGGAAGATCCATCCGGGCGATCCGCTCCTCAAGCGCCCTGGCCTCGCTCAACGCGCGCGGGGGCAGAAAGCGCAGTTCCGCCAGACGCAGCGCCTTGAGATCGGGCGCGGGCGTCGCGCCCTCGACGATCAAACCGGAGATCGCCCCGTCGAAGGGGCGGCGATCACGGCCGTCCTCCTTCAGAAAGCACCAGCCGGCCTTGACGTTGAACGTGAATGCCTGGCAGCGGGCATCCTCCAGACAGGCCGATTTGCACGCCTCCAGGCTGACGTCTTTCAGGGTCGCATAGTCGTGACCGAACACGTCCATTCCGGGCAGAACCGTCAGTGCGCGCGGCGCGGCCTGTATCGGGGCGGCGGCACCACTGAACGCCAGTGCGACAAACCCCAGTACCAAGACATCGGGCAAACGCGCGAGGAGCAGGACGCGCGGGATGGACCTGAAGGCAAACATGAAAACCCCCTCCGAATGCTAAACCTGATGCCACAACTCTAGTGCCTGCCCGATCATCGGTAAACCGGGCAAATCAAGCAACCGCCAGAGATTGTCAGGCAGATGGAAAAAACCGCGCATTTTCCTTAACACGCATTTTCGCTAAGGGTTAATATCAATATGCTTGACAATACCGACGGTCTCGTTCGCGCCGCGCTCGGGCTTTCGGCTATTCACCCAAAAGATACCCAATCAGGAGGTTTCGTCATGTCTCAAACGAAGAAGCAAGGTTCTCTGATGATCGCGCTGCTGCCGTCAGTCATTCTCTACGTCTCCGCCATTGTCCTCTTCGCCCTGACCCGCGAGGATCTTGGCGGCACGATTCACTATTGGGAGGTTCTTGTCGCCGTCGCCGCGGTCATCTCGCTCCTCTCCGGCTGGGGCCAGACCTATGCGGCCAATCGTTCGCACCTCATGTATCTGATCAAGCAGATCATCCATTGGGGCTTGTTGCTGGGCGTGCTGTATCTGTTCCAGACCCAGGGAATCACCGCGGCGCTGGGCGATCAGAAATACACCGTCGTGCTGCTCACGCTGTTGAGTATGACCGCCATCTTCGCGGGTCTCTATATCGACTTCAAGGCGCTCTTTTTCGGCGCCTTCATGGCCATTTGCACCTATCTGCTGGCCGCGCCGGCGAATGTCTCCATTCTGGAGCCGATCGGCAAAACGCTCCGCATCGCCGATCCTCAGACCAAGCCGCTGACCATGATCATCGTGATGGGGCTCATCGCCTTTGTCGCCGGCGCCCTGGTTCTGATCAGTGTGCGCGGCTCCATCATGGCTAAGCGCAACAGGGCATAAGCACAGCAACCGCACTGAGGCCGCCCGCCACCTTCGCATTCAGACGGAGACGGCGCGGCGGCCCGAAGCATGGATCTGGCCCAAATGACAACCGACTTCCACGAACACGCCTTCACCATCCGTCTGCACGATACCGACGCCGCCGGGCTGCTCTTTTTTGGACATATTTTCCGGCACGCGCACGATGCCTTCGAGGCATTCATGGACACGATTGGCTTTCCAGTGGACCTGATGATCCGCGATGGCCGGATGCTTCTGCCGCTGACACACGCCGAAGCCGACTATCGCCGGCCTCTGCGTCATGGCGATACGGTGCGGGTTCTGGTCTCGGTGCTGGAGATTCGCCGACGTTCGTTCGCCATCGGCTATCGATTCATCGATCGTCTTGGAGATGTCGCGGCGACCGCGCGCACGGTCCATGTCGAGGTCAGCGCCGACATCGCGCCAGTCATGGACTTATCGGAATCACTGCGCCTGGCCTTGTCCACATATCTCGCGGACGACGCGCAACTGTCATGAACCTCGCCCGCGACGGCAGCGGACGATCAGTTGACTATAAAATCCCGCATTGACCGCGGCGAAAAGGCCCTTCGCACGGAGCGCCACTCAATCGCAGAACGCCTCGGTCTCCCATCGCACGCAGGTGTTCAACGTGCTTTGCTCGATGCAAACATGCTTGCGAAAGCAACCGCTCGCCGGATCCCATTCGCAGCGATTCGTCAGTTGGCAGCTCATCAAACGGCTATAGGCCAGACAATCCTCGGTACAGGAAACACCTTTTACGCTATAGGTATATTCATATTCCTGGCACGAGAAGGTTCCTTCCACCAGACAGCGTCTGGTTTGCATTGGCACGGTCACGAGCCCCTCTCGATCGTCTCCCCGGTAGGCTCCAGCGATGCAAGCGAAGCCGAGCCCCAGGATCCATAGCAGTTTCTTGAGCGAACGCACGCGCTTTCCCTCGGCTGGCGAATGAACGGGGCGATCGACAGGGGCCACGGCCGGCGCTCAGTCGATCGGGATCTTACGTCCGGCCTCGTCGAGCCGGACAAAGGTGATACAGGTCGAAAAGATCGGCTCCTCCGCTCCGGTCTCGATGTCGTCGGCAAAGACCTGGATCCCATAGGTCACGGAGGACCGGCCCCGGCAACTCTCGCCCGCCTCGAAACGCAGCACCGCGCCCTGATGCACGCCGCGATGGAACTCCACCCGATCCATGCCGACGGTCACGAACCGGCAGCCGGGATTGTCGCGGCTGGCGGCGATCCAGGCGATCTCGTCCACCCATTTTAGCAGACAGCCCCCGAACAGATGACCGTAATGGTTCAGATGCTCGGGCCGCACAACCGTGTAACTCTCCATCCGGATACTCCTCATGATGAACCGACGGTCATAAAACCGTCGTTTAACTGCGCTGGATCTATATAACGACACCGCCAGCCGGGTTATTTTCGCCCCCGCGATCTTCCGCGCAATTCATAAAAACTCTGACAGGGGGACTCAATGTCCGGAACATCCTCGGTCGGCTGGATCGACATCGTCGTCATTCTCGCCTACCTGCTCGCCACCGGCTACCTCGGCTGGCTCGGCTATCGCGGCACTCGCTCGGCGGCGGACTTTCTCGTCGGCGGGCGCTCGGCCCATCCCATCATCATGGCGGTCTCCTACGGTGCCACCTTTATCTCGACCGCCGCCATCGTCGGCTTCGGCGGGGTCGCCGGACTCTTCGGCATGAGTCTGCTGTGGCTGACCTTTCTCAATATCGGGGTCGGCATCCTGATCGCCTTCACGGTCCTGGGCGAGCCCACGCGCCGGCTCGGGCACCATCTGGGCGCCCACACCTTCCCGGAACTGCTGGGACTGCGCTATCAGAGCCGCGGCATCCAGATCTTCGCCGGGGCGCTCATCTTTCTCTTCATGCCGCTCTACTCGGCGGCGGTCATGACCGGCGGCAGCATCTTCGCGGCGACCCAGTTCGGGATCGATTTCGAGGTCGCGCTGCTGCTTTTCGCCGTCGTCACCGCCGCCTATGTCATCCCCGGCGGACTGAAGGCGGTCATGTACACCGACACACTCCAAGGCTTCATCATGGTCTTCGCCATGATCTTTCTGCTGGTCTTCACCTATTCGAGCCTGGGCGGCATCACCGAGGCCCATCAATACCTCACCGACATGGCCGATCTAGTCCCCGCCCCGCTGCAACAGATGGGTCATCAGGGTTGGACCGCGATGCCCGCCTTCGGCTGGGGCGCGCCGACCTATGATCTCTGGTGGATCGTCATCACCTCGATCATCCTCGGCGTCGGCATCGGCGTGCTGGCCCAGCCGCAATTGATCGTGCGCTTCATGACCGTGCGCAGCCGGCGCGAACTCGACCGGGCGGTGCCGATCGGCGCGGTCTTCATCATGCTGATGACCGGTACGCCCTTCCTGGTCGGCAGTCTGTCCAATGCCTGGTTCGCCCAGCATGGCCCGATCCTGCACGGCAAGGTGGTCTCCCAGATCGATCCGGCCAAGGACCGCGCGCTGGTCGAACTGATGAAAAAGACCGACAGCGGCGATTGGACAACGATCATCAGCCCGAAGACCAACAAGCCCGCCACCGCGCCCATGATCGTCAGCGAGCGGACGCAGGCGCAAGCTGCATCCGGCGAGACCTTTGAACTGGTCGGCGGGCGCTCGACGGCCATCACCTATGTCAAGGGCGACTCCGACCAGATCATTCCGACCTTCATCACCTCGGCGTTGCCGCGCTGGTTTGGCGTGGTCTTCTTCCTGGCCCTGCTGGCGGCGGCCATGAGCACCATGTCCAGTCAGTTCCATACCATCGGCACCGCCGCTGGGCGCGATCTGTACGAACGCATCGGCGACAAGGGCCAAGCCCGCGAGCCGAGCATCCTGGTCATGCGGCTCGCCATCGTGCTAGGTCTGCTGATCGCCGTCACCATCAGTTACACGGTTCGTCAGGACTACATCATCGCCCGCTTCACGGCCATCTTCTTTGGGCTCTGCGCCGCCAGCTTCCTACCCGCCTATGTCGGCGGACTCTTTTTCCGGCGTGTCACCAAGGCTGGTGCGCTGGCCTCGATGACGGTCGGCATGAGCGTCTCGCTGTTCTGGCTGCTGCTGATCAAAGCCAAGGAGGCATCGGCAATCGGACTGGTGCAATGGATCACCGGCGGCAAGACCAGCCTGCTGGCCGACTACCCCAACTGGCCCTCGGTGGATCCGATCATCGTCGCGCTCCCCGCCGCGCTGCTGACCCTGATCCTGGTCAGCGCGATCACCCGCCCACCCGATGCGGAACACCTGCGTCAATGCTTCCCGGAGCGGAAGCCTTAACCCGACAGAGGGCATGACACATGCTTGGCATCGACGATCCACTCGTATTGACCGCCTATTTCGGCATCATCGCCATGGCCGTCCTCAGCCTGATTTACGGGCTGATCCGCCGCAACGCCGCGCGTGACGAGCTCACGCCGGAGGACCGCCAATGGGCACTCGAAGAAAAGAAGGTAGACGATGAAATCTAATCGCAACACCCTCCTGATCGCGGGGCTGACCGCCGCGCTCGCCTGCTCGACCGCCACGGCCGAGGAAACGGTCGGCCCCTTCACCTGGGGCGCGGATCTGCGTCTGCGCCAGGTCTGGGTCGACAACGTGGGCCTGAACGCCGCCAGCCCCACCGCCGACCGCACCTTCCAGCGTTATCGCACGCGACTCTGGGGCTCCTATGCCGTGAGCGATCAACTCTCGGCCAGCGCCCGGCTCATGTGGGAAGGCCGCCACTATCAGGATCCCAGCCCCTCGAACTACACTGTCCCCGGTTTTGAGCAGTGGTACAGCGGCGGCGTCCTCTTCGATCAGCTCACCATCGATTACAAACAGATCGGCGGTCTGCCGCTCTCGGCCAAGCTGGGCCGCCAGGACATCATCCTGGGCAACGGCTGGCTGGTGCTCGACGGCTCGCCCATCGACGGCTCGCGGACCATCTATTTCGACGCCGCCCGCGCCACCTATGAGCTGGAATCGCTCGGCACCACGCTGGATCTGATCTACATCGACCAGAGCGCCGACACCGGGCGCTTCCCGCAAGCGCTGAACGGCGAGGTCGAGGATCAGACCGAGCAGAACGAAACCGGCGCGATCCTCTATGCTCGTAACAAATCGCTGATCAAGGACACCATCCTGGACGGCTATTTCATCTACAAGCACGACCGGGAGAACATCACCTCCGGCCCGCCAACCAACCTCCGCGTCAACAATGGCGCGCCCTTCCCCTCCGGCTCCGACACCGGCGACATCTACGCGGCCGGGGCGCGCGCCGACGCCAAGTTCAACGCACAGCTCGCGCTCCGCGCCGAGACCGTCTACGAATGGGGCACCCGCAACCGGCGCGACCTGAGCGCCTTCGGCCTCAACAGCCGTCTGACCTTCAGCCTCAACGACCCGCTGAAGAATCAGCTCCACGCTGACTTTGAATATCTATCGGGCGACGATCCGGACAGCCGGAGCAACCAGGCATTCGACCCGCTTTGGGGCCGCTGGCCGCAGTGGAGCGAGCTGATGATCTATCAATGGCCGCTGGAGAGCCGCGTCGGCGAAGCCACCAACCTGAGCCGCCTGAATGTCGGCTGGATCGCGCAGGTGCATCCCACCACCCAGGTGCTGGTCGACTATCACGCGCTTTGGGCGAACGAGATGAGCACCCGCACCGCCGCGCAGATGGCGAACATCAGCGGCGAGGACGATTTTCGCGGACATCTCTTCACCGGCTGGATCAAAACCAAGCTCAGCAAGCACGTCGCCGGGCATCTGGTCGCCGAGTACCTCGCCCCAGGGGATTACTACGCCGCGAATCGGCGCGACGATTCGTTCTTCGTGCGCGCGGAGTTGAATCTGACCTGGTAGAGACCCGCGCCGATGCGATCGGATCGGCGCGACAAAAACCGATATCCTTGGCGCGGATCGATGCGCTCAACGCGGATGTAGGGGCGAATTCATTCGACCCTACGCCCCCACATCCGCGCAAGGCGTCGATCATCGTTTCGGCCATCGCTCGTTGTCGTTGTCGTTGTCGTTGTCGTTGTCGTTGTCGTAATCGGATTATCGACAACGACAACGGTAACATTGACGCATCTGCAAGCATTTGGCGCCCTCAAGCAATCTGGGACATCGGGGCGGGATACCCGCCCCCGAAACACTGGCCGGATCGATGATCAAAGCCTCCGCGTCACCAACGTGGTGAATGAATTCGCCCCTACACCCCCGTTCTAATCCCACGCAACGACAATTGATGACACGCCCGAACCTGAGCGGACTGAGTATTTGTACGGACTGGCGACTCCTCAATATTTGGAGTTATGATCAAATCGTTGGCGACAGAGTCGGTTGATCGTTTTAAGACGAATGCGGCAATTCTTGATAAGCATGCCTTCGCAGAAGGATAGATTTGATTTTCGTGATTGTTCCATAAATCTATATATAAAGAGGCAAGACACCATGAAAACGCGCGACACTGGAATGATAATAAGCGTTTGCTCGGGCTGATCGACAGCATCCACCATGCTGATGACGCGGATGATCGTGATCCGCGGCATCCGATGGCGAGAAAATCGCGTGATCAATCCCGTTCCTAAACCGTCGATTCCCAAATCATTCCTATCGATGGACACGGAGTCCCGACCTATGCCCCACGATAATGACCCGCTCACCCAGGCCAGCACCCGCTTGCAGGCACTTGCCCAACATCCGCCGCGCCGTTCGGCGGCCATGTCGCTGCGTACCCTTTTGCCGGACATTGAGGCCGCCAAGCAGGCGGGGGCGTCCTCTGCCGACATCCTCGCCGAGCTTGCCGCCGCCGGGATCCCGATCGCCCCCCGCACCTTTGCCAAAACGCTCTCGCGTATCCGGCAAGAACGGCGCGCCTTCCTCCCGACCGCCTCGCCGTCAACGCCGCCGTCAACAGTCGCGGTTGTCCAGGCAACCCCCGCACCGGTGGCAACCTCAGCGTCGGCGAAGCCTCCACGCACCCCCTCGTCCGATCCGCGAGGTAGGATGGGCAGAACGGCCATGGGATGACGCTGATGATTGGCACGGACGCCGCTTGGCCGTGAAACCCATCGTTCACCGCGCCAACGCCTGACCAAAACGTCCTCGCGACATCGGGGGCGTTTTGCGGTGCGCGGTTTCGAGGGCGTCGGCGCGGGGTTCGATGGGTTTCGCTGTGCTCTACCCGTCCTCGCTCGGTTTTTCGTCTTTCAAGGCGACGTTATCGGTCATTGTTTTCCATGCGTATGGCGCTCTAATTGTCAGACATCGCGCCGCATGGCAAAGTGTAACAAAACTGAACGCCTCAAAAATGTGACACCCAATTGTTGTTTACTAATTGATTTTTATGAAAAAGAAATTCAAGGATAATTTAAGTGTAAAATATATGTGACAGTTGCTAGCTTGCTTATTCATGCCGAACATTGATTTTTAAGGATTTTATCGATGGCATGTGGATTGCTTTGCTTTAAAGTCAATTGCAAGGCATCAAGGTTCGGCCGCTCGCTGTCGACGGAGAATGGACAGCGATCTCGCACTCAGTCAGCAAGCGCTCGGGTGATTGAGTATTTGTGCGGACTAGCGACCCATTGAAGTTCCAGGGTAGGATTGAAGCGTTAGATGAGCTGATTGATCGTTTCGGCACGACTGCGGAAAGTTTGATGGGCTTGCCGGAGGATTAAAATAAACTTGTGCCAAAATTAATCTCAACCATTGAAAAACAATAGATTGCAACGCAAAAACCGGCTTCAAAGCTTATTTTGGCACAGGTCTAATGTTTGAATGTAAAACCTGACCGTATGCCGTAACAGGCTGATTAACTTGCTGGTTAAAGTCCAGCCGATGGAGTTGCTCGTACACCATTGTAGTGCCCCGGAGCGGCGTTTGGGTAACCAAGGGTCGTGAGTTCCGAGGGTGCAAAACCGCAGGCCGCAGCGCAAGCGAACTGAGATGTAGCCTCGTCACTTAGTCGAAGAAGCCGACCCTGTGGTCAGAAGGGGAAGGTCGCCGTCGGTGGGAACAGACAACGAGAGCGTCCCGCCGGTTCTTCCGGGGTAGCAAGGGTGGCATGTGGTGGAAGTCAATCAGTCCCAGTGCGGGAGACCCGTGATGGCGGCGGCCCAGAGCCGCCAACCACGTCGTATAAGGCCAGTCCGAAATCGACGTGGGTCATCACGGGAGTCGGAGGGGCTCATCGTACCGTTTGAGGGCTTGGGACAACAGAACCCGGCCCGAGGAAAGGAGCCCTACTTTGTGCATGCAACCAACGCGCGGAGGATCGGGAGATTGTGACCATGTCGCTAGCCACTCCGAAGATGATCAGGACGTTGCAGAGGGCGCTCTGCTCCAAGGCCAAGCCGAAGGATCTCGGCGCATGCCTCGGCGTGAAGCACATCGGAAAGCCGTGTACGGGAGAACTGTACGCACGGTTTGATGAGGGAGGGCTGGTATCCTGTGACTACGATTCGGCTCGTGAGGCACCGCCAAACGAAAGGGGCGGCAACAGATAGGCCGGATCTACGGACACGGGATGCCTGCTCTCTACTCTACC
>NZ_NHSQ01000067.1 GCF_016653465.1 Thiocystis minor | reverse complement strand
GACCACCAGCGCCGTGTCCGTCTGGATGCCGATCTTCATGCCGGCTTTGACCGGGAGGGGCTGAGGCAGTTGCGTAAACTTCACGGTGAGTTCGAGGCGACCGGTCACGATGTTCTCCGGGGTCAGTGGGGCGTCTTGGGGAAGCGCGGGCACGGGCGGCTGGGGGCGTTCGGCGCGCGGGCCTGGTTTAGGCGCGGCGCTCGACAGCCGATCTTGCGCGTTGGCGGCATCTTCCTCGCTCACGTCCCCGGCAGGCCGGCCCAGGAGGTCAACGCGCGGCGTTCCGGCGACCAGTGTCCGCGCCGATACTGCCCCAAGGCGGTGTCGCGTTGCAGCGCCAAGCGCACGGCGAGCGACGGATGTCCGGCGGCGATCAGATCACGATGGATGCCGATCTTGAGCGGGCGCGGTTGACCGGGATCGAAGCAGGCGGGAGACGCCGCGATCAAATCCAGCGGATGCGCGAGCAGACGGCGGACGACCTTGGCCTCAGCGGCACTGACCGTGCCCGACGGGCGACCGGCAAGATCGATCCGTGCGGCGTCCTTCAGCAGGCTTTGCAGATCGGCCGGCTGGGGATCAAGACAGCAGCAGATTGGTGAAGGGACGTGTATTTTTCCAACGGTACGCATGAAAATCGCGGCGATCCGTGCTGAGGATACGCCCGTGACCCAAGGCTTCCGCAAGCAGCACGAGCGAGGCATCAGCCAAATCCATTGGCAAATCGGCGTACGCTTTCATCAAGCGATCAAGCCGCTCGGCAGATGACGCATCGATCTCGAAGACCGTCATGCCTCCCTGCCGATACAGTTCGATGAATGCGATCTGCGCGCTCGTGCCACGCCGTTGCAGCAGCAAATGACAAACCTCCGTCATCACCGGCCAGGTCGTGATCAGGGGCTCCCGTAACGTGGCGAAAATCCGCACGGCCAGTGCATGATAGTCATCCCTGGGATTTCCCAAAGCGACCCAAAAACCCGTATCGGCAATGATCATGCCTTACTGGACCAGTCGAGCGTTTGCTTATAGCGGACAGAAAAATCCGGCTCGGCCTCGAAACTGCCGATAAAACCGACCTCCCGCGCTTTCTGTAACGCCTCCTGACCAGACAAGACAGGCGGCACTTTCCGATGGGCAGCGGCGAGAACGATCACCTCGACCTCCTGATCGGCAAACTCCGCGACAGGAAGATGCAGCATGCCGTCAGCGCTGATGCGGGCTGTCAGATGCAGGCTTTTCATCATGTCCGTACCCTCCGAGAGTTAGGTGGATCATCTTTTGGTGTCGTCGCCGATGGACGAGAAGAACAAGAAAAAACGCCGCACTGCCGAATGTACGCAGCTTGCGCTGCCCCCCGGCCTAACGTCCGAAACGTCGTGCGACGGATAGCAGTATAGGACGGACCGATGCCCGTTAAGCAACCGAGATCAGCAACCGACCTGCTCAGTTCATCCGCTCGGCAACGTCCAACGGACATTCGGCATCGCGGACCATGACACCCGGCGCGGTCTCGCCTTCCGCATAGCCACGCCGTACCACGTCCGCCAGATGCCGACCGGCGGCATGACAGCGCGCCCGATCCGCTTCTTGCAGCAGGAAAAACCGATTCTGTTCGCTCCTTGGCGACACGATGCAGCCATGATGACCAAGCCAAAAACCTCGATGGCACAGATCAACCCAGCGATGGAAGGCGCTCCAGGCTTCCCAGCGCGTGAAATGGCGGGGAGTCCAGGAGGAAGGCCACGGCACCTCGCCATTGACCCGCATCAATTCATGTCCATCGCTCACCGCGAAAAAGCCGAATTCGATCAGCGTGCCGGGCGGCCACAGCGGCGCGGACGCCGGGAGGTTGTCGGGATCGAGATCCAATAAGCGTTCCAGATCCATCCCATCGATGCCGGGCTCCAGCTCCTCGACTTGAAATGGCGCCAGATGCGAAGACTCGCGTTGCAGCCATTCGACGCTATCCGTTTCCGACAACGCCTCCATGGTGACGGGATTGGTCGCACGTTCGCGCAACTCGCCAATCAGCGCGCGCAGATCGGATTCATATTCATCCCGCGCGAAGGTCAGCCGGATAAAACCATCGGTGCCGGTCAACCGGTCTTCCAGCGCTGGTGCCAGTCCCTTGAGATCGAGTTCCCAGACAATCCGCTGTCGGTCGGGATGGCTCACGAAGATCGGCACTTCCAGGCCCGCGTCGTCCGCGATACCGCAGGTGCAGTTCAAGATCCAGTACGCGCCCGGTCGCGCCAGCGAATCGAGCAAACTGAAGCTATCCCAGACGATCCCACGCGCGGCCAGTTCGGGATGACAGAGCGGAAAAATGGGCGTCGCGTGCAGGATCACAGAGGGCGGATCGGCGAAACAGATCCCGGCATCGCGCGTTCGCCATCCCAGACTGGCGGGCAGATCCAGGAAGGGCTCGCGGCTGAACTCGCCGTCAGGATGCCGCTCCTCCATTGGCCTCACGCCGCCTTTTCGACCTCGACCGCCAGGCGCCGCCCCACGGCGAGCAAGGCCCGCTCCAGTGTCACCGCCTTACTGGCGTGGCGGGGATCAAGCAAACGCCGCGCCTCCTTTTCGTTGATACCCAAGCGCCGCGCAAGCTCGCTCGGTCCGATGCCGGTCTCACGCACGGCCAAGAACAGCGCCGCCTTGAGCGCGGTCTGGATCGGGACCGCCACCGGCTGTTCCTCGGGCTGGCTGGCCGAGGGCGCTGGAATCTCGCCCCGGTCGTCGATGCGCGCCGCCACGGCCTCCTCCAGGCAATCGGCCGCTTCTTGAAGCGCCTCATCGAGAGTCTCGCCTTGGGTGATCGCCTCCGGCCAGTCGCGAAAGGACACGACGAAGCCACCGGAAGGATCGGGCGTCAGGATCGCAGGATAGATGAATTGCATCGGGTGGAGGTACTCCGCTCACAGGTCGCTGAGGCTCAAGCCAAGCTGCCTGAGCATGGCATGCAGGGTGCCGGTCTTCAGCTCGTCCTTGGGGTTGCGCACGATGGTCAGCCGATGACCGAGATACAGCGTCACATGGCTCCCCTTGCCGCGCTTCTGGTCGACGTGGCAGGCAAGCCCCTGAGTCTTGGCGTAGCGTTGGACCCGCTGGATGAATTCCGCTCCCTTCATGCGCGACAGTATCGGACATTTTTGTCCGTTTATCTATCAGGATGGCAGAAACGCGGTGCTACTCCACCTTGGTCGAACGTTCCAAGTTCAACGCCAGCAGGCGGCGCAGGATCTCGGACTCGGGCATCGCGGGGCGGTAATCCTCCCAACCATAGGCGCTGGCAACCGTCGCATCGAGGGCTTGATGCGCGTGCTCCAGCCAGGCGGGACGGGCGTTATAGAGGTTGGTCAGGGTGCGCTTCTTCAACTCAGCGGCATGCTCGGGCTTGGGGACGATGCGCTC
>NZ_NHSQ01000066.1 GCF_016653465.1 Thiocystis minor | reverse complement strand
AGCGTCACTTTCGGGGGCAGCATTTCTGGGCACGCGGATATTTTGTGTCGACGGTCGGTCGGGATGAAGCAACGATCCGTGCGTACATTCAGCACCAAGAGCGCGAGGACAAGCGACTCGACCAGCTCAATCTGTGGGACTGATTTGCCGCCTTTAGGCGGCCCAAGAACCGTGGGGCCGCATTAGCGACCCCTTGCCGCTTTGAGCGGCTCACGAATTCAAAGCCCCCGGCTCTGCCGGGGGATGGTTACTATGTTAAACCGCGTCCGCTCCGACTATCGTCGATGCGGCCAAGGTTAATCCAATCCAAAAACATCGCATACCGCACTGGACGCGGTTTAACGGGTCTGGTCAGGATCGCCGAACACCGGGAACGGAGACCGACTATGTTGACTTTCTGGATTCACCGGCCCGGCCGTCTCGCGCTCGGCCTGATCGGTCTTGGTCTCGCCGTGCATCCGGCCGGGGCCGGGTTGTACAAATGCCAGCAGGCGAACGGACAGGTCAGCTATCAGCAGACCGCCTGCACGGAGAGTGCCGGAGGCGGCGCGCTGGCGGTCGACACCCGCGCTCCGACGGGCGGCGGAACCGGATCGAAAAGCCAGGATTATTCGATCGAGTCCCAGGTCCAGGCGATGCAGTCCGAGCGCGAACGGGTGTCCAGGGAGCGCGAGCGCGCCCGCAAACAGGCCGAAACCGAGGCACGCCGGGCAAGCGTCCCCGCCCGCACCGAACACGACCCGGCCAAATGCGCGAAGCAGCGCGCCGAGGTCGCCAAATGGCATCAAAAGGTTCTGAACGGCTATCGCACCCGCAGCGAAAGGGATCTCAACGAGAACAAACTTGCCTATCATCAGGCATTGATGGACCGCTATTGCGAGTGATGCCTTTCATAATTGCTTCAGATACCGCATCCCGCCCAGTCGCTGGCTTTGGTCGAGGATCCAGTCCGCGCGGCGCTGAAGGCTCTCGGACGGTCGGTCCAATTGATAATGCCCCGGAGCCGGCAGCGCGCCGATCAGAAGCGCGGCTTCCGCCAGGCTAAGTTCGCTGGCGGGATGACCGAAATAGCGCCTGCTGGTGGCTTCGATGCCATAGGTGCTCGGGCTGAATTGCGCGATGTTGAGATAGATCTCCAAAATCCGTTCTTTCGGCCAGAGTATTTCCATCAGAAGCGTAAACCAGGCTTCAAGCACCTTGCGCAGCCAGCTCGATCCGGGCCACAGAAACAGATTTTTTGCCGCCTGCTGGGTAATGGTGCTGGCCCCCCGCAGCCGTCCGCCCTGGCGGTAATCGTTCCAAGCGTGGCGGATCTCGATCGGATCGAACCCGAAATGGTGCGGGAAGCGCTGATCTTCTCCAGCAATGGCCGCCAGCCGGACCGTCGGCGGAATCCGCTCCCAGGGAATCCAGTCATAGTGATAATAGGGGGGAGTTTGATCGAGTCTCCAGACATTGTAGGCATGACGCAGCATAAAGGCGGATACCGGAGGATTCACCCAGCGCAGACCGCCAACCAGGAGCACCGATAGGAGGATCGACAGGAGCGACAGCCCCAGCAGTAGAGTCGCGAGAATGCGGAGTGCCGATGCCAGCGGTTGCCGCCAACCCACGCCCGCCGCGTCGACTCGCCCCATCATCTCTCCAGCGCTTTCGGACGCTGGCGTTTCAGAAGCCTGATCTTGCGGCTTCACCTCCACCACCGTCTTCACCAGCGATCTCGCGGCGGTGTTGATACGAGTTGGGAAAGATCACGGCAGACACACATTTTACACAGAGCGCGGCTGTGCAGGGTTAAGAGAGCCCCAGCGATCCATCAATTCGTGCGGAATTTCCAGGTGATCCAGGATACGGGCAACCATGAAGTCGACGATGTCGTCAAGGCTGGTGGGGTTGCGGTAAAACCCCGGACTGGCGGGCATGATAACCGCTCCGGCCTGCGCGAGACGCAACATGTTCTCCAGATGGATGGTTGTGAAGGGCGTTTCGCGGATGACGAGGATCAGCTTGCGACGCTCTTTCAGGGCGACATCGGCCGCACGCTCGATCAGCGAGCCGGAGAGTCCGGCGGCGATCCGGCCCAGGGTGCCCGCGGTGCAGGGGCAGATGACCATGGCGTCCGGCGGATTGCTTCCGCTGGCCACGGGCGCGGTCCATTCCTGCCGCCCAAAGACCCGAAGCTGTCCGGGCTGAGCATTGAAATGCTCGGCGAAAAATCGTTCGGCCTCGGCGGGACGCGAGGGCACATCAAGTTCGGTTTCCATCTTCAGCACCACCTGCCCGGCCTGCGACACCAGCAGATAAACCCGCACCCCGGCGGCGACCAGACAGTCGATCAGGCGCAGTCCGTAGCGGGCGCCGGACGCGCCGGTAAGCGCGACAGCGATGGTTTTGGGCTTCGGCGATGGGGTCATGGGGCAGGTTTCGGTTGGCAGACGTCAGTTGTCGGTTGGCTCCGAGAGTGCGTCCAGCAGTTTTTGATGGATTCCGCCAAAGCCGCCGTTGCTCATCACGAGAACCTGGTCGCCCTGCCGACTCTCGGCGGCGATGCGCGCGACCATCGCCTCCACCGTGCTCAGGATCTCGGCGCGTGGCCCCAGTCCGGCGAAGACCCCGGCGGCGTCCCAGCCCAGATCCGGCGGTGCGAACAGGAACACCCGGTCTGCGTCGTCAAGCGAGGCGGCGAGTTCCGCGTTGTGCACGCCCAACCGCATGGTGTTGGAACGCGGCTCCAGCACGGCCAGGATGCGCTGCTCGCCGACCCGCCGGCGCAGCCCCCGCAAGGTCGTCGCGATGGCCGTGGGATGATGGGCGAAGTCGTCGAAGACCCGCACGCCATTGATCTCGCCGCGCAATTCCATGCGTCGCTTGACACCCCTAAAGCGTCCCAGCGCGGCGATGCCGGCGGCGACCGGCACGCCGGCATGACGGGCGGCGGCCAGCACCGCGAGTGCATTGTTGACATTGTGCATGCCAGTCTGCCCCCACTGGACCGCGCCGACCCGTTCGCCAACGAGCAGGACGTTGAACTGCGAGCCATCCGGCGCGATCAGTTCGGCGGTCCAGTCACCGTCCGGCCCGAAGCGCTCGCGGGGTGTCCAGCAGCCCATCGCGAGAACCGCGTCCATGGCGGGCTCCGCGCCCGGATGCACGATCAGCCCACCGCCGGGAACCGTCCGCACCAGATGGTGGAACTGACGCTGGATCTGCCCCAGATCGTCGAAGATATCGGCGTGATCGAACTCCAGATTATTCAGGATCAGGGTACGCGGACCGTAGTGGACGAACTTGGAACGCTTGTCGAAGAAGGCGGTGTCGTATTCGTCCGCCTCGACCACGAAAAAGGGCGCCGATCCCAGACGCGCGGACAGACCGAAGTCCAGCGGCACGCCGCCGATCAGAAACCCTGGATCGAGTCCGGCGTCTTCCAGTACCCAGGCCAGCATGCTGGCGGTCGTGGTCTTGCCGTGAGTGCCGGCGACCGCGAGCACCCAGCGGTCGCGCAGGAGATTTTCTTTCAACCATTCGGGGCCAGAGCAGTAGCGCAGCCCCCGGTCCAGCATGGATTCCACCGCCGGAATCCCGCGCTTCATGGCATTGCCCACGACCACCACGTCCGGTGCCGGGTCGAGATGCGAGGCGGCATAGCCTTCCATCAGACCGATGCCGGCGGCTTCCAGTTGGGTGCTCATGGGCGGATAGACATTGGCGTCCGAGCCGGTGACGCGATGACCGAGCGCGCGCGCGAGCAGGGCGATACCGCCCATGAAGGTACCGCAGATTCCGAGGATATGAAGATGCATGATCAGGCGCCGCCAAAAAGACCGGTAACCAGTGTAATCGCCGCGATCTCAAAGGCGATCGCGATGGCCGAGCCCTGACCGAGCGTGATCCCGAAGGTATGACGCAGGATGTGGCCAGTGACGACGACGCCCCAGATCACCAGCCCGAGTAGAAGAAATGCGCCCAGCGCCGCCAAATTCGTTTCCTGGCTTCCGGTGGGATTGAGACTGAGCGGCATGAGCGCGAGCAGCCCGAGCAACGCGCCGCTCCCCAGCAGTGCCGTGCCGGCCTGGAGAAAACGCCCTGGCAGCTTCATGACATTAAGCGCCGCGTAGAGCGTGGCGAGCATCATTGCGATCTCGACGATGCCCTGAAGCAGACTCGTCCACCCGGAAATGCCAGCGGTTACTCCAACCAGAAGACCGGCAAAGAGATCCGCGAGCAACACGATCCACAGCAGAATCTCCGACGCCGGCAAATCCTGCGGGGCACGGCGGAGTGCGCAAAGCTCGACGAAAAATATGAGGAGTGCTCGCACAACGACATCCTGACCTGACAAACCATGACCCAATCATAACCGCCAGCGGTAAAAAGTAGCCATTGCCCCGTCAATCGCACCTTATCTCAGGGCTGCAACTTGGAATGGAACCAGGCGTTAGACCCGATTGCAGAAAAACCATGGAGAACATCCGCCAGCACGGTTGTCCAAAAAACAGCGCCGAACGCTTGCCACCGCGCAGTCGAATGCAGACAATTCACCCTTTGTCATCAACGATACGCCGTTAATCCGAACCCCATCGATAATGCAAGATACTTTACATTGACCGTTGGCCGAAGCAAACGGTGATGGGCTCGTATCGTTGCAAAACATGCCTGATTGCCTTTCACTAACCTCGCGGTCGAGGAGCGCTGCGACCCGGACCTCAGTCGGTCCGGGCCAGGCTCGGCGACGGGGTCGACTTTTCCAACGGCGCTCACTCACGATTCATCGAGACTTGATTAACCATGAGTGAGTTTACCGATTACAAGGTTGCCGATCTGTCCCTGGCCGATTTCGGCCGTAAGGAAATGGTCATCGCCGAAACCGAAATGCCGGGTCTGATGGCGCTGCGCAAGCAGTTCGGCGCCTCCAAGCCGCTGGCCGGCGCGCGCATCACCGGCAGTCTGCACATGACCATCCAGACCGCGGTGCTGATCGAGACCCTGGTCGAACTCGGCGCCCAGATCCGCTGGTGTTCCTGCAATATCTTCTCGACCCAGGACCATGCCGCCGCTGCCATCGCCGCCGCCGGCGTCCCGGTCTATGCCTGGAAGGGCGAGACGCTGGACGAATACTGGTGGTGCACCGAGCAGGTGCTGAACTGGCCCGATGGCGGCGGACCGAACATGATCCTGGATGACGGCGGCGATGCCACGCTGATCGTGCACAAGGGCGTGGAATACGAGAAGGCCGGCGCCATCCCCGCGCCGACCGCCGGCGACAGCGAGGAATGGGGCTCCATTCTGGGGCTCCTGAACCGGACCTTCGCGCGCAACCCTCAGCACTGGCACGCCATCGCCAAGGACATCAAGGGTGTCACCGAGGAGACCACCACCGGCGTGCATCGGCTCTATCAGATGCACCGCGACGGTCAGTTGCTGTTCCCCGCCATGAACGTCAACGACTCGGTCACCAAGTCCAAGTTCGACAACCTCTACGGCTGCCGCGAGTCGCTGGTGGACGCCATCAAGCGCGCCACCGATGTCATGATCGCGGGCAAGCTCGCGCTGGTGTGCGGATTCGGCGACGTTGGCAAGGGCTCGGCGGCCTCGCTGCGTGGGCTGGGCGCGACCGTTTGGGTCACCGAAATCGACCCGATCTGCGCGCTTCAGGCCGCGATGGAAGGCTATCGGGTGGTCCGCATGGAGGACGTGGTGTCGATGATGGATATCTTCGTCACCGCCACCGGCAACACCGACATCATCACCCATGATCACATGGCGGCGATGAAGGATCAGGCCATCGTCTGCAACATCGGTCACTTCGACAACGAGATTCAGGTCTACAGCCTGAAACAGTACGAGTGGGTCAACATCAAGCCGCAGGTGGATCAGATCGTCTTCCCGGACGGTCATCGCATCACCCTGCTGGCCGAGGGGCGGCTGGTCAATCTCGGTTGCGCCACCGGTCATCCGAGCTTCGTGATGTCCAATAGCTTCACCAATCAGGTGCTAGCCCAGATCGAGATCTTCACCAAGCCCGAGCAGTATCCGGTCGGGGTCTATGTGCTGCCCAAGCATCTCGATGAAGACGTGGCGCGGCTGCATCTGGAGAAGATCGGCGTCAAGCTGACCCAACTCTCCAAGGCGCAGGCGGATTATATTGGCGTGGCGGTCGAGGGGCCGTATAAAGCCGAAAACTATCGGTATTGATCGAAATCCGCTGCTTTCTCCCCTGCGGGGGAGAAAGCAGCAGGGAGAATAGGGAATTGGCGCATCGGGATTCTTTTCGGCAAACCGGCGCAGAGTTCTCCGGCAAAGCCGCCGATGCGGTGTATGAGGCAATCCGAAACCGTCGAGACGATGTGGACAAGATTGCTCGGAAGACCGGCTTCAAACCGAAGAACATTCAGAAAATTAAAGACCATTTGTTTTACAACGTCTATCTGCTGGATCGTTATGCTGAATTCGGCATCGCGCCAGAGATGAGCCGGTTTCATAGCGATACGGTCATTGCCAAGGTTTGGCAGCGTTTGACGGATGGGACACACCTGCTAGCGGATCTCCAACTGTTGCGGCATGAGACCGCTGAGGCTTGGTACATGCGCCATCACGGACCCAGCTATCATGCTGGCCATGAGGCCGCGCAACGGCGCTTCCCGGCACCAACATATCAGGAGGACGAATGATGCACATCCAACAACAATGCGACTGGCTGAAAGCCGCCAGGATCACGAGTCTCAACGATCATTTTCTCGGCTTGCGCTTTGGGACTGAGCCGTTGAATGACCCGCGGCCGATTGCTGCGGTGGTCCTGGAGGCGGTGTCGCTGGCGAACGCGGATTTCGGTACCAACTACCGGGTGTCAGAAATTCAGATCGATGAGCGCGACAACTACAGCCCTCGTGCCTATCGCATGATGGCCTACCAGATTGTGGAGTATGCGTCCGCACACCGGTTGCACCAAGCCGCATAATGAAAACATGAGCCTGTCAACGACACTTCTTCAAGCCAGCGAGCTTGGCATTCGGCTCGAAATCGTCAACGGCCTGCCGATTTGGGAGGCACAGCCGGTTTATCGTCATCAAAAACACATCGATCGCATTGCGCGAGGCATCGTCAAGCCAGCCGCCGGTCAGGCGGGATGCGAGTGCGTTCATGCCATCGATGTCTATATTCAGTTTCCAACAGGACTCAAGCGACCCGATCTTTCGATTTTCTGCCGTGAACCGAGCGAGGACGAACAGGATTCGGCATTGACCATGATTCCCGAGGCCGTGATCGAGGTGGTCAGCAAAGGCTATGAGGCCAAGGATTTAGAGATTGGGCCACCCTTTTATCTGTCCCAGGGCGTCAAGGATGTCATCGTGTTCGATCCGCTGACGTTATTGGTTCTGCATGTCCGCAAGGAGCGTGCGACACGGCAGGTTTCTCCAGTGACGATTGAATTGGAATGCGGCTGTTCACTGATCGCATGATGCGCGACCAGGAGAACGAGGTGAAAACCAAGATCCGGGAATCCGCGCAATGAAAGAAAGTGCGTATTACGTCAAGCTCGTCGAGTGGTCCCAAGAAGATCAATGTTTCGTTGGGCAATGTCCGGGAATCATTGGTCCCTGCTGCCCATGGCGACGACGAGGAACAGGTCTATCACGAGCTTTGCCTGATTGTCGATGAATGGATCGCGATCATGAAGTAAAGACGCAAAGCCCCTGCCTCCGATGACCTCCGGTATCAATTTGAGTCGACTGATCCTAGAGCGGATCGGCGATACGGATCATGCCGCGCGCCTTTAAATGATTGAGCGCGAAACACTGGCGCAGCACTGACCAAGGAACCTGATTCATGCCATTTCAAAACCATTCGACTCCACTGTATAGCGTCGAACTCTTCCCGCCGAAGACCGCCGAAGGAATGGAGAAACTCAAGCTGGAGATCGCCAAGCTCAACGCGCTCGGCCCCGCGTATTTCTCCGTCACCTACGGCGCCGGCGGATCGACCCGCGAGGGCACCCTGGAGACTGTCTCCTGGCTGCGCGGCCTGGGGATCGAGACCGCGCCTCACCTTGCCTGCATCGGCTCCACTCGCGAGCAGGTGCGCGAACTGTTGCACCACTATCGGCAACAGGGCATCCGGCGTCTGGTGGCGCTGCGCGGCGACATGCCCTCCGGCATGGGCGCGGGCAATCGCGGCGATTTCCGCTATGCCAATGAACTGGTGAGCTTCGTCCGCGCCGAGTTCGGCGATGCCTTCCACATCGAGGTGGCGGCCTATCCCGAGTATCACCCCCAGTCGGGCAGTCCGGCGCGCGATCTGGAAAACTTCAAGCGCAAAGTCAAGGCGGGCGCCGACGGGGCCATCACCCAGTATTTCTATAACGCCGATGCCTATTTCGCCTTCGTCGAGAGCTGCCGCAAAGCAGGGATCGAGATCCCGATCATCCCCGGCATCATGCCCATCACCAACTACACTCAGCTTGCCCGCTTTTCGGATACCTGCGGCGCCGAGATCCCACGCTGGGTCCGTCGCCGGCTGGAAGGCTATGGGGACGATGTCGAGAGCATCCGAGCCTTCGGTCACGAGGTGGTGCTGACGCTGTGCCGTCAACTGATCGAAGGCGGTGCGCCGGGGCTGCATTTTTACACGATGAATCAGTCCGGTCCGACGACGCGCCTGTGGAATGATCTGGAACTCCCCATCGTGCACTGATTTCCGATTGAAGACTGGTCTTCAAGTATGCTCATCACCCACGAACGCGAAAAGCTGATCAACGTGATTGTCTATTTCGCCCAACACACCCAGCATTTCGGCAAGATCAAGCTGTTCAAGCTGCTGTATCTACTTGACTTCGAGCATTTCCGCCAGACCGGGCGGAGTGTCACGGGGCTGGAATACCGCGCGTGGGAGTTGGGACCCGTGCCGATCCGCTTGATGCAGGAATGGGAAGACCTAAAGCCTGATTTAGCGGCTGCGATTTCCATCCAACCCGAGCGGGTGATCGATTACGTGCGCGAAACGGTTGTCCCCCGCGCCGAATTCGATGACAGCTATTTCTCCAAGCGGGAACTGCGCATCATGGCCGAGCTGGCGAATCGCTACCGCGATGTCTATTCACCAAAAATGATCGATGTCACGCATGCCGAGAATGGCGCTTGGGACAGGGTCTGGAGCAATGGGATGGGTTTCGATCAGCGCATTGCCTACGATCTGGGGCTGGCAGACGATGAGCCGTACCGGGACGCCATCCTGGAAGCGGCCGAAGAATACCAAGCCATCCTCAGTTCGGCGCGGGGTTGAGGTGGCAGCGACGTCCCTAATTAAAGGATTCGACCATGCCGGAGCTTGATTTCAAGGGCAAGGAATTCGTCTACAACCATCATCTGGCCATCCCGCACCGCCCGTTGATCCCGCAGCCGGGCAAGTCCATCGGCGAACCGCGACTTGACGGCAACCTGATCGTTCACGGCGACAATCTACACGCTCTGAAAGCCTTGTTGCCCATGTATGCGGGGCGGGTGGATTGCATCTTCATCGATCCCCCGTACAACACTGGCAACGAAGGTTGGAGCTACAACGACAACGTCAACAGCCCGATGCTGCGCGAGTGGCTCGACAGCAACCCGGTCGGCATCGAGGACGGGCTACGCCATGACAAATGGCTGTGCATGATGTGGCCACGGCTGCGGTTGCTGCACGAACTGCTGTCGGAGTCGGGGAGTTTCTGGATGACACTCGACGATAACGAAATCCATCGGGCGCGGATGATGTTGGATGAGATTTTTGGGGCTGACAATTTCGTCGCGACTTGTATTTGGCACAAGAACTATTCGCCCAAGCCGTCAGCTCAGTTCTTTTCGGAAGATCACGATTACCTGTTGATCTACGCGAAAGATAAAACTATCTGGCGTCCGAACTTGCTGGAGCGAACGGACGATATGGATGCCCGTTACGACAATCCAGACAACGATACGCGAGGCCCTTGGAAGCCCGGCGATCTGTCGGCGCGCAACTACTATGGCGAGGGCACGTACCCGATTACCTGCCCGTCTGGGCGCATCATTCCAGGGCCTCCGTCTGGAAGGTATTGGGTTATTTCGGAAGCCAAATTCAAGGAGATGGACCATGATGATCGCGTCTGGTGGGGCGAGGATGGCAACAACATCCCATCGATCAAGCGATTCCTCTCCGAGGTCAAAGCCGGTCGCGTACCGCAAACCCTGTGGGAGTACGACGAGGTCGGCCATACCCAGGACGCCAAGAAAGAACTGCTGTCCGTGCTGGACTTCGCCAGTTCCGACGATGTTTTCGTGACTCCCAAGCCGGTGGCCCTGCTGTCCCGCGTGCTGGAACTAGCCACCACCGAGCATTCCATTGTGCTCGACAGCTTCGCCGGTTCCGCCACCACCGCCCACGCCGTCCTGACCGCGAACCACAAGGACGGCGGCGACCGAACATTCATCCTCGTCGAAGGCGAGGACTACGCCGACACGCTCACCGCCGAACGCGCCCGCCGCGTCATCGACGGCTATGCCTTTTCCGGCAACCAGCGCGAAGAACTCCACCGCGAACGGCTCACCTTCACCAGCCTGAAAAAGGCCGACACGCTGCTGGACCATGTCGAATCCATCAAGACCCTGGAAGGCCATCGCTTCGACCGCATCAAGTCCGAGGTCAAGGACGGCGAACTCATCGTGACCGGCGAAAAGGCGATCACCGAACGGGTCGCGGGACTGGGCGGCGGTTTCGCCTTCTGCACCCTGGGCGAGGCCGTGGACATGGACCGGATGCTTACCGGCGAATCGCTGCCAGCCTTCGAGCAACTGGGCGCGCTGCTGTTCCACACCGCCACCAATGAAATCGCCCCCAACCCCTTTCCGACCGAGGAGGTCGCGGGCTGCGGCTATCTCGGTGCATCGACCCACTATCATGTCTGGCTGATTTACCGCCCCGATCTGGAATTTCTCAAATCCCGCGAGGCGGCCCTGACCCTGTCCCGCGCCGATGCCATGGTGGACGCGAAGCCGGACAAGCCGCATCGGGTGTTCGCCCCGGCCAAGTTCGTCTCGCAAAAGCTGCTGAATGACAGCGGCCTACCGGTCGAATTCGCGCCGCTGCCGTTTGCGTTGTATCGAATCGCATGAATAAGGTGAAAACACCCTATCTTGAAGTCACTTTTCGACATGGGCGAGCCATGGCCGCCTATCTCTATCTTCCTCGCTCGCCGCATGACAGGAGCCACCGAACAGCGAAAGCCGATCCCGGAATGATCGTCGATTATGCCAAGGACGGTCGACCGATCGGCATCGAGATCACCGCGCCAATGAACGTCACGGTGACGGATCTGAACCGAGTCCTCGCCGGTCTTGGCGCGCCGGAACTGACGGCGGACGATGTCGCGCCACTCAAGGCGGCTTGACAGAGCAACAAACAAGAGGTCATCGATCATGAAATTCTTAGTGACAATCGACAGAGATGAAGACGGCATCTGGGTCGTGGAATGCCCATCGATTCCTGGGTGTGTCAGTCAAGGCCAGACAAAAACCGAGGCATTGGCGAATATCGAAGAAGCCATCCAGTTATGCCTGGAGGTTCGCGCGGAATGCGGGTATCCGCTCACGATTGAGACCAGGCAAATCGAGATCGCCGCCTGATGCCTCCCTTGCCCAGACTCAGCGGAAAGGAAGTGGTTCGGATATTCGAGAAATTCGGATGGAGAATCGCTCGGCAAAAAGGTAGCCCATATCATTCTGGTCAAGGACGATCACATCGCTACCCTGTCTATTCCGAATCACAGTGAAGTCGCAACAGGAACGCTCCGCGGCCTGATCAGGGCCGCTGGCCTCACTCCCGATCAATTCTCCGATAACAGCTAAAGATTCTGGCGATCTGGCGCCGTTCCACTGAGAAAACGCCAATACAACCATGCGCGATCTTGACTACCAGGCACGGGTGCTGACCCTGTTCGACGCCTATCTGACCGAACTGTCGGCACGGAAACAGAACGCTGACGAGATTGCGGCACTGGCGAAGGAGCGCCCGACGCTTCGTCTGCCAGTTCCCGATTTTCCGCTGGAAACCTGGCGTGCGCTCAAGGCGGCCGGCCAGCTTCCGCCCTCGCGCGCGGCCATTCCCTACTCGCCGCGTCTGGATGGCATCGGCCGGCCGACGCCTAATGCCGTGTTCAAGGTGCCGACCGGCGGCGGCAAGACCTATCTGGCGGTCGCCGCGCTGTCGCGTCTCTTCGGGCGCTATCTGGGCCGGAACACCGGCTTTGTGCTGTGGATCGTGCCCAATGAGGCGATCTACAGCCAGACCAAGCGCCAATTGACCGACCGCCAGCATCCCTATCGGCAGATGCTCGACCGCACGGCGGCGGGGCGGGTGAGGATCCTGGAAAAGAGCGATCCGCTCGACGCCCGCGATGTCGAATCGCATTTGTGCGTCATGTTGCTGATGCTGCAATCGTCCAACCGGGAGAACAAGGATTCGCTCAAGATGTTCCGCGACCGGGGTGACGTGCGCGGCTTTTTTCCGTCGGAGGGCGATCAGGAGGCGCACGCTCTGGCGTGTGCCAAGATTCCGAACCTGCGTATTTATGATCTAGCCGATAGCGCCTATCCCTGGCCGCAAGTGAAGGACTCGCTGGGGAATGCCCTGTGCCTGATCCGCCCGGTGGTGGTCATGGACGAGGGTCACAAGGCGATTTCGGAGCTGGCCTTCGCGACCCTCTACGGCTTCAACCCCTGTTTCGTGCTGGAACTGACCGCGACGCCTAAAGATGTCGCGGCGCGCGGCGGCAAGAACCCGCGACCGGCCCGCCATGCCAATATCCTGGTTGAGGTGCTGGGGACCGAACTGGACCGCGAGGGCATGATCAAGATGCCCTTGAATCTCGATCCCCGCCAGGGGACCGACTGGCGCAATACCCTGAGCGCGGCGCTCGACTGCCTGAATCGGCTGCAAGTCGAGGCGCGGCGACTGCATGGCGAGCGCGGCCGTTATATCCGTCCGATTCTGTTGGTTCAGGTGGAGCGCACCGGCCGGGATCAACGCGACGGGGTGCATATCCATGCGCTCGACGCTAGGGACTGGTTGCTCACGGCGGGGTTGGACGAGGCCGAAATCGCCATCAAGACCGCTGATACCAACGAACTGGCGAACCCCGAGAATCAGGACTTGCTCTCACCGGCCAACCGGGTGCGGGTCATCATCACCAAGCAGGCGCTCCAGGAGGGTTGGGATTGCCCCTTCGCCTATGTGCTCTGCGCCCTCGCGGCCAGCCAGAATCTGTCGGCACTGACCCAACTGGTCGGGCGCATCCTGCGCCAGCCACAGGCCGACAAGACGGGTATCCCACTGCTCGACGAAAGCTATGTCATCACCCACCACGCCGCGACGGCGGGCGTGGTGGAAGCCATCAAGACCGGGTTGCAAGAAGACGGGCTGGGCGATCTGGTGAAGGAACTTCGGATCGGCGGCGACAGCGGCAATCGCGACCACGGCAGCCGTTCGGTTCCCCGGCGTGAGGCGTTCGCCAAGACTGAAATCTATCTGCCGCGGGTGCTCTCCGTGGAAGGTGGCAGGATTCGCCCGCTCGATTATGAGCAGGACATCCTGTTTCACCTGGATTGGTCGGCGGTCGACCCCGCGTCACTGGTGGCCTCGATTCCGGACAATGCCCAAAGCGCCGAACAGCAGATGCGCCGCTTCCGGCTGGCCGATGTGGGCGAGAAACGCATCCTTGACGAGGTCAGCGGCCACAGTCGGGAGATGCTGCGCTTCGATCCCGCCTATGCGGTGCGGATGGTCTCCGATCTGGTGCCGAATGCCTGGATTGCCCGCGAGATCATCGGGCGCCTGCTGTCGGGGTTGACGGCGCGCGGCTTCGACGCCGAGAAACTGGGCACGGTGGGCGGGTTGATCATCGAGCAACTGCGCCACTGGCTGGACGGCGAACGCGACCGCATGGCCGAGGCGGTGTTCCGGGCGGCGGTCGCCGAGGGGCGGATTCAGTTCCGGCTGAGGACCGATGGGCACAACTGGCGGATGCCGTTCATGGCCGATACCTATGAGCCGGAAGGCGCCGAACAACTGATCGGGAAGAGCGGGGGGCCACTGCAAAAAAGCCTGTTCGCGCCGATCTACAAGGGCGATTTTTCCAGTCAGGACGAGCGCGACATTGCGGTCTATCTCGACAGCGAGGCGACCCTGACCTGGTGGCATCGCAATGTCGCGCGCCAGCAGTACGGAATCCAGGGCTGGCGGCGGGGCAGAATCTATCCCGATTTCATCTTTGCCCTGCAACGCGCTCGGGAGACAAACCGGGTCGTGGTGCTGGAAACGAAAGGTCCGCAGTTGGCCGGCAACCTGGATACCGAATACAAGCAGGCCGTGTTGCGGCTCATGTCGGACCACTACGCCATTGAGCAGGCGATGCGCGTGGGCGAGTTCGAATTGGTCGATCCCGGCGGGACAGTCGTGCATTGCGACCTGGTGTTGATGCCGGACTGGAAAACCAGATTACCCAATAAATTCCTTGGGGAATAAGCCATTGTCGGCGGGGTCGGGCAACGGCGAGCGACCGTGACGGAAACCCTCTATTCCACGAATGCCCATGGTTATAATGGATTTCAGATCAAACCCGCTCATTGGCGGCGCTGGCCAGACCGAACGCAAACAGGATAGACGCTTTATGCTGCTGATGATCGACAATTACGATTCCTTCACCTACAACCTGGTGCAGTATTTCGGCGAGTTGGGCGCCGAGGTGCGGGTGGTGCGCAACGACGAACTCTCGGTCGAGCAGGTGGCGGCCTTGCAACCGGAACGCATTGTGATCTCGCCCGGTCCCTGCACCCCGAACGAGGCCGGTATCTCGGTGCCGCTGATCCGGGCGATGGCGGGCCGGGTGCCGATTTTGGGTGTTTGTCTCGGTCACCAGTCGATCGGGCAAGCCTTTGGCGGCCAGATCGTCAAGGCGCCGGCGGTGATGCATGGCAAGACCTCGCCGATGCATCATACCGACCGGGGCGTGTTCCACGGGCTGGCCAATCCGTTCGAGGCGACCCGCTATCATTCGCTCGTGATCGACCGATCGACCCTGCCGGACTGTCTGGAAGTCACCGCCTGGACCGAGACCGAGGACGGTACCCGCGACGCCATCATGGGCGTGCGTCATCGCGAATTGCCCATCCAGGGCGTGCAGTTCCATCCCGAGTCGATCTTGACCCAGCATGGCCATGACCTGCTGCGCAACTTTATCGAGGGCCGAGACGAATGAACATCCAGGACGCCATCGCCCGCTGTCTCGAACGGCACGATCTCGGCGAAGACGAGATGACCGCCGTCATGCGCGTCATCATGACCGGCGGCGCGACGTCGGCCCAGATCGCGGGCTTTCTGGTGGCCTTGCGCATGAAGGGCGAGACGGTGACCGAAATCGCCGCGGCGGCCTCGGTGATGCGCGAGCTGGCGACCGGCGTGGCGCTGGACGGGCTGGAGCACACCGTCGACATCGTCGGCACTGGCGGCGATGCCTCCGGCACCTTCAACGTCTCGACCACCAGCATGTTCGTAGCGGCGGCGGCGGGTTGTCATGTCGCCAAGCATGGCAACCGCTCGGTCTCTAGCAAGTCCGGGGCGGCCGATGTCCTGGAGGCGGCTGGCGTGAACCTGACGCTAACGCCGGAGCAGGTCGCGCGCTGCGTGCGTGAGGTCGGTGTCGGTTTCATGTTCGCGCCCGGACATCACGGCGCGATGAAGCACGCGATCGGGCCGCGTCGCGAGTTGGGCGCGCGCACCATCTTCAATATTCTTGGACCGCTGACCAACCCGGCGGGCGTGCCCAACCAGGTGCTGGGCGTTTTCAGTCCGACCCTGCTGGAGCCGCTGGCGCAGGTTCTGCAACGGCTGGGCAGCCGGCATGTGCTGGTGGTCCATGCCCGCGATGGCTTGGACGAGATCAGCATCGCCGATACCACCGACGTAGCCGAGCTGAAGGACGGCGCGATTCACCGCTACGGCATCCGGCCCGAGGATTTCGGGCTGGTTCGCGCCAATCTGGAGACGATCCGCGTCAAGGATCCCCTGGAGAGTCTCGCCCTGCTGCGCGGGGTTCTCGCCAACCAGCCGGGTCCGGCGCGCGACATCGTCCAGCTCAATGCCGGGGCGGCCATCTACGCGGCGGGTCGTGCCGAAACCTTGGCGGAGGGCATGGCGCTGGCGGATGCCGCGCTTGCAAGCGGCGAGGCCGCGCGGCGGCTGGAGCGATTGACCGTGCTGACCGCGAGTTTTGCATGCCCCGCCACCCTGGACGCGGTTTAGGAGGACAAGCGCATGGCCGAGACACCCGACATCCTGAAAAAAATCGTCCATCGGAAGGCGGAAGAGGTGCGTGCGCGTTCCGAACGCCTGCCGCTGTCCGAACTCATCGCGCTGGTGGGCGACGAACCGGCGCGCGGTTTCGCCAACGCGCTGCACGCGAAGATCGCCGCCGGTCAGCCGGCGGTGATTGCCGAGATCAAGAAGGCCAGCCCAAGCAAGGGTCTGCTGCGCGCGGATTTTCGGCCCGCCGAGATCGCGGTCAGTTATGCCCGCGGCGGCGCGGCCTGTCTCTCGGTGCTGACCGATATCGATTTCTTCCAGGGCAGCGATACGTATCTGAAGGAGGCGCGCGCGGCCTGCGCGTTGCCGGCGATTCGCAAGGATTTCATCATCGACCCCTATCAGGTCCATGAAGCCCGCGCGATGGGCGCCGACTGTATCCTGCTGATCGCGGCCTGTCTCGACGATGTGCGGCTGCGCGAGTTGAACGCGCTGGCACATGATCTCGGCATGGACGTGCTGGTCGAGGTGCATGATGCGCTGGAACTGGAGCGGGCGCTCGCGGTACCCGGACGCCTGGTCGGCGTCAACAATCGGAATCTGCGTACTTTCGAGGTGAGCCTGGAAACAACGCTCGCTCTGCTTGAATCCGTCCCCGTCGACCGACTATTGGTGACCGAGAGCGGCATCCTGGATGGCTGCGATGTCGCGCGCATGCGCGCACACGGCGTGAATGCCTTTCTGGTTGGCGAGGCGTTCATGCGGGCCGACGACCCTGGCACCGAGCTGGCGCGGCTATTTTTCTAGCTCGCCGGGTGGACTGCTTGTCACTGGTCAGCCCTAGCGCGTCCCGAAAACGACGATCGTCTTGCCCTTGACGCTGACCAATCCCTGTTCTTCCAGGCTTTTCATCACCCGCCCCGCCATTTCGCGCGAACAGCCAACGATGCGCCCGAGTTCCTGGCGGGTCACGCGAATCTGCATGCCATCCGGATGGGTCATGGCGTCGGGTTGTTTGCAGAGATCGAGCAGGGTTCCGGCGATACGTCCGGTGACATCGAGAAACGCGAGGTGGCCGACTTTGCGGCTGGTCGTACGCAGCCGCTGCGAGAGTTGCAGGCCGATGCTGTAGAGAAACTCCTTGGCGACATCCTTGAGTTCCTCGCCGAGCAAGCGATCAAGACGTTGATCAGCAGTTCTAAATTTAAGACCATGCTGTTATGAAGGACTCTTTGAGAGTCGAGCGGAGAACCCGATGGTTCTGAAACCAGTTGTCCCTGTTGCTCCCACGCCCAAGCTCTTTTCGGTCACGGGCT
>NZ_NHSQ01000065.1:99321-123698 GCF_016653465.1 Thiocystis minor | reverse complement strand
CGCCTGATGCGCCTGGGGCGCACCGTCCCCGATCTGGACGCGGGCTTGTTGCTGGAAACCGAGGAGTGGCAGGCGGCGTACATCCTGGCGAAGAAACCTGTCCCCAAGGAACCGCCACGTCTCAACGAGGTGATGCGCCTCATCGCCCGTCTCGGCGGGTTTCTCGGGCGCAAGGGCGATGGCGAGCCCGGTTTGAAGACGATCTGGCTGGGCATGCAGCGCATCATGGACTTCGCCGCCGGGATCAAATAGGCCAGGGAGATGCCGGACACGGAAAGTTGTGTGTAATGGGATGCATTTAGCCCCGTTGCTCTCTGGCCAGGGTGCGAGCGACGTTCAGATGTGTAGCAACCGAATGATCTCGCGCTTGGCCTGATCGAGTTTGTCGGGATTGGTCTTTGCTGACAGCTTCTCGCGCGGCTTCTCACCCAGAAAATAGGCGATCCGTTCTGCATTGGCGCCGGATGGATGCGGCATGCCGTGCAACACGCGGGCGGGGCGCAAACCATGCTGCCTTGCAACCCACTCCAACGCAGCCGATGGCTTGGGTCCGAGCGGGATAAAGATGGCGTGTGACAAGGTTTCGATGAGCGGAGCGAGATGGGATGTCAGGTAGCGCGTCAGCATGGGATGACCTGTCATCTCTGGCGTTCCATTGTAGTCTTTGCCATCCTTGAAGACAGGGAAGACGATGGCGGACGCGCTCTGAAGCCAGTCGGCCTTGGTCTCGAAGAGTTCTCCACTGGTTGCGATTCCGAGATGGCGCTGCAGCCCGACCGCGTCGAGCATCTTGACGAGCGCGGGACGCATCTTACCGCTGAATCCGGCCGAACGCATCGCACGCCGCATTGCTTCCTGACCCGTGAAACCGCTCGCCATTGCGGCACGCACGGCCTGGATGGCGTTGGAGGCTTGTGTGCAGCCAGGTGTAATTCCGAGGAGGACGACTCTTGCTTCGGGGTTGGTGTAGTCGCAAGGCGCGTAATAAATCGACAAGGTTCCATCGCGTTCCAGTAGCAAGTCAGGCGGAAGCGGCCCCGACGCGCCCTTGGTGACCTGGCTGCTCTGCTCGGCGAGGATCGCTTCGCGGAAGCGTGCAAAGAGTTTTGTTGGCATCGTGTCCTCATTATCCGTTATACGTTTTCGCCTTAAAGAGAGGGTGTCTTCAAGGCATTCAATTCGTCGATGATCCGTTTGATCTCGACTTGCGGACTTCGGAACCAATCGGTTGACCAGATGCGACGGATGCGCCAACCCAAACGCTCCAGAATGGTTTGACGTAAGCGGTCGCGGTCACGGGCCGACTTCGCCGAATGGTAGCTGGCCCCATCGCACTCGATACCCATCAGATAACGGCCGGGTTTGCCCGGATCGCGGACGGCGAGATCGATGAAGAAGCCGGCGACGCCAACTTGAGGTTCGCAGTCGAAACCCGCTTGATGCAGCGCGGAGGCGACGGCGACCTCGAAATCGCTGTCTGGTGCCTTACCGGTCGGCTTGGCCTGATGCAGATGACCCGTCTCGACAAAGGCAAGGAAATTCTTGAGGGCGATCACCCCGCGTTTGGAACGCTCCAAAATCAGAATGTCTTCCGACCCCATGGAACTGAAAACGTGCATCCGCTTCTTGGAGCGGGTGAAGAGGACATTGAGACGCCGCCAGCCGACATCGGAGTTGATCGGGCCGAAGCGCTGAAAGACTTTGCCGCTGACCGCCTCCGGACCGTAGGTGCAGGAGATGAAGATCACGTCCCGTTCGTCACCCTGCACGTTCTCCAGATTCTTGATGAAAAAAGGTTGTTCGTTCAGACGATTCTTGTCGAGCGCCTCTTGAAGGAGCGGATTCTGCTTGGCGAGATCTTCCACGGTACGTTCGATCTGGTCGCGTTGCACGACATTCATGGCCACGACGCCGAGTGATTCTTCAGACCGGTGCAACAGATGCTGCTCGACCGCGGTGGCGATCATGCTCGCCTCTTCGCTGTTGCGTCCTTTGAAGAATCGACCATTGGAAACCCGCGTGAACTTCACGCCAAGGTCGTCCGAATCGTTGTGAGGCGACGGGAAGATCACCAACTCGCTGTCGTAAAAGGCATGATTCGAAAAGGCGATCAGCGATTCATGCTGAGATCGGTAATGCCAGCGCAGACGGCGTTTGTCGAAGAGCGGGGAGACACTGTCCAGGATGCTTTCGGACTCCTCGATGGCCGTTGTCTCTTCATCCTCGTCATCGTCGACGACCCTGTCGAAGAAACTGGACGGCGGAAGCTGTTTCGGATCACCGACAATCACAACTTGCCGGCCACGGGCAATGGCGCCCAAGGCATCCTGCGGCTTCATCTGGGATGCCTCATCCATGACGACAAGATCGAATTCGATCTGGCCAGGGGCGAGATACTGAGCGACCGACATCGGCCCCATCATGAAACAGGGCTTCAGGGCGACGAGTGCGTTTCCGGAACGCTGAACCAATTGTCTGAGCGGGATGTGTCGTTTCTTTTTTCCGCACTCGCGTTGCAGCAAGGCCAACTCGGTAAAGTCGCTGGCCTTGGCGCCGGTCGAACCCGGTGGCACCGGATTCTGATCGATTCGCCAGGCGATGCGTTCGCGCTGAAGCTGTTTGAGCGTTTCGTCGTACTGGCGGAATTGTTTCTGGATCCCGAGTTGAGTATTTCCAGAAAAGGTGGCGAGCGCCGGAACCTCTTTGAAGATCTCCCGCGCCAGCAGGTCGAAGACGGCAAGCTGGTAACCGGCGTCGATCTGGTCGGCGGGTAGGACGCCTGTTTCGATGGCCGTCGTGAGACGCGCGAAACCGATCGACTGTGTCTGGTGGCGGATCCGAACATAGTCCAGCCAATTCGAGAGCCAATCGGGTTGTTGCAAGGCCCGTCGGTTGCGACCGATCAACCCGTCGAGCGCCTGACCGCCCCCCGTCTGCCAGGCATCGAGATCCAAGTCGGTCAGCGCGACGAATTCATCCCGACCGGCGAGATGTGCCTGCCAAGCCGTTTCCAGCCTTTCGCCAAGCTGTTGCAGCGCCGCGAAGCGTTCAGCGGTCGGCTGGCGGCGGATACCGGCACTCAGGATCCGCAGCCGCAGTCCGTGATCGAGCGCGTGAGCGAGTTCCGCCGTCTGCCCGGCAACCCGCAAAGCCGCTTCGTCCACTTGATCGGGATCGATCAGCAGATCGATGTGCGGGCCAAGCCATTGGGGGTCGAAGGCGCTCTCCGCCAAAGCCTGCTGCATGGCTTGAAGATCGCTGACTTGATTGACGATCCGCTCGACCTCCGCCAGCGAGGCGGACGGGTCGGTCAATTGGTGCTGACAAATGCCCAGATCACGCTTGAGCTGTGTTTCCAGCGTCGTGAGCGATCCGTCTGCCGCAATCAAAGAGGAATCGCCGCGTTGCAGCGGGGCATAGCCGGCGAACGCGGTTTTCAGTTCGTCGAGTTCGCCGAGCAGCGTATCGATCCGCTCCAGGATCCCCTGCTGACACAGCGACTGGATTCCTTTCGCCTGCATACTCGGCATCGCGAGCAATGCTTCCCCAAGCGGAACCTTGGGACCGAATCCGATCCCATAGTGCATCCGCACGGCCTGATACCAGGCGCGCAACTCAAACAGATCGTCGATGGCGGTATCGAGACCGCTGAAGTGCGCACCCAGGGCGCGTTGATAGCGGGTATCCGTTTCCAGCGCCTGCTTGTTTTCCGCGTAGGCGCAGAGCTGATTCAGACGGCGCGACAGATCCTTGAAACGTGTTTCCGGTGTCGACGCCAGTTGCCGCAAGCGCTGCCGAGAGGTACGCCAACCCGCTTTGAACCAGCGGAACAACCCGGCAGTGGTCAGTTCTGCACGGATCGCATCAAGCACGTCCGCCGGGGGCACATGATCCACGAGAAAATACTCCCCGAGATTTTCCTGGGCCGCCTGCAAGGAGGCGAGCCTGGACTTCAGGTCAGGCAACAGCCGATCCAGCGTATCGTCATCGAAACAGTCGTCACGCAACTTGAACAAGGCGGGTTTAAGCCGACCGACGAGTTCGATCAGGGTGCGGAATTCGCGCAGTCCAACCTCATTCGGTTGGATCACGCTCGTGTAGGCATGACTCAGTCCGAGGGCGACCTCCGACATGGGCTGTCCCAGCTCGTGAAGCCGTGTCTGAATCTGCTCGATCTGTTTGAGCGATTTGGCGAGTGTGACCAAATCCGCTTGTCCATCCGTTCCAAGCTGTCGCAATGCACGACAGGCATCCCGCAACGCCAGGTGGGAGCAAGGGTCATTCAGAAATGGCGGATGCAATTTGTCCGACAAATTCCGGCGATGGGTCCGGATGTCTCGCAGGAGTTTCAAGTGGCGATCCAGCGTGGCGAGATTCTGGCCATGCAGGAAGTGAAGCGCGGCAAGGATTTCACCGCCCTGGAGACGCGGAAGCGCGCGGAGTTCGTCCTTGAATATTTTGATGTCGTCGAGGCTTTCGCCATGCAGGAGGTTGCCATTGAGCACCGCGATTCCGGAATCCGCCATGAGCAGCGAACCCGTCTCGACCACTGTCTCGGCGATCTGTTCCAGCGCCGCTTGCCAATGCGCGAGGGCCGCACCCACCCTGTCTTGGTCGAAGAGTTGTAGGTCCCGATTTCCGACGCCATGCCAGGGATGCGTCTGGAGGTTGTCGCCCTGACCGAGTTGACGGGCGATTGCTCGATAAACATCCCCGAAGATCCGGATGGTCTCCAGACTCTGCCGTCTGACGTTGCCGTCGAAGATGCCACCGTCATAGCCTTCGGGATGGATCGTGACCGGATCGATCCCAAGCAACTCCCGATGACGACTCGCGGCCATCAGGATTTCATGGATCGTCTTTTCGGTGCGCTTCCAGCGACTGTTAACGAGTTCCGCATGGGTACGCAGTTGGCGCTTGAATTCCTCGTACCGTGAAATATCGGCATCGATCTGTTCTGGATTGCGATAATGGCCCTGCTTGTTCAAGCGTTCGGCAATATCGTCCAGCACCTTGCGTTTCTGAGTGTTGTGACTATTTCTACTTTGTTAACTTTGACTGTCGCATAAATTAATGAATTTTAAGTTATTTTTTATTAGGCGCAATAAATCTTCATTTACTATGCCCCTATTGAAGATAGATGTTGGCGGTTTATGGGTGATTATAGGCGCTCAACGCGCCACTAGAACCCTATTGTTTATGTGTATTTTTGTTTATTATCATAAAATTTAAACACTTAAAGATTTTTTGAAGGTAACAAAGTAGAACTATGCAGTTCCAGACAGAAATCACCCAGTCCCGCCAGATCCAGACGCCGTTTGACGACTTCCAATGCTGCCAGCTTCTCTGCAACGAAAAGCACGCGTTTTCCTTGGGCCAAGACCGCGGCAATAAGATTGGTGATGGTCTGGGATTTTCCGGTCCCCGGTGGTCCCTCAATGACGAGGTTCCGGCCATCGATGGCATCGACTAACGCACTGTGCTGAGAACTGTCGGCATCCTCGATAAGCGGGTAACGATCATGAATTTTTGGCAGATCATCGATGACATATTCGTCGCCGAATCCTGAACCTCCGCCACTCTCGGCGCTCTCGGTGGTGAAGAAACGGCTGATAATCGGATGATCGGTGATCGAACTTTCTTTTGGCCATTGTGCTGGATCGAGATCCAGATACATCAGCAGCTTACTGAAATTGAACAGCGCAACGGTGGCCTGGCGGCGAATCTGCCATCGCTCGTCCGGCTGTCTCGGTTTGGCGATGAGCCGTTCGACTTCACGGAAGTAGTCTTCCGGTAGCGTGGATTCGTCGAGAGCGGGGAGCGCGAGTCCAAAATCGATGCGCAGTTTCTCGCGCAGCGAGAGATTCGGGATGATGTCCTCGCCAGTGAAGGCGAGGGTATAGTGATACGTGCCGCTGCTCGCATCGAGCCGACCTTTGATGAGCTTGACCGGCACGAGGACGAGAGGAGCCAGATGCGGCTTGTGGCTACTTTGACTCTCGAACCATTCCAAAAACCCGAGGGCGACATAGCAGATGTTGGCGCCCGTTTCCTCGATCGCCGTCTCTGCCTTGTTACGCAGGTCTCGCAGCCGCGTTTCCAGTTCCTCTGGAAACATCAGGGTCTGGATGAGCTTATCGAGGCGTCTGGACGGATCGCCCTCCGCGGTCTTGGCAATCGGGAGTTCGTAGTCGGCCGAATAGCCGAGTACCTGCGCCCATTCCAGCGCCGTCGGCACTTTTTTGAGTGGATTGTCCTGCCCGGTTTGCGGATCGGCCTCGATGTAACCGGCATCGAGCAATTCTCGTCGGGTCGGATTTGGAATGGACTGGAATCTCAATTCCTCTTCCGACAGCAGAATCTGGTGCAATTCGTTCGGGATTTTATCGACGAGACGAATGTTTCCCTGGCGGCCATGCGTGAAGTTCAGAAGACGATTGCGTCCGCCGAGATCCAGTAATCGCTGCCTGAGTTTTGCCAGCGAGTCTGTTGATAAACCATGTTGATCGGGGGCGTTCATGAGCGATACGGCATCCCTTTGTCGTGACGAACGAAACAGAACATCCAAGGATGGCGGATCAAACTGCCGTCGCCCGGATCTTCCTCCATGCAGGCTTCAAGGTACAACTGAATGTCCCCTTCGGTGTCCAGATAATCCGCGCTATTCCAATGGGTGAAGTTCTCGGCTATCGCTCATGTCCTCCAGTCTTTTGCCAGCCCCTTGCGTGCTCGATGTCCCATGCCTGAATCCTGGTCAGTCTGCGCTGATCCGAGACGTGCGCCCATCAAACGCCTGAGGAACACAAGGGAAGCTGACGAACGCGAAGCGTCGTCTCGGTGACTGTCACAAAGAGGCCATTCGCCCAGTCGACATCCTTCAGGCTCAAGACGGAAGCGAGGCGCTGATTCACCAGCTCCGAGGTTTCATTGCCCAGCCGAAACAAGATGACGCTGGGCAATTGCTCCTGACTGACGGCCATGAGGTAACCGAAATCCAGATCCATCGTCAGCAGAACACAGTGCTCCGTGCGCGCCTTGCGCAGAATATACTCGTCGGCTGTCCGCTGAAGTCCATGTTCGCGCACATGAGTGGCCTCATATCCCTGTCACCGAAGCCATTCCACGGTCAGCAGGGAGATGTTCATATCCGCGAGAAATCTCATGCGGCCCGCTCAACATGGACTTGATCGGACGCCAGCCAAGCGGCGTAGGACAGCGCCTCATGAATGTCTTCCGGTTCAAGATCCGGATATTCCGCGAGAATCGCATCGCGACTTCTGCCTTGTGCAACCAGCCGGATGATCAACGCGGCCGTGATTCGCAGACCACGGATACAGGCCTGACCACCCATGATGCGGGGATCGAAAGTAATTCTCTGAAATGCTTGCATGAGTAACCTCTCTTTTCGAGCAGTGCCGGCTGCTTGCCGCCAGAATCTCTCTGATCCGCGCAGCTTGTTCAGTGCCTGCCGGCTTGATCTTAACAGTAGCAAGAATGCGTAGCCGCCGAGACTCAGTGTAGAGATTCGCCTCGCAGACAGCGCCTTGGCGCGCTCGATGTCCCGTGCCTGACTCGATTTATCGCTTCCGCACAAGCGCACAAGATGCGTCTCTACCCGATCCACTCCAACGCATCCTCATCTGGCGCGGGCCTGAGTCCGGACTCTTCGATAAACAACCGGTGCCAGATGGCGAACTGCATCAGACCGAAAAGTTCGCGCCCGCCGCCCTGCCCTTTCTGTCTGGCGGCGACGAGCGCCGGAATGGATTCGACGCGAAACCAGTCGCGGATGCCGCGATTGCGCGCCAGACGCCGACCGACCTGTGCGGCCACCTCGCCCCGCAGCCAGTCGCCAACCGGGACATGGAAGCCGCGCTTAGGCCGCGCCAGATGACCCGGCGGTAACCGGGGTTCGGCCCAGCGTTTGAGAAGCCATTTCCCCTGGTGCTGGCGAACCTTGAGCGCATCCGGCAGCGACAGACCGAACTCGACGAGCCGATGGTCCAGGAAAGGCACCCGTCCCTCGACCCCGAATCCCATCAGCAGGCGGTCAGTCTTGACCAGCAGGTTATCCGGCAGCGCCGTAACCAAATCCGTGTACTGGCGCCGCTGCATGTCTGACCAATGCGCGGGCGTCTCGCCCCAGGCGCGCAGAAAGGGCGCGCGATCCGCGTCGGCGACCGCCCGCAGCGCCGGGCCGAACAGTCGTCGTGACCAGCGCCCGGACCACTGTCCGCGCGTGCGAAAACCGCCGCTGCCAGGATGCAGAATGGCCTTGAACCAGCGTTCGGCGGGGCGCGGATGATAGCGCCCATAGCCGGCGAAGACCTCGTCCCCGCCCTCGCCGGAGAAGACCACCTTCAGCTCGGCCCCGGCGGTTTCGGCCAGGATCGAGGTGGGCAGGCTGGCATAGTCGCGCATCAACTCATCGGCGGACCAGATGGTGTGCGGGATGCGTCCGAAGACTTGTCCCAGCTCCAGTTCCAGCGGCCGATGATCGAGACCGAAATGCTCGGCGACCCGCGCCGCCTCGTCCAGTTCGTGAGGCATCGCGGTGCCCCGGTAGCCCACCGAGAAGCTCTTGATGCGGCCCGCTCCATGGGCGTGCAGCATGGCGGCGAGCACGGCCGAATCCACCCCGCCCGACAGGAAGAGTCCGAAGGGCACGTCCGAGCGCATGTGCTCGCGCATCGCGGCATCCATCAATCCATCGAGTTCGGCGTGCGCCTCCTCAAGGCCGATGGCGCGCGGGGCGACCTCCAGCGCGGACCAGTAGCGATGACGAGCGATGCGCAGATCCGCGTCGATCGTCAGCGCCTCGCCGGGCAGGACGCGCCGGATCCCGGCGATCAGGGTGTCCTCGCCGCTCGCGAATTGATTTTGCAGGAACTGACGCAGCGCGCCGGACGACACCTGGGGCCGTTCGGGCAGGATCGGCAGCAGCGCCTTGATCTCGGAGGCGAAGGCGATGCGGTCGGGCAGGCGGACATAGAAGAGCGGTTTGATCCCGAGCCGGTCGCGCCCGAGGATCAGACGCCCGGCGTCCGCGTCGTGCAGCGCAAAGGCATACATGCCGCGCAGTTGGGTCAGGAACCCGAGACCGTGCACCGCGTAGGCGTGCAGGATGGTTTCGGAGTCCGAATCGGTGCGCGTCTGGCGGCCTTGCTCGCGCAAGGCCGCGTTCAGTTCGAGATAGTTATAGACCTCGCCGTTCGCCGCCAGCGCCAGTCGGCCATCCGCGGAGACCATGGGCTGATGACCGGTCGCCAGACCGATGATGGACAGACGTGTCTGCGCCAGACCGACCGGACCGGCGCAGTGGATGCCGTGATCGTCCGGTCCGCGATGGGCGAGTTGGATCGCCATGCGCGCGAGTTGCTCGGGGTCTGGCCGCTGGCCGTCGCGCAGGATGAAGCCGGCGATGCCGCACATCTTAAACCGCGTCCGGGAGGGCGTGCGTTGTTGGCGTCTCGCGCCAGCCTCGCGGGGACCGACAAGCCTTGGAGCTGACGCGGTTTAAGGTGATTTTCGTCAAAGCTCTTACCCGTAGGAGCCCGCTTGCGGGCGACGTGACACGCCAAAATGCCTTCTGTGTGCCCCACCCGTCGCCCGCAAGCGGGCTCCTACGGGGTTTGACGTTGAGTAAAGCCATTTCCGGAATTCGCCTGAAAACCTCATTGAATGTCGCGCCGCACCTGACCGTCGCCGGTCTTGAGGTCAAGCGTCGGCGCCGAGGAGGGCGGCAGCGGATAGACGCGGATGTCGCCAACGTCGGTCGCGATCTCGATGCGATCCCAGGCGCCCGGAACCGCTCCGACCGTCAGCGTCGTGTCCTTCTCGGTGAAAAAACCCGTGTGCGCAATCTCAAAGGTCAGCACCCCATCGCGCTCCTCCAGGCGCTCCCGAACCCGCGTGCCGGGCAGACCGAAACCGCGCCCTTTCAGCAGGATCAGGGCCGAGCGGTCCGGCCAGTCGTGCCAGACGAGGGTGATCTGTGCCGTGTCGGCCATCAGGCGGAGCGTCCGCGGCGACGCCCGATCATCCGCCGGAACCACTTCATGGGAGCGGTTTTCATGGACCGGCGTCGCCAGCAAGACGCCAAACAGCATGGTCGCGACCGCGAGTCCGTAGGCAAGCCCAGCGGCCACCGGATAGCGTAAGGGGCGGGATGGAGTCGCCGCCAGTCCTCCGGCGTCCGCTTCGAGCGCGAATTCGCGTTGCGGTATCCGCAGCACGAAATAATAGAGAACAAAGGCAATCCCATAAGCGATGACGCCAGACCAGATCACGTCGGACAGAAAATGATCCCCGGCGGTCATGCGACCGATCCCGAGCAGGGTTCCCAGGGCGAGCGATCCGAGTAGCGCCAGGCCGGCGAGCCAGGGACGCCGCCGCCGCCAGATCATAAAAAAGGCGCCGAGCATGAAACCGGCCGAACTGTGACCGCAGGGAAAGGACTTGCCCTTCCCCGCCTCGCCCACGGCCAGCGGCGGCAGATAGGCTTGGGCGCCGCCCAACTCGACCGTCTGATGGGGACGCGGGCGACCCATGTGGTCTTTCAGCAGCGCATTGACCGTCAGGCCCGGACCGAGGATGGCCGTGGCGATCAGGAACAGCGCATGGATCCGCAGCCGCTTATACCGGGGCCAGAGCACGCCCGCAAAGAGCGTCGTCAGACTCCCGACCAGGATCAGACCGATCAGCAGCGGCGCGGCCTGATAGAGAAAGAGCCAGAGTGCCCGGCGGGACTCGAACCAGGGATCGTCCGCCTCCGGATGATAAAAAACCGCCGCCGCGCGCAGATCCAGATCGGTCCACCAGAACGGCAGCGTGCCGATCAGGGCGAGCAGGATCAGCACCATGAGCTGAGGCAGCCAGTAACGGCGAGTAGCGGCGAGTGTCTGCACCTGAACCCGATTCGCGGCGGAGTGAACGAGGCGAGAGGGTAACGATTCGCGACGGGAATCACAATCGAAGGCGTGACGCCGCGCCCTATCGGGTTGCCCCAGCCGGACGGGGCATTTGCTCCGTCCGCAACGTTTTGCCGCCCCTCCAGACAGACGCCAGCGCCTGCCGGGAGCGCCCCAAACGCGCGGAAGGTCGTCATGGGTGTTTGCTCGCGGGTTGCTTGCGGATGTCGGTTGCGCGACAGGCCGCGCACTGGCTATCGCGCCCCTTGACGGGACGGTGCGCGCGTCGTCTACACTGAGAGCGTACCGACTCGCCCCGAGCACCGCATGAAAACCGACTCGTCGATCTATACGTTCCTCGCCACCGGCCCCGAAGCCTTTCGGGTGCTCACCGGCGGGCTGACCCTGGAAGGCGACTACGTCTTTCGTTCGCTGACCCTCAAAAGCCTGGAACGGCGCGCCGATGGCCTCTATGAACCGCTGGATCCAGACCGCCCGGTCTACCTGATCGAATTTCAAGCGCAATCCGCGGCCGCGGCCTGGTACAACCTGTTGACCAAGATCGGGCTGTATGGCGAGGAACACCCCGAGCGCGAGGTGCGCGGGCTGCTGATCGTGCTCCACGCACGCGATCTGCCGCCCCGACCGAGCCGGGTCGGCGCGCCCGAGTCGATCGCCGCCGCCATCTGTCTGGAACGCTTTCTGCCGGACTGGCTGGAACGCGAGCCGGACAACCCCTTCCTCGCCGCGCTCGCGCCGCTCATCATCACGGGCGACGCCGCGCTGACCGCGCGCGCCCCGGCGCTCTGGCAGGCTATCCAGCACGCGCCGCTGGAACCCGCCGCGCGCACCGCGTTGTCACAGATTCTGGAATTTTGGTTCTTTGAACGTTTCCGGTCGCTCACGGCCGAGGAGATCTCGACGATGTTGAATATCTTCACCCCCCTCGAAGAAACCCGCGCCTATCAATCCATCTTCGTGAAGGGCGAGGCCAAAGGCAAAGCCGAAGGCAAGGCCGAAGGCGAGGCCAAAGGCAAGGCCGAAGGCAAGGCCGAAGGCAAGGCCGAAGGCAAGGCCGATAGCCTCAAGCGTCTGCTCGCCCGCCGCTTCGGTCCGCTGCCCGCCGGGGTCAGCGCCCGCCTTGACAGCGCCGATATCCCGCAACTGGACGCCTGGCTCGACGCCGTGCTCGACATCCAATCCCTTGACGAACTGCTCACACACTGATTCCGCCGCCAAACAGAGCGAGCGGGAGCAGGCGGCGCGGAGGTAGAGGCGAATTCATTCGCCCCGACAGCGAAGTAGATGGTTGGTGGTCGATGGGTTTCGTGACCAGCGGGCGACCGCACTCAAGTGCAACGTCGGGGCGTGGGGACTCTACCCACCCACCTGACGACCGGTGTTGGATGGCGGATCGCCCGATGGGCATCCGCCCGACGGCCTTTCACTCGCGACACCGCTCCGCTGTGTCACGAGATCCAAACAGGGAGAAAAACAGGTAGCATGATCCTCCGCCCTTGGAAGACGAAAAACCGAGGGAACTTCATCTCCCCGTTTTTCGAAATCCTGGGACACCAAATGAACATTGACCAACGACAGATCGCCGAAATCACCCAGCGTCTCGTCGAAACCTATCATCCCAAGCGCCTGATCCTTTTCGGGTCTCAGGTCTGGGGCATCCCGAACGAAGACAGCGACCTGGATATTCTGGTGGAGGTCGAGCAGTCTGACGAGCCGACCTGGCGCCGAGCGCGGCGGGGCTACAAGGCGCTGTTCGGCATGGGGGTGCCATGCGACATTCTCGTTCGCACGACAGATGAGATGAGGCGTGAACAGGCGATTCCAGTGACCCTCATGCACAAAATCGTCACGGACGGCCATGTCATTCATGCCTGAGGAGTTGAATCGAATTGCGTTAGCGTGGCTCGAAAAGGCACGTCATGACCTGGAAACCGCGCGACGCGTGGTCGAAGGAACAGCAGAGCCGATCACCGATACCGCCGTTTATCACTGCCAACAGGCAGCTGAAAAAGCGTTGAAAGCGGTGCTCGTCGAAGCGGGTCAACCCGTTTTCAAGACGCATGATCTGATGATGCTGCTGACCAAATGTGCCGCTGGCGATCAGCGTTTTACACGGTGGATTGATCTGGCCGCCACGCTGACGCCTTACGCCACTCATTTCCGTTATCCATGCTCGGATCCAGACCCCGGACTTGAGGAAGCCCTCGAAGCCATCGCTCTGGCAACAGATCTGTACGAATTCGTGCGCACCAGATTCGACGCGCACCACGACCAGTCCACGTAGGGCGAAACGCGATCGTGGTTCCGCCATTTCGGCGATCGGCTGGCTGGCGATGTTGGTTGACGGATCGCCCGATGGGCATCCGCCCGACGGCCTTTCGCTCACAACACCGCTCCAAGGCATTATTCGCTACGCTTTGAACAGAAAATCTGTCTCGGACACGGCCAAAAAGCTGGCTCGATGAATCATTCGCTGATGGACGACGTCTGGGATCGCCGAGCGGCACTCGCCCAGGCGTGGGAGCGGCGCTCCCACGGCGGTTGTGTCGGCAGGGGACCGCCAGCTTTGTAGGGGCGAATTCATTCGCCCCGTTGGCGGCGCGCATGTCGGGGCGAATGAATTCGCCCCCACAAGACTTCGCGGCCAGCCGGGGCATTTGCCCCGTCCGCAACGTCTCGTCGTCCCCTCCAGACAGACGCCAGCGCCCGCCGCGAGCACCCCAAACATTCGGAACAGCGTAAATACCCCGTCCCGCGACAGTCACGCTCAGCCATCCTTCCAAGGCGCCAACTCGGGTACTGGACAACAGCACGAATCAATTTCCGATTCTGTGCAACACCTCGCGCTTCGAGAGCGAGGCATCCTCTAGTATTAACGGCATGGATTCACTGGGCTTTCCCGCCCGGTTTCGAAACGACAGGCGCACCTTGCCCGATCGTGCGTGGATGCACGCGGATCACGCCGCGAAATGACAACCCTCAACAGGCGTCCGAGGCCGATGTCCGTCAGAAAACTGACCGACCGACCTTGACCGACGATCCGGTTGCGGTACTCTCCCTCGGGGCGAATGACACCAATGGAGATAGGTTCGATGCTCACAAGCTGTATTTGCAGGATCGGGCGCGTTCCTGATTTTCGCGCAATGCGGGCGACTCTCGGCGCGCACTTGACCGCTCCGCATGCTCGCTCCGCCCGCCGCGCCGCCGGCACCACCCTCATTGAATTAATGGTCACCATCTCCATTGCGGCCATTCTGATGACGATTGCCGTGCCAAGTTTTCAGGATATGATGCGCAACAATCGCGCATCGGCACAGGTCAATGAATTTCTGACGACCTTGAATCTGGCGCGCAGCGAAGCGGTCAAGCGCGGTGCGTCTGTTTCAGTTTGTTCGTCCACCGACTCCGCAACGTGCCGCACCAGCGACCAGACCAATTGGGCGGGTGGCTGGATTCTATACGTCACCGGCTCCAGCCCATTAGAGATCCTGCGGGTCTGGCCCGCCATGAGCGGCACGGCGACCTTCACGGCGACCGCCGGACTGGTCACCTTTCGCGGCACTGGACAAGCCACAGCCGCCATCACCTTTACCTATACACCAACCGGCTGCTCCGGCGATCAACGGCGAACCATTGCCGTCACTGCGGTTGGCCGGGCATCTTCAAGCAAAACGACTTGCCCCTGATGGATGAGCGAATCATATGAAGCGTTCAGCAAACCTTGCGACCTGTGCCGTCTCTCGCCAGCGCGGTTTTACTCTCATTGAAGTCTTGATTGCAGCCCTGGTTCTTTCTGTTGGCCTGCTGGGGCTCGCCGGATTGCAGGCGGTTTCGCTCAAGCTGAATCAAGGTTCTTCTCTGCGTACTCAGGCCACGAATCTGGCTTATGAGATTACCGATGCCATGCGGGCAAATCGGGGTAACGCAGAAGATTATGAAGAAAACGCCGAAGCCGAAGAATGCGATGAAGATTTTACACGAACAGGTTCTAATGTCGCTGACGATGACTTTGACGAATGGGAAAATCGTCTTGCTTGCCTGCTGCCAGAAGGACAAGGAAATATTTCATCATCGGCTAATCAAACCACCGTTACCATCTGCTGGAATGATTCGCACAGCGAGGCTGGAGAAAGCGAGACCGATCCGATTTGCAGTGGTTTAGGGATTGCCGGGAGTATTTCGTTCAGTTTCGAGACTCAGTTATGAGCAGACTAAAAAATAGCGGTTTTACGCTAGTCGAGCTGATGGTCGCAATGACCGTCGGCCTGTTCATTTCCGCTGGCGTTATTTCACTCTTTATTGGCACCAAACAGAGTTACCGTGCCAACGAAGGAATGGCCAGATCTCAGGAAAACGGGCGCTTTGCGATTGATCATCTATCACGCGATCTTCGGCAGGCAGGATATCCAAAATTTGTCGGCGCCATATTCAATTGGCCGCCTAGTGATTACATTCAAGGCTGGGAGGGCGCGAGTACGGCGCCAGCGGCTGCGAATTTACCGGATTACACTCCAAACACCGATCTTTTTAGAATCAATTATTATGATGCTGAATTAGACACCGTCGTGAGGCATATTTATTACATCAGACCCGGCGCGAGTGGAGCACCTGCACTATGGCAGCAAAGGATTGTTTCGGGCACGACGACCAACGAAGAATTGCTGGAAGGGATTGATAATATGCAATTAAGTTATGGTCTCGACACCAATGACAACGGTCAACTCGACAGCTATGTCGATGCCAGTACAGCAATTTGGAACCAGGTTGTCGCCGTCAGGATTGATCTTCTGCTCGGAAGCAGCGAAAACAATGTGGTCGATGCCCCCATGTCGCTTCCCTTTAATGGCGCTACCTTTACCGCTGCCACAGACGATCGACGGCTCTATCAGGTGTTCAGCACCACGATCACTCTACGTAATAGAATTAAATAAGGATACCAAAGCGATGAACCAAGCCTGTGGCAACCGGCACCAGCGAGGGATGGTCTTGGTCGTCGGACTGATCTTTCTGTTGCTGATGACCATCATTGGCGCCACGGCCATCCAAACGACGACGCTCGACGAACGGATGGCCGGCAACATGAAAGATCGCAATGTCTCATTCCAAGCCGCCGAAGCCGCATTGCGTCGGGCTGAAGAAGTGATTATTAACACTGACCCTGATGTATTGGAATCCATGATCACTGGAGATGAGGATCATGAAGAACCCGATCCTCATCCGGGCACACCCGATCCGGATTTGAATGACAATGACGGCTGGGCTGGTGAATATTCATATGAAGAAGATGTCGTTGGGGTTGACGACGTTGTAGCAATCGCAAATGTGGTCGCGCCACCGATCTATTTGATTCAGTGCGTGCCTGGCGCCAGCGGTGCCGAGCCTGGAGGGTTATGCGACAGTGGTCGTTACCGTGTCACAGTGCGCGCACAAGGCGAGATTGCAAACACGGTCGTGATCCTGGAGACAGTCATCGGTCGCCCATAGATTAAAATGAAGGCTTTTGTTATATCAGGCTCCAGCCATGATTGAGATTAGCAGCTCAATCATTTCATGAATTTTCTCATCGGAGATCCATTATGCATCGCGATGACCAACGCTTTACTCAACGCCGGCCTCTATTTTCGCTATTGCTCGGCATCATTCTTTCCAGCCCCATTGCATTGGTCAACGCCGAAGATCTGGCGCAATATCCATTGTTTGTCAGCGGTGCTAATGCAGCCGCCCCGCCGCTGACCATGCTCATCATGGGAAAGGATCACACGCTTTATTATGAAGCCTATAACGATGCCTCCGATCTCAGCGGCGACGGGGTGCTGGATGTCGGTTACAAACCGAACATGGAGGATGCCGGAGGCAACCAGGTCGATTATTACGGCTATTTCGATTCGCACCTCTGTTACGAATACAGTACGTCGAACAGTCGCTTCAGCCCGGTCTCCGCGACGATCACCGGCACCAAGAAATGTTCCGGATATTGGAGCGGCGACTTTCTGAATTATCTCACCACCAGCCGCATCGATGCGCTGCGCAAGGTACTCTACGGCGGAAAGCGTTACCTCGATCTGCCTTATGACCCCGACGACGACGAGGATCAGGTGACGACGGTCCTCGAACGATCCTACATCCCGCAGGAGGCGCACAGTTGGGGCAAGGAATACCGGAGTATCGAGCACGATAAGTACAACATCGGGGATTACACCCCCCTGTCCCTGCCGGTGCCAGGCACCCGCCACCTCTTTGCGAACACCACCCTTCTCAAGCCCGCCTCAGGCGTGGTCGGTGTCAACAAGGAACCCCTGCTCCGCTTCCTGAATGACTCCAAATTCCGCATCTGGGAGTGGGTCGCGATCGAGCGCCCGGTGGCAGGAACGAAATGCATTAATCAGAGTAATAATTGCGCAACCACCGCGACGACGGAGAAAGCGAGTCATCCGGCGAATGCAGCAGCATTTCAAGCGCTGATCACGAACTGGGGAACAGAGACTCAAAAATGTGGAAGCGGACCGATCTCTAAGGGGAATATCGATACTAGCGGAAGCAATAACAATCCCTTTGCGCCAAGCCCAGACCCTCTGCAATGCGGCACGGATGAGTATTACCTGACACTCATTCAAGGGCAAATCAATATCCCGAGTGATGGCGATTATCAATTTGCCACGAACGGCGACGATGCAGTCGAGTTATTGATCGACGGACAGGTTGTTACGGGCTGGTACAACAATCATGCAACTTGCGGCACTACTGATTTTCAAACTTGTGCTGACAAGACTGGTTCAGCGGTCACCAAAACCTTATCGGCAGGTTGGCACAACATCGAGTTTCACCATGAAGAGATGACTAGTGGCGATAGTTGGCAATTACTCTGGAAGCCAGTCGGCGGCAGTTGGGCCGTAGTACCCGCTTTAAATCTCCGCAAATCTGCGGCGGAATCAACTGTTGCGCCAACCATTACAACATATAAGCTTTCACGCACCGTGCCAGTATCGTCAATAACGGACTACATCGTCCGCGTTCAGGTGTGCAAAGATGGTCTTTTGGATACTAATTGCAAGCCCTATACGGATACTGCTCAAGACCCGGATGTTGTGACCTATAAACCCGACGGCTTGCTGCAACAATACGGTAAGAACGACCAGATGTATTTTGGTCTGATGTCTGGTGCGTTTACGCATCCTTACAACATGCGCGGCGGCGTTCTCCGAAAGAATATAGATCATTTCATGAACGAGGTCGATCCCGACCTCGGCGAAGTCAATCTGACAACCGGCGTCTTCACCAGTCTTTTGGGTATCGTTGGCACCATCGACCGCTTTCGGATCATCGATTTCGATAAAACGTCGGAATATCTCTATCCGATAGGTTTGTTAGTAACCAAGCCGATGGTTGATAGCACGAGTGCATGTCCCGACTGGGGCAATCCGATCGGGGAAATGATATATGAAAGTTTGCGTTATTTTTCAGGGAAGGCGACCTATACGAAAGATTTCGTGCCGCCGCTCACGGATAACAAAGAAGTTGTCACACTACGCGACGTTGCAGGGAGCGACAAAACAGGGACTATGGAATTGCCAGCACCGGCCTGGAAAGATCCCTATAAGCTCGACAACAATCCCTCGCTCTATTGCGCGCCCGGCGCGCAATTGGTCATCAGCGATGTCAATCCGTCATACGATACCGACCAGATTCCCGGTACGTTTTCGTCATTCGTGAAAGCGCCAAGCCTGACTGGAGATATTTCGGGTCTGGATGTCATCGCGGATGCCGATCAGATCTGGAAGGAAGAGCATGGCAGCGCCAGTACGCATTTTATCGGTCAGGTTGGTGCAACCTATGACAACGCGCCATCGGCAAAGGAAGTCAGTGGGCTTGGCAATATTCGCGGTTTATCGCCATCCGAACCGACCAAGCAGGGCGGCTATTATTCAGCCGCGATCGCCCGTTTTGCCTTTAAGCACGATTTACGAACCGAATCTGGCATGAAAGACACGCAGGACATTAATACGTTTTCTGTTGCGCTGGCGTCTCCGCTGCCGAAAATCATGATTCCGGTTAATAACAAGAAAGTCACCCTGGTGCCCTTCGCCAAATCGGTCGGTGGGAATTCCATCAGCGTGGCTAAAGATAAGTTCCAGCCCACCGATACCATTGTCGACTTCTTCATTGAGGAATTTGCCAATACCGATCTCACCAAAAAACCGGACAAAAACGTGAACGGTGGGCTTCCCTATGTGAAGTTCCGCATCAATTTCGAGGATGTGGAGCAGGGCAACGATCATGACATGGACGCCATCGTTGTCTACGAGGCCAAGGTCAATCCAGACAACACCCTAACCGTCAATCTGGTCTCGGAATATGCCGCCGGCAGCGTCATTCAGCACATGGGCTATGTCATTTCCGGAACGACCCACGACGGGGTTTATCTGGAGGTGCGGGATACGGATACAAAGATAACCAAAACGGTGGACGATTTTGTCGATACGAATGGTAATGGCATCCAAGATCTTCCTGGCGAGCCATCGTTATTCAATGACAAGAATAGTAATGGCGTCAAGGATGCTGACGAAGGCACGATAACAAAGACCGTGCCCGCTCCAGAGCTGGATCCGGATTATTTTCTCGACACGCCAGCGGAACTGCTGCCAGGTCAATGCGACAATCCAGCGCCGGCGAACGTGACCGCCTGCGACGAACCGCTGCCTCTGCTCGCCACCCGCATTTTCACCGCCAGCGCCAATGTCGCCGCCACCGTCCTCGAGAACCCGCTCTGGTACGCGGCTAAATACGGATCCGAAGGCAACGAGAAACTGGCCGATGGCGTGTCATCGCCCAATTATTTCCTCGTGACCAATGCTGGCAAGCTGCAAGAGCAACTGGAAGATGCCTTCACCCGGATTATCAATCTGACGAAATCGAGTGCCGCCTCGGCGGCGGCCAGTTCCACCCGCGCCAGGGGCGAGACACTGGTCTATCAGGCAAAATTCGATCCTAGCGACTGGAGCGGGTCATTGAGCGCCTTGAGTCTGTTCGATGACGACGAAACAGATGATTTGGTCTGGGATGCTGAGCTTCTGCTGCCGAAGTGGAATGAGCGCCAAATCTATACCTGGAATGCCACGCCGGACGATGATTCGGATCCGGCTGGAATCCCCTTTATCTGGGGGGAAGACGCTACTCCGTCAGGGGAGATGTTAAATACCGCGCAGAAAGCCTATTTATTAAATGACCCAACCATCCTGAACTGGCTGCGCGGCGACCAGAGTGCCGAAAGCAAGGATGACGGGGTCACCGGCTGGCGCGTCCGCACCAAGATTCTGGGCGACATCGTTCATTCCGATCCGCTGTATGTGACCAAACCGCAGAATGTCGGCTATGCCCGCTTGCCTGCGGGGACTCCAGGCAAGGATACCTATGCTGCATTTCTCACAGCGAATGCGGCTCGTACTCCGATGATCTATGTCGGCGCAAATGACGGCATGTTGCACGCCTTTGATGCGACGACTGTTCTCGCGACGGGGGGCGCTGAGAAATTCGCCTATGTGCCCAATGCCGTCTTTGGCAAGCTGAAAGATCTTGCCAGCCCCAACTATCGGGGATTGACGCTGCACCGGGATTTCGTGGATGGTTCGCCCTCCGTCGGTGATGCCTATGTGAATGATGCCTGGCGCTCGATTTTGGTCGGCACTTTGGGGACGGGCGGGAAGGCCGTCTTTGCACTGGACGTGACTGACCCTGCTAACTTCGACGCCGATGACGTGCTCTGGGAATTCACAGATGACCATCTCGGTTATATGGTCGGCCAGATGACCTCCTCACCGGTCATCGGCCGGCTGCAGAATGGCCATTGGGTGGCCATTTTCGGCAACGGCTATGATAGCGGAACCGGTGCCTGGCTCTATATCGTCGATCTGGAGGATGGCAGTCTGCACCAAGAGATCCAGGTCTCGGACGATGTCACCAATGGCCTGTCCGCTGTGGCCTTGATCCGTGACAGCCAACAGACGATTGCAGGCGCCTATGCGGGCGATCTGAAGGGGAATCTTTGGAAATTCGATCTGACCGGTTCAATGACAACGGCTTATAGCGGTACACCGCTCTTCCAGGCGATGGATGACGATGATCAACCGCAACCCATTACGGGGCCACTCGATGTCGGAGCGCATCCGCTAGGTGGTTACATGGTCTACTTTGGAACCGGCCAATACATGCGTGCAAGCGATGTCATTGATTCTTCAGTACAGACCGTTTATGGCATCTGGGATAATTCGATCCTCGGCAAAGATGCCGACGATCCAACCACGACCGTCTGGAAAGGCGGCGCGGCCATCGCGACCGGACGGACACCTCTGCTCGAACAGGAAATCGTCAATGAGCTTGCATTGCCGAATGATCCTGACAATCACACCTGGCGAGTGATTTCGCAGCACCCAATGGAATGGGGAACACGCTCCAGCCCAGATCACCGTGGCTGGTTTATCGATCTCATTTCTCCCGTGCATGGCGAAGAAGGCGAGCGTGTCGTCAGCCGCCCGCAGATTCTCTCGGGTAATGGACAGGTGCTTTTCACGAGCATCATCCCTCTGGAATCGGACGATCCCTGCGTGGTCGGAGGCGGCGATAGCTGGATTTTTGCCGTCGATCTGTTGACTGGCGGGAGTTCGACCGGCAAGACCTTCGATGTCACTGGTGAGGGCACGTTCGACGATAAGGACACACTGACCCTGGTCATTCGCGATGGCGTGACTTACATCCTTCGCATCGTCAATGGGGTTAAAAAATTGGTTACCCTAGACGCACAGGGCAAAGAAGTCGTGACCGATTACACCGCAGATGAAGACGATCAACTGATCACCGTTCCGGCCAGCGGCATGAAGATGGGCCAGATTGTCGATGCGCCCCGCGTCTTGATCGACGAGAGCGGCAATTACGTACCTGTGGCCGGAGGATCGAGCGGCGAAGATGCCGAGGCATTACGCAAGATGGCTGCCGGTCTGCTTGGTCGATTGGGCTGGCGTCAGTTACGCTGATTAGATGAGGTGCCGCTGAGAGGCGGCCCCCTCCTCTAAGTTTGTGAAATAAGGAAAAGGCCATTTATTCATGCAAATCGTTCGACCACAAAGCAGTGGATTTACGCTGATCGAACTTATGATCACGGTTGCTATCGTTGGCATCCTCGCCGCGATTGCCTATCCGTCCTATCAGGATTCGGTACGCAAATCCTGGCGGGCGAATGGGGCGTCCTGTCTCATGGAATTGGCGCAACGCATGGAACGGCGGTATACCGGGACTTCGAGCTACGCGGGAGGCGTCCCGGCATCGGAATGCAATGACGCAAATAGTGATATGGTCAACAACCGTTACACCTTTGCTTTTGCGACGACCCCTGCACTCACGGCCACGACTTTCCAACTTCAGGCTCAGCCTGTGGACCCCGGCCCTCAGGCGGATGACAGTTGCGGCACCCTGACCATCGATCAAACAGGGCTGAAAGGATCTGCCGGCACGGTCAGCGACTGCTGGCGCCGTTGATCCATCCGATACTTCCAGCCGGACGGGGCATTTGCCCCATCCGTCACGTTTTACCGTCCAGTTCCGGGCAACTCCGGGGTCAGGTTCTTCTTTGTGCAAAGCCGGGATCGGATCGAAGCCAGCGTGGATGGGGAGAAGACTCCGGGGTCACCATTTAGCTGCCCCCGATCAATAAATCGCTCTTCTCCGTTCATGGCCGATCCCCTGTTCTCGTGTTAGCGTCAAGCTCAGTCGTCGACGTTGTCCGCGCCTTCGGCTTTCATGTCAGCGCGGTTTGTCCATCGCGACCGGGTGGCCATGGGGCCGCCCATCTCACCGATCGCTGGCTCCTCCAGCGCGGAGGTCCAACCCCATGATGGCTCATGACAGAGCCAGCGTGGATGGGCAGAACGGCCATGGTATGCGCCGATGATTGGCACGGACGCCGATTGGCCGTGCAACCCATCGAACCACGACCCATCCAAGCGACTCAGACGGTGATACTCTGGCGACTTCACGCACCCTGACCGCCTCCACCGATGTCCTCCGTTGCTGACGCCCTGCTCGACCCCAAAAACGACTACGTCTTCAAGCGCCTTTTTGGCGAGGCTCCCGAGCTGCTGGTGTCGTTGATCAACGACCTGCGCCCGGACTTGCCCGAGATCCGTTCGGTGGAGATTCTCAATCCGGGCATCAATGCCGAGGAGTTGCGCGGCAAGTACATCATCCTCGACGTCCTGGCGCGCGATGGCGAGGGGCACGCCGACAATATCGAGATCCAGGTGCGCCGCGATGGCGCCTGGGGCGCGCGGGCGCTGTATTATCTGGCGCGGATGCTGGCCCAGCAGTTGGAGCAGGGCGAGGACTACGCCACCTTGCGCGCGGCGGTCGGCATCCATCTGCTGGACTTCGATCTGTTCGCCGACACGTCGGAACAGCGCGCGCAGGCGCGCTGGCGCTTCGAGATGCGCGACGCGCGTCAGCCCGAAGTGACGCTGGGGAACCGGCTACAATTGACGCTGATCGAATTGAAGAAAGCGGACCGGCTCGGGCTCGGTGCCGATCCGCTGTCCGCGTGGATCACCTTTTTCGAGCATTGGCGCGAGGAGCAGACCATGGCCGCGATCGAACATGCCCCGATCCAGGAGGCGCTGAACCGCGTGCGTCAGTTGAGTGCCGACGAGGAAGCGCGGCGCCTGGCCTTCGTGCGCGAGCGGGCGCTGCACGATGAGGTGTCCTTGCTCAAGGAGGCGCGCGAGGAGGGAAGAGAGGAAGGGCGAGAAGAAGGGCGAGAGGAGGGCGAGCAACTCGGGATGCAGAAAGGCCGCTTGGCGGCGGCCCAGGACACCGCCCGCAACCTCATCGCGCTGGGCGTGCTCAGCGATGGGCAGATCGCCCAGGCCACGGGACTGACGGTGGCGCAGGTCGAGGCGCTGCGCTAAGAAACTGTCCATCAATGACTTCCCGATCGGTCGGACGATGGAGAGAACCACAGATGGAGTTCCGGGGACAGTGTCTGCACTTGCCAGCGGATCGTGCCTAGACCCGCTCCCGCTCCCGCCGACGAGTCAGCTACACTCGCCCCCATGACAGTCGACAACTCAACCGCCGAGACCGCACTCAAAAACGACTTCGACAGCCCCTGGAAAGAAGCCCTGGAACGCTTCTTCCCGGAGTTCCTGGCGCTGCTGTTCCCGGCCATTCATGCCCGGATCGACTGGCGTGTGGCGCCGGAGTTTCTCGACAAGGAACTGCAACAGATCGGCGCCGACAGCCCGCGCGGTCGGCGTTACGCCGACAAACTGGTGCGCGTGCGCGCGCTCGACGGTCAGGCGATCGCGGTGCTGATTCATGTCGAAGTCCAGGGCGACGCCGAGAGCGGTTTTGGTGAGCGGATGTTCCTCTACCAGACCCGACTGCGCGATCGCTATGGCCTGGATG
>NZ_NHSQ01000065.1:0-99222 GCF_016653465.1 Thiocystis minor | reverse complement strand
GCGCGCGCTCGACGGTCAGGCGATCGCGGTGCTGATTCATGTCGAAGTCCAGGGCGACGCCGAGAGCGGTTTTGGTGAGCGGATGTTCCTCTACCAGACCCGACTGCGCGATCGCTATGGCCTGGATGTCGTTAGCCTCGCCGTCCTGACCGACACCACCGCCCGCTTTCGCCCCAGCCAGTTTCGCCATCGTCGCTGGGGCTGCGGGATCGCCTTCCGCTTCCCGATGGTCAAACTGCTCGATGCCGTCGCGCCGCAACGCTGGGCGGAACTCGAAGCCAGCGACAACGTCTTCGCCCTGGTGGTCATGGCCCAGATCCGCGCCAAGGTGACGAACGAGGCCGAGACGCTCAAGGGCTGGAAATTCCGCCTCATCCGCCGGATGTACGAGCGCGGTTATCCGCAGACGCTGATCCTGGAGGTCTTCCGCCTCATCGACTGGATGATCCGTCTGCCCAAGGAACTGGAAGCAGACTTTCGTCAAGAACTCTATGCCTACGAGGAGCAACACCGGATGCCGTATGTCACGACTGTTGAACAAGCGGGGATTGAGAAGGGGTTGCAGCAGGGAGTGCAACAGGGCTGCAACAGGGGTTGCAGCGTGGCGAAGCCACTATCCTGATGCGCCTGTTTTCCCGTAAATTTGGTTCCGATTTGATTGAGACCTATCGCTCGCGCATCGAATCCGCCGAACCCGAGCAACTCGAAGTCTGGTCCGAGCGTCTCCTCACCGCCGACACCCCCGAGACCATTTTCCATTGAGCCGGGTCGAGACAAGCCGGCGTCGGATGGGTCGAACGGCCATGGGATGACGCCGATGATTGGCACGGATGCCGACTGGTCACGAAACCCATCGCACCAATGCTCATGGGGGCTGGTTATTGCGATGCTATACTTGAACGTAATCCTTTCCCAGATGACAACAAACCGCCATGACCGAAAATGTCGAAAACCTTGTCTTAGAACAACTACGCGCTATCCGGACGACCCAAATCGAACACGGCAATCGCTTGGTCCAGATCGAATTGCAACTTTCCGCGATGGGGCAGCAATTGGGAGGGCTAACCACGGCGGTTTATTCCGGAAAATCTGATCTGGATGAATTGCGCAACCGAGTCGACCGCATTGAACGAAGATTGGAGCTTCAATCGGCGTAGCAAGGTAGGTGCCTGCTTGCGGGCGACGTGCCCCGCCAAGACGTGGAGTTCCGGAGACAGTGTCTGCACTTGCCAGCGGATCGTGCCTAGACCCGCTCCCGCCGACGAGTCAGCTACACTCGCCCCCATGACAGTCGACAACTCAACCGCCGAGACCGCGCTCAAAAACGACTACGACAGCCCCTGGAAAGAAGCCCTGGAACGCTTCTTCCCGGAGTTCCTGGCGCTGCTGTTCCCGGCCATTCATGCGCAGATCGACTGGCGTGTGGCGCCGGAGTTTCTCGACAAGGAACTGCAACAAATCGGCGCCGACAGCCCGCGCGGTCGGCGTTATGCCGACAAACTGGTGCGCGTACGCGCGCTCGACGGTCAGGCGATCGCGGTGCTGATTCATGTCGAAGTCCAGGGCGACGCCGAGAGCGGTTTTGGTGAGCGGATGTTCCTCTACCAGACCCGACTGCGCGATCGCTATGGCCTGGATGTCGTTAGCCTCGCCGTCCTGACCGACACCACCGCCCGCTTTCGCCCCAGCCAGTTTCGTCATCGTCGCTGGGGCTGCGCGATCGCCTTCCGCTTCCCGATGGTCAAACTGCTCGATGCCGTCGCGCCGCAACGCTGGGCGGAACTCGAAGCCAGCGACAACGTCTTCGCCCTGGTGGTGATGGCCCAGATCCGCGCCAAGGTGACGAACGAGGTCGAGACGCTCAAGGGCTGGAAATTCCGCCTCATCCGCCGGATGTACGAGCGCGGCTATCCGCAGACGCTGATCCTGGAAGTCTTCCGCCTCATCGACTGGATGATCCGCCTGCCCCAGGAACTGGAAGCGGACTTTCGTCAAGAACTCTATGCCTACGAGGAGCAACACCGGATGCCGTATGTCACGACTGTTGAACAAGCGGGGATTGAGAAGGGATTGCAGCAGGGAGTGCAACAAGGGTTACAACAAGGGTTGCAACAGGGATTGCAGCGTGGCGAAGCCACCATCCTGATGCGCCTGTTTTCCCGTAAATTTGGTTCCGATTTGGTTGAGACCTATCGCTCGCGCATCGAATCCGCCGAACCCGAGCAACTCGAAGTCTGGTCCGAGCGTCTCCTCACCGCCGACACCCCCGAGACCATTTTCCATTGAGCCGCATGCGCCCTGTCAGGACGTTTCAACCAGGTTCGCGGGAATGACGCATTCCCGGTGTTCGGAAAACCTTGCGACGGGGGGAATCCCCCGTCGCGCGGTCGGCGTTCTTGCTGTCGTTGTCGTTATTCGACAACGACAACGATCATTGCGGATGCCCCGTTCCAAACCGCTGTGCATGGGTTTGATTCGCGCTCCCTCGCTGGTCGTGATTGGAAGGCATTGACCGGTGATTGGCGGGGAGTGAGTGGTGGGGAGAACGGCCAGGGGATGGACGCCGACGATTGGCACGGACGCCGATTGGCCGTGCAACCCATCGAACCACGACCCATCCGCGCGGGTCAGACGGTGATATTCTGGCGACTTCACACGCCCTGACCACGCCTCCCGCCATGTCCTCCGTTGCTGACGCCCTGCTCGACCCCAAGAACGATTACGTCTTCAAGCGCCTCTTTGGCGAGGCCCCCGAGCTGCTGGTGTCGTTGATCAACGACCTGCGCCCGGACCTGCCCGAGATTTGCGCCGTGGAGATCCTCAACCCCGGCATCCACGCCGAGGAGTTGCGCGGCAAGTACATCATCCTCGACGTCCTGGCGCGCGATGGCGAGGGGCACGCCTACAATATCGAGATCCAGGTGCGCCGCTATGGCGCCTGGGGCGCGCGGGCGCTGTATTATCTGGCCCGGATGCTGGCCCAGCAGTTGGAGCAGGGCGAGGGCTACACCACGTAGCGCTCGGCGGTCGGGATCCATCTGCTGGACTTCGATCTGTTCGCCGACACGTCGGAACAGCGCGCGCAGGCGCGGTGGCGCTTCGAGATGCGCGACGCGGACCAACCCAGCGTCACTCTGGGGAACCGACTCCAGTTGAACCTGATCGAATTGAAGAAAGCGGACCGGCTCGGGCTCGGTGCCGATCCGCTGTCCGCGTGGATCACCTTTTTCGAGCATTGGCGCGAGGAGCAGACCATGGCCGCGATCGAACATGCCCCGATTCAAGAGGCGCTGAACCGCGTGCGTCAGTTGAGTGCCGACGAGGAGGCGCGGCGCCTGGCCTTCGTGCGCGAGCGGGCGCTGCACGATGAGGTGTCCTTGCTCAAGGAGGCGCGCGAGGAGGGGCGAGAGGAAGGGCGAGAGGAAGGCGAGCAACTCGGTATGCAGAAAGGCCGCTTGGCGGCCGCCCAGGACACCGCCCGCAACCTCATCGCGCTGGGCGTGCTCAGCGATGGGCAGATCGCCCAGGCCACGGGACTGACGGTGGCGCAGGTCGAGGCGCTGCGCTAAGCAACCAGTCAGCGGTCCAGATCGAGCAGGCTTTTCAGTTGCTTAAACATCACCTCGGTATTTCATCCGGAATATTTCCGAACCGAAATTAGATCGCGCCTGAGTACGTTCGATCCCGGCTGAGGCGCGCGTTGTCTCTCCACATTCGCTCCGCCCGGCTCGGGCAGATCCGGTTGTTGCGATCAGCCAGCCAGCTTGGCGATCCGCTCCAGCGCCTGTTCCAGATTGGCGCGGCTGGTGGCGATGGAGATACGCAGATAGCCGTTGAGCCCGAACGCGGACCCTGGGACGATCGCGACGCCGGCCTGCTCGATCAGATATTCGGCCAGTTCCAGATCGTTGTTGACGCCGGGCAGCCGCTCGATCAGACCCTGTGCCCTGGGGAAGACGTAAAAGGTACCGTCGGTCGGCAGACACTCGATGCCGGGGATCTGGTTGAGACGTTCGACCACGAAGTCGTGGCGCTCATGGAACGCCGCGCGCATGACGCCGATGCATTCCTGAGGGCCTTCCAACGCCGCCTGGGCCGCGACCTGCGAGATCGAGGTCGGGTTGGAGGTGCTTTGCGACTGGACCTTTTTCATCGCCTTGATGATCTCGGCCGGGCCTCCCGCGTAGCCGATGCGCCAGCCGGTCATCGAATACGCCTTGGAGACTCCATTGAGCACCAGGGTGCGCGGGGCCAGATCGGGGCAAACGTTCAGGATGTTAACGAAGGGGGCCGAACTCCAGCGGATGTGTTCGTACATATCGTCGGTCGCGATCGCGACCTTGGGATACTCGCGCAGTACCTCGCCGAGCGCCTCCAGTTCATCGCGGCGGTAGGCCATGCCGGTCGGGTTGGAGGGACTATTGATGACGAACAGCCGACTTTTCTCGTTAAGCGCGCCCTTCAATTGGGCCGGCGTGATCTTAAAAGACTGCTCGGCGCCAGCATGAATCAGGACTGGCGCGCCGCTGGCCAGCAGCACCATGTCGGGATAGGACACCCAATACGGGGCCGGAATCACCACCTCGTCGCCTGGATCGAGCAGCGCCTGGGCCAGATTGAAGAAGCTCTGCTTGCCGCCGCAGGAGACCAGAATCTGATCCTGGGCATACTCCAGACCGTTTTCGCGCTTGAATTTGTCGATGACGGCCTGCTTGAGTTCGGTCGTCCCGTCGACGGCGGTGTATTTGGTGAATCCCGCCTGGATGGCCGCGATGGCGGCGGCTTTGATATGGTCAGGCGTGTCGAAATCGGGTTCGCCCGCACCGAGTCCGATCACGTCCTTGCCCGCCGCGCGCAACGCCTTGGCGCGAGCGGTGATGGCGAGCGTGGCGGACGGCTTGACGGCCTGGACGCGGGCGGCGAGTTTCATGGTCATCGGCGATAATCTCTGAGGTTCCGTGGTGGCTGGATGCGCGGAGCGCGGCTTGCAATCATAGCGAAACAAACCGGCGCGCGGCACACCGACTTGCAGCCTTGTATGCTGACAGGGTTATCTATCATTGAGGACACGAATCATGGCAAGTACCACGCTGGAAGAAGTTCGGTCGTTATTTCGGGAAGTCGCGGAGCAATTTAAGGAAAGCGACCGCAAATTTCGGGAATCCACCCAGGAGACCGACCGCAAATTCCAGGAAACTGACCGTAAATTCCAGGAATCCAATCAGGAGACGAACCGTCAATTCCAGGAGGTCAGCCGCGAATTTGAGGTATCGGCCAAGCGCTTTAATCAAACCGAACGCATGATCAAGGAGATTGGCTGCCAGATTGGCGGGATCGGCGATAAATTTGGGTATTTCACCGAAGGCATGGCGCTGCCGTCCTTGGAGTGCATTCTGGCCAAGCGGTTTGGCATGACGGTCGTCATGCCGCGGGTCCGAATCCGCAAAGGCGGAGAAACCATCGAAATCGATGTTCTCTCCTACGCGAATGGCGACGTCAACATGGCGGTTGTCGTAGAGGTGAAGAGTCGAGTCAAGAAGGAATCGATTCTCCAGTTTCGCAATATCATGGAGCGATTTCGGGAATTTTTCCCTGAGCACGGTAACAAAACCGTGCTGGGGATTTTAGCTGGGGTCGATTGGGATCGGGGCACCGTAGAAGAAGCGCGCGACGCTGGCTTCATGACAGCGTCCATCCATGACGAGGTCTTCAAATTGACCACGGCGTCCGATTTCGCCCCCAAACACTGGTAGCAACCGCCCCTCGTCGCCCCCTGTGCTGGTCATGGAAGCAGGGTGTCGCGGTTGACGCATATCGACTCTGTTCGGTTTCAATTCGCTGCATCTTCGTCTCTTCGCTCGCCGAGGTTCCCGCATGTCCGCGATCCCCTTTCAACTCGTCGCCAAATTCGCGCCGGCCGGCGATCAGCCCGTGGCGATCCGCCAACTCGTGACCGGGCTGAGCGATGGCGAGGCCGGCATGACACTGCTCGGCGTCACTGGCTCGGGCAAGACCTTCACCATCGCCAACGTGATCGAGCAGATCCAGCGCCCGGCGCTGGTGCTGGCGCCCAACAAGACCCTGGCGGCGCAGCTCTATAGCGAGATGCGCGACTTTTTTCCGAACAACGCGGTGGAGTATTTCGTCTCCTATTACGACTACTACCAGCCGGAAGCCTATGTCCCCTCGACCGACACCTACATCGAGAAGGACGCCTCCATCAACGAACACATCGAACAGATGCGCCTGTCCGCCACCAAGGCGCTGCTGGAGCGCAAGGATGTCATCATCGTCGCGACCGTCTCGTCCATTTACGGTCTGGGCGATCCGGAGGCCTATCTCAAGATGGTGCTCATCCTCAAACGTGGCGACCGGATCGACCAGCGCGCCATCCTGCGCCGTCTGGCGGATCTCCAGTACAAACGCAACGAGGTCGAACTCGCTCGCGGCACCTACCGGGTGCGCGGCGATGTCATCGACATCCATCCGGCCGAATCCGACGAGGAAGCGGTACGCATCGAGCTGTTCGACGAGGAGATCGAGGCGCTGTCGCTGTTCGATCCGCTGACCGGCGAGGTCAGGCGCAAGGTCACGCGCTACACGGTCTTTCCCAAGACCCACTATGCGACGCCGCGCGCGACCATCCTGAATGCCGTCGAACAGATCAAGCCCGAGCTGAAACAGCGGCTCGACTGGCTGCGCGACAATGACAAACTGGTCGAGGCCCAGCGTCTGGAACAGCGCACGCTCTATGATCTGGAAATGATGCTGGAGGTCGGCTATTGCTCCGGCATCGAGAACTACAGCCGTTATCTCTCCGGTCGCGGACCCGGCGAGGCGCCACCGACGCTCTACGATTATCTGCCGCCCGACGCCATCGTCGTGATCGACGAGAGCCATGTCACCATCCCGCAGCTCGGCGGCATGTACCGGGGTGACCGCTCGCGCAAGGAGAATCTGGTGGAGTACGGATTTCGGTTGCCCTCGGCGCTCGATAACCGGCCGCTCAAGTTCGAGGAATTTCAGGCGCGCCAGCCCCAGACCATCTATGTCTCGGCCACGCCGCGTCAGTACGAAATCGACCACTCGGGCGCGGTGGTCGAACAGGTGGTGCGGCCCACCGGGCTGGTCGATCCGGAACTGGAAGTCCGCCCGGCGCTGAACCAGGTCGACGATCTGCTCTCCGAGATCGGCCCGCGCGTGGCCGTCGACGAACGGGTGCTGGTCACCACCCTGACCAAGCGCATGGCCGAGGATCTGACCGACTATCTGAACGATCACGGCGTCAAGGTCCGCTATCTGCATTCGGACATCGAGACCGTGGAGCGGGTCGAGATCATCCGCGACCTGCGCCTGGGCGAATTCGACGTGCTGGTCGGGATCAATCTGTTACGCGAGGGGCTGGACATGCCAGAGGTCTCACTGGTCGCCATCCTGGATGCCGACAAGGAAGGCTTTCTGCGCTCGGCTGACTCGCTGATCCAGACCATCGGGCGCGCCGCGCGCAATGCCCACGGCAAGGCGATTCTCTATGCCGACAAAATCACCGGCTCGATGCAGCGCGCCATCGAGGAAACCGATCGCCGGCGCGCCAAACAGGTCGCGTCCAATCTCGCCAGCGGAGTCACGCCGCAGACCATCCGCAAAGCGGTCGCCGACATTCTGGAAAGTGCCACTCCCGGTGCGCCGATGAAGGCGCGCGCTTTCGCCAAAGTGGCCGAGCAGGTTGCCGAATACGCCAGACTGACCCCGGCGCAGATGGCCAAGCGGCTCAAGTCGCTGGAAAAGGAGATGTATCAGCACGCAAAGAATCTGGAATTCGAGCAGGCCGCCGCGATCCGGGACCAGATTCGTGAGTTGCAGCAGGCGGGGATTGCCGCCTGATGTCGATTCCCGCCACCGTCCTCCGGCGGGCAGACGCCCTTGCCTTATCCTGACACGCCCCGGTCACGTAGAGACAAGGCATTGCCTTGTCTCTAAACATACGGAGTCATAGCAACCGATAGCGCGTAAAGGCACGTAGAGACATGGTTGAGCTTGTAGCGGCTCTCGTTCAGGGTTTCCGAGAAATGATCGCCCGGATCCGGGGTGCCGTAGTCATTGCCGCCCGTGACGAATTGATGCAGATGCGAATCCTCCCAGCCCATGACGATTTGCAGCACGGTATGAAACGCCGGCAGCGGAACGGTATCGACGATCAGCAGACGCCGCCAGATCGGCGGTTTCGCGCCGCTGAGACCGATCTTGAGTTGATAGATTTTTCGGGGATCTTTTGCCATGGTTCGAGACCTCGCAGGTGCATTTCGCATCGCCGACGGTTAGCTCGTCGAGATTGTATGAGAATACATCCTAAAATAGACCAACGAGGTTCCCGCAAGGACCGTGTCTGGATGGCATCCACAGCCAACCCCCTTCGGCTTCGCGCGGCACAAGTTTCAATGCTGTTGGCCTTGTTCAGCGTCTTCCCGGACAGCGGTTGCGCCAGCGGTCTGCCATCCACCACGGCCCCGGTTTTCGGCTACCGCGTCGTGGCGAGCTTCCCGCATGACCCTACCGCCTTCACCCAGGGTCTGATTGTGGTCGATGGTCAACTCTTCGAGGGGACCGGACACTATGGTGCATCGACGTTGCGCCGGGTGGATCTTGCCACCGGCCGCGTCGAGCGGGAAACCCGGCTGGCGCCCGATCTGTTCGGAGAGGGGATCGCCCATTGGAACGGGCGGCTCGTTCAACTGACCTGGCGCGAAGGACTTGGTCTCATCCGCGATCGGGATAGCCTGGAGACCCGCGAAACTTTCCGGTACCAAGGTGAGGGCTGGGGCCTCGCGCAGGACGGGCGCCACTGGATCATGAGCGACGGCACGGCCGAGCTGCGCTTTCTGAATCCTGAGTCACGGCGTGTCGTGCGCCGACTGACCGTGCGCGATGGCACGCGCCCCATCCGCTTTTTGAACGAATTGGAATACATCGCGGGCGAGGTCTGGGCCAATGTCTGGCACCAGGACTATCTGGTGCGGATCGACCCTGACAGCGGCGCGGTGACGGGCTATCTCGATCTGAGTGGACTCTACCCGGAGTCCGAGCGACCGAGCCGCGAGGCGGTGCTCAACGGCATTGCTCATGACGCGGCCACCGATCGCCTGTACGTCACGGGTAAATACTGGCCGCGGCTGTATCAGATCGAGGTCGTTCCAAGGTAAGGCGAGAGGACGCGGCTGTCGGCGGTCAACGACTCGACGATCTCGCACAGGAAGTGTCCAAGGACGAGATGCAGTTCCTGGATTCTGGGCGTCTCCCGCGAGGGAACCGCAAGGACGATCTCGGCGGCGGCGGGCAGGTCAGGGTGACGCGCGCCGGTGAGCAGCACGGTCAGGACGCCGCGCGCGGCGGCGGTCTCCAGGGCGCGCACGATATTGGGCGAGCGGCCGCTGGTGGACAGCGCCCAGAGCACATCGCCGGGACGCGCCAGGGCGGCGAGTTGTCGCGCAAAAATCTCGTCGAACGAAAAATCGTTGGCGACGGCGGTGACGGCGCTGGTGTCGAATCCGAGCGCGATGGCCGGGAGCGGGCGGCGGGTCTTGTCGAGGAAGGGGCCGATCAGCTCGCCGCTCAGGTGAGTGGCTTCCCCGGCACTGCCGCCGTTGCCGCAGATGAAGAGCGTGCCGCCCCGATTGATGGACTCGGCGGTCCGGGTCGCGGCCTGGAGGGTCGTGGCCAGCAACTCGGCGTCGGCCTGCACGGCCGCCAGCAGCGTGGCGGTCGCGTCGAGTCGTGCCGCGAGCCGTGCGCGCGGATCGGTGGGTTCATTCATCAAAGGGCGTCCATCGTCGCGAGTCAAAGTGGCTTATAAGGCGATTTCCTGAAAACAATCGACCGAGTCCCTTCGTCCGCAAATCTTGAAAAAACTGTCGAAGAAACTTCGTTGTCGCGCGGATATTCGACAACGAGGCGTCGATCATCGTTTCGGCCATCGCTCGTTGTCGTTGTCGTAATCGGACCATCGACAACGACAACGACAACGACAACGACAACGACAACGACAACGACAACGACAACGACAACGACAACGACAACGACAACGAGCGGAATCCTCGGCCACGTTTTTGGTTCCGGCTCTGCCGGGTTGGGGATGCTCGCAACGGCGAATGTCACGCGGAACGCGCGTTACTCGGTACAGACGCCATCGCCGCCCTCGGCATATTTCCGATCTTCCGCCACCAGACGCCGCTCGATTTCGGCTTGTTTGCGCGCGTCCCAGATCTCCCGGCGCTGGGCCACGCGCTGGTCCCAGGCGTCCGCGACCTCCTGGACCGTGCGCTCGCCGAACAGGACCTGACGCAAAAACCGGAAGGCGAAGGCCAGCAGGGCTTCGTCGTCCTGCTCCCCCTCGACATAAAAGCCATCGGGAAGCGCGTAGGTCTTGCGAAAATTCTCGCTCAGGACGAAACGGCGGAAGGTATCGATGTCATAGGATGCCATGAAAAAGAGTTGCAGACTCGTCTGGGGCGGCTGCCCGACGGTGGGGCCGGCGGATTTTTTCTTCAGAACCAACTGATACCACCCGCGATTGTGTGCATCGAAGTCTTCGCAGCTTTGTTCGGCGCGATAGTCCTGGATGCTGATCTCGCGCGGTTCTTCGTGGCCCTTGCAGTGATCCTCCCGGACCAGCGAATAGCGCTCCTCGGCAGTGGGCGAGTCCTTTTCGCGCAGGGCCAGGAGTGCCAGCGGATAGTAGCGACAGACGGTCGGGCGATCCGTGTAGACGCCGCAGCCGGCATCGCCCGCGAGTTGGAGGCAGGTGCCGTTCTCGTCGGTCTTGAGCTTGATGCCGGGAAGTCCGTCGCCGTCCATCTGGAAAGGAACCGTGTACTGGCGGACGAACTCGGTCGAGGTCAGTCCGAGCCGGCGCTTGAGCCGTAGCACATCGTAGGGTGCCAGGGTGACATCCGCTCGCTTGCAGCAGGCGTTGAAGCAGGAAATGCCCTGGTGACAACGGAACTGGATCCGGTTTTCCGCCTGCAGTGCCTCGGGCATGACGACGCTCTGAAAGGGAATGGCAGGTTTGGTCTGAATCATGGCGGTGGATCCTCGGGGAGGTCCGATGGCCTGCGAATCATTCGGCAGGCTTTTCAGGACGAATGGGATGAGATCAGTGATTTTCTCGATGATGCCAGACACGAAGGAGGACGATCTCGTGACGGTTTACCAGATAACGGACGACATATTTTCCGATGATCAGATCTCGAATCCGTTCCGGATCTGGCGCTTGTCGAACCTCGGAGCCAAGCAACGGGAAGGTTTTGAGCTGGCCGATTCCCTTTAAGAGGGAAGCCGCTGCCTGCAGTGCGGCTTGGGGATTTTTGACCTCGATAAACTCCCTGAGACGCTTCAAATCCGCGACCGCTTCGGGCGAGTAGAAAACCCTCATGTGGCGGGGGGGGCCAGCTCGTGCTCCGTCCCCCAAGTCTCAAGCCACCGCGTGACGTCTCTTTCATCGATGCGCTGGCCGGCCTTGATGGAATCGATCGCCTCAAGGGTTTCGCGCCACTGCTCATCGGCCTGTGACTGACGTGCAATAAAATCATTAACCGCTTGATTGATAATGTAATTTTTGCTTCTATCGAGACGTGTTGCAAGTTCTTCAAGTGGTAATTCGAGGTCAGGCCGAAGTCTTACGCTCGTGACGCCCATCCTGGTACCTCTATCGAGTAGGCTACGATGTATTACAGCGTAGCCTCCTGGCGCGCAGTGCGCAATCGTAAAACACAGCCCTACACGTCCCGCAATAAAAAAGCCCGAACGCCTTGCGGCGACCGGACTTGTCGTCACTGAGTCCCTTACCTTCCTGCTCCCGATCAGGGAGCGGAAGGGAAAGAGCGAATGCCTACTTGAATAGCTTCGCCTTATCGACGACATCGACATGGGCGCGCTTGAAGCAGTTCCAGGTCTTGCTCTCCTTGTCATAGACCGAGTTGACGAAACACTTCCAGTTCTTTTCGTCGACGAAGTTGTAATCCATCCGGTAGTAGAAGCCGGGGTAACGGCTTTCCTCGCGGAACTGGATGTGCTTCATGTGCGCTTCAGCGGTCAGGATGCGGTGGTAGTTCTCCCAGGCGCGCAGCAGTTCGTGCAGATCCTTCGCCCGCATCTTCAGCGCGTCTTCCTTGAGCATTTCCAGCTTCATCTCCGCCACTTCCATCATCTTGGCGTTGGTCTGATACATGGTCGAGACGCCGGCGACGTATTCGTCCATGATCTTCTGCAAGCGGAACTGAAGCATCTTCGGCGTGATGTAGTGCGGATTCACGTCGATGGCGGTGCTGTAGTCCTTGTTCTCGAGGAAGTTGCGCACCGGACGGTAGATCGCATCGACCAGATCGGCGACCGAATCGGCCAGCTCGGGCTTGTGGTCCTTGTGGTCCATGCAGAACTTGACCATCGCCTTGGCCGCAAGGCGCCCCTCGGCATGCGAGCCGGAGGAGAACTTGTGACCGGAGGCGCCCACGCCGTCAGCGGCGGTGAACAAACCCTTGACGGTGGTCATGGAGCGATAGCCCCAGCTCCAGCCGGAGGGCAGGTGGCTCGGGATCTTGCCGGCGTCGGCGTGATCCTCGGAGGTCGGGGCGCCGAGATCGGTCGGACCCGAGACCCAGATGCCGCAGCAGCCCGAATGCGAGCCGAGCAGGTAGGGTTCGGTGGGCATCAGCTCGGAGTTCTTCTTCTCCGGCTCGATGTTCTCGCCAGCCCAGACACCGGCCTGACCGATGCACATATCCAGGAAGTCTTCCCAGGCCTCGGCTTCGAGGTGCTTGATCTCCTTAGGAGTCATGGTTTCGGCGAGCTTGCCGAGCGCGGTGACCGTGTCCATGTAGATCGGGCCGCGACCCTCGCGCATCTCTTTCATCATGAGATGGTTGCGCAGGCAGGACGCCGGCACGGCGGCTTGGCCATAGGGAGGATAGTCGTTCAACAATTCCTTGTTGGTGTCCATGTAGACTTCGCCGAAGGCGTTGGTGGCCTTGGCCTTGAAGAGCAGGAACCAGGCGCCAACCGGGCCGTAACCGTCCTTGAAGCGGGCGGGCACGAAGCGGTTTTCCATCATGGTAAGCTCGGCGCCAGCCTCGGCGGCCATGGCGTAGGTCGAGCCGGCATTCCACACCGGATACCAGGCGCGACCGGTGCCTTCACCGACCGAACGCGGACGGAAGATGTTCACGCAGCCGCCGGCGACCAGCAGGCACGCCTTGAACTTGTAGACAAAGACCTTGTGCTCGCGGACCGAGAAGCCGATGGCACCGGCGATGCGGTTCTTATCTTTCTTATCGTTGACCAGCTTGACGATGAAGACGCGTTCCTGGATGCGGTCGGTGCCCAGCGCCTTCTTGGCGGCCTCGGCGACGATCCACTTGTAGGACTCGCCGTTGATCATGATCTGCCACTTGCCGGAACGCACCGGCTTGCCGCCGTCGACCAGATTCTTGCCTTCGTCGCCGGGTTGCTTCCAGATCGGCAGGCCCCATTCCTCGAAGAGATGCACGGAGTCGTCGACGTGACGGCCCAGGTCGTAGGCCAGGTCGTCACGGGTGATGCCCATTAAGTCATTGGAGACCATGCGGGCATAGTCGGCGGGATCGTTATCGCCCAGATAGGTATTGATGGCGGACAGGCCCTGGGCCACGGCGCCGGAGCGGTCCATGGCGGCCTTGTCGACCAGCTTGACCTTGAGGTCAAAGCCTTGTTTCTTCGCCTGATCGAGCCAGGGGCCGATCTCGTAGGCGGCGCCGCAGGCGCCCATGCCGCCACCGATGATGAGGATGTCAACTTCTTCCTCGACGATTTCGGGATTGCCGAATTCTCCAGCCATTTCGTCTACCTCAGAGTTTTTGTTCTAGGTGTTCCTGGGGCGACGGATGAACGTCGCCTTGATCCTGCCCGGCGCTTTGCCGGGCCGGGAGCCGATTATTTCCGGATCAGTTCGCTCGGATTGCCGGGCTTCTGAACGCCGCCCAGGGTGAAGAATCCAGCGTCGCCGATCTTGGCGATGTCGGCCTCTGGCTTGGAGCCGTAGGGATCGATGGAGCCCTCGGGGGTGGTGCGGATGGGGAATTTGAAGCGCTTCATGTTGCCGTTGCGGAACTTAATGGTCCACATGATCGAATCGGTGCCGCGCAGGGGTTGCACCGAGGCGCCCATCGGCACCACATCGGCGTAATGGCGGCATTCGATCGCCTGCTGAGGGCAGATCTTGACGCAGGAGTAACATTCCCAGCACTGCTCGGGTTCTTGGTTGAACGCCTTCATGGCGTGGCCGGTCTCGGAACCGTCCTGGTCGAGTTTCATCAGGTCGTGGGGGCAGATATACATGCAAGCGGTCTTGTCCTGACCCTTGCAACCATCGCACTTATCGGTACGCACAAACGTTGGCATGGTGCTTGTCTCCTAACGGTTCACTGCGGTGAATGCCGCCTTATTGCTTGACTAAGGACGGGAAGCGGCTCTCGACTCCCGTGGCATCGGATCCTCGGGAGATGGTTTGGAATTTTGCATCCGCGCCTGGTTCGACAAGGCTCGTCCTCTCGATCGCCGGGCACAATCCTGTGGGGCGACTGCAACGAGGACGCTCAAGTCCTGACCGGGTACTATGGGGATCGGAGCGTAGTGATTCGCCACGGTAAAATCAAAACAGTATTTCCGGCTGCTTTCATAAAATTGCCTTATTAGGTAATTCTGATGGCGATGAGCCCGTCGAATGGATCGACCGTGTGGTCAGCGCGATACGTGACGTTTTCAGCGGCCTGAGCCGCACGGTCATCGACAAGGCCGGGAATCACCCAAATTCATATGAGGCAGTCCACTATGCGCGAGTCGCTCTCGGGAAATCACGCCATGAATCAGGCGCGACTGTGGCTGACGTTGGGAGCCGTCGGCGGTTTGCTGACGGTCGCCCTCGGCGCATTCGGCGCCCATGGACTCAAGGGACGCGTCGCGCCTGATCTGCTCGTCAACTGGGGGACCGGCGCGGACTATCTGGGACTGCATACGCTGGCCATCCTGGTCTGCGGCCTGTTCCTGCTCCAGCGCCCAAGCGCTAGATTGGTGCATGCCGCCGCCTGGGCCTTTCTGCTCGGCGGCACCCTGTTCAGCGGCAGCCTGTTTCTGATGACGCTCAGCGGCGAGCGCTGGCTCGGTGCGATCACGCCCTTGGGCGGTATTGCCTTGATCCTCGGCTGGGGACTGCTGGCCGTGGGCACTTGGCGCGCAACCGCGAATCCGGGCTGATCGGTACGATGCGTCTCCCGCGCATTTTCGTTGAGTCGCCCCTGAGCGCCGGATCCAATCTGGTCTTGCCCGCTGGCCCGACCCGCCATCTGACCCAGGTTCTGCGACTGACCGCCAACACCCCGCTGATTCTGTTCAATGGCGATGGCCGCGACTATCCGGCCCGCCTGATCGAGCCGAATCGCACGGCCGCGACGGTCCTCGTCGAGGGCGCGAGCGAACCGGAAACCGCCCCACGACTGCGTATCCATCTGGCGCTTGGCGTCTCCAAAGGCGAGCGTATGGACTATGCCATCCAAAAGGCGGTGGAACTCGGGGTCGACCGACTCACGCCCCTGTTCACCGAACGCAGTCAGGTCCGCCTGGATGGCGCGCGCCTTGAACGGCGCCTGGAACACTGGCGCGGCATCGTGATCGGCGCCTGCGAGCAGTCCGGGCGGCGGCGGCTGCCGACGCTGGAACCGGCCGCCACACTGGAACCCTGGTTGGCGACCGCGCCCGCCGGCGGTCTGCTGCTCGATCCCCTGGCGCCGCTGGCTCTGACCGAGTTTCCCGCGCCGGAGATAGACGTAACCCTGCTGGTGGGACCGGAGGGCGGATTGAGTTCGCGCGAACGCGAGCAGGCCCGACGCCAGGGTTTTCAAGGCGTGCGTCTGGGGCCGCGCATTCTCCGCACCGAGACGGCGCCGCTCGCCGCCATCGCGGTCATTCAGGCGCTGTGGGGGGATTTCGGGTAAGAGCCGCCAGCCGCCAGCCGCCAGCCGCCAGCCGCCAGCCGCCAGCCGCCAGCCGTTATTTTGCCAAAGTTTTCGCTGATCGAAACTGTCACCCACTAGGTGAACGGCGAAAGACCACAAAATCACTCCAAGAAGCGTGTTCAGCTATTTGCTGGCGGCTGGCAGCTCTTTTCCAGTTTAACCGGCACGCTCCGCCAGCAGCGAGTTGATCTCGTTGAGCAGTTCGGATTCCTGATACGGCTTGCCGAGGTAGCGATCCACTCCCAACTGCATGGCGTACTCTCGATGTTTGGCGCCGGTGCGCGAGGTGATCATGATGATCGGCAGATCCCGCAGGCCCTCGGAGCGGCGGATGTGGCGCGCCAGTTCGTAGCCGTCCATGCGCGGCATCTCGATATCCAGCAGCAACAGATCGGGCATGCGCTCGTCGAGCAGAGTGAGGGCCTCGACCCCGTCCTTGGCCGTCAGCACTTCCATATTCTGACGCCGCAGCAAACGGCTCGTGACACGCCGGACGGTGAGCGAGTCGTCCACCACCATCACACAGACTGGCCCCTTCGTGGTCTCCACCGTCGCGGCGGCCGGCCGATAGAGCTGAGCCGCGCCGGATCGCAGCAGCGCCAAGGCGTCAAGGATCAGCGCGACCCGCCCATCCGGCAAAATGGTGCCCCCGCTCAGCCAGCGCACGCCAGCAAGTTGTGGACCCAGTGGCTTGACCAGGATCCGTTGACTTTCGAGCAGACTGTCGACATGCAGTGCCACGCGCTGCTCGCCGAGCCGGATCATCAGCAGCGGCAGCCAGCGCCGTTCGCCGAGATCGGGTTCGTGAGCAGGATCGAGCACGCCGCCCAGATAGACGACCTTGTAGCTGTGGCCGCGCGAGGTGAATTCCGTCGCCTCGCCCCGGTAGATGGCCAGCAGGTCGTCACGACCGATACGGCCCGCCGCTTCCACAGTACTGTGCGGCACGGCATAGATGTTGTCCCCCGCGGAGACCAGAAACGCCTCGATAATGGCCAGCGTCAAGGGCAGCCGGACGGTGAAACGGGCACCCTGGCCGGGGACCGATTCCAGGGCGATCGAGCCATTGGCGACCTTGATCTCGGAGGCCACCACGTCCAGACCGACGCCGCGCCCCGAGATCTGGGTGACTTTGCCGGAGGTCGTAAAGCCGGGTTCGAGGATGAATTGCAGCAGCGCCTCGTCCGGCAGAATGGTCTGGGGCGCCAGCAATCCGCGGGCAATCGCCTGTTGTCGAATGGCGGCGAGATCCATGCCTTTGCCATCGTCGCTCAGGCTGATCACCGCGTCATTGCCTTCGCGGCGCAGGGCCAGCGTCACCTTGCCCGTCGCCGGCTTGCCGTTCGCGGTCCGCGTCTTGGAATCCTCCAGGCCGTGATCCACCGCGTTGCGCAACAGGTGTTCGAGCGGCGCGACCAGCCGATCCAGGATGGTGCGGTCCAGTTCCACCTCGGGTCCGATCACCTCCAGGCGCGCCGACTTGCCGAGGGTGTCGGCGGTCTGGCGCACCAGGCGATGCAGACGCGGAACCACTTGGACAAAGGGCACCAGCCGGGTGCGGAGCAGTCCGTCCTGAAGATCGTCGGCGATGCGCGCCTGCTGGGTCAACAGATCCGTGAATTCGCGCTGATAGCCGCCCAGCATTTCCTTGACGCTGACCAGGTCGTTGACGGTCTCCGCCAGGCTGCCGGAAAGCTGCTGGAGTCTTGAGAAGCGGTCCATTTCAAGCGGATCGAACTCGCCGTCATACCCGCGTGCTTCTTCCTCGCGCTCGCGCTCACGCTCACGTTCGCGCTCGAAGCGATGCATGATCTGAGTCTGCGTTTCGATCTCCAGCAGTCGGAGTTGCTCACGCAGACGCGCGACGGTCTGGTCGAGTTCTCCCAGGCCAAAACCCAACAATCCATTGCGTTGCGTCAAACGCCCGCGGTAGATACTGATCTCGCCGGCGTGGTTGACTAATCGGTTCAGCAGATCGGAACGCACTCGGATCTGTGGGCTGGCGGGAAGCGCCGCAGTCCCCTCGACGCCGCTCGGGGCCGGCCCTTCGACGCCACTCGGAGCAAGCCCTTCGACGCCGCTCGGGGGCAGCCCTTCGACGCCGCTCGGGGCCGACCCTTCGACGCCGCTCGGAGCAAGCCCTTCGGCGCCGCTCGGGGCCGGCCCTTCGACGCCGCTCGGAGCAAGCCCTTCGACGCCGCTCGGGGGCAGCCCTTCGACGCCGCTCGGGGCCGGCCCTTCGCGAACACTCGCCAGATCCGCGTATTCATCTGGGGGAATCGCCCCGGCGAGCTGGAACGGCGCGGCCAGCGGCAAGGCCGCTTCCACTGGCATTTCGGGGACGCCCGGAATCTCCAACGGCGAACGGCCAAGCGCCTCGATCAGGGTCGTCATGCGCTGGAGTGGCGCTCCCTGTTCCAGTGCGTCGACCTGCGCCGAGAGGGTGTCCACGGCACGCTGGGTCAATTCCAGCGTCGTCTCATTGACCGCGCGCGGATCTTCGCTCAATGCCTTCAGGCGGGTTTCCAGCGCGTGACTGAGATCGCCGATAGCCGCTACCCCGGAGAGGCGCGCGCTACCTTTCAGTGTATGCAGGAGGCGATTGATGCCATCCAGCGCACCAAGGTTCTGGGGGGTCAATTGCCATTCGCGGAATTGCGTGTCCAGTTTGTCGAGCAGATCCCGCGCGTCTTCCAGGAACAGGCTGACCATGTCCGGATCGGGCGCCGGCATGGCGTCGGTCGGTTCCGCTGTCTCCAGCTCGCCCGCACATTCAGCCGCCGACCGCCAGTCGCCTGCCTCCTGTTCGACTGCCACCGCGGGATACCGAGGCGAGTCGTCGAGAGCGGTCTCTAGCGGAATGAGATGCTCGCGCGAAGGCTCTGGCTCGGGTGGCACCTCGATCTGAAGAGCGTCGATGGCCGTGGGGATTTCGATCTTATCGTCCGCCAGAACGGGCGGCTCAAGTTGGGCGATCTCGGCGGCAAGGTCCACCAGGGCCGAGGCGCCGGCACCCAGGGCTGGCAATTCGTCGACCCGTTCTCGAATGGCGTCGACAGCGCGCCCGATGAGAGTCAACAGGCGCTCATCCAGCACGCCGCCCAAGGCCAGCAACGGTTTGATACATTGCTCCAACCCCTTGGTCACCGTGGCAATGGAGTCGATGCCAGACATTCGCGCACTACCGGTCAGGGTATGCAAGGCGCGTCGGCTCGCTTCATCCACCCTGGCGTCACCCGCCTCGGCCCGCCGCAGAAAGACCCGCAACTCGTCGAGATGCTCGTACGTCTCCGCCTGAAAGATTCGCTGCAATTCTTCGTCGGCGACGAACAGACTATCGTGGTCGGTCACCTGCTCCGCAAGATCCGCCAGCTTCGCGGCCGCCAGTTCGTCTGACAACTCGGCTGGTGCGATCGTGGTCACGAGCTCTTGACCAGCCGCAAGGCTGGACGTCTCCCGCAACCGATTGGCGCGCGAAACGAGAGGATCGACGTCGAACTGGAGCCCCTCGGACTCGGCCGTGACAAGACCGGGCAACAGACTCACCGCCTCTGCCACGCAGCTCAGAATGTCCTCGGTGGGGAACGCTTGCTCTTCCATCAGACGATTGAGCAGTAACTCGATCGACTGAGCAAACTCGGCGACCTGCAGGGCTCCGACCAGTCGGCCGCTGCCCTTGAGGGTATGGAAGCTGCGCCTGAGTGTGGCCAGGGCGGAGACATCGTTGGGATTGGACTCCCAGCGTGCAAACTGGATCTGGACCGAAGCGGTTTCCTCGCGGGCCTCCTCCATGAAGATATCGAGAAATGCCGTCTCGTCATCGTCGGAAAACTCCGATTCGATCAAGCCGGGGACGATCTCCGAAGCGGGTTGATTCGGGATGGAGACCTGGGAGTCGGGGATGATGTCGGAATCGAGAGGGAGATCAAGCTCAAGGGGCCGCTCGACATCGGTCGAGGCGGCCGTCGTGCCGGTTGGCTCTTCGATCGAAAGCGCTAGGGTTGGCTCAGGCTCGGACCGAAGGGCGCGAATAGACTCGCTGCCGCGCTCGATCAGGCTGCCGCCGAAGGGCACCGCCTCCTGGAGATGACCAAGATAGAGTTCGAGTGCTGCGACGGCATCGGCAAGATGCTCGAATTCGGCAGCCGTGAGAGTCCGCCCGGCCTTGACATAGCGATTCTGGACCAGTTCGCCGATCGAATCGGTAAGCTCCGCCGCCGGAATCTCGCCGAGAACGGTCAAGGCGCCGGAGACACTGAGAAGATGTTGCTTCACCGGGCTCAGGGCATCCAGCGTGCCCTGTTCGGCATGGCAGCCAGCAATGGCCTCCTTGACTTGCAATAGTTCGTAACCCGCTTCGCGCAACGTGGCCGCGGTGAGTTCGGACAGATCCATCTCGGGCACGATGATCTGTTTGGCCCGCGTCGAACGATGACCGGCATGGGCGAGCAGAACCGCCTCGATGCCAAGCAGTTCCATGGCCTGCGACTCCAGCCGTACCCGATCTCTCGCCATCTCGTCGCGCGTTGAGCCACTGAAATCATTGGCAAGCGTGCGCAGTCGCTCCGACAGGTTGCCGACGTCGGCCACGTCCAGGGTGTCGGCGAGACGACGCAGGCGCGCGCTGAAGGCATCCAACGCATCGTGATCGGTCGGTTCCTCGCGCGTCAGCAGATCGAACTGCTCTTTGAGCTGGGAGAACTCGCTCAAGAGCGAGCCTGCGAGCTCGGCGAGCGCGGCATCGCCACCAAAACCATCCCTGTCTTCGCGTGACCGGGAGGTGCCGGACCGGTCTGGACCATACCAGGACCATAGCCGGGCAACGGCCGGATTGCTGACCGCGACCGCTGAAAGACTATTCAGGAGATGTTCGATGAGGGACAGTACATCAACGTCCGGCCACTGCGGCGGCTTTTGGGCCAACGGCTTCAAGACCCGATCGATATGCCCCATCAATGAGCGCGTTTTGGCATCGGTGGCCAGACGTTCGTCCCGCACGGCTTCGGCAAATGCCTCGCTGAGAAGAAACAGGTCGGCGAGCACCCCCTCCTTGAGGTAGCCATGCAGATGACGAAAGAGACTCCCGAGACGGATCAGGCCCTGATTGTCAGGACCGCCCCGATACCATTCGACCAGATAACGGTGATATTGAGGCCGTACCTGACGCACGACTTCGGCCAGAGTCTCCAGCGCCTCGGGCCGCCATTGAACATCGCCGTCGGTCTCCGTTGCCGCTAACGTCAGGAATTCGAAATGGGTCAGCGGCAGGTCATTGCGGGCAGCGCGGACCTCATTGATGCTCGACCAGAGGTTCAACGGGCGTTCATCGAAGCCGGCATCCAGGCTGTCGAGGTGACTGTTCAACTGGGCAAGCGCCTGACCCATCACCCGCGCGACCGCGTGAACGTCCTGGGTGTCTTCCGCCTCGAGCGCCATCGAACCGCCATCGCTCAGGCACTCGGCCAGCCGGGTCATCTCTTGCACCAGACGCGCCGGCGTATTCAATTGCAGCGCCAGCAGGACGCCTTGCACCTGCTCCAGGGCTTGAACGGCAGCCGCCAGACTCCCCGGCGAGGTAGAGGCACCTCCTGCCTCAACCAAGTCACGCACTGGACGCAGGGTCGCGGCGATCTCGCCCTTGACCCAATGAAGACCTTCAACCACCTTTTTTTCTGCCATGGACCCGCTACTCGTGGTCAGCCTGTCCGTTAGGGAAGCCGGAAGCCTGCTACCGACCGCTGCAATTCGATGGCCAGGTTGGCGAGTTCCTCGACCGAGTCCGCGGCGCGGCGCGTGCCATCCGTATTCTCCTCGGTGATGGCGCGAATGGCCTGGACGGTATCGTTGATCTCAGCGGACTGCCGGGACTGACGCTGGGAGGAATCGGAAATGCGCTTGGTCAGATCGGCGATGTAGGCCGAGACGTTCTCGATCTCGCGCAGCGCCTCGCCCGCGTTCTCGGCCAAGTTGGCGCCTTCGACCACGCCGGCGGTACTGGCCTCCATGGAACTGACCGCCTCGTTGGTGTCCGCCTGGATGGTCCGCACCAGCACCTCGATCTGCTTGGTGGCGTTGCGCGAACGCTCGGCCAGCCGCTGGACCTCGTCGGCGACCACCGCGAAACCGCGTCCGGCCTCGCCCGCCATCGCCGCCTGCATGGCGGCGTTCAGCGCCAGGATGTTGGTCTGATCGGCAATGTCGTCGATCAGCTCGACGATCTCGCCAATCTCTTGTGAGCTTTCGCCCAACCGCTTGATACGCTTCGAGGTTTCCTGAATCTGCTCGCGGATTGCATCCATGCCCTGGATCGTATCGCGCACCGTCTGGGCGCCGCGTCCGGCCACTTCCACCGAACGGGACGCCACCTCGGCGGACTCGCCGGCATTGCGGGCGACTTCGTCGATCTGAACCGTCAGCGACTGCACGGCCGCCGAGGCCTGGGTGATCTGCAGCGATTGAACGCTGCTCGCCTCGGCGAGCCGCATGGCGATCGCGCGACTCTCTTGCGCCGAGTGCGTGACCCTGGCGGCGGTCGTGTTGATGGTGGTCACCAGGCTTCGCAGGGCCTCGATCGCATAGTTAATGGCATCGGCGATGGCTCCCGTTTTGTCCTCGGTGACCGTGGCCTCGACCGTCAGATCGCCGCTGGCGAGATCGCCCATTTCATCAAGCAGACGCAGGATCGCGCCCTCGTCACGCTCGGTCTGGGCGGTCGAAAGTTCCTCCCGACGCTTGGCGTCGCGCAAGGTCAATAGCGTCAACAGAACGAGACTCAGCACGGCGATGGCGCCGAACAGCAGAACCGCGCCTTTGCCAATGGGAATGCCGGCCAGCGTGAAGTGCCCTCCCCCCAGGCCAGTGTCAGACATCAGGGCTTGCAATGACGTCTCCAGCCGAAGCCCCTCGGTCTCCAGGCTCGGCAATTGGTCGAGCGCTGGCTGAACCTCTTGCATCGATCCCAGCAGGTCGCTGGCCGACGCGCGCAGCGTGTCGAAGTGAAGCTTCGTTTCGGCGAGTGCGGAACGAGCGCCGGCACTCGACACCGAACCGCTCCGGGATGCTTCGATCAGGTCGTCGAGCGTGGCGGCGAACGCGTCGTTGCCCGCCGAAAAATCCTCGATCGTTTGGGCGGCGAGCGTCTCGCCCGCCAGGAATTGCGCGAGAGCCGCGCTCATGCGCTCCAGCCGGGCCGTTTGCAGGCCGGCTTGAAGCGCCTGAGAGGGCGTAGCGGTCTCGGCGACGACCCGCTGCGCCGCAGCCATCTTCTCGTTGACTTGCGGCAGTGCTTCCTGCACGGTCTCGATGTGTTCGCGCAGGGTCAGCAGACGAGCCTTCTCGGCCAGAATCCCTTTGGCGGCGGCGCTGACCGCCGCCCAGGATTTCTCGGCTTGTCTCGCGTGATCCCTGAGTGGCGTCGCCATGTCGGCAGCACCGCTGATCGGGGTCGCCAAACTGGCCTGCAATTGCTCGTGCGCCTGGCGTAGCCGCTCAAAGGCGTCGACGTTGCCCCGCGCGGCCTCGCGTGCGGATTCGATCAAATTCCGCGCTTCGATGGTTTGCATGGCCGCGGCGAGCGACTGCCGTCGATTCGCTTCGTCGACATTGCTCAGTTGAAGATCGCTCAGCAACGCCAGCGCCGCAAAGATCAACGCGATCAGTAACCACAGAAGCGTCGTCCACTGTGAACCTCCCGGGAACCGCCCCGCCGCGGTTTTGCCTAAAGTTATTTTCATTGGCTTCGCCATCTAGTGCCGACTCCCGATGCGTTGATTGTCTTTTCGAATGTCCATTGAATGTCCTGGTCACGCCTGACGGTACATAACGTGCTTCAAGGTCAGTCATGAACCTTGACCATTGAGCGAACTCGCCGCCGAGGTCGATCGCGAGCGTCTACACCATGGCCGCGTTGAACAGTGGATCGGCGATCAGGCGACCCAGCCGGACGACCGGCACTGGCGCGCCATCGAGAAGAAACGAGGCATCGACGTAGGGTTTGCTCGCGCCGAGCCCCTCCGGTACCTCGGCGACTTGGTCGCCGCGTTTGATGTAGCGCATACCGATCGCCTCGGAGACGACCAGACCGCAGGGCAATTCATCCTGCCTTACCACCAGCACGCGCTCTCGACCGCGGGTTTCGCGGCGGCGGTCCGAGCCAGATTCCTGGACCCTACCCTGAAGCGGGGGCTTCCCGCCCTCGATAAAGGCGCCCAGATCGAAAATTGGCAGCAGAATTCCCCGATTATTCGCGACGCCGAGCAGCCACGGCCGGGTACCCGGCACCCGTGTAATGTCGCGTGGCATTTCAAGGACTTCGGCAATCTGCTCCAGCGGCGTCAAAAAGGGCTGCGCGCGCACCAGAAACAACACCGCCGCCCAGCTATCGGAAGGTTTCGTGTCGTCCGGCAAGCCGGCGGCGCGCGCCCGACAGCGAGCGTCAAGGTCGCGAATCAGCGCGTGCAGATCGGTTCTGGAACGGTTGGTGCGCGCCATTTGCGTCAAGCACCCAAGAGGATGCGAATCCGTTCGAGGAGTAGCTGGCGATCCACTGGCTTGACCAGGTAGTCGTTTGCGCCTTGGCGCAAACCCCAGGTTCGGTCCGTTTTCATATCCTTGGTCGTTACCATGATGATGGGGATATTCGCGGTTTGCACGTCGCCACGCAGAATCCGTGTCGCCTGAAAACCGTTCAGGACTGGCATGATGACATCCATTAGGATGACGTCAGGATGGAGGCGGCGTGCCGCGTCGACCCCTTCCTCGCCATTCGCCGCGGTTTCGACCCGGTATCCGGCTTTGGTGAGCGTATTGAACAGGATGCGTGTCTCGGTCGGCGAATCGTCGACCACCAGCACGGTTGCGGTCACGGATGAGACGCTGGTAGCACTCACGTCCTGAGCTGGCGGGTTTGCGTTCGGGTTTAAGCGTCTCATGATATGCCTAAGGCTTGTCAGCGAATGATCCTTGCTCATGAACGAGGCCGTATCGACAAAGCATCCGCTTGCGCAAATTCCTGGCCGGTGAATGGCTGACAGGCATTCAAGAGCTGGATGGATCCTGTCCGTCCGCCTGCCCGAAAAGGGGCGGGGAGGATTGGCGCAGAATGCCGCGTACTGCCCGCAGCAGTTCCTCGCCAGTGAAGGGCTTGGACAGATACATCTGCGCGCCCACCATTCGCCCCCTGGCGCGATCGAATAATCCATCCTTGCTCGAGAGCATCACCACCGGCGTATGCTGCAAAGCAGGGTTGCTCTTGATCAGCGCGCAGGTATGGTAGCCATCGAGCCTCGGCATCATGATATCGACAAAGACCAGTTCGGGTTTGAAACTGACGATCTTGCCGAGCGCGTCAAATCCATCTTCCGCGACACAGACCTCGAAACCGGCTTTCACCAACAGGTTTTCCGCCGTGCGCCGGATGGTTTTACTGTCATCGATCACCAGGATCCTGGTGCCACGCAAGTCAGGACGATCCGCCTGGTCCGTCACGGTTGCGGCTCCTTGCCAAAGCAAGTTGTAAGACGACTATACATAGCTGGGATTTGTACCATGGTCGAGGCGGTGCGTCGATGTGAACGGCGTCATCATTCCGAAAATAAGAGCGACAGGAGGCCAAACGACCGAGCATCCGGATGCGCTCAGGATCCACGATGGCGGAATGATCCGTGATCCTAGAGTCAAGCGATGCAGCATGCAAGCCCGCGCGAATGCGCTGACAAGCAACCGGCGGCTGAAGTACACTGCCGGCATGTCCATCGAGATCGGCTTTGCGATGGATCCGATCGGATCCATCAACATCAAAAAAGACAGCACCTTTGCCATGATGCTGGCGGCGCAGCGGCGTGGCTGGCCACTCTGGTACCTGGAGGTCGCCGACCTTTACCTGCTTGACGGTCGCGCCATGGCGCGCCTGCGGGCCATCGATGTCACCGATGACCCCAGCGGCTGGTATCGTTTCGGGGTGGAGGAAACGCGCCCGCTCGCCCGGCTCGATGCCCTGCTGATGCGCAAGGATCCGCCGTTCGACATGGAATATATTTTTACGACCTACCTCCTGGAACAAGCCCAGCGAGAAGGTTGTCTGGTGGTCAATCATCCGCGCAGCCTGCGCGATGCGAACGAAAAGGTCTTTACGTCCGCATTCCCGCAGTGTACGCCGCCCACCCTGATCACCCGTCGCGCGCTGGATATCCGCGCCTTCCACGCCCGGCATCGCGACATCATTTTGAAGCCGCTCGATGGCATGGGCGGTGCGTCGGTGTTTCGGGTGCGTCAGGACGATCCCAATCTGAGCGTCATCATCGAGACGTTGACCGATTTTGGCCGACGGTTCTGTATGGTCCAGCGTTTCATTCCCGACATCCGTGACGGCGACAAACGGATTCTGATGGTCGATGGCGAACCCGTGCCTTACTGTCTGGCGCGCATCCCCGCGCCAGGCGAGACTCGCGGCAACCTCGCCGCCGGGGCCAGCGCCGAGGCACGCCCATTGACCGAGCGGGATCGCTGGATCGCCGGACAGGTCGGCCCCGAACTCAAGGCGCGAGGCATCCTGTTCGCGGGCCTGGACGTGATCGGCGACTATCTCACCGAAATCAATGTCACCAGTCCAACCTGTATCCGCGAACTGGATGCGGCCCATGGTCTCGACATTGCGGGAGATTTGATGGAATGCATCCAGACTCGCCTGAGCCGCGCCCAAGCGTGATCCGCGCCACCCCTCCGTGAGAGCGGACTCGCCTGATCCAACGAAGATTGCGGTCGCCGCGGTTTAGGCGCGATCTGGCCAACCCCTACCCTGAGGAACGGCGACACTATGCTGTATGCGTTGTCCCCCGCGACCGACCCTGGCGCAAACCGCGCGATGCGTCGACGAATGGCCCTGATTGTCCTGATCGTTCTGCTCGCGCTGACCGCTTGCAAAGACCGGTCTCCGGTCATCGTCACCCGCTTCACGGCATTCGGAACCCAGGTAGACGTAAGTCTGGTGGGTGTCGGCAAGGAACAGGCAAAACAGGCCGCGGACCGGATCGAGCAGGACTTTGTCTACCTGGAACGCGACTGGCATGCCTGGGAACCCGGCCCCATGACGCGCGTCAATCGGCTGCTTGCCAGCAGCGAACCTTTCGTCGCGCCGCCCTCCATGCTGCCGTTGGTCCGTCTTGGCAAGGCCCTGGAAGCGCGTAGCGACGGCCTCTTCAATCCAGCCATTGGCCACTTGATGGATCTGTGGGGCTTTCATGACGATCAGTTGGGCAGCCGTCCGCCACCCTCGCCCGAACGGATTGCGCGTCTGGTCAAGGCCAACCCGACCATGGCGCAGATTGACATCGAGGATCTTGAGCTGCGCGGCCACAATCCCTCGCTTCGCCTGGATTTCAACGCGATCGCCAAAAGTCATGCGATCGATCTGTCCATCAGGCATCTGATGGAAGCCGGCATCGACAATGCCCTGATCAAGGCCGGCGGGCATCTGCGCGCCATCGGCGACCGCGCCGGCCAGCCCTGGCGGATCCCGATTCGCCGCCCCAACGGTTCGGGCGTCTTCGCCATCCTGCCGCTTCGGGGCAACGAGAGTGTGGCCACGATCGCCGACTATGACCGCAATTTTCTGTTTGAGGGCAGGCTGTACCATGATGTCATCGATCCGCGCACCGGCTCGCCGGCCCAGGAAACGCGGGCGGTCACCGTCATCCACGACGATGCGACGACGGCGGCGGCGGCCGCCACCGCGCTCTTCATCGCCGGACCGACGGACTGGCACCGGATCGCGGTCAACATGGGGGTGCGTTATGTCCTGTTGATGGATCGCCAGGGCAGAACGCATCTGAACCCCGGCATGGCGGAACGCCTCGAACGCGTGGATGACCAGGATGAAATCGTGCTGAGCGAGCCGCTGGAAATTGCCGCCGAGTCATCGAAAACCGAATTGAAATGACCCTCTCCAGTGACCCGGACGCGCCGAGGACGCTGCCGCGCCTCCTGACAGCCGCGGATGGTGGCCACGCGACACCTGCCTTCGCCCCGGCGCTGATCGGCGCCGGGTTGATCCATCTGCTTGCAATCCTGCTGGCGCCCGTCGCTCCACCGAAACCGGAACCAAAACCAACTCCGGAAACGGCTCTCGAGGTTCTGATTCTGCACGAAGCCGGACCGGCGATCGCCCAGCCAGCGCCAGACGCGGCACTTTCGAGACAGAATCGGTTGGGAGAGTCGCCACGAGGCGATACCGCCACGACGATTCGGTCCGAGCGGGCGCGGCAACCCGGCGACGACCCAGCGCCGGCGGCGAGCCAGACCCTCGCGGAGACGCGTCCGGAGAGCACTGTCGCCGAGCCGCCCACCCCGGTGGAGGTGGTCCAACCGTCAGTCGCCCGCAACGAAATCGCCCAGGAGCCGTCAGCGCCACCGGAGGAGCCTGTCTCACGGGATGATCCAGCGGTGCTCGCCGCCAGGGTCGCGCCCACACCGGAGCCTCGACCGCCGCCCGACACGCTGTCGCGACAGCAAGCTCCCGCGAACGCCGCCCGCATCCTCGCCAGCCAAGGCACGGAGATTGCCAGTTTGACCGCCAGGCTGGAGTCCAGGGCAAACCGCTACGCAAGTCGCGTGCGGCGCAAATCCATCAGTGCCAGCACCCGCGAATTTCGCTATGCCAACTATCTGGGTGCGTGGGCACGTAAAGTGGAGCGCATCGGCAACCTCAACTACCCTCAGGCGGCCAAGGAGGAGCAACTCTATGGCAGTTTGATCCTGCATGTCGCGCTGCGCTCGGACGGCAGCGTGGAACGCATCCGCGTGGTGCGCTCCTCCGGTCTGGATCTGCTGGATCAGGCCGCGATCCAGATCGTCGAACTGGCGGCACCCTATTCGCCTTTTCCGCCGGACATCGCCGCCGAAACCGATGTGCTCGACATCATCCGCACCTGGCAGTTCATGCAGGGCGGCGTTTTGGGCTGGGAGCGTTGAATAGAGCAGTCAGCTTCCAGCGACCAGTCTCCAGCGCAGGTCCATCGGAGATTTGGCAGTTGGCGGGGATTATCTTTCTGGTTCCTGAACGCTGAAATCGGTCAGAATATCGCTCGGCAACGCTTGCCTCGCCGCGCGCCGATCAGGATACTAACGCCCATGCCATTCAGCACCTCACTAACCAACCATTTTCTGATCGCGATGCCGGGTCTGCAGGATCCGAATTTCGCGCGCACGGTCACCTATGTCTGCGAGCATACCGATCAAGGCGCCATGGGCATCGTGATCAATCGCCCGCTGGAAGTCACGCTCGGCGACCTGCTCTCCCAACTCGATATCACGACCTTGAGCGCCGCGGTGCGCGAGACGCCGGTCTATCAGGGCGGCCCGGTCCAGACTGATCGCGGTTTCGTGCTCCATACCGCCGGACCGGCCTTCGATTCCACCCTGGCCATCACGCCCGATATCAGCGTCACCACCTCCCGCGACGTCCTCGAAGCGATCGCCAGCGGCGAGGGGCCAGAACAAATCCTGATCGCGCTCGGCTATGCCGGCTGGGGCGGCGGTCAACTGGAGCAGGAGATGGGCGCCAATGCCTGGCTCAACGGACCGGCCAGCAATGACATCATTTTCCGCCTGCCATCGAGCGCGCGCTGGATGGCGGCCGCCCAATTGCTTGGCGTCGTGGATCTCAACCTGCTCAGCGGCGAAGCCGGTCACGCGTAAACCGCGTCCGGATCGCGTATGACGACCCTGTTAGGATTCGATTTCGGCACCCGCAAGATCGGCGTGGCCGTGGGCCAGATGGTGACACGCTCGGCAACGCCCTTAATCACGCTGCGCAATCGGAACGAACAGCCGGACTGGCCACAGATCGAGACGCTGATCCGCGACTGGCGCCCCAGCGCGCTGATCGTCGGGCTTCCCTTCAATATGGACGATACCGAAGTGGACTGGTCGCCGCGGGTCCACCGATTCGCGCGCCAGCTTCAGGGTCGCTACGGACTCGCGGTCCATCTGATCGACGAGCGCCTGACCTCCATCGAGGCTCGCCGTCAGATCATGGAGCGCCCTGGCCACGCACCGCCCACCCGGGAAGCCGTCGACGCGCTCGCGGCGGCCCTCATCCTGGAAACCTGGCTTTGTGAGCAACCCTGATATCCGCACGCCCGATCCCGGTCGGACCGAACTTTGGAAGAACGCCGCCGAGATCGACGCCGCCATCGCCAGGATGGTCGATGAACTGACCGTCCTGCTGGCTCGCCAGGGCATTGCCGACCCACTCATGATCGGCATCCATACCGGTGGCGTCTGGGTCGCGGAACGGCTGCATCGGGCGCTTGGCCTGCACGAGCCGCTCGGTCATCTGGACATCTCCTTCTACCGCGACGACTTCACCCGGATCGGCCTGCATCCGCAGGTCCGCCCCTCCTGTCTGCCGGTCGGCATCGACGATCGTCATCTGATCCTGGTCGACGACGTGCTGCAAAGCGGGCGCACCATCCGCGCCGCGCTCAATGTCCTGTTCGATTACGGCCGGCCGGCCTCGGTGATTCTGGCGACCCTGGCCGAGCGCACCGGACGCGAGTTGCCGATCGCCCCGGATGTAGTTGGCCTGCGCGCGCGTCTGGAACGGGACGAACAGATCAAGCTCAGTGGCCCCGACCCCTTGGTCCTGCTCCGGGGACAAACGCCCCGAAAACCCGCCGGCAAGAGCGACCTCAAGGACGCGCGGTCAACCCCCGAGGAGGATCCGCGCGCAGGCACAGGCTCCGATCCGGAAACGAACCGCCCATGAACACGCCGAATCCACAACTCGATGCGCAGGGTCATCTCAAGCACTTCCTCACCATCGAGGGTCTGAGCCGTGAGCTTCTGACCGAGATCCTAGACCGCGCGGAAGGCTTTCTCGGGGTCGCCCAGCAGGCGGTCAAGAAGGTGCCGCTATGCCGCGGCAAGGTCGTCGCCAATCTCTTTTTCGAGAACAGCACCCGCACCCGCACCACCTTCGAGCTGGCCGCCAAGCGGTTGTCGGCGGACGTGCTCAATCTCAACATCTCCACCTCGGCCACTGCCAAGGGCGAAACGCTGCTCGATACCCTGCACAACCTGGAGGCGATGCATGTCGACATGTTCGTGGTGCGTCACGCCACCAGCGGCGCCGCCCACTTCATCGCCGCGCATGCCGATCCGCATGTCAGCATCATCAATGCCGGCGACGGGCGGCACTCGCACCCGACCCAGGGCATGCTGGACATGTTCACCATTCGCCGGCACAAGCCCGACTTCGCGAGTCTGCGCGTCGCCATCGTCGGCGACATCCTGCACTCGCGGGTCGCGCGCTCCCAGATCCTGGCGTTGACGACCCTGGGCGTCGCGGAGATCCGCGTCATCGCCCCGCGCACCCTGCTGCCCAGCCAGGTCGAGGAAGCCTTCGGCGTGCGCGCCTTCCATGATCTGAGCGAGGGCGTGCGCGACGTGGACGTGGTCATCATGCTGCGCATCCAGCGCGAGCGCATGAACAGCGCGCTCCTGCCCAGCGAGCATGAATATTTCCACCTGTTCGGGCTGACCGAGAAGCGTCTGTCCGGTGCCCGCCCGGACGCCATCGTCATGCACCCCGGCCCCATCAATCGGGGCGTGGAGATGGATTCGCAGGTGGCCGACGGTCCCCGCTCGGTCATTCTGGAACAGGTGACGAACGGGATTGCGGTGCGCATGGCGGTGATGTCGATGTGCATCGGCACCCAAACTCTGAACAGCCAGGGGCGAGGCGAGTTTCTCAATGGTTAATGCATCCCGCATCAGTCTGTGCAACGGGCGGCTGATCGACCCCGCCAGCGGCATCGACCGTATCGCCGATCTGCACCTCGCCGAGGGCTGGGTGCTCGCCATCGGCGACGCCCCGGAAGGCTTTCGGCCCGAGCGCACGCTCGACGCGCGGGGTCTGATCGTCTGCCCCGGCTTCGTCGATCTCTGCGCCCGGCTGCGCGAGCCCGGTCACGAACAGAAGGCGACCATCGCCAGCGAAACCCGCGCTGCCGCCGCCTCCGGGATCACCATGCTCTGCTGTCCGCCCGATACCTTACCGGTGATCGACACCCCAGCCGTCGCGCAGCTCGTGCATCAGACCGCCGAACGTCTGGGGTATGCCCATGTCCTGCCGGCGGGCGCCGTGACTCAGGGTCTGGAGGGCCGCAAGATCACCGAGATGGCCGCGCTCAAGCAGGCCGGTTGTCCGGTGCTGAGCCAGGCCGACCGGCCGATCCGCAATGCGCAGGTACAGCGCCGGGCGCTGGAGTATGCCGCCACCTTCGGGCTCACGGTCTTTCTCCACCCGCGGGATCAGGATCTGGGCGAGGGCGGCTGCGTGCATGAAGGACGCATGAGCACGCGACTTGGACTCCCCGGCATCCCGGAAGCCAGCGAGACGGTGGCGGTCGCGCGCGACTTGGCGCTTGCCGAACAGACCGGGGCGCGCATTCACTTTCGCGGTCTTTCGACGGCGCGCGGGGTGGCGATGCTGGCCGAGGCGCGCCGCCGAGGGGTGCGCGCCAGCGGCGATGTCAGCCTGCATCAGCTCTTTCTAACCGAAGCGGATCTCGCCGGCTTCGACGCGAACTGTCATCTGATCCCGCCGCTGCGCACCCTCGCCGACCGGGACGCCCTGCGCGCCGCGCTCGCGAGAGGCGACCTCGCCGCCATCTGCTCCGACCACCAGCCGCATGACGCGGACGCCAAGCTCGCGCCTTTTCCGGAGACCGCGCCCGGCATCTCCAGCCTGGAGACCCTGCTGCCGCTGGCGCTGCGTCTGGTCGCCGAGGGTGTGTTGGATCTGTCCGGGGCGATCGAACGGCTGACCGCCGGCCCCGCCGCGATCCTGGGCCGCAACCTGGGGCGGCTCGCGCCCGGCGATCCCGCCGACCTCTGTGTCTTCGATCCTGGGGAGATCTGGATTCCGACCGCCGAGACCCTGGTCAGTCGCGGCCATCATTCGCCGTTCCTGGGTCAGGAAATGCGTGGGCGAGTCGTCTGGACGCTGCTGGGCGGTCGCGTCGTGTTCGAGAAACAGGGCTGATCGCGCGCGGCGAAGCCCCATCCGATGCGCGATGGGCCACCGCTACCGCGGCGATGGCTTCCGCTCTTCCTCTTGCACCAGCGTAATGCCGTCGATGGTGCGATCGGTCGCGGCCCGTTGCGCGGTGCCTCCCTGTAATTTGATGATGAGTCGCACCTCGTTGGCCGAATCGGCGTAACGGATCGCGTCCTCGTAACTGATCTCGCCCTCCTCGTAGAGATTGAAGAGCGCCTGGTCGAAGGTGATCATTCCCTGCTCGCCGGACTTCTTCATCAACTCCTTGAGCTTGCTCACCTCGCCCTTGCGGATCAGGTCGGCGGCCAGCGGCGTGTTGAGCAGGATTTCGACCACCGCGCGCCGCCCCTGGCCGCTCTTGCGGGGCACCAGTTGCTGGGCGACGATGGCCCTGAGGTTGAGCGAAAGATCCAGCAGCATCTGATCGCGGGAGTCCTCCGGAAAGAAGTTGATGACGCGGTCCAACGCCTGATTGGCATTGTTGGCATGCAGGGTGGCCAGCACCAGATGGCCGGTCTCGGCGAAGGTGATGGCGTATTCCATGGTCGCCCGGGTGCGGATCTCGCCGATCAGGATGACATCCGGGGCCTGGCGCAGGGTATTGCGCAGCGCGACCTCGAAGGACTCGGTATCCACCCCCACCTCGCGCTGGGTGATGATGCAGCCGTCGTGTTCATGCACGAACTCGATCGGATCCTCGACTGTGATGATGTGCCCGCTGCTCTTGCGATTGCGATAGCCGACCAGGGCCGCGAGCGAGGTCGATTTGCCGGTACCAGTCGCACCAACGAAAATCACCAGGCCGCGTTTGACCATGCCCAGATCGCGCAGAATCGAAGGCAGTTTGAGTTCTTCCAGGGTGGGGATCCGGGACTCGATACGCCGCAGTACCATCCCAACCGAATCGCGCTGGACGAAGGCGCTGACACGGAAGCGTCCGAGCGGCGAGCGGTCGATCGCGAATTGACACTCCTTGGTGTCGTCGAACTCGGCGCGCTGGCGCTCGTTCATGATTTCATAGACCATGCCGCGCGCCTGATCGGCGGTGAGCGGCTGTTTGGCGGCGGGATAGATCGCGCCATCAATCTTGATACTGGGCGGCCAGCCTGCCGTGATGAAAAGGTCGGAACCCTTCTTTTCGTCCAGTGCGCCAAGCAGTTGTTCCAGCGCGCGTTTCAGATCCATTACATGAAATCATCCTTGTTCTGGGCCTTCGCGCGGGCATCCTTGCGCGCGATCAGACCCTTTTGCATTAACTCTTTCAAATTCTGATCCAGGGTCTGCATGCCGTGTGCCTGACCGGTCTGGATCGCCGAGTACATCTGCGCGACCTTGGCCTCGCGGATCAGGTTGCGGATGGCGGGCGTGCCGATCATGATCTCGTGGGCCGCGATTCGACCGCCGCCGATCTTTTTGAGCAGGGTTTGGGCGATGACCGAGCGCAGCGATTCCGAGAGCATGGCACGAACCATGTCCTTCTCGGCGGCGGGAAAGACGTCGATGATGCGGTCGATGGTCTTGGCCGCTGAGGTCGTGTGCAGGGTGCCAAACACCAGATGGCCGGTCTCGGCGGCGGTGAGCGCGAGCCGGATGGTCTCCAGGTCGCGCATTTCGCCGACCAGAATGATGTCCGGATCCTGGCGCAGGGCGGAGCGCAGCGCCTCGCTGAAGCCGAGGGTATCGCGATGGACCTCGCGCTGATTGACCAGACACTTCTTGCTGGTGTGCACGAACTCGATCGGATCCTCGATGGTGAGGATATGTTCGTATTTATTGTCGTTGAGATGATCCACCATCGCCGCCAGGGTGGTCGATTTGCCCGAGCCGGTCGGGCCGGTCACCAGCACCAGACCGCGTGGGACATCGACGATGTCCTTGAAACTCGCGGGGGCCTTCAGATCTTCCAGCGACAGCACCTTCGAGGGGATGGTCCGGAAGACCGCGCCGGCGCCGCGCTTCTGGTTGAAGGCGTTGACGCGGAAACGCGCCACGCCGGGGATTTCGAACGAAAAGTCGGTCTCCAGGAATTCCTCGTAATCCTTGCGCTGCTTGTCGTTCATGATGTCGTAGACCAGCGAATGCACGGAGCGATGTTCCAGGGGCGGAACATTGATCCGGCGCATGTCGCCATCGACACGAATCATGGGAGGAAGCCCGGCCGACAGATGCAGGTCGGAGGCATTGTTCTTGACACTGAAGGCAAGTAGTTCGGCGATATCCACGCGTCACTCCGTTGGTGGTCAGCCCGTTCGGCTTCTGCAAAATGAGCCTGAATTGAAAACGCATCCGGGCTCGGGAACCTTCGACCGGTTCACGAATTCCAGCGTTCAATGCTGATGCGTGTCAGGGTCGAGTGTCTCCGGATCGATCCCAAGTGCGCGCAAGCGTTCGGCCAGACGTTCCGCGCGCTGGCTGGCCTGGTCCGCCCGCGCCCGCTCCTGCTCCGCTCGCGCCTGTTCCGCGTTCGCCCGCGCCTGCTCCTGATCGGCCCGTGCCTGTGCCTGCTCGACATGGCGCGCCAACTCGACCGAGGTCATGAACGGACGACCGTGCGGGTCGAAAAGTTCCAGCGTTTCGGGACGCAGGGCGAACCGGATGCCCAGACGCGGACTCACCCAGCCGTTCAGATGGGAGACCGGCTGCAACCGACCGTCCTCGCGCCGCCAGATCTCCAGACGGTTGCGGTCCGGGTCATAGAGGTAATATTCCTCGACGCCATAGATCTCGTAATAGTCCCGCTTGTCGGCCATCTCCTTGCGGCTGTTGGAGGGCGACAGGATCTCGAAGACCACCTGCGGGGCGATACCGCCTTCTTCCCATTGTTTGTACGAGCCGCGCTTGCCCTTGGGCCGGCCAAAGGCGACAAGCACATCCGGCGCGATGGGACCGATGATCTGCCGGTCAGGGACCGGATACCACAGGAGGTCACCGGCGATGAAGACATCCGCCCGGTCGGCGAACAGAATCTCCAGGTTTTCCTTGATCCTGACGATCCATTCGTACTGCTCCGTGTTGTCCGCCATGGGCTGTCCGTCACTCTCGGGATAGGGATCGTCGGGATCGATACGAGACAAAGGATTCATGGTCATGACTCCCGCGCGGTTTGCTCCAGCTTAGCCACTTTTTCCATCACCAACGCCTCCAGATCGCGCTTATAGCGGACGATCCGTTCGCGCATCGCCGGATCCGAGGCCCCGAGGATCTGGACGGCGAGGATGCCGGCGTTTTTCGCGCCATTGATCGCCACCGTCGCTACCGGCACGCCGGGCGGCATCTGGACGATGGAGAGCAGCGAGTCCTCCCCGGACAGGCAGGCGCTCTTGACTGGCACGCCGATCACCGGCAGCGGGGTGATGGCCGCGGCCATGCCCGGCAGATGCGCCGCGCCACCCGCGCCGGCGACGATCACCCGCAGCCCGCGGTCCACGGCCGACTCGGCATACTCGAAGAGTCGGCGGGGCGTGCGATGCGCGGAGACGATGGTCATCTCATACGGCACGCCGAATTCGGTCAGGATCTCGGCGGCCTCGCGCATCACCGGCAGATCCGAATCGCTGCCCATGATGATCCCGACCAGCGGCAGGCCATGGTTTGCGGACTGGCTCATGGATGATCCTCTCCGGAAATTTCAATGAGATCGCGGACACGCTCGGCCTTGCGGCGGGCGGTCTCGATGTCCGGATCGAGCACCGTGACATGGCCCATCTTGCGGAAGGGCGAGGTCGCGGCCTTGCCGTACAGATGCAGACAGACGCCGGGAATCGCCAGCGCCTCCGCCATGCCCTTGATCACGGGACGGCCCCGATGTCCGGGCGCGCCAAGCAGATTGATCATGGCCGCCGGCGACAATTGCGCCGTCGATCCCAGCGGAAGACCGACGATGGCCCGCAGATGCTGCTCGAACTGATCGGTGACATTGGCTTCGATGGTGTGGTGGCCGGAATTATGGGTGCGTGGGGCCACTTCGTTGACCAGGAGCGAGCCGTCCCCGGTCAGGAACATCTCCACGCCAAAGATCCCGACACCGCCCAGCACCTCCAGCGTCCGCACGGCCAGATTCTCAGCGGCGGCGGCCGTCTCGGCGGGAAGGTTCGCCGGGGCCAGTAGCATGTCGAGCACATTCTCGCCGGGGCGAAAACACATCTCCACCACGGGGTAACTGCGGCAGTCGCCATCCAGTCCGCGCGCCACCAGCACGGCCAGTTCTTTCGTGGCCGGGACGAAGCGCTCGACCAGCGAGGGAACCGGCAGGTGCTGCGGATAGTCCTCGGGACTCCGCATGATCGCCACCCCGCGTCCGTCATAACCGCCGCGACGGGCCTTCTGTACCAGCGGATAGCCGAAGTCGGCGAAGGCCGCCGGACAGGGATCCGCCATCGGGATGAAGGGCGCGGTGGGGATTCCAGCCTCCGCCAGCGCCTGTTTTTGAGTCAGCTTGTCCTGGATCAGCGCCAGTACCTTGGGCGAGGGATGGACGTTGTGACCTTCGCGGACGAGCTGGATCAGGGTGTCGGTGTCGATATCCTCGATATCGAAGGTGGTGACATCGCAGGATTCGGCCAGTTCGCGCAGTTTCGCCGGGTCATGATAATGACCGACGATCTGATGCCCGGCGACCTGTCCGGCGGGCGAGCCGGGAGTCGGATCGAGCACCACGCAGGTACAGCCGAGTCGTTTCGCGGCCTTGGCCATCATACGGCCAAGTTGACCGCCGCCAATGATGCCGATACGGGCAAGGGGGAGTGGGAATGCGTCCATGACGCAATCTTCTGCCTTCTCGGCAAAAATGGAAAGCCCTTGGCGCGCGGATGCGTCAGGTCTTGCCGTAGTCCGTCTTCGAGCCGGTCAGATCCCAGGCAAAGGTGCAATCCAGATGGGACAGCACCGAGATCATGCCGCTCTCGCCGTCCTCCACCATCACCGACACCGGCGCGCGCTGCCCGAAGCGCTTGTTCGCCCGCTTGACCCACAGATGACGCATCTCCGGATTGCGGGGAAAAAAGGTCTGCAATGCCTCCTCGATCCGGGAGAGATAGTCGACCCGGCGGTTTACCCGAGGATCGTCGGGGAATGGCTCGCTATCGCAAAAGCGGCCAATATGACGGGACTTGACGGTCTCCGGGAGTTGCAGGATCACGGCAATCTCGCGGGTGCCCAGCCCCCAGCCCTGCAGGAGGTCCATGGTGCGCCGGGTCGCGGACAGACGCTCGTCGCGTGAGATTTCATTCATTGGGGATCACCCTTACACAACGCCCGCGCGGGATGCGCTTGTGGCTGCTTCAGGCGTTAGTTGGCGTCGTGCAACCAGGGTTACAACCGAGGATGCGGCTTACGAACGCGCCACGCGCACAATCCGGGTAATCAGCGGGATCTGCCGCAGGCGGCGCATGATGCGGGCAAGGTGGGCGCGGCTGTGGACCAGAATCAGGAACTCCAGATCGGTCGTCATGCCGTCCTTTTCTTTTGAGAGAACGTTTTCGATATTCGAGCCCTGCTCGGCGATCGCCCCGGCGACCACGGCCAGGGCGCCGCGGCGATTGCCGATCTCGACCCGAATCTCGGTGGGATATTCGCCCTCGGGCTGGTCCGACCATTGCACGTCGAGACGCTTGTCGCGCTTGCCGTCCAGACTCCCCAGGTTGCGGCACTCGGCGCGGTGGACCACGATGCCGCGACCCGGACTGAAGATTGCGGTGATGTCATCGCCGGGAATGGGGCGACAGCAGCGGGCGAAGCTGACCACCATGCCTTCGGTTCCACGGATGGCAAGCCGGTGGGGGTGGAGATCCCGATCCTGGCGAGCCTCGCCAGCGGTTTCGTCGCCCTCGACCCCGACCAAGCGTCGGGCGACCAGGGTGGCCAGACGATTGCCGAGACCGATCTCACCGAACAGATCCTCGATACCGCGCAGATGGCCGTCCTCCAGATAGGCCGCAAGGCGCAGCGGATCGACCCGATCGATGTCGGTATTGAAGGCGGCGAGTTCGACGCTCAGGAGTCGTCGCCCAAAGTTCTGCGCTTCGAGATGGCGGATATTTTTGAGATAGCCGCGGATATTGACCCGCGCCTTGGCCGTCACCACGAAATTGAGCCAGCCGGGATTCGGCCGTGCGCCAGGCGCGGTGATGATTTCCACGGTCTGACCATTGCGCAGGATCGTGTTCAGGTGCGCCATCCGCCGGTCGATCCGCGCGGCCACGCAGCTATTGCCCACGTCGGAGTGGATCGCGTAGGCGAAATCGACCACGGTGGCGCCGCGCTTGAGGCTCAGGATGTGGCCCTTGGGGGTAAAAATATAGACCTCGCCCGGAAAGAGGTCGACCTTGACATGCTCCAGGAACTCCACCGAATTGCCCGCCTCGCGCTGCATCTCCAGCAGGTTCTGCAACCAGTCGGCGGCCAGCGTGGCGGGGTTGGCGGCCGCCTGGCCACCGGACTTATACATCCAGTGCGCGGCGATGCCCGACTCCGCGACCCGCTGCATGTCCTCGGTGCGAATCTGAATCTCGATCTGGATGCCCTGCGGACCGACCAGCGCGGTGTGCAGGGATTGATAGCCGTTGGCCTTGGGGATCGCGATATAGTCCTTGAAACGCCCCGGTACCGGCTTGTACATGTTGTGCACAAGACCGAGCACCCGGTAGCAGGTATCCACCCGGTCCACGGTGACCCGGAAGGCGAATACATCGACCACTTGGGAGAAATCGCGCGACTTGTCGCGCATTTTGCGATAGATGCCATAGAGATGCTTGCGCCTCCCCTCGACCGCGCCCTGAATGTCCTCCTGTTGCAAGGCGCGTTTCAGCGCGGTCTCCACGGTGGAGACCATCTCGATGCGCGCGCCGCTGGTCTTGATCAAGGCGCGCTGGATGACCCGGCGCCGCCAGGGCCAGTAATGCGCGAAGCCCAGTTCCTCCAGCTCCACCCGCACCCGATTGATCCCGAGCCGGTTGGCGATCGGGGCAAAGATGTCGAGGGTCTCGCGGGAGATGCGCCGACAGGCCTCCGGACTCATGGAGTCAAGCGTGCGCATATTGTGCAGACGATCGGCGAGCTTGATCAGGATCACGCGGATATCCCGCGTCATCGCCAGCAGCATTTTCTGCAGGCTGGCCGCCTGGGCCTCGGCCCGCGATTTGAAGTCGATCTGAGTCAGTTTACTGACGCCATCGACCAGCTCGGCGACATCCTCGCCGAAGAGTTCGGCCACCCGCTCCTTGGCGATCTCGGTGTCCTCGATGACATCGTGCAGAAAGGCCGCGATCAGACACTTATAGTCCATCCGCATCTCGGCGAGGATGCGTGCCACCGCCAGCGGGTGATAGATGTAGGGCTCGCCGGATTTGCGCGTCTGTCCGGAATGCGCCTCGGCTCCGAACATATAGGCGCGATAACACTCCCTCACCTGCTCGGGCGGCAGGTAAGCGTCGAGATAGGCGCACAGGTCGCTGATCAGATAGCGCTGCTCGGTTGGCGCCGGGACTTCGCTGTCAGCCCGCTCGCCAGACCTCAAGCCGGCCCCTGCCTCCGATGCCGCGACCGTCTGCAGCGGTCGCGAACCAGCGGTGCTCGGGCCGCTCACACTGTGCGGCAGCGGCGCGGCGGAAGCGGGGCAGACGCCCGGTGCATCGAGTTGTCCCAGCGTGGCGGGCACGTCATTCACTCAGTCGAGGGCATTCCCCGGTGGCTCCGGTTCCGAGGGATCGACGCGAAAGCCTTCCGCGATGGCCTGCTCCAGGGCCGCCGCCGTCTCGTCCATCTCCCGCTGAGCCGCTTGAACCATCGCATTGGAGATATGCCCGGCGGCAATCTCGCGCAGCGCCATCACGGTCGGTTTGTCATTGGCCCAGGGCAGAATGGGTTCGACGCCATTGGCCAGTTGCCGCGCGCGCTTGGTGGCGAGCAGGACGAGATCGAAGCGGTTATCGACATGGTCGAGACAATCCTCGACGGTAATTCTTGCCATGTTTTTCTCCTATGAATTCAGTCCAGGCAATCGAGCAGATCGCTCAAAAGCGGCCGCTGGCGGACCAGACGATGCCGCTCGGCGGTGGCGATCGCCGCGAGCGCGTCGAGCGCGGTCTCGAAACGATCGTTGACCACCAGATAATCGTATTCGGCATAATGTGCCATCTCATCGCGCGCCTGGGTCATGCGGCGCGCGATAACCGCGTCGCTGTCCGTGCCCCGACCCCGCAGCCGGCGTTCCAGTTCCGCGATCGTCGGCGGCAGCACGAAAATCCCCACTGCCGTCGGAAAGCGTTCCCGCACCTGACGCGCGCCCTGCCAGTCGATCTCCAGGATCAGATCCCGACCCTCGGCCAGACAGTCGCGCACGTCCCGCTCGCGCGTGCCGTAGAGGTTGCCGAACACCTCCGCGGATTCCAGAAAGGCGCCCTCGGCAAGCGCTTGGCGAAACCGATCCTGGTCCAGAAAATGATAGTGGACCCCGTCCTCCTCGCCCGCGCGCGCGGGCCGCGTGGTGCAGGAGACGGACAGCGACAGACCGGGGTCGCGCGTCAGCAGCGCCTTGACCAGACTGGTTTTACCGGCGCCCGACGGGGCCGAGACAATGAAAAGAACTCCTTCGTCCATGCTGCTCTCCGCGCGCGGTTGTCGGCGTCTATTCCAGATTCTGGATCTGTTCGCGCATCTGCTCGATCAGCACCTTCATCTCCACCGCCTCGCGCGTCACCGCTACGTCCGCGGATTTCGAACCCAGGGTATTGGCCTCGCGGTTGAGTTCCTGCATCAGGAAATCCAGTCGTCGGCCGACTGGCTCGTCGCGGGTCAGGACATCCCGAACCTCGGCCGCGTGGGCCTCCAGCCGGTCCATCTCTTCGTCCACGTCGAGTTTCGCGGCCAGGAGCGAGATTTCCTGTTCCAAGCGGGCGGGATCCAGCTCGGCCCGCAGCTCGGCGAGCCGCTCGGCGAGCCGCCCGCGCACCCCTGCCAGCACCTCCGGCATGCGCGCGCGTACCCTCGTCACGCTTTCCAGCAGACGGTCGCAGCGATCGCGCAGCAAAACCTCCAACCGCGCGCCCTCGCGCTCGCGGGTCGCGAGCAGGGTGTCGAGCGTCACCTCCAGCAGTTCCAGGGCCGCGGTCGTCAGCCGATCCAGATCCGGCTCCTGTTCCTGAATGACCCCCGGCCAGCGCAGGAGTTCGAACGGGGACGGCTCGACGCCGCGCCCGATCAGTTGTCCCACTTCCTGCCCGGCCGCCAGCAGTTGCTCGACGAACGCGCGGTTGATCCGCAGACGGCCCACGGCGCCGACCGCCGGGACATAACGCAGTCCGCAATCGACCTTGCCCCGCTGGAGACGGGCCGCTAGACGTGCCCGCACGGTGACATCGAGCGCGCGCAGTTCCTCGGGCAGGCGAAGATAGGATTCCAGATAGCGATGGTTGACGGATCGAATTTCCCAGGTCAGCTCGCCGAAGTCTCCGCCGCGTGATTCGCGGGCGAAGGCCGTCATACTTTTGATCATGATGAGGAGTGTCTCTCGGGTCAGTCAGGGCGCAAAAAAACGCAACGGCGGCCTAAATCCGCGCGCGATGGGTCTATTATACCGGTTGAATCCAATCAACGTTTGCCCGGAAATCAGCACCCGCAATCATGGCCGCCGCCCGCGAGAGTCTTCCCCCTGGCACCCTTGTGGGCTGTTATCGAATCGTCAAGCCGATCGCCAAGGGCGGTTTCAGCCTCATCTATCTGGCCAAGGATGAGGATAGCGGCGGGGAGGTGGTGATCAAGGAATACATGCCCAAGAAGATCGCGTGCCGCGACAGCGCGCTGCGGGTGGTGCCGATCAATCCCGACTATACCGAAAACCTCCACCACGGTAAGAAGTTATTTTTCCAGGAAGTCAAGGCGCTGGCAGCGCTGAAGCATCCCAACATCGTGCGGGTTTTGGCCTTTATTCTGGCCTACGACACCGGCTATCTGGTGATGCCGAACGAGCGCGGCCGCAATCTTGGCGCCTATCTGCACGAACGCAAGGGCGGGCTCAGTACCACCTTTCTGCTGGAGGTCTTCGTGCCGATTCTGGATGCGCTGGCGCTGCTGCATCGCAGCGCCATGCTGCACCTGGACGTGAAACCGGGCAACATCCATCTACGTCATGGCAATCAGCCGCTGCTGCTCGATCTGGGCGCGGTCCATCCGCTCAGTCGAGGGCGGACCCGCGGCGGTCAGGTGATTACGGCCGGTTACTCTCCGGTGGAGCAATATTTCCGGACGGGCCAGGTCGGTCCCTGGACCGATGTCTACGCGGTCGGCGCCAGTCTTCGCACCTGCATGGAGGGCCGCACGCCCCAGCCCGCGCCCGAGCGTCAAAAGGAGGATACACTCGTCCCCGCCGCCGTTGCGCTCAAGGACCGCTATCCGGCGTTTCTGCTGGAGGCCGTCGACTGGTCGCTCCGCATGGATCCCGCGGAGCGTCCCCAGGATGCCGCGCAACTCTTGACCGTGCTGTCCTCGCACCTCGACGAGACTCAGCTTGCCCGACTCACGGAAACGGCCCCGGCGGCTTCGGTCGCCAGTCACGGAATCGATCATCAAGGTGATTTCCTGAAATCGCCAAAGCCACATCACTGAACACCGAGACATCATGAGACCATCGCAACGACGCCCCGACGAACTCCGTCCGCTCCGCTTCACTCGCGGTTTCACGCGCCACGCCGAGGGTTCGGTGCTGGTCGAATGCGGCGACACCCGCGTGCTCTGCACGGCCAGCGTCGAGGCGCGCGTACCGCCCTTCCTCAAGGGACAGGGCAAGGGCTGGATCACGGCCGAATACGGGATGCTGCCGCGCGCCACCGATCAACGGACCCAGCGCGAGGCGACCAAGGGCAAACAGGGTGGCCGCACCCTGGAGATTCAGCGTCTCATCGGTCGCTCGTTGCGCGCGGCCGTCGATCTGCGGGCGCTCGGAGAACGCTCGATCACCCTGGATTGCGACGTGCTGCAAGCCGACGGCGGCACCCGCACCGCCTCCATCACCGGCGCCTGGGTCGCGCTGCGCGACGCCGTCGACGGGCTGCTCGCGCGCGGCGAACTGGCGTCCAGTCCCATCCATTCGCAGGTCGCGGCGGTTTCGGTCGGCATCTACAACGGCGTCCCCGTGCTCGACCTGGACTATGCCGAGGACAGCGCCGCCGAGACCGATATGAATCTGATCATGGACGGCGAGGGCCGCTTTATCGAAGTCCAGGGCACCGCCGAGGGCGTGCCCTTCAGTCGCGAGGAACTGGATGCCCTGCTGGCGCTGGGCGCGGCCGGGATCCGCCAGATTCAGACCGCGCAGCGCGCGGCGTTGGTCGGATGAAACATTTTCCTGGGAGAATTCGATGAGCCAATCGCATGCTGGAGAATCCATCGTCCTAGCCAGCAACAACACGGGAAAAGTGCGGGAGATCGGCCAACTGCTTGCCGGGGCGCGGATTCGGGTCGTGCCGCAGAGCGAATATGGCGTTCCCGAGGTCGCGGAAACCGGCTTGACCTTTGTCGAAAACGCGATTCTCAAGGCCCGTCATGCGGCGCAATGCAGCGGGCTTGCGGCCATCGCCGACGACTCGGGACTGGAGGTCGACGCGCTACAGGGCGCGCCTGGCATCTACTCGGCCCGTTACGCGGGCGTCGGCGCCTCCGACGAGGACAATCTCGTCAAGCTGCTAAAGGATCTTGAAGGCCTGCCCGAGACCACGCGGACCGCCCGTTTTCAGTGCGTCTTGGTCTATCTGCGCCATGCCTTCGACCCGACGCCGCTCATCTGTCAGGGCACCTGGGAGGGCGTGATTCTGACCGAGGTTCGCGGCGAAAACGGTTTCGGCTACGATCCGATCTTTTTCGTGCCGACGCACGGTTGCAGTTCCGCCGAACTCGACCCCGAGACTAAGAACCGGCTCAGTCACCGGGGTCAGGCGCTGCGGCAACTGCACGATCTGCTGGACGCGCACTCCGGGTAGCCGCCCTTGACGATCTTACGTTCGCGGAAGATAATTTTTCTTCCGTTAACGTAAGATATTGAGGCGATCCATGCAAACGACAGACATCATGATCCACATCGATGAGACCTTAGACACCGTGCAACAACAAGCATTGGAATCTCGGATCAGGGGATTGCAAGGCGTCATTGCACCACGCTTCAACAAACCGCACCTGTTGCTAGTTGCCTACAACCCGGATCGAACCAGTTCCGCCGTACTCCTCGATGCGGTTAAGGCAAGAGGTTACACGGGGCGGATGGTTGGACTCTAAGCCGCGATGAGCGACGGGCTTTACAAAATCGGGGAGGTGGCCAGTGTGCTGGGCACCTCCGTCCGCACGATCCGCTATTATGAAGAGGAATCGCTGATTTCCCCGATCCGCACCGGAAAAGGCACCCGCCTCTACTCGGCATCCCATCTCCAAAGGCTCAAGGCGATCCTGCACTTGACACGCAACGGCTTTGCGCTTGAAACCATCGGAAACATCGCCAGCATCCGGGAGCAATGCGCGACCGGCAGCGAAAGCAGCCGTCGGCTATCCCGGTTGTTCGACGAAACCCTGGCTGGTTTGGAACGACAAATCCAGGCGCTTGCGGCGCTCAAACAAGAGATGCAGTCGGCGCGCGAGATCATCCTGACCTGCCGCGACTGCCAGCGTCCGCCAAGCACGCAAGGCTGCCCGGATTGCCTGGTGCGACAGCGGCGAGACGAAATCCCGTTACTCAATCTGGTCTGGGATGAAGGAATTGCGCCAACCTCATGATCGCTGCAAACATTGAATCCCATCTGCAACAGGTGCGCTCGCGCATCCAGGCCGCCTGCGCGCGCGCGAGTCGCCCTCCCGATCAAGTCGAACTGATCGCGGTGAGCAAGAAGCAACCCGCCGACGCCATCCGCGCCGCTTACCAGTTAGGACAGCGTGCCTTCGGCGAAAGCTATGTTCAGGAGGCGCTCGACAAGATGGCCCAACTGACCGACCTGGACATCGAATGGCACTTCATCGGCCGCGTGCAGGCCAACAAGACGCGACAGATCGCGACCCATTTCGACTGGGTCCACAGCCTGGCGGATCCCGCGCATGCGCGTCGCCTGAACGCGCAGCGCCCTGCCGATGCCCCGCCGCTGAAGGTCTGTCTTGAGGTCAATCTGAGCGGCGAATCCAGCAAGGAAGGTGTCGATCCGGCGAACGTCGCCGATCTGCTCGCCGTCTGCGATGCCTTGACCGGTCTGCGCGTGCGCGGACTCATGACCCTGCCCGCCCCGACCGAGGATGAAGCGGTGCAGCGTCAACCCTTCGCGGCACTGCGCCATCTGCGCGACCGACTCGCCACGCCGGCGCGGCCGCTCTCCGACCTGTCCATGGGGATGTCCGACGATCTGGAGGCCGCGATTCTGGAAGGGGCGACCTTCGTTCGCATCGGCACGGCGATCTTCGGGCCGCGTCCAACTCATTAGTTGGCAGTTGTCAGTGGTCAGTTGTCAGGGGATAGTTGTCATGTCCGCAGTGGAACGTCACGCCTGACACCCACGATGGCCGACCGATTTCCTGCCAACTGCCAACTGCCAACTGACAACTGACAACTGACAACTGACAACTGACAACTGACAACTGACACTTTGATTCCGGGATTGCTATGACAACAGCCAGAATCGCCTTCATCGGTGGCGGCAACATGGCCACCAGCCTGATCGCCGGCCTGATTGCCGACGGCCACGCGCCAGACACCATCCAGGTCGCCGATCCGAGTCAGGAGCGTCGGGAGACGCTTCAGGCCAGCTTCGGTGTGCGCGCCTTCGCCAACAACGCCGAGGCCATTGCCAACGCTGAGACACTCGTACTCTGCGTCAAGCCGCAGATGGCCGCTGCGGTCTGTACCGATATCGCCGCCGCGGTGGCTGCCATCCAACCGCTGATCATCTCGGTGATGGCCGGCGTCCCCGAGCAGGCCATGCAGCGCTGGTTCGGCGCCCCGCTGCCGGTGGTGCGCGCCATGCCGAATACCCCGGCGATGGTGCAGACCGGCGCCATCGGACTGCATGCCAGCCCGGAAGTCGACGCCGAGGGCCGCAATCGCGCCGAGACCATCCTGCGCGCCGCCGGGCTTATCCGCTGGGTCGAGGACGAGGCCAGGATCGATGCGGTGACCGCCATTTCCGGCAGCGGTCCAGCCTATTTCTTTCTCTTGATGGAGGCGCTGGAAGAGGCCGGTATCGAACTCGGTCTCGACCCGCAGACCGCCCGTCTGCTGACCATCCAGACCGCCCTGGGCGCGGCCAAGATGGCGATGGAAAGCGCCGCCCCGCCGTCGCGCCTGCGTGAACAGGTCACCTCGCCGGGGGGCACCACCGAGCGCGCGCTCGCGGTGTTTCAGGAAGCGGATCTGCATGCGCTCGTGGCGCGTGCCGCCCGGGCCGCGCGCGATCGGGCCGCCGACATCTCACAGACCCTCTCGGAGCAACCATGACCGGTTCCTATCTGCTCGACCCGCTTGTCTTCCTGATCCAGACCCTGTTCGGGCTCTATACCGCCGTGGTGGCGATCCGGTTTCTGCTGCAATGGGCGCGGGCGGATTTCTACAATCCCATCTCGCAGTTCGTGGTCAAGGTCACCACGCCCGTGCTGCGTCCGCTGCGTCAGATCATCCCCGGTTATGGCGGGATGGATCTGGCCGCGCTGGTGCTCGTCTGGCTGCTCGCGAGCGTCGAGCTGGGGATTCTGGCGCTTCTGCTCGGCATCGATCGCTCGCCCTTGATGGCCTTCGGCTGGGCGATCCCAAGCGTCGTCGAACTCTTCATCAATCTCTTTCTGTTCGCGATCCTGATCCGGGTCATCCTGAGCTGGGTCAGTCCCGATCCTTACAACCCGGCGGTCGCGCTGCTGAACCGACTCACCGATCCCGTGATGCGCCCGGCGCAACGGTTGATCAAACCCATCGGCGGGATCGACCTCTCGCCCATGCTGGTCCTTATCGGTCTGACCCTGCTCAACATGCTGCTGATTCCGCCGCTCAAATGGATCGTCGTCAGTCCCTTCTGACGGAAAGACGGGATGTCCTGGTATCGCTGGAAGGGAGAGGATCTGGAACTGTCGCTACGCGTGCAGCCACGCGCGCCTCGGGATGGCTTTGTCGGCCCCGATCCTGGCGGCGATTATTATCGGGTCCGCATCCAGTCGCCGCCGGTCGATGGCAAGGGAACGGAGTCGTTGAAGCGATTCATCGCCGCTTCCTTTGGCGTGCCGCCCTCGCGGGTGACGATCCTCAGCGGGGAACATGCTCGCTATAAGCGGCTGCGGATTGAGAGCCCAAGATTGTTTCCAATCCCGGTGGATGCGGCTTGACGTTCTCTTTTGACTTCCCAGTCAAAAGAGAAGTGTCAAATAGCAATGAAAAATCGAGAATTCCGGGGGCGTCGACCGCTCAACACGGCTAGCCGACTAACTGCCAGAGGGCGTACAAGCCGAAACCGATCACCAGGAGCCCGGCGACCTGCCGAATCCAGGCCCGCTCGGCGATCCGCGCGGCGGCGCCAGCCAGCAGACCGATGCCCAGCAGGTTTGGCAGCGTGCCCAGACCGAAGGCCAGCATGATACCAGCGCCATGCGCTGGACTGCCGGTGGCGGTGGCCGTGATCAGGACGCTATAGACCAGCCCGCAGGGAATCCAGGCCCAGAGAAAACCGATCGCGGCGGCCTGGATCAAGGTTCGCACCGGAAGCAGACGACGCGTGAGAGGTTGCAGCCGGCGCCACAGGATCAGCCCCAGACGCTCGGTCGCGGCCAGCAGCCTCCACCAGCCGCCCAGATACAGGCCCAACAGAATCATCATGATGCCCGCGAAGGCATAAAGACCTCGCTGCATGACCTGGAAGGAATCGAGCTGCAGCAGCAGAGCGCCCAGGCCACCGAACAACGCGCCGGCCACGCCATAGCCGGCGATGCGGGCGAGGTTATAAACGAACTGGTAGGGCAGCATCCGCCAGGGTTCCGCGCGAATGCGCGCATCGAGCCCCAGGGTCAGCGAACCGACGAGACCCCCGCACATTGTCAGACAATGAACGCCGCCCAACAGACCAACCAGAAAGGCGGTGATGTACACTTGGAACAGTGGCGCATTCATGGCCCCAGCTCTCTGTATCGGGCGGTCATCTCATTCACTTTCCTGTCGCCGAGCCTGTCGCAATGCATGATTACCAACGAGAGTTTCTAAACTTCGCCATCAAGATCGGCGCCCTCGGATTCGGCGATTTCACGCTGAAGTCCGGCCGCCAAAGCCCGTATTTCTTCAATTCCGGTCTCTTCGATACCGGTGCCCGGCTCGCCCGGCTCGCCCAGGCCTATGCCCATGGCATCATCGCCTCGGGCATCGCTTACGATGTCCTCTATGGCCCCGCCTACAAGGGGATCCCGCTTGCGGCGGCGACTAGCGTCGCCTTGTCGACCGAGCACGGACAGGAGGCACCCTATGCCTTCAATCGCAAGGAGGTCAAGGATCATGGCGAAGGCGGTCTGATCGTCGGCAGTCCGCTCGCAGGGCGGATCCTGATCATTGACGATGTCATCACGGCCGGTACGTCGGTGCGCGAGTCGGTCGAGATCATCCGCGCGGCGGGCGCGGCGCCCGCGGGGGTCGTCATTGCACTGGATCGGCAGGAAAAAGGGCGGGGCGACCGGTCGGCCGTGGACGAGGTTCGCGCCACCTTCGGTCTGCCGGTCCACGCCATCCTCACCCTGACCGATCTGATTGCGTACCTGGAGGAACAGCCGAATGAGCATGGCGTTGCTGAATCCATGCGTGACTACCGCGCCATGTATGGCGTGTGAGATAGCGCGACGTCCCGCTCGCGCGGATCCCTGGCCAATCGTCATGATGCTGGGCGTGCTGGGCGTTGTCTGTCCGGGGGCTGACTGGTCGATACGCCTTGGGTATGCCGATGCGCAAACCTATCGGTGGGTCGACGACAGTGGCGCCGTTCATTATGCCGATCGGATACCGCCCGCTCAGATCGAGCAGGGGCACACCCGACTCAGTCAAGAGGGGATTCGAACCGAAACGGTCGCCCCCGCGGCCACGGCGGAGGAAATGCGGCGGATACAGGAACGGGAACGCATGCAACAGGAGCAAGTGCGACGCATCGAGCATGAAAAGGCCGAGAATCAATCTTTATTGGAGCGTTTTCGCTCCCTTGAGGATCTGGCCCTGGCGCGGGAGGGCAAGGTCGCCGCCGTCGAGGCCCTGGGCCAGACCACACGCGATGGCATTCGGTTCGAACAGCGACGTCTGCGAGCGCTGCACAAGCAGACCGCCGAGCTGAAGCGGAGCGGGAAGCCGGTAGCCGCGCACTTTCAGGATGCCATCGCCAAGTCCGAACAACGCATCCGCGATGGCTATGCGACGATCATCGAACAGGAATTTCGCAAAGAGTCGATCCGCAAGGAGTTTGACCAGATAATGTTGCGCTATCGAAACCTCAGGCAGCTTCCCGAATCCGCCGAAGCAACCGGGAAAGCGGCAGCGGGCTCGCTGTCGAGCAACCTCGTGATCTGTCATGACAGCGAGCAGTGCCTCCAGACCTGGGAGAAGGCACTAGCCTATGTTCGCGCCCAAGCGGATATCCGAGATGAAATCCTGGGTCCAGGACTCCTGATCGCGGCGCAGCAGGACGAGCGCGAAGACCGTCTTCTGACGCTTGTCTGGATTCAGAACAGGCCGGAGGAACCCGTTTATCTCTATTTGGATCTGGAATGCAAGAACCGACTGACCGCGAATCTGACCTGCACCAACCAGGCCGCGATGAATGTCCGCGATGGTTTCCGGGCCGCACTAACCAAAGCGGGCCGGGGCGGCAAGCGCGATGCGCGGTGAGGAGACCGGATCCGGATCGATGGCTTGCGCGGGAATCGCTTTACCGCATTGTGGAACACGAGACCAACCATCGGTTGCCGCGCGCATGACCGCATCGCCTATCGTGTTTATCGATCCGGGGCCTAATCTGGTCCAGTTCCTAGTCGGCGTGGGCGATTGTCTCGCGCCTGACTATATTCCCGTCTTTTTTTCCCGCCACGTCAAAAGTCGCAGTCTGCTGCGCCGGCTCGGACAGGAGATCTATCCCAGGCGCCGTTCGGGCCAGGCGGCCGCCTGGCCGGCAAGCCTCGGCATCGACCCCGAGTCGCTCGTCGCGCGCCTGCGCAAGGCGTCGGATCGCGATAGAGTTCGTCAATCTTCGCCCGACTTTTGCTGGCTGGTCAGCGAGCTGGACCGCTTCCTCGCGGCAATCGAGCCGCGGGGCGTTTTTCTCTGGAACGGATCCGGCCTGGCCGCGGCGGTGACCGAGCAGTTGGCCAGGGCGCGCGGCATTCCACTCCTGTTTGGCGAAAATGGATATCTGCCGAACACCTTGCAGCTCGACCCCGAGGGCGTCAATGCCTTCGCGTCCATCGGCTGGCGCATGGGTCTCTCCGACATTCGGACGATCTCCTATTCCGAACCGCGGATTCGGGAGTTCGACGCGGTCATCGCCGGTTATCGGGCCGGTCGGAAGCCAATGTGTTTGGGGCCGGAGAGGGGAAGAGTCCGTCCTTCCTGGATGGCGTATCTCATTCAAAGCTGGATCGACCTGAGGCAACGCCCCGCCGCGATCCGAGCCAATCGGCTCATCTCCCGCGAACCTCCCGCTTTGCCGAAGCGGTTCGCCTTTTTTCCACTCCAAGTGAGCAGCGACAGCCAATTAACCATCCACTCGCCGCTATATGGCAACCGGCTTGGCAAGGCGATCGCCGACATCGATCAGGCGTTGCGAGAGGTCGAGCCCGGATTAAGGCTGGTGGTCAAACTCCATCCGGCGGATGTCAGAAAGACCGATTACGACCCGGTCGTTCGGGCTTTTCCCGAGGTGATCTGGGTAGGCGGGGGCGATGTGCGGGCAATCCTGGAGCGAGCCGACTGCGTCATCACCGTGAACTCCACCGTCGGCATCGAAGGCATGATCTTCGGCAAACCGGTGGTGACCCTGGGCAATAACTTCTATGTCCGCGACGGACTGGTCTATCCGGTGCGCGAGCGCGGCGAGTTGGCGGCCCAACTGAAACGCGCCCTGTGCGAACCGCTAGACGCCGGACTGATCCGTCAGTACCTGCTGTATCTCTACTTCTTCGGCTTCGTGCGTGCTCACTGGCGGGATCATTCGCCGATATCGCTCGGCAATATGGCGCGACGGATGGTGGAGATGATCGAGACGCCACCGGCTTCAACGCGGTTGCAGATCGCGGGCGAGGAGTGGAGGTGAGAACGGCATCCATGTCCGCCAGCCGGCCGCCGCTGAAACGCCCCTGGCTCAACTCCAGGCTCTCGCGGCTAAACCCATGGCATTCAGATAGGCATCCGTGCTGGCCTCGATCTCATAGGGTTGCGCGGCTTGCTGTAGCACGCGCTTAGGCAGCGGACGATCCAGGGTCGCCAGCATGGCGCGCGCGAGACCGGCATCGTCGCCGACGGCAACCAGCGGTCCATAGCGCCCACCGTCCAGAATCTCGCGTGGACCGCTAGGACAGTCGGTCGAGACCACGGGCGTCCCCACGGCAAGCGCCTCGATCAGCACGAAGCCCAATCCCTCCCAGCGCGAGGTAAAGGCAAAGAGGTCGGCATGAGCCATATAGGCATGGGCGTCTCTGACGTAACCTGGCAGGGCGAAATCCGCGGCCACGCCCAAAGTCTCGGCCAGCGCCAGCAGACGTTCGCGCGCCGCGCCCTTGCCCAGGATCATGAGTCGGCAGGAACGCTCGGCGCGCAGGCGGGCGAAGGCCCTCAGCAGAGTCGCGAAATCCTTGCGGCTGCAAAGCTCTCCGGCGCTCAGAATCAGTGGCGTGTCGGACTGGCCGAACCAGGGATGGTCCGGACGCGGCAGTTCCGACGCGAATAGGTTTGCCGGGATCACCGGCGGCGGCACCACGCGGATTCGCGCGCGCGCCAATCCGGTGTAATCCGTCATATCGTCGGCGACCCCGGAACTGGCGACGATCACCTGCTCCGCGAAGGGATAGAGCCACCCCATGGAGTGACGCTGGATCCAGCGTTCCAGCGCGCCGCGGGTGGCGAGGTCGAGCGAGATCGTCGTGCCGGAGCGCAGAACCAGGCGCGTCGGAGCGCGCGCCAGTGCGCGGGCGAACAGCGCCACTCTGTTGACCTTGTCTTTGTCCGACAGCATCACGGCCGGTCTACAGCGACGCAGATAGCGGATGACGGCGGGCAGGCAGGCCAGGGTATGGCGCGAGCCGAGATCGATCAGCGTGACGCCTTCCGGGATCTCCTCCAACTCGGGGCCATGCTGACGTACCTTGAGCAGATCCACGCGATAGCCCCGCCGCGCCAGAGCCGGGATCAGGTGCCCCGCCGCACGGTCCACCCCGCTGTGCCCCGAGGTCGAAAAGAAACAGGCGATCCGCGTCGAATCGGCGCCGACAGGTCGCCGCGGCAAGGTGCGGGGTCTTTTTTTCATCGCCATCTCCACGTCTTGGGTCTCGATGTATCCTGGAAAGCGCGGTCGAACCGCCAAGAACGCCAATAACGCCAAGATGTCAATCGAAAAGGAGCGGTCAAGACTGGCGGGAGCGGGAGATCCATACGGAAAGTAAGGCGCGGCAGAACGATGGCGATACCGCGACAGATCAGCACGCTGCCGGCAAATGCACGCTGACCGTCAGCCCGCTCTCGCTGGCGGGACGAAAGGTCAGCGTTCCAGCATAGGCATCCACGACATCGCGCACGATCGCGAGTCCGAGGCCAGTCCCTTCCCTGGCCTGGTCCAAACGCAGACCGCGCTCGCCGAGCCGTGTCATCAGTGCGGTCGGGACGCCGGGGCCGTCATCGGTCACGCGAATCTCAATCCATGCGCCCGCCTGTCGGGCGTGCGGCCCAGCGCGCACCCAGACCCGTACCCGTGCGCGCGCCCATTTCGCGGCATTCTCCAGGAGGTTGCCGAGCAACTCCAGCAGATCGTCCGGCATGAGCGCTGCGTAGGCCGCGGGCGGCGCATCGATTTGCCATTCAAGCCGCTCGCCGTCGGGGGTACGCCGGAGGGTACGGAGCAGGCGCCCAATGGTGTCCACCACCTCGACCCTGGCCTGATGGGTCGCCGCGCCCGAGCGCACGCGGGCGCGGATCAGCTCGCGATCGACCCGCCGACGCATGGTCGTGGCGAGTTGCTCCAAGTCGTCGGCGAGCGTCGGATGGCCATCCTGGCGCAGCCGCTGGGCATCGGCGACCAGCGCGCTGAGCGGGGTCTTGAGTCCGTGCGCCAGATCGGCGGTCCAGGCGCGGGCGCGCTCGACGGCCTGGGCGCGGGCGTCGAGCAGTGCGTTGACCTCGGTGACGAGTGGCATGACCTCGTCGGGATAGTCGTCGGCGAGCCGCCGATCCTGGCCGGAGCGGATGGCACCAACGCCGCGCCGGACGGACTCCAGGGGCGCGAGCCCAGTCTGGATCTGGACCAGGGTGGCGAGCGCGAGGAGCAGCACGATCAGGCCCAGATAAGGACGCATGTCGGCGGCGAAAGCGTTGCGCGCGGCGGTAAGCTCGGCGCGGTTCTGGCCGACTGCCAGTCGCAGCACGCGAGAATGGCCGGAGGCTTGCATCCGGATCCGACGCTCGCGCACCAGCAGCCATTGCCCGGCCGGGCCTGCCAGCTCATGGGTGTGGACGCCGCCGGGTTCGAGCAGATCGGTGGGGAGTGCGATCATCGCGTCCCACAGCGAGCGCGAGCGCAGCAGTCCGGGCTGGCCGTCGCTGTCGATCTGCCAGTAGAGCCCGCTCAGGGGCTGTTCGAAGCGCGGGTCAAGCGGTTCGCGGATGAGGTTTACGGTTCCCGCCGGGGTGATCGTGATGGCCGCGGCGAGTTGGTTGAGTTCGCGTCTCAGCTCATCGCCGATCCGTCGTTCGACGTGGCGCTCGAACAGGGTCACGAGACCGACCCCGGCAACCAGCAGGGCGACGGTAATGGAGACGGCCGCGCCGATCCAGAGCCGGACGCGGAGCGAGTGGCGCGTCATGGCCGGTCTGATTCGACCAGATATCCGAACCCGCGCCGGGTTTCGATCAATTCCGTGCCGAGCTTGCGCCGCACCCGCCCGACCAGCACCTCCACGGCGTTGGAGTCGCGCTCGAAATCCTGCGCATAAAGCTGTTCGGTGAGTTCGAGCTGGGAGACGACCCGCCCGGCGTGCTGCATCAGATAGCTGACGAGGCGGTATTCCTGGGGCGAGAGATGGATCGGGACGCCATCCACGCTGACCGCCATGCGGCGGGTATCGAGCGCGATCCGGCCATGAACGAGCAAGGCGCTCGCCTGGCCGGCGGCACGACGGATCAGCGCCCGCAGTCGCGCGACGAGTTCTTCCATGCGAAAGGGCTTGGGCAGATAGTCGTCGGCGCCGGCATCGATGCCCTCGACCCGCTCGCTCCAGTCGCCGCGTGCGGTGAGGATCAGCACCGGCAGGCGCTGACCGGCCGCGCGCCATTTGCGCAGCACCGACAGGCCATCCAGGCCGGGCAGCCCGAGATCGAGGATCGCGGCGGCATAGCTTTCGGTCTCGCCCCGGAACCAGGCGTCCTCGCCGTCGCGCGCGCGGTCGACGACGAACCCCGCCGCATTCAGCACGGCGCTCACGCCCTCGGCGACGCGTTCGTCGTCTTCCACCAGCAGGATACGCATCAGTCTTGCTCGACCTCCAGAATGCGGCCCGTCGCGGCGTCGACCAGCACCTCCAGCAGGCGGCCATCGGCGGCGATGATCTTAAGCTCGTAGACCCAGAGTTTCGCCCCGCGCCAGTTCTCGCGCTCGAATTCGACATCGACCACCTCGCCCGGCGCCTCGGTGGCGACCCGCGCCAGGATCTCGGCGAGCGGGCGCACCTCGCCCCGGGCCAGCGCCTGATGGGCATGCTCGTGGTCATGCCGACGGGAACCGCCGTCGCCGAAACGATCCGCCCGCGCGGGGGCGCAGAGCAGGAGGCCCAGCATGACGACGGGCAGGCGGCAATGGATCGGCTTGAGGGACATGCCGCGCATTATGCCCCGGTTATGGCTGACCGTTCGCTGACAGTGACGCACAGCGTTCCGTCAGCGTCGTCCCGTTAGTCTGCTCCCAAGGTCGCGACCGATCGCGACCGACTGACCAACACAGTCAATCGAGGAGCAAACCGATGACGTCACAAACCGCAATCCCGACCGGGACCGATTCACTCGGGACCGCCACACCCGAAGCCAGCACGCAAGTCCGCGTCTGGGATCCGCTGGTACGGATCTTCCACTGGTCGCTCGCCGCCGGTTTCGCGACCGCCTTCATCGTCGAGGACGACCTGCTCGGCGTCCATGTCTGGGCCGGTTATCTGGTGCTGACGCTGATCGCCGTCCGTCTGGTCTGGGGCGTCATCGGCACCCGGCATGCCCGGTTCAGCGATTTCGTGCGCGGACCCGCCGAGATTCGCGCCTATCTGGCCGACGTTCTGCGTTTTCGCGCCAAGCACTATCTCGGCCACAACCCCGCCGGTGGCGCCATGATTCTGTTGCTACTGCTGGCGGTGACGGCCACCGGATTGAGCGGGATGGCGCTCTATGGCGCCCAGGAATTCGCCGGCCCGTTGGCGGGACTGATGAGCGGCATGCCTGAGTCCTGGGGAGAGGGCCTGGAAGAAGTCCACGAAGTCCTGGCCAACTTCACGCTCGCTTTGGTGATCGTTCACTTGGCCGGCGTGGCCTTTTCCAGCCTGTCGCATCGGGAGAACCTGATCGGCGCCATGATCACCGGATTCAAGCGGAGAGAAGACTGATGAACTCCAGCTTTGTCATGACTGCGGCGGGGCCTGAGCGGGGGTCACGCCGGCTTCATGAAAGCAGTCACCGAAAGGCTAAGGGACCGCTGCCAAGCCTTACGCGCGTTGCGCGAACCAAGCCAGTTCCGCTGCGGCGTCCTGATAGTAGCGGCGATACTCAGCAAGCGTTGGCAGATCTGCGGTCCGGTCTGAAAATTCAATGAGCACTGGATGTTGTGCCTTGGCGAACGTGACGAGATCCTCACTCCGATGCTGGCGCAGAAAGGACCAGAAACCGACGACAAAGCGTCCCGTCGCGGGGTTCTGCGCCGCTTGCTGCAAACGGCCCATCACTTCAGGATAGTGTTGCAGTGTGGTGTCGGCGTAAGCACGTAAAATCGGGGCTTGCGCGAGAAGGGCCGCGCGTTCGCGATCGAAATCCGTACGATCGACGATGCCCCTGTTCCGATAGACCACTGGCGCACTGGCAGAAGTATCGCAAACCCACCCCGTTCGCGGAACGAGCATATCCGCCTGATCCGCCGCCCGACGATAGGGATAGAAGGGCATGGAACGACACCGCAGCGGCTTCTCGGCATGGATGACGCATCGATTCTCCGCCGACAACGCCGGACAGGGAAAAGACGGAGGAAGATAGGCGGTCGGCGCGATCAAGACGGCAACCCGCTTGCGTTTGGCAAGCTGGACGGTCGTGCCCAATTGCGCGGTCAAATCAAACGCACGACTGGTCTGGGGAACCGGCGTCCAGACCATGGCCAGCGGAAAGCGTCCAGCCTGCGTCAAGGCATCCGCGAGCGTCAGTGGCAGCCATCCATAACAGCACTTGCCGCACGCGGTGCAGGCGAAGTGGTGCGTGGGCGTGGCCGGCTTGGCGTGGCGTCTGACGCCCACCGCATCAGACCCCGCAGCATTTTTTGGATTTCTTGCCAGATCCGCACGCACAGAGGTCGTTACGGCCGACTTTTGAGACGTGCACTGGAGGCGATTTCGGATTGATTTCACTGCTCTGATACCGCCAGGCCCCATTCTCGCGGCAGAATTGCGCTAATTCGTGTTGCATCAATGTCCGTCCCTGCTGGCGATAGCGGAACACGAATTCCACCTGGCCGGTCGGATCGTCAACACCGCCAGCGATGATGCGGCGGACTTCTAACCCTAGCCAGGTCGTTTCTTCGACAATGCGCTCGGCGTCGAGGCGGTTGAACGTCTCACGCGCCTCGGGCATGTTCGTGCGTTCAAGGTGATCCAGATTGCCGACCACATAGGCCGCGTAGCGCGAGCGCATCAAGGCTTCCGCCGTCGGCGCTGGTTGACCGGCCAGAATCGGCGCGCAGCAATCATCGAATTCACCACCGGAACCGCAGACACAGACAGACATACATCACCCTACCCTGATCGATCACTATCAGCGAATGGCGCTCCAGCGTTTTAACCTGAAGCTCGCCACCCAGTAAAGATGCGCCATCCCACATTAACCGCATAAACAAAGGACGGCATCGCACCGGAAATACCCAGCTTGGGGCATCATTTTGATGCCAGATCCCTCCAGCGAATTCAAGGTCGAGCCATCACGATGCGTCGTTTAGTCGACGCATATCCGGACTTTCAGTCCGTTACTCAAACCACCGGCTTTAGCCCGGTGGTTGTTTAGTTTAACGATGACATGGGTTAAAACTCTGTCCATTGGTCGTCGTCGCCAGCCAGCGATGCAATGGGCTTGTCCTTCTGGATGGACGCGCGGTTGGTCTTTTCAGACGTCACCGGATTGCCTCGGGTTGGCGGCGAAGCGAGGTGGGCGCCTGTGGACAGTTGAGACGTGCCGTGCGGCTTGACGACGCCTGATCCCGCCAGCCTGAACATGGCCACCGCCTGAATCAGCACCCGCGTCTGGTCTTCCAAACTCTCGGCCGCCGCCGCGGCCTCTTCCACCAGGGCCGCATTCTGCTGGGTCACCTCGTCAATCTGGGCGACAGTCTTGGTCACCTGTTCGATGCCGGAATGTTGCTCGCGCGAGGCGTGGGTGATCCCATCGACCAAGGTCGCAACCTGCCGGAACCCGACGATGATCTCCTCCATGGTGCCACCGGCCTGGCTGGCCAGTTGCGCCCCGCCATCGACCTTGGCGGTTGAGTCGGCGATGAGCCCCTTGATCTCCTTGGCCGCCTGGGCGCTGCGCGCCGCCAGATTGCGAACCTCGGTAGCGACCACGGCGAAGCCGCGCCCCTGTTCGCCGGCCCGAGCCGCTTCCACGGCGGCGTTGAGCGCGAGGATGTTGGTCTGAAAGGCGATTCCGTCGATCACGCCGATGATGTCGGCGATGCGCCGGCTGGATTCCTGGATCGCGCCCATGGTGCCCACGACCTGTTGCACCATCTCCCCGCCACGGGTCACGAGAGCATTGGCCTCCTGCGCCAGTCGATTGGCCTGATCGGCGTTCTGGGCGTTCTGCTTGACCGTGGCATTGAGCCGCTCCATCGAACTGGCTGTCTCCTCCAGGCTCGCGGCCTGCTCCTCGGTGCGTCCCGAGAGATCGGAATTCCCGGCCGCGATCTCGTTGGCGGCGCTGCCGATGGTCTCGGATGCCTCCAGGATCCGTCCGACGACCTCCTGTAAGCGGGCGACCGTCGCATTGGTGTCATCTTTAAGCTGGCCAAAGATCCCTTCGTACTGAGCGTCGATGGTCTGGGTCAGGTCGCCGCGGGCGATCGCGTTCAGCACTGCCACCACGTCGGTCAGACTGCTCGCGACGATCGCCATCAATCGATTCAATCCCTCGGCGAGTTGCAGGAAGAAGCCCTCCTTGCCCGCGACCTCGATCCGGCGGGTCAAGTCGCCGCTGGCCACCGCGCCAAGGATGTCGGCGATCTCTCGTTCAATCTCCACTTCGAGGGTGCGATCCTGCCAATGGGTTACGCGTCCTTGGTAGGCGCCTGCCTCATCCCGCACCGGGCTGGCCGTGAGTCTCAGCGTTCGCCCGCCCAGAAGCGTATCGAGCGTGCGCGCACCCGACAGTTCGGCGCGGTAGGCCGCGCGCGTTTCCTCATCCTCGAAGTAGTTGGCAAGGCTGCTTCCGATCAATTGGTTGACATCGAAGCCGGGTTGTCGGTGCGCGATCTCGACGGACATGCCTTGCCAGAGGGCTCGGGCCGCATCGTTGATGTAAACCAGTGTGTTGTGTTCATCCGAGACCGTCACCGGGAGGGTCACTTTATTCAGGGCATGGCGGATGCGCAGGCTCTCGGCCGAGACTTGCCGTTCGGCGCCGAGACGATCATGCAACTGTTGCTGCATGTCCTTCATCGAGGCCAGCAGGCTGCCCGTGTCTCCTTGCTTCAACGGGATCTCGTTGTCGAGCCTGCCATCGGCGATCAGGCGGGCAATCCGCGCGGCCAACGCGGGCTCGCCGCCGAGTTGACGCGCCATCCCGCGAAACAGTCCGAGGGCGACCAAGGCAAAGACCGCCAGGCCGATGAGGGCCATCGCGATCACCCCGCGCTCGGACCACTCCTGGATACGATTCGCCGCTTGCTGGTAGGAACTGGCCAGTTCTCCCTGGCGACGGATGATGGTCTGGAGGCTCTCGTCGGCCTGCTGGAATTGCTTCCCGGCGTTGAACTTCATGTTGTGCAGGGCGGAACTCAGATCGCCGACCTCGATCATCAGGACCGACTGATCGCGCGCCTTGACGTAAGCGGCCCAGTTCTGCTCGAAACGATTCCCCGCCGCGCGCAGATCGGGATCGTCGAAACGGCTGTTGACGGTTTGCCAGTGCGTGGCGAGGGCCTGATCCAGTTCGGAGAGCGCGGCCAAGGCGGCGCCCGCGGCGGCGTCCGTCTCCTCGGTCACGGCGAACAGGGCCTGGGTGCGGATACGGTGCATCACATCCAGGGTGCGCATCAGGCTTTCGGCGGGAACCACGCTTTGCGAGTAGAGGTGATCCAGATTCTGACGGACGCGATGGATCCCCCACCATCCGGAAACCGCCAAGGTCAACAACAGCACCATGACCACCAGGACCATGAACCAGAGTTGCTGCCGGAAGGTCGAGGATCGCATACAGGTTATTTCCGATAGGTGCCGGCGCACACGACGATGTCGTCCAGTCGTTTCAGGTAGGTGGTCTTGGGTTCGAGCTGACTGGTCGTCGGGTCTTTATACAGATAGTCGACCCAGCCTTCGCCTTTGGTCTGGGCGGTTTCGATGATCTCCTTGCGAAAAAATTTACCGTCGGCATCCGGCACATCGATCAGGTTCTTACCGACCAGCTTGGGGTTTTTCGGGTGGGCGACCATGGTGCCGGTCAGATCGTAGGCAAACGCATAGAGCGATCCCTGGGAGAACGGGCCATCGGCCTGGTTGAGTGTCTCGATGGTCGCTGCTTTGCCGTTTGCCTGATAAAAGGCCGCGACCTTCTCCACCAGCGCCTTGGCGGCATCAGGTCCGTCCTCCGCCAGCGCGGAGAACGACAGGGCGAGACCAGCGGAGAGGAAGAATACGAGTGCATGACGTAACCAGTTCGTCTTCATTGGCAGTGTCCTCGGTGTGAGTGATTCAAGCGGGTTTTGTCTTCGCCTCAGCGAAGCGATCGGGCCTTGCATGGCGAAGGCGCTGAGCATCGACAGCGCGCGTCTGGTCAGTGGAACGTGGCGGGAGATGGGTTGACGCTGTTCCATTGCATGGCCCAGCCGCCATCGGTGGAAAGGGGCACGCGATCTTGTGCCACCACATCGGCATTCCTGACCGGGTGGAAGGTTAACCCGAAGGACCGCTCGGCGTCTCGGTTGTTTCCTTCTGGTTCTGTCGACCCCCTGACCGATCACTGACCATGACCGACAGCGTTTTGTCAGCCTTCCCCCCGTAATCTGCGCCCAGGTTCGCGGTCCATCGCGACCGCCAGACGCACCGCCTTTAAACGGAGAGAAGACTCATGACATCACCGCTTGCAATCGTTCTGGTCACCACGGGCGCACTGACACTCTCAACGCCCCTGCTCGCCGCGGATGCGGCGGCCGGCAAGGCGGGTTGGACCAAGGAATATCCAGCATCGGATGACTCGGCGGCGCGCAGTTGCGCGACCTGTCATGGCCGCGATCTGACCCAGTCGGGCCGTCAGGCCAACACCGGCAAGACGATCGAGCCGCTGGCACCGTCGGTCAATCCGAAGCGGCTGACCGATCAGGCCAAAATCGAGAAGTGGCTGCTGCGCAACTGTCGCTGGACGATGGGCCGCGAATGCACGACCACCGAAAAGGCTGATTTCGTCGCCTACATCAAAACTCAGTGATCCCGGAGATCTGACCCATGAACCATCCCAAGCGAATCCTTGTGATTCTGGCCGCCAGCCTGCTCGGCCTGGGTGCCGTCGGCGTCGCCTTCAGCGATGACGACGATGACGATGATCGGCATGGCAAGCGTGGCGAACGCGGCGGTTGGGTGACATCCGGCGCCGACGTGGCCCCGGTGACCAATGCCACCTACGGCCAGGAATGCGGCTCCTGCCACCTGGCCTATCAGCCTGGCCTGCTCCCGGCGGATGCCTGGGCGCGGGTCATGGATCCCGCGGCGCTCGGCAACCATTACGGCGATGACGCCTCGCTGACGGACGATCTCAGCCAGGAGATCGGCGCCTATCTGATCGCCAATGCCGCGGATCAGGCCGAACAGACACGCGCTCGCGCCTTTGCCGTCGCGTCGGGCGCCAAGGGCTCCCGCCAGGGCGCTGTCCTGCCGCGCATCACCGAAACCCGCTATTTCGTGCGTCAGCATGACGAAATCCCGGCGCGACTGGTCACCGGCAATCCCGAGGTCGGCAGTTTCAGCCAGTGCAACACCTGCCATCGCGGGGCGGCGGACGGCGTCTATAACGAGCATCAGGTTAGCATCCCCGGCCACGGCCGCTGGGAGGATTGATGCGACCTTGGACGACGGGCACGCCGCGCCTTGCCCATCCGACGCACTCATCGAACAGGACAGACACCATGAGCACCACGACCTTTACACTCCTGATCGGCACCTTGATCCTGGGCCAGATCGTCGGGTTCGTGGCCTGGGTGCTGTCTCGCCAACGCGCCAGATACCGCGCGCTGGAACGGCAAGGGGCCGAGGTTGGCGCGCTGGATCCAAAAGCCGGCACGGCCGCCGACCAGACCTTCGACGCCTTGCCCACACCGGCCTTGACCGGAGCGCCGGCGCCGGCCTGGTCGGGCGAGCGGGATTTCGTGGTCCAGCGCCGGGTGATCGAAGATGGTAACGCCAGCGTCTGTTCCTTCTCTCTGGTCCCCGCCGATGGCGCGCCGCTCCCGCTCTACCGGCCGGGTCAATACCTGACCTTCAAGCTGGACGTGCCGAATTCCGCTGGCGGCGCGGCGAAAAGCGTGGTGCGTTGCTATTCGCTCTCGGATCGTCCGCGCGCCACTCACTACCGAGTATCGATCAAACGGGTTCCGGCGCCACCCGGCAAGTCCGATGTTCCTCCGGGGATCGCCTCAAACCACTTCCACGACCGCATCCAGGAAGGCTCGCGCCTCTCGGTCCGGGCACCCTCGGGGCATTTTCACCTGAACGAGGACGGGGAACTGCCGATCGTGCTGATCGCCGGCGGCATCGGCATCACGCCGCTGCTCAGTATTCTGAACACGCTGGCCCATTGGGCCGATCCGCGCGAGGTCTGGCTCTTCTATGGGGTGCGCAACCGGGGCGAGCACATCATGAAGGAACACCTGGAAAGCCTGTGCGATTCGCATCCGGAGTTTCGTCTCCAGGTCTGCTACGCGGAGCCTTCCGAGGAAGATATCCCCGGCGTCGACTACCAGCACCAGGGCTGGCTCGATATCCAGCTACTCCAGCGGACACTCCATTTCGGGCGTTATGAGTTCTACGTCTGTGGCCCGCCGCCCATGATGGAGATGTTGGTGCCCGCGCTGGAGGCGTCGGGCGTCGCGCCCGAGGACATCCACTATGAAGCCTTCGGTCCCGCCTCCTTGACCAAGCGTCGGACGCCAGCGCCGACGGCGGTCAGCGCTCCGATGGCGGTGCGTTTCAGCCAATCGGGCAAGACCGTCCAGTGGAATCCCGCCGCCGAATCGCTGCTCGAACTGGCCGAGGATCAGGGCATCCGGGTCGACTCGGGCTGTCGCGCCGGCAGTTGCGGCAGTTGTCAGACCGCCATCGAGTCCGGCGAGGTCAGCTACCAGCAGACACCGGACGCAGACGTGAAACCCGGCCATTGCCTGCTCTGTATCACGACCCCGGCCACCGACCTGACGCTGGCTCTATAGGAACCACCATGAAACGTTCGATCATTCGCAAGGACGTTCTTCCCTTTCTGGCGCTGTTCGGGTCGCTGCTGATCGCGACCGCCATCACCGATGCCCTGCTGCATCTCCTGGATCTGGTCTGGGTCGGGCGTTATCTGGGCATCCCCGGCACCCTTCTGATCCTGCTGTCGTTCTTCTATTCGATGCGCAAACGCAAGCTGATCCGGTTCGGCGAGCCGAAAAAGCTGTTGCGGCTGCATCAGGTGCTGACCTGGCTGGGGGCGCTGATGATCCTGGTGCACGCCGGCATCCATGTCTACACCCTGCTGCCTTGGCTGGCCCTGATCGCGATGCTGATCACGCTGGCGAGCGGAATGACGGGGCAGTACCTGCTGGACCGCTCGCGGCGCGACTTGAGCGCGAAACGCGCGGCCTATGAAGCCGATGGAGCGAGCAATCAGACGATCGATCAGGAGGTCTTTTGGGACGCGGTGACTGTGGATCTGATGAAGCAATGGCGGAGCGTACATTTCCCGATCACGCTCGCCTTTGGGGTGCTCGGACTGGCGCACATCCTCGGCATCTTTCTGTTCTGGCAGTGGAAATAATGAAGACGAAACTCATCTTCCTGGTCGTCGGGGCGAATCTGGTGCTGCTGGTGCTGCTCGCCATCTTTTATCCACGCATCATGGTCGAGCCCGGCAAGCTGATCAACGCCCATGCGTCGCTGGAGACCGATTGCTTCGCCTGTCATACCCCGTTCATCGGGAGTCGGCCAGCGAAGTGCGTACAATGCCACAAGCCCGCCGAGATCGGCCTGGTCACCACCACGGGGCTATCGATCGCCCACGAGCGGAAACTAACGCCCTTCCATCAGGATCTGATCGAACAGGACTGCGTCGCCTGTCATAGCGATCACAAGGGCGTGCAATCCTTCCGTCCCATCGGCCAGTTCTCGCATGAGCTGTTGCAAGTCAATCTGCGCGGCGAGTGCAACGGGTGTCACCGCAATCCTGGGGACAGCCTGCACCGGGAGCTGGTCGCCAATTGCAGTCAGTGCCATTCGCAGCAGGCCTGGACGCCGGCCACCCTCGACCATGAGCAGTTTTTCCGTTTCGATGAGGATCACCGGACCGCCTGCGCCACCTGTCATGTGGAACAGGACTACAGCCGCTATACCTGCTACGGCTGTCACGAGCACTCACGCTCGAACATCCGCGCGGAGCATGTGGAAGAAGGCATCGAGGATTACGAGAACTGCGTCGAGTGTCACCGTAGCGGCGATGACGAGGAAGGCGAAGGCGACGAGCACGAGAGACGGAATTCAACCATTGGCACCTTGAAGAGCCAAACCCGCCAGGATCTTTGGGGGCGTAGCCGCGGCGAACCTGATCAACATGACGAACACAAAGGGCGTGAGGATGACGATTAAGCCGCGTATCAACCATGTCCGCATGGCCCGCGTGGTTTTTGCGCTGGATCGGCCTTATCTGAAGCAACACGCATCGCTGTAGACAGCAATTTCGCTGAATTCACGATTTCTCCATGTTTATTGACCTTTTTCGAATGACAATCAAGGTGGCGGCAGGGGGGCGTGTTAAACGCCCCCGCTAGCCGAGTTTCCGGCGCACTGAACGTGGCGCCGACCGCCTTTCAATCGATGTTTCAATCCGCGCCCGGCAAGCCGGGCGACACTGCACGGAAGAGGTTACCCCTCTCCCGTGCGCATTATCCCCCTGAAGGGGGAGGTTTCAACCAGAGGATTGTGATGAACCACACGCCCAGAACCATCGCCCTGAGCTTCGCGATTGCCGCTGCCTGCGGCGCCCTGCCCGCGCTTGCGCAACCCACGAACGCGCCCCCGCGCGGCCCCATGCCATTTGCCGCCTTCGATCAGGACGGCAACGGGATCGTCACCGAACAGGAGTTCAATACGGTCCATGCCGAGCGGATGGCTGCGCGGGCCGCCACCGGCGCGCCGATGCGCGGGGCGGCCAACGCTCCGACCTTCGCGGATTTCGATCTGAATGGCGACGGTCAGTTGCTGCCCGACGAATTCGCCGCCGCGCACCAAGCGCTCATGCAAGGCCGGCCCGGCATGGGGATGGGGCCGGGGATGGGCCGTGGCATGGGGAGAAACATGCCGGCCTTCGCTGAATTCGATCTGAACCAGAACGGAACCCTTACCGAGAAGGAGTTTTACGAGGCACGGGCCAACCGGATCAAGGAGCGGTCGCAGCAGGGTTATGCGATGCGCAACCTGGCCAACGCGCCTGACTTCAAAGCCATCGATCTCAACGGCGACGGTCTGGTCGACCCACGGGAATTTGACTTGGCACAGGCCCAGCATCGCCAGCAGATGATGCAGCCGCCGCTGCCTCCGCAACGCTGAGAGCGGGAGAATTCAGCCATGAGATACGCGCCTTGAATCCCGAGGCAAACCCAAAGCCGGTCTCGCTCGGAACCTCCGCCGAGACCGGCAGACTCCTCAGGCTCGCCACCTATGCCTCGGTGGCCACGGCCGGTCTGCTGATCCTGGCCAAGCTCGTGGCCTGGCTGCTGACCGGATCGGTCAGCGTCCTCGCCTCGCTGGTGGATTCAACGATGGATGCCGCCGCCTCGCTGGTGAATCTGCTGGCGGTGCATTGGTCGCTGCTGCCGCCGGATGCCGAGCACCGTTTCGGTCATGGCAAGGCGCAGGCGCTCGCGGCCCTGGTTCAGGCGACCTTCATCGCCGGCTCGGCGGGGTTCCTCGCCCTGGAGGCTATCGACCGCCTGTTCCATCCGCAGCCAGTCGTCGAGATCGGGATCGGCGTGGCGGTCATCGGCTTCGCCATCCTCATCACCCTGGCGCTGCTCGCGTTCCAGCATCATGTCATCCGTCGGACCGGCTCGCCCGCCATCCGCGCGGATGCGCTGCACTATGCCACGGACCTGGCCACCAATTCGGCGACCCTGGTGGCGCTGGGTCTGGCGAGCCTCGGCTGGTCCGGCTTCGATCCGATCTTCGGACTCGCGATCGGTGCCTACATCCTCTACAGCGCCGCGCACATCGGTCGCGAGGCGATCCAGATGCTGATGGATCACGAGCTCCCGGAGGAACAGCGCGAGCACATCCGCACGCTGACGTTGAGCGTGCCCATGGTGCGTGGCCTGCACGGCCTGCGCACCCGCCAGTCCGGCCAGTCGCTGATCATCCAACTGCATCTTGAGCTCGACGATCAGTTGCCCCTGCTGCACGCGCATCGTCTTGCCGATGAGGTGGAGGCCCAGATCCGCGGCGTCTATCCGGATTCCGACATCATCATCCATCAGGATCCGGCGAGTCTGGGTCATGATGGCTCGGAGAGCTGAGCCTCCTCAAGACCATCGCCCCCTCATGCGCATCCTGATCGTCGAAGACGACCTACTCCTAGGCGCGGGCTTGCAGACCGGGCTTGGCCAGGATGGCTATCTGGCGGACTGGGTGCACAGCGCCGATCCAGCCGAGCATGCGCTGCGGATCGAGCACTTCGATGTGATGGTGCTCGACCTCGGGCTGCCCGGACGCGATGGACTCGCCCTGCTGCGCGATCTGCGCCGCCAGGGGATCGATCTGCCGATTCTGATCCTCACCGCCCGCGATGCGATCGCGGATAAAGTGGCCGGACTGGACGCCGGCGCGGACGATTATCTGGTCAAACCGTTCGATCTCGATGAACTGAGCGCGCGGATCCGCGCGCTCGCGCGCCGCCGGGAGGGGCATGCGACACCGCTGTTGCAGGCCGGCGCGCTGGCGCTGGATACCAATCGGCGCACCGTGACGCTCGGCGAACAACCGCTGTCACTCTCGCCCAAGGAGTATGCCCTGCTGGAAAAGCTGGTCGCCAACGCCGACCGGGTGGTGCCACGCGCGCGGCTGGCGGCGGCGACCTACGGCTGGCGCGACGAGATCGAGAGCAACGCCATGGAAGTGCATATCCACAACCTGCGTCAGAAACTCGGCAAGCACCGGATCCTCACGGTGCGCGGCGTCGGCTATCGATTCGTCTCGGAACCCTCGCCATGAGATCGATCCGCCGCCGCCTGCTGTTGTCACTCAGCCTTGTCTGGACCGTCATCTGGATCGCCATCGCCCTGATTGCCTGGAATCGTTCGGGTCACGAGGTCGGTGAATTGATGGATGCGCAGTTGGCCCAGACCGCGCATTTCCTGCGCCAGATCACGCTCGCCGGCGATCTGCCCAGCATCGCTGGCGCGCCCCAAACCCTGTCGCCCATCGGCCATCCCTACGAATCCATGATCAGTTTCCAGCTCTGGCGGGAGGGCGTGCTGATCGGCAGTTTCGGCGCCGCGCCGCTGGAACCCCTGGCACGGCAGTCGGGATTCTCGGATCAGACCCTCGGGTCGACCCAATGGCGCGTCTTCGGGTTCCCGACGGGGCGTTCCGACGAGGTGATCTATGTGGCGCAGAATGACGGGATCCGGCGGGAACTCATCGAGTATCTGACGCTCCATGCGCTGCAACCCATCCTCTGGTCGCTGCCGCTCACCGTGTTCCTGATCTGGCTGGCGATCACGGACGGCCTGCTTCCACTGAGCCGGCTCGCCCGCGCCATCGGGCACCGCTCGGCCGAGCAACTGGCCCCCATCGACGCGCGCCGCGTGCCGGGCGAGATCCGACCGCTGATCCATGCGCTCAACGGCTTGATGGCCCGGCTCGAACAGGCGTTGGACGCGGAGCGCCATTTTGCCGCCGATGCCTCGCACGAACTGCGTACCCCCTTCGCGATCATCCGTACCCACGCGCAGATCGCCCAGCGCAGCCGCGACCCCGAGGAACGCTCCGAGGCGCTCGGGAAACTCATTCGCGGGGTTGATCGGGCGACCCATCTGATCGCCCAGCTCTTGATTCTGTCCCGACTGCAATCGCGGGCGCACGAAACCGAGCACGCAACCTGTTCGCTGGTCCAGACGGCGAAACAAGCGGTTGCGGACAAGCAGGGAACGGCGCGCGCCAAGTCCATCGAACTTGCCTGCAAGATCCCGGAAGGCGAGCCCGGTCTGGTCGGCGTCTCGCCTGGGGCCTTGAGCATTCTGGTCGGTAATCTGCTGGACAACGCGATCAAATACACCCCGGTAGGCGGGCGCGTCGCCGTGACGGTCAGCGTGCGTCGGGAACAGGTTCTGCTGCGGATGGAGGACTCGGGCCGGGGTATCCCCGCCGAGGACCGGACGCGGGTCTTCGATCGTTTCTATCGCCCGCCCGGTCAGACCGAGCCCGGTGCCGGGCTCGGTCTGGCCATCGTGCGGCGGATCTGCGAGCTGCATGGTGTCGGGATCGAGCTGCTCGACGCGGAGGATGGGCAGGGCCTGCTGGTCGAGGTCGTTTTTTGCAAGCCTGCCGCGGACTCCGTTCCGCATCCCGGTCGTGATCGATCTCACCAGATCACCGAGCAGTAAAACCATCGCTCCGGCGTCGCGGCGGTGCGTGTCGTCACGCCATCCTCCCGCGCATATTCCATATCTCTCGTCACGAAGCCCCCGAGCCTTAAGGTTCCCTTAAGGCTTGGCGGGCTAGGCTGGCGTTCCAAGCAGCGATGAACAAAGGGTTTCCCAGTGGGCCAAACGCCCCGGCGTCCGTGGCCGACGCCAGGAGGCACCGCGTTTCATAACCAGTGAGAGAACAGAATGATGAGAGCGTCCAAACAAACAGGCATCCTTGGCGCACCACCACCGGCACGAGATCGGAAACGGGTTTGGCGTAGCTTGACGGTCGCGCTCGCCCTGGTCGCGGTCTGCGTGTTATCGGTGGGCATGGCGTTCGCCGATGACGATCGGGATGATCACGAGCGCGATGACGACTCCTCTCCGTCCCAGCTCAGGATTGATCGCGCCTCCTGGGACAGCCGGGAAAGACGCCTGAACGTCTCCGGGCGGGGCACGCCGCGCGCCAAGGTGACCCTGGTCAACGCCTACGCCCCCTCGCAAACGCTCGACGACGACGAGGCCGATCGACGCGATGGCACCTGGTCGATCCGCGAAGAGCGGCCCAGGCCCGTGCCCTGCCGGGTGCGCGCCATCCAGCGGGACGGACAGACGGCCGAACGCGCGGTCGACAAGGCTCCGTCTGATTGCTCGCCCAAGTCACCGGGCGGCGGCGACCCTCCGCCTCCAGGCGGCAACCAGACCCCGACGGCCAGGGTCAACGGCCCCTACAGCGGTCTTCCAGGCACGGCGGTAAATTTCAGCAGCGCCGGCTCGACCGACCCGGACGGCAGCCTCGCCAGCTACGCCTGGACCTTCGGCGACGGCGCCACCAGCACCCAGGCCAACCCGAGCCACATCTATGCGGCGGTCGGCAGCTACAGCGTCGCCCTCACCGTGACCGACAATACGGGCGCAACCTCCGCGCCCTCGACCACCACCGCGACCATCTCGGATACGCCGCAGGTTGGCTGCACCTCGCCCATCGCGGAGCACTGCAATATCACCGCCTACGCCGGCCCCGAGGTCTGCGTCGCCTGCCACGAGGACCAGGCGCGCGACATGCACGGCTCGGTGCATTATCAGCAGGGCGGGGCCTTCCCCAATGTCACCAACATCCCGGGCGATTTTGCGGCGGCCGGCGAGCGACCCGCCAAGGCGGCGGGCGATCTGGTCGCGACCGGCGTCAACACCTACTGCGGCACGCACGAGAACTCACCGCGCTTCACCTGCGCCGGCTGTCATGTGGGGAATGGACGCTTCCCGATGGCCCAATCGCTGTTCGAGCAGCTTGATCCGGCGTCGACCGAGGCCCATGCGCAACTCGCCAACATTGACTGTCTGACCTGCCATCAGGAGGTCTACAAACGCTTCCCGGACTGGACCGCGTCCGGGCAGGGTTTCAGCGATTTTAGCCTGCTCAATCTGGCCGAGGACGCAACCGGCGCGCTGATCCGCGCCGAGGGCAACGCCTTGCTGCGAACCGGGTTCCAGGGCATCCCGAAGGTGAGTCTGGCAGGCGACTTCCTGTTCAAGCCGGCGGGCATCGACATCCTGCCCGCGTCCGTCCCCATGACACCCATGCCGCTCACCACCCTGGCGGCGGCGCAGAACGTCCATGCCACCACCCGTCAGTCCTGTCTCAATTGTCATGCCGGGGCGGGCGGGGCCGATGGCGCCAAGCGCGGCGATCTGTCGACGGAAAACATCAATCCGCCCCTCACGCACGACCTGCACATGAGTCCGGACGGCGCCAACCTGACCTGTTCGGATTGTCACAGCGCAACCGGAACCAATGGCGAGGGCCACCGGATGCGCGGTCGCGGACTTGACCTGCGGGCCAATGACGTGGCAGAGCGTTTCAGTTGCGAGACCGGCGGCTGCCATGACAACCGCCCGCATGGCGATTTCAGCAACACCCAGGGCTCCAGCAAGGACAAGCACGCCATGAAGGTCGCCTGTCAGACCTGCCATATCCCGAGCTACGCCAAGGCGGCGGTCGGCACCGAGATCGCCCGCGACTGGCAGGATCCGCATCCGTCCGACTCGGCCTGTAACGGGCGCGGCGGCTGGCTCCCCCGCGAGGACAAGGGCGGTCTGGGGACGGCGTCGCTCATTCCCAGCTACACCTGGTTCGACGGCACCTCCGAGGTGGTCTATCTGGAAGAGTCGTTGGCGGGTGTGCCCACGGTTCCCTTGGATGCCACGGTCGCGGCCAACTTCGTCGGCGGCTTCAGCGCCGGCAGCCCGGCCTATGCCCTGGGGATGCCCAATGGGAACGTGACGAGCGCGACCGCCAAGCTCTATCCCATGAAGAAGCATTGGGGCAAGCTGGCGCGCAACGACGCCGACAACAGTCTGGTTGGGCACTCCACCTTCGAGTTCTTCCGCACCGGCAGCTTCTGCCGCGCGGTGGCGGTGGGACTCGGCGAGGATCCCGACAGCGCCTGCAACGGCACCCCCGGCGATACCGAGATGCCCCTCGGTACGACCACGGTCCCGGTCTTCACCTACCAGACCATCAACCATGGGGTCGAACCCGACTCCAACGCCTTGGGCGGCGACGCGACGGGTTGCGGTTCCTGTCACCAGGCGCTCGGCGGCGGTCCGGCGCGGTTGGACATGCAGGGGCTCGGTTACGGACTGCGGACCTTGCCGAGCGCGGTGATCGGTACCCGCGTCACGGCACTCAACGGCAATCTGAACAGCATCTGCACCCAATGCCACGAAAACGAGTCGGAAGATCGCGATTTCGCGGGCGTGCACAGCCGGCATGTCCAGAAAGAAGGCAAGGAGTGTGCTACCTGTCACAACTTCTCGCGCCCGGAGCGGAGTTTGAGCCTGAGCCGCGGCGAGGGCTGAGAGAGCGGCTCGCGGGAGCGAGCCTTGGGGCCGCCTGATTCGGGCGGCCTTTTTTCGTGTTGGCCTTGCCAGAATCCGCGCCGCGTGACTCGGAGTCCGTACCTGAAATGGGCGGTATTGGCATAAAATCCTGTGCGTGGCCGCTCACTCGGCCGCTGGCATCCAGCCATCGTCGAGGGTACGCAGAAAGGCGACGATGGCCGCTTCCTCCTCGGCGCTCAGACCCAGATCGCCGAGTTCCTCGGTGTTCAGATTCTCCCCGATCTCCGGCGCGGGCCAGCAATTGACGCCCGGCGCGGGGTCCGCAAGACCGGCGCAATCCGGCTTTAGGTCACGGGTATTGTAGAAATGCACGACCTCTTCCAGGCTCTTATGGGCGCCGTTATGCATGTAGCTCTTGACGAACCCCGCGCTGGGTCGGAGATTGGCGTTACGCAGGCTGGGAACCTTGTACTTGCCCAGGTTTTCCGCCGCACGATCGGCGAAGCGCGGCACCCGCTTGAGAAATCCGCCGAGTCCTTCATCCCGCCAGCCCGCGCCCTCGGGATTGCGCTCGCTCAGGCCATACCAGGGATTGTCGGGGTTGCGGCCGACGCCGAGATTGTCATAGGTGAAATCGGTGAACAGCGGCGGCTCGCCCTGGGGTCCGGGGGTCTGCGGATGACAGGCGGCGCAGTTGCCCTTGTCTTCGTCCGCATAGAGCGCAAGACCCAGACGTTCCTGCTCGCTCAGCGGATAACGCGCGGGATCCTTGAGAAAGAAATCGTATTTGGAGCTGAAGGCGTTCATCTCCGGCGACGCCTCGAAGGCGGCGATCGCCTGGGCGATGGCGTTGAAGCCAGCCACCGGGTTGGCGCAGACCTCCGTGCCAAACCAGGCGCGCAGCCCTTCCCCGGCGCCGCCCGCGCACACCCGCCGGACGACCTCGGCGGCCTTGGGCAGGTTCTGTTCCACCGGGTTGAGGAAGGGATCCAAAGCCTGTTCCGCGGACGGGTTGCCGAGCAGCCAACCGGTCGCCCGGCCGTCCCAGAAATTGCCGCCGACGAAATGGTCTTCCTCGGGGTCGAGATGCAGCGGCGGACTGAAGGAGGCATAGGCGGCCATCGGCGGGCGCCGATTACCGAAGCGCCCGCGCACCGCGCCTTCATGAACGCCGCCGCCGGCATGGGTCGCGCTGTCCGGACTCGTCCATCCCGTCGCCTGGGCATGGCAACTGGCGCAGGATTGTCCGGGCGGTTCGGACAGACTGGGGTCGAAGAAGATGGCCTTGCCGAGCGCCGACAGGTGATCGGTCGCGTCGACTGGCGGACAGGCGAGCATGAGCGCCACGAGTATGAAAGCGTGAATCAGAATCATCGGAACCTCTTATCTCGCTCCGGGCATCGGTTCGTCGGTAGCCAAAATGGTTACGCCGCATGAAAAGCCAATCCCGCCAGCGTCGCGATCGCTCCGGGTTGCCGAATTCAACCCGGCGAGTCCAGGAACATCGGGCTGTTCGCCAGGATATGCGCGAGGCGCAGGGTGCTCCCCGCGGGCGGATCGATCATGAGGCGCGCGTTGAAATAGGCCGATTGGGCCTGACGGTTGCGGCGCATCGGGCTCGCATAGGTTTCAGCCAGTTGTGTGCCGTCCGGACCGATCAGCGTAATGCGGACATACCCAGGGATCGCGCCTCGACGCGCAATTCTGGGGGTCACCGTGCCACGCACGGAGATCGCTCCCTTGTCAGGGCGCGCCTGAACCAGCGCGACCTCGAACCGGTGCGAGGCGATACGCTCGATCGAAAGGGGTGGATCGAACGCCGGCGATCGATCCGCCGCGCCAAGGGCTCCCGCGTTGAGCAGGATGGCCATCCCGATCGCGATTCCAGGCAGGGATTGTGGTTTCAGGATCACGGTGTTGACCTCTCGTCTCAAGCCATTGATTGGGTGTCACGGTGGGCTTCCACGGCGTTCGGAACGGCGTTCGCCCATCAGCCTTTCAGCCGACCGACCTCGATCAAGGGGGTCAGCCAGTAGTGAATGCCGCTGCCTTTGAAGTCCTCGCCGAGCGCGGCGAGGACGGACTGGGCGACGGGCGTCGGCAGATGGGTGAAGAACATCACCCGCCGGCTGCGCCCGGCCACCTGCTCGGCCAGGCTCATGGATCGCTCCGAGGAGCCATGACCCGAGACCGGGACGCTGGTGAATCCGGGCACGTCATCGCGATCGAGCAGCCATTCGGCGACCAGATCCTCGGCCTCGGGCGGGACGATCAGATTGAGTAGGGTGTTGGGCATGAATTCAGTTGTCAGTTGTCAGTTGTCAGTTGAGCGGCATCCTTGTAGCGAATTCATTCGTCCCGACAGCCTGGCTTCAACCTAAAAAGAGCAGTTGAACCGCAAAGAACACGAAGAACGCGAAGTCGTTCAATGCCTTGTTTTTCTTTGCGTCCTTTGCGCCTTTGCGGTTCCAAACGCCGAATTTAGGTTCAAGCGTCATTTCGCCTGACCAGGACCGCCGCCAAAGCGTCGATAGAGGATCGGCAGCAGGATCAGCGTGAGCAGGGTCGCGCTCACCAGGCCGCCGATGACCACGATGGCGAGCGGACGCTGGATCTCGGAGCCGGGGCCGGTGGCGAACAGCAGCGGTACCAGTCCGAAGGTGGCGATGTTGGCGGTCATGAGGACCGGGCGCAGCCGCCTTCGCGCCCCTTCGGTGACGACCTCCTCCATCGGCCGGCCGAGCGCGCGTAGCTGGTTGAAGTAGGTCACCATCACCACGCCATTGAGCACGGCGATGCCGAGCAGGGCGATGAAGCCGACCGAGGCCGGTACCGAGAGATATTCCCCGGTCAGGGCCAGCGCGAAGATGCCGCCGATCAGCGCGAAGGGGATGTTGGACAGCACCAGTACCGCCTGGCTGACCGAGCGGAAGGTCGAGAAGAGCACCAGAAAGATGAGCCCGAGTGCGATCGGGACCACTAGCGCCAGCCGGGCCGCGGCGCGCTGCTGGTTCTCGAACTCGCCGCCCCATTCCAGCCAGTAGCCGGTGGGCAGTTCGACTTGATCGGTCACCGCCTGGCGGGCCTCTTCGACGAAGCCCACCAGGTCGCGCCCCTCGACATTGGCGATGGCGACCGCCATGCGGTTGCCGCGCTCGCGCGTCAGGGCGACCGGTCCCTCGATCCGTTCCATCCGCACCAGATTGGCGAGCGGCACGGCGCGTCCGTCGGGCAGCGCGATCTGTAACCCGGCGAAGCGTGCCGGGGAGTTGCGCTGCGTCTCGGGACCGCGGATGACCAGCGGGCGGCGCTTGCCTTCCAGATACACGGTGCCGACCGTCAGCCCCTCGACCTGGGCGCGCAGCGCGGCGGCCAGGGCATCGGCGTCGACACCGAGCCGGCCGGCCTCCAGCCGGTCGACCACCAGATTCAGATACTGGGCGCCCTCGTTGCGCGGTGTGTAGACATCCTGCGCGCCCGCGATGCCTTCCAGCACTGTCACGATGTCCGCCGCCGTGCGATTGAGCTGGTCCTGATCGGTGCCGAAGAGCTTGACCGCCAGATCGCCGCGCACCCCGGTCAGCATCTCCGAGACGCGCATCTCGATCGGTTGGGTGAAGGCGTAATCGACCCCTGGAAAGCGCTCCAGCACCACGCGGATCGCCTCCATCAGTTCGTCCTTGGTCGCGAAGCGCCAGTCCGCGTGCGGCTTGAGGACCAGAAAACTGTCGGTCTGATTCAGGCCCATGGGATCCAGGCCCAGCTCGTCGGAGCCGGCGCGGGCGATGATGGCGGAGACCTCCGGCACCTCGGCGAGGATGGCGCGCTGCACCCGCTGGTCGATGGCGAGCGATTCGGCCAGGCTGATCGAGGGCAGCTTTTCGAGCTGGACGATGAGATCGCCCTCGTCCATGGTCGGCATGAAGGACTTGCCGATCAGGGTGTAGACATAACCGGCGACCACCAGCAGCGCCACGGCCGCGCTCACCACCACGGCCGGATGGCGCAGCGACCAGCCGAGCACCGGCATGTAGAGCCGGGTCAGCAGGCGCGGCAGCCAGGGCTCGTGATCGCCGTCGCCATGACCGCCGCCAGCGCCCAGCAGATAGGACGCCAGCACCGGGATCAGGGTCAGCGAGAGCAGCAGCGAACTGGCCAGGGCGAAGACGATGGTGAGCGCCACCGGGACGAACAGCTTGCCTTCCAGCCCCTGGAGCGTCAGCAGCGGCAGGAACACGATGATGATGATGAGAATGCCCGAGGTCATAGGCAACGCCACCTCGCGGGTGGCGCGATAGATCAGATGCAGCCGGGGCAGGCGCCGGCCGGCCGCACCGCGATTGAGCTGGGTGACGACGTTCTCGACCACCACCACGGCGGCGTCCACCAGCATGCCGATGGCGATCGCCAGACCGCCGAGCGACATGAGATTGGCCGAGAGCCCGAACTGACGCATCAAAATGAAGGTCGCCAGCACCGACAGGGGCAGGATCAGGGCCACGGTCAGCGCCGCGCGCAGGTCGCCGAGAAAGAGCACCAGCAGGATGAGCACCAGCACCGTGGCCTCGATCAGGGCCTTGGCGACCGTGTGCACCGCCTTGTCCACGAGCACGCCGCGATCGTAGAAGACCTCGATGGCGACGCCGTCCGGCAGGCCCGGCGCGAGTTCGTCGAGCTTGGCCTTGACCCCTTCGACCACCGCGCGCGCGTTCGCCCCGCGCAGGCCCAGCACCAGTCCCTCGACCGCCTCGCCGACCCCATTGCGGGTGACCGCGCCATAGCGGGTGAGCGCGGACAGCCGCACCTCGGCGACGTCGGCGACCCGCACCGGCTGCCGCCGGTCGCCGCCGATCACGATCGCGCCCAGGTCATCGAGGGTCTGGATCGCGCCCTCGCTGCGCACCAGCAGCACCTCTTCGCCGGCGTCCAGCCGCCCGGCGCCGTCGTTGCCATTGTTGGCCTCGATCGCCGCGCGCAGGGCCGCCAGGCTGACCCCCTGGGCCGCCATGCGGGCATTGTCCGGAACCACCTCGAAACTGGTGACCAGACCGCCGAGCGCGTTGACCTCGGCCACGCCGGGGACCGCGCGCAGCGCCGGGCGGATGGTCCAGTCGAGCAGATCGCGCCGCTCGGCCAGGCTCAGCTCGCCGCCCTCGATACTGAACATGAACATCTCGCCGAGCGGCGTGGTCATGGGCGCAATGCCGCCCTCGACGCCGTCCGGCAGGTTGCCCCAGATGGCGTTGAGCCGCTCGGCGACCTGCTGGCGCGCCCAGAAGATGTCGGTCCCCTCGGCGAAGTCGACGGTGATGTCGGTGAGCGCGTATTTGGCGATCGAGCGCAGCATGGTCTGGTGCGGGATGCCGAGCATCTCCACCTCGATCAGGCTGGTGATGCGCGTGCCGACCTCTTCCGGGGTCATCCCCGGCGCCTTGACGATGATCTTGACCTGGGTGGTGGAGACATCGGGAAAGGCATCGATCGGGGTCTCCTGGATCGCCTTCCAGCCGGCGCCGATCAGCAGCAGGGCGGCCAGCAGCATCAGCAGGCGCTGGGTCAGCGCGAACTGGATCAGCCGCGCCAGCATTACTCGCCCCCCAGCCAGGCGGCCTTGAGGGCCGCCACGCCGCTGACCGCGATGCGGTCGGCGGCGGTCAGTTCGCCGCGAACCACGGCGCTCTGCTCCTCCTCGCCGACCAGGGTAACCGGCAGCGCCTCGAATCCGCCGGGGCGGGCGACGAAGAGATGCACGACGTCGGCCTGGCGGACCAGCGCGCCGGCGGGCAGGCGCCAGCTCGCGACCGGCGCGCCGGAGGTCGCCGTGGTCAGTTGGCCGGGCGTCGCACCCGTCCTGAGAGTCGCCAGCAACTGAACCTCGACGAACTGGCCGGGACGCAGTTGGTCGACGCCTTCGGAGATCTCCGCGCGCACCAGCACGCCCTGATCCTGGCCGTGCACCATCCGCCCGATGGTGACGACCTCGCCCGCCGTCCCCTGGCGTGTCAGGAACACCTTGGCGCCGGCGGCGATGCCTTCGAGCTGATCGACCGGGACATGGATCTCCAGCCACAGCGGGTCCGGCTCGGCGATCCGATAGAGCGGCGCGGCGCTGGCGACCGACTGCCCGGTGGTCACCATCTGCTCCAGCACCACCCCGGCGATCGGCGCATGCACCGGCAGGGTGCTGGTCAGGCGGCGCGTGCGGGTCAGGGTCGCGATGTCTTCCGGGGCCAGTCCGGCGAGCTCCAGCAACTGACAGTGCTGATCGAGCAGGGTGGCCAGTTCGCGCTGCCGGGACTGGGTCTCCAGCAGACGCCGTTCGGCGATCACGCCCTCGCGGTGGAGCTTGCGGTCGCGCGCCAGTTCGCTGTCGACGAGTTCGAGCCGGATCAGCGCCTCCAGATACTGACTCTGGGTGTCGACCAATTCCGGACTGCGCAGTTCGGCGAGCACCTGGCCGGTGCCGACCCGCTCGCCCTCGGCGACCTTCAGGCTCTCCAGCACCCCGCTCTGGGGCGCGGCGACCACCCGCAGTTGGCGGTTGGGCACCGCCACCTCGGCGGGATAGCGCCGCGAGAGCGTGGTTTCGGCGGGGATGGGCTCCACTGTTTGGATGCCGAAGGCCGCCTGCTGACTGGCGTCGAGCGCGATCAGCTCGCCAGCCAGCGCGCTCGCCGGAACGAGGATGGGCAACAGCAGGAGGGCCGTGAGCCAGTGCGTCGTGGCGCGCGAGCGTCCAGGTGGACTGGCGGCGCGCCGGCAGCGCGCCGGGCGGAACATGGGCGACGGGATGCGAATCATTGGGGGACGACTCCTAGTGCTTGATTGAGTCTGGCCCGCGCCCGACCCTGTTCCAGATGCCGCAGTTCCAGGGCCACGCTCGCCTCGCGGGCGCGCGCCTCGGCTTGCAGCAGAGCGGTCAGATCGGATTCGCCCAGATCGAAGGCGCGCCGCACCAGATCCAGCGCCTCGTGCGCGAGGGTATGACGGCGTTCCGCGACCGCCAGGGCCTCGGCGACACCACGCTGGCTGACGCGCGCCACGGCCAGCGCCTGCTCGGCCTCCAGACGGGCGCGGTGCAAGTCGGTCGTGCGTTCGGTATAGAGGCGTTCGGCCGCCGCCAGCGCCGGGGCCGACTGGCTCGCGAGTCCGAAGGGGATGCTGATTTCCAGTTGCACCGCGTCGGCGGCATCGGCGCCGCGGCCGTCTTGGGTGCGGGTGCCGCCGAGGCTCAGGGTCGGATTGCCACGGCGATCGCGCTGCGTGCGGGTACGCTCGGCGCGTGCCACGCCCAGGGTGCCGTCGGCATCGCGCAGCAGTGGATGATCGGTGGGGACGGTCTCCAGATCGGTGAGGGGTTCGAGCGGATCCTTGGGCAGGGCGGTCTGACCGGTCAGGCTCCGGTACTGGGTCAGCGCCGTCTCGACTTCGACCTGGGCGGCCTGTTGCTCCGCCTCGCGCTCCAGGGTCTCCTGACGCGCCAGCAGAAGGTCGACCCGCGCCAGCTCGCCGGCCGCGAAGCGCTTGTCGATGGTTGCTGCCAGCGCGCGAGCGCTCGCGAACGCCTCCTCGGCCTGGCGCAGCCGTCCCTGGGCCAGCGTCGCCGTCCAGACCGCCTCGCGCACCCGCCCGGCCATCTCCCAGCGCAGCAGGCTGGCCAGACCATCGGCCTGACCGCCGAGCGCCGCCGCCACGGACTGGCGCGCGTCGCGCTGTCCCGGCATCCACAGCGGGACATCCAGCATCGCCTCCCACTCGTTGGCGCCGGCATCGTCGGTGAGCCGGTCGCTGCGATGTTTGACCCGCAGCGCCGGATCGCCCGCGACCAGGCCGCCGGCCTGGCGACGCACCGCCTCGCCTTCGCCGCGGATCGCCGCGATGCGCGCCTGCTCGGCGGCGACCGCCAGGGCCGAGGACACGGCCTCGCCCAGACTGCCGGCGAAGGCCGGAGCGCCCGCCAGCGGCAGGAGGATCAGGGCCAGTGCCCCGAACCGCCGTGCCGCTGGGATGTTTGCGGACAGGATGGATGATTGAGTGATCATGGGACCATCCTAAGGTCCCAAACTGAAACCACGCTGAATCCTGGTAGCAGCGACCGAATAACGAGTTGGATGTCCGCAACCATGTACCCACTGTAAAAAACATGGTCAAGCAGACGACGACGTTCAAATCGCCGCTGGATGCTTTTGGTGGCTATCGCAAAACGCTTAATTCTACTTTGTTACCTTCAAAAAATCTTTAAGTGTTTAAATTTTATGATAATAAACAAAAATACACATAAACAATAGGGTTCTAGTGGCGCGTTGAGCGCCTATAATCACCCATAAACCGCCAACATCTATCTTCAATAGGGGCATAGTAAATGAAGATTTATTGCGCCTAATAAAAAATAACTTAAAATTCATTAATTTATGCGACAGTCAAAGTTAACAAAGTAGAATTAAGCAGTTACGAAACGGAGACCGGGATGGATTCGGCGGATTTCTTTGACCGCTACGAAAGGGGAGAATCCGAGGATGACGCCCGGTGGGTCGTGCGGGCGCACGATGACCGACATTTTCTAGCGTTGCACGACCATCTCAAAGAGCTATGGCAGGCCGGCAGCGCCATTACGATGATCTGGAAACCGGAGAGAACCCATGAACTGGCAAGATCGCATTTGCGCCGATCCACGTATCTGTCACGGAAAGGTCTGTATCCACGGGACGCGGATCATGGTCTCTGTGATCCTCGATAATCTGGCGGCGGGTGAAACACCACAGCGCATTCTCGAAAGCTATCCGACGTTGCAAGAGCAGGATATCCAGGCAGCGCTAAGCTACGCGGCCGAGATGGCTCGTGAGCGTATTGTCGATCTGCCCGAGGTGGCGGCGTGAAGTTCAAAACGGATGAGAATCTGCCTGTGGAAGTGGCCGCGCTGCTATGTGATTCTGGGCATGACGCCTTCACCGTGGTCGACCAGCAAATGGCGGGGCATCCCGATTGCGACGTAGCCGCTGTTTGCCGAGCCGAGCAACGTGCATTGGTGACACTCGATCTGGATTTTGCCGATCCGCGCACCTACCCGCCTGATTTGTATTGTGGTCTGATCGTGCTCCGCCCGCGCGTCCAGACGATTTCGATGTTCCAACGTTTAACGAAACAGTTGCTGCAACTGCTCGATAAGCAACCCCTAATGGGGCACCTCTGGATCGTCGAGGAGCAGCGCGTCCGCATTCGGGGTGGACGTGCATGAACGCATCCACGACACGGGTAAACAAGAGCGGATAAAGACCATGTCAACCTTATTCTGCGACCCCATGAAGCGTACCGCCGAGACTCAGGGTCGGATTGCCAAGTCGATCGTGCTTCACGCGGGTGCGCTCGGCGCGCGCCACGGCCAGGGTGCTGTCGGCACGAACCGCTGAACACCGCCCCCGACCCTAATCACCGATTCCACGAGACATCAACGCCCAGCGGCACCCGCGCCTCGGCGCGCAGTCCTCCAAGTTCGGGCGAGATCCCGAAGACGATGCGCCCGCCGTACCCTTCGAGGATCTCCTTGACGATCGCCAGCCCAAGACCATGACCGCTGATCTGCTCGTCGAGACGCACGCCGCGTTCGGTGATGGCCGCGAGCGCGTCCTCGGCACAGCCGGGACCGTCGTCATCGACGCGCAGCAGCAGCGTTCCACCTTCGATCGAGAGGTTGCAGACAACGCGCTTGCGCGCCCATTTGCAGGCGTTGTCGAGCAGATTGCCGAGGAGTTCCAGCATGTCCTCGCGATCCACACCGAGCGGCTCCGGAATGGCCTGAGTCAGCCGGATCTCCAGCCCCCTGTCGGCATGCATCCGTTCCAGCAGACGCTGTAGCGTTGGCAGCTCAGCCGCCGGCTCGAAGCAGGCACCGGCGCCGCCGGCCCCCGCCAGACGGGCGCGCTTGAGCTGACGTTCGGCGAGACGGCGCAGCTGTTCGACCTGTTCGAGCAGGCTGGCACGGGTTCTGTCGGCCATGGGCAGGGCCGGGTCTTCCAGTTGCTGGCGCACGAGTCCAAGCGGTCCCTTGATGGCGTGAGAGAGATTGCCGGCGGCGGTGCGCGAGCGTTCCAGACGCTGGGCGAAGAGCACCAGCAGCCGATTGAGCTTGCGCACCAGAGGCAGGATCTCGGCCGGAACCTGCTCGGTCAGGGTTGCGGTCTGACCGTGTTCGAGACGTTCGATGTCGCGATAGACCGGGCGCAGGCTGGCGAAGGCGCGGCGCAGAATCACCCGCTGAATCAGCAGACTCAACGCCAGCCCGCCGAGCGCCATCAGGGCAAACAGTCGCTCGAAGACGACCAGCTCGGCGCTCAGCGGACGGATGTCCTCGGCGACAGCGACCACCAGATCCTGTCCGCCGATGCGGTAGCCGCCGGCCCAGACGACCAGATCCTGATCGATCGGCCCGGCCATTTTCCAGGTGCGGGTCTCGCCTGGAGCCAGACGGGGAACGGCGAGTTCCTCGTCCCACAAGGATCGCGAACGCTGTCGCTTTCCCGTCGCGAAGGCGACCACGAAATAGTGTCCCGAATAGGGTTGTTCATACACCGGCGTCAACCCGACCGCGTCCAGGCGCCGCGCCTCCGTCCGCTCAAGCCCGAGGCTGCCGACCAGTCCCTCGGCGTCATGCTCCAGGCGCGAGATCACGAAGGCATTGGCCGTGTGATGGAGTGCCGCGTGCCCCAGCCACCAGGCCGCGCCGATCAGCAGCACCAGACTGAAGGTGAGGCCGAGATGGAGATGGCTTTCGAGCGATTTCATCGGGGAAAGAGGTAGCCCTGTCCGCGCAGGGTCTGAATCCGTTCCTTGCCGATCTTTTCGCGCAAGCGGCGGACATAGACCTCGATCAGATTGCTGCCACGATCCGCATCCAGATCGTAGACGTGATCCATGATCTGGCTCTTGGAGAGGATGCGCCCGGGGTTGAGCATCAGATAGCGCAGGAGCCTGAATTCCGTCCCGGTCAGCTCGCGCGCCGCGCCGTCCGGTAAGATGACACGCTGCAGATCGCCGTCCAGCGCGAGTCCGCCGACCGCCAGCGCGGGTCTTGGGTTGCCGGCGGCACGGCGCGTCAGGGCATTGAGGCGCGCGATCAGTTCCTCGACATGAAAGGGCTTGCCGAGATAGTCGTCGGCACCCGCCTTGAGTCCGTCGACCCGTTCATGCCAGGCATCGCGCGCGGTCAGGATGAGGACCGGGGTCGCGATTCCACGCTCGCGCCAGTGGCGCAGCACCGTCAGGCCGGGCCGTCCGGGCAAGCCGAGATCGAGCAGGATGACATCATAGGGTTCGCATTGACCCAGGGTCTCGCCGAGGATCCCGTCGGTGGCCTGATCGACCGCGAAACCCGCCGCGTTGAGGGGGGGAAGGAGGGCCGCGATCTGCTGGGGATCGTCTTCGACCAGGAGTAGACGCATGCCTGTGTCTACCTCGATTCCGGATTTGATTCAGGGCTAATCGATTCGCCGCTGGCCGCGTCCAGGATCAATCGATGAATCGCGCCAGCCGCATCGAGAATCGTGATCTCGTAGCGATAGCAACCCTGCTCCCGCTCCAGTTCGGCCTCCAGCAAATGTCCCGGCTGAATCCTGAACGCCTGCCGCATCACCTGCGCCATGGGCAGAATCCGCCCCGACTCTCGCAGGTGTTTGACCTCGTCATGATCGAGAGGGTCGCCCAGACCCGGCTGGCTGAAGGCCATCAACCCAGCCAGTCCGGTCCTCAGGGTCGGGTACCTTGGCGACATACGTGGCTCGGCGTTGAAAGGGATCGATCGAAGAGGGTTGAAGGCGATTCTGGAGGATGATTCTGAACTGACGCTGAATGCAGTAAGAGTCATGCTGTCGTTGTCGTTGTCGTTGTCGTTGTCGTTGTTTAAATTAACGTTTTACTCGTGAATGAGGCGCCAATCTGGCGCCTAATAACCTCGTATCAGGCTTTGCAGTCGCCGCTGCCGCCGCCCTTGCGGGTCTTCGACCCGCCGCCGTTGCCGCTACCATTGCCGTTGCGCGCGATCAGACGGTCCAACCCTAAAGTCAGGCTCGCCTGATCCGCCATGCCTTCGGCCATTCCCAAACGCTTGGATCCGGCACCCTTTCCATCTGCCCTGCCGCCGCGCTCCATGGGCGTATCGATGATGGCATCGACCGCGTCCTGGGTCAGATGCTGAGCCACGTAGACGACGCCCCGGCGCTCGATCTCGGCGACGAAGGCGCGCAGATGGTTGCGCGAGCCGCGCAGCAGATTGCCATAGATGGTTTGCAGATCCGCGTTGTCGGTGGCGGCGATAGCGACCTCCAGATCATCGATGTCGACCTCCTCGATCAGCGCGCCGACCTGGAGTGCCGCGATGTAGGAGTCGTCGCCCAGGTCGATCAGGTCCGTATAGAGTTGCTGAAGCGCGTCATCGAAATAGATGCCGATGTCATTCGGATCCGAGGGGTCCGCGAGCCCGTACTTGTCCATCGCGCCCTTGATGGCATCCATGTGCTTCTGTTCGGACGCGGCGATGTTCTCGAAGGGCAGCAACTGCCAGAGCGCATCCATGTTGAGATAGACATCGCGCGCCACTCGCTCTTCCTCGCGCATGAAGACGAGGGTCGCGACCTCCCCGGGATCCAGCTCACTGAGCACCGGCTGGGCCGGTTGACGGCCGTTCGGCCCCGCGCCCAAGGCGGGAGCCGCGGACAGGATGGCACTCATGGCGATGGCGACAGGGATCAGGCGGTATTGCATGGTCATGGCGTTTGCCTCTTCAATCAGGTTCGACAGGATCGTCACGAGTCCTATAGCAGGTGCCGTGCCATCGCTTAAACCCTGTATTCACGGGCACTAACCCCATGGTCGGCGGAGCATTCGGTCGACATTTCGCGTGCGGCTCGACAGAAATGTCGACCCCGGAGCCCCGTCTCGACGCCTGCTTCGCCTTCCCGACGCGCCGGACCAGTGAATCGAGCGGTCCGGTCCGATTCCTGCTTGGACGCAATCCATTCGGAGGCTGACCTGGATCGCCCGAGCGCTTATCCTGTCCGGGCATCCCGCGTCCGCGCCCCGAGGAACCGCCATGCCTTCATCTGTCGTCGCCGACACCGCCGCCCGCGCGATCGCCGGCATGCTGTCGCTGCTGGCGGGCGGCTCCGCACTTGCCGGAGAGCTGCTCATCGATGAGCCGTTCACGATCCGCTCCGAGGTCATGTTTGGCTACGATTCCAATCCGGCGCAACGTCGGGAAGGCCCCGAACTGGCCTTTGCCCGCTATGGCGTCGAGGCGGCGCGGGCATGGCCTCGCGCGGACGCCGAGTTTGGGCTCGCCGCGAGCGGTTGGTATCGCGATTATGAAGCGGACAATGACAGCTATCGCCTCGCGCTGGCGGGCGATTGGACGCACGAGACGGACGCGGGCGCGGGTCTGCTCAAGGTCTCGATCGCGGGCGCCGCCTATCGCGATCGGTTGGTTCCGGCCGACGAGCGCAACGAGGCGGCTGTGGAAATCCGTTATGCGCGTGCGCTGTCGGCCCGCCATACCCTGGGGCTGAATGGCGAACTGCGTCGCCTCGCCTACCGCAACGCCTCGCTGCCTTGGGCCGGGCGTCCCGGCGGGGGTGATGGAGCTGAGTCTGGATCTGGGTCTGGGTCTGGATCTGGGTCTGGATCTGGATCTGGGTCTGGGTCTGGGTCTGGGTCTGGGTCTGGCGGTGTCCTGGATACGGGACGCGATGCGTTCGCCGACACCCGTCGCCAAGGTGACATGCTCGCGGTGCGCCGCGACGATGATCTGTTCGGGTTTGGCCTGGACTTTACCCGCCATTGGCGACCCAATCTCGCCAGCGTGCTGTCGGCCATCCATACGCGGTGCGACTCCCCGGTGACCGCCCAGACCTATGATCGCGACGACCTCGGCCTCGTGCTGCGTTTCGCGCCGGCCGACCGCTGGCAGCTTGAACTCGGACTGGGCTGGTCGTTCACGCGCTACGCTGCGACCTCCCGGCAAGACAGGCGGGAAGACGAACAGCATCGTCTGCTGTTCGCCGCGCGCCATGCCCTGCCCGGCAGCCCCTCTGGCCAGGGTGAAATCATCTGCGGTGTCGAGTGGCTCGACAGCGATTCCACGCGCGCGGAGCGCTCATTCCAACAACAGGTAACCCAATGTGGCCTCTCCTGGTCGTTCCGCTGATCCTCTGCTCGCCGGCTTGGCGATGCTGATGCTGTGTCTGAGCGCGTGGCCGGTCGGCGCCGAGGCGCCCGTGCTGGCACGGATCCTCGCCATCGAGGCGGAGCGGGTCACCTTGAGCGTCGAGGACGGACGCGCGGGTGCGGACAAGGCGCGGGTGGTCACGGTCGAGGCGCCGATCCGACCGCCCGGACTCGCGGTCGGCGCACTGGTCCGGCTGTGGCCAGGCTCGGCGCGCATGCCGAACGGTCCGCTCACCGAGGCACGTCTGGAACCGCTCGCGGGCGATCTCTCGGCACGGGATCGCACCGGGGTGCGGGCGCGTCTCATGCGCGGCGGGTCGCGCGGTCTTGGCAGCGGATCCGGCGGTGGCGGACTCGGGGGCGGCGCGGGTGGACGTTGACTGGGAGTCGCGCCGCCTGCCGCCGCCCTGGCTGGGTCATCTGCTGGTCTTCGGCCTGCTCTTCGCGCTGGTGCTCGGCTGGTTCTTCGTCCAGACCCGCCAAGCGGAGCGCGCCTTTCAGGACGACGCGGGCGAGCATGCCCGCCTGCTGGCGGACGCGGTGATCTTGCACGCCCGAGGGGCGCTGCTGGCGGAGGATGTCATGAGCCGCATTCTCACCCGCTTTCTCGGCCAGTCGGCGCGCTTCGCCGACTATCTCGATGGCATCGCGCCCTTTCGGACCGATGAGTTGACCGCCTTCGCCGCCGAGGCCGGCCTGTCGGTCATCCACATCCGACGCGCCGAGGGCACGGTCCAAGGGCCGTCCGACTGGACGAGCGCGGAGTCCCTGGACTGCGCGCGTCTGGAGCGTCTCATCCGCCTGCCGGAGGCACACACCATCCTCTTCGGCGTCGCCGCAAGCCAGGGTGAGGGGTGCGTGCTGGTCGGGCTGGACAGTCGCCACACCGAAGCCCTTGAGTCGGCCGTCGGCCTCCCGCGCGCGCTGGCTTCGGTGGCCGATCTGCCCGGTGTGATCTCGGTCCGGCTCCTGGGAGAGACCCGGGTCGACATCACGCCCAGGCAGGACGCAGGGTTACCGAAGATCACCCTCGGCCACGCGACGGACGGGCGTCTGGTCGCCCAGGCCAGCGCCCCGGTCGCCGGCGCCGAACTGCGGCTGGAGCTGGACGCGAGCCCCCTGCAACGCATGCGCGCCCGGCTTTGGTGGGAGTTCCTGGTCTTCGTCCTGGCGCTGGTCCTGACCGGCAGCGCCGGCACCTGGGTGCTCTACCGTCATCAGCGCGCCCACGAGCGCCAGCGCCTCGGCTATGAACGCCGGCTGTCGCGCCAGCGCGAGGAGGCTGGACTCGGGCGGGCGGCGGCAGCGATCGCTCACGAGATCCGTAACCCGCTGAACGCCATGGCCATGGGGCTCCAGCGCCTGCAGATGGAGGCCGATGAGCTGACGTCCGAGCACCGCCGTCTGCTGGAGCTGGTGCGCGAGGCGGTCCAACGAACCAACGGCACGGTCACGGGACTCCTGGACTACGCCCGGCCGATCCAACCGAGACGCGCCAGTATCGCGCTGGATGCCTTGATCGTCGATCAACTGAGCCTCTACGCCCCGGCCATCACGAAGGCCAGGATTGCTCTGGAGCCGAGTCTGTCGCCCGGCTCCCAGGTCTTCGGCGACCCCGATCTGCTGCGCCAAGTCCTCGACAACCTGCTGCGCAACGCGCTTGAGGCCAGCCCTGCCGGGGGCGTGCTCCGGATCGGCCTGACGCGGGTGGAGGACGAGACCTCGCTCACCCTGGAGAACGACGGACTGGAGCTGCCGGCGAGCGAGGTCGAGCGCATCCTGGAGCCCTGGTTCACCACCAAGACCCTTGGCACCGGGCTGGGTCTAGCGATCTCCCAGCGCATTGTCAGCGCGCACAGCGGGCGTCTGCTGCTTAGGGTATCGAGACCCGGGCGACTGTGCGTCACCGTCGTTCTGCCCGCGCGACCCAGCGCGATTAAACCGCATCCAGCGTGAACAACGTTGTTCCGTGGGTTTTCCAGTTTTGCTAGTACTTCGCTACTCAAGTTCCGAGACCGAGGCATCCTCGTTGTCGTTGTCGTTGTCGTTGTCGTTGTCGTAATCGAATATTCGCCATGTCGAGACCACGATTACGACAACGACAACGACCTGAGACGGTCTTGGGACTTTCGCACAGTTGCACGAGCGACCACGCACGATTGGCTGGCGCGGTTTTGGTTTTTAAATTTTTAACGCTTCAACCGCGTCGACTCCGACGCCACAGATGAGGGCCAACCTGGTTGATGACTCATAACGACGCATACCCTAATCGACGCGGCTTAACCGGGGGCTCGGATGAATATTCTCATCGCCGATGACGACCCCATGCAGCGCGAGCTGCTGGCCGGCTTTCTGCGCAAGCAGGGCCATGAGGTGCATGCCGCCGCCGATGGCTTGGAGGCACTGGAGATCTTTCGCCACGCACCGATTCAGCTCGCGCTGCTCGACCATCGCATGCCAGGAATGACCGGAGACCAGGTGCTTGAGCAGATGAAGGCGCTCAACCCGCTGGTCCGCGCCATCCTCATCACCGCCTTCGGCGCGGTGGACATGGCGGTCCGGGTCATGAAGCTCGGCGCCGACGACTTCCTGGAGAAGCCCGTGGACCTCGTCCAGTTGCTGCACAAGATCGAGCAACTGGAACAGCGCGTGGCGGTCGCGGCGGACGTGATCGAGGTGACCGAGGCGGTCGCCAGCGCCCCCCTGCCGATCGCGATCATCGGCACCAGCCCCGCCATGCAGGAGACCCTGTCGCTGGTGCGGCGCGTCGCCGACAGCCCCTGGAGCGTGCTGATCCACGGCGAGACCGGCACCGGCAAGGAGCTGATCGCGCGCCTCATCCATCTGCTCGGCCCGACGCCGGACGCCCCCTTCGTCGAGGTCAACTGCGCCGCGATCCCCGAGAACCTCTTCGAGAGCGAGCTGTTCGGTCATGAAAAAGGCGCCTTCACCGGCGCGGATCGCGCCCATCGCGGTCGCTTCGAGCGCGCCGCCGGCGGCACCCTCTTTCTCGACGAGGTCGGCGAGCTGCCGCCCGCGCTGCAATCCAAGCTGCTGCGCGCACTCCAGGAAAAACGCATCGCCCGGGTCGGCAGCGAGCGCGAGATCGAGGTGCAAACGCGCGTCCTGGCCGCCACCAACCGCGACCTGCGCGCCCTGTGCGAGACCGGCCAGTTTCGCGAGGATCTTTACTTCCGGCTGCGGGTTCTGGATGTCGCGCTCCCCCCGCTGCGCCAGCGGCGCGAGGACATCCCCGCCCTGATCGAGCACTTCATGACCCGCTATGCGCGGCGCCCGACCCGGCTCGCCCCCGAGACCCTGAACCGGCTGGTCCGCTACGCTTATCCGGGCAACGTGCGCGAGTTGGAACACATCATCCAGCGCAGTCTGACCCTGGCGCGCGGCAGTGTCCTGCTTCCGGGCGACCTGCCCGAGGAGGTCCGTACCGACCCGTCCGCCGATCAGGGCCTGTTGCAGGAGCGCTTGGATGCCCTGGAACGCGACATGCTGCTGGCGGCCCTGGAGCAGACCGACTGGATTCAGACCCACGCCGCCGAGCGACTCGGCATCAGCGAGCGGGTTCTGCGCTATAAGCTGGGCAAGTACGGCATCCGGCGGACAGAGACCTGAGCCTTGACAGAATCGTCGACCTGTTGGCTGGGGGACGGGCGTCTCGCCCGACTAGCGGGCGGGACGCCCGCCCCCCGTGTGACGGCGATGGCCGAAACGACGATCAAGGTCGGTCGACGTAGCGGCGATCAAGATCGGGTATCCTTGCCGCCGAATCCTCGATGTTGTATCCAAAGAGGCATCCCGTATGTCGCAGTCCACCTTTTCGTTTGATTACTTGGCTCTTGGTGCAAACGCAACTGAAACAGCCTGCCCTTTAGCCCATCTCCCCAGCGGGGAGAGGGGTTGGGGCGAGGGTGAAACGACGCGCCAAAGCGGATCGGTTCTTTATGCTCCGTTCCTAAGCCCCTTACGCCGTCCTCATGTCAGTCTCGGCTGGATGTGCCTCCTCAGCACCATGGCGATGACCGCAGCGGCCGGGGAATCCATGGATCCGCCAGCGGATCCTTTGGCCGAGTCCGTTCTGCCCGAGGTGGTCGTGACCGGAACCAGATCCACGCTTCTTCCGCCCGCGACCTTCTCGTCCCCGATCCAGGGTCTGCCGGTCGGGCTGCCGGCCGATGGCGGCGATCTGCTGCGCCATTTGCCGGGCGTGTCCGGCGCGCGCATGGGCGGTCATGGCATCGACCCCATCGTGCGCGGCCAGAGTCAGAACCAGCTCAATGTCCTGATCGATGGTGCCTATGCCTTCGGCGGTTGCCCGAACCGCATGGACCCGCCGACCACGCTGCTCGACCTGGACGCCTTCGACCGCCTGACCCTGATCAAGAGCGCTCAGACCGTGCGCTACGGCGGGGGCGGCAGCGGCGGGACGATTCTGTTCGAGCGCGAAACCCCGCGTTTCAGCGCGGGCGAGGCGCCGCGCGTCCGACTGAACGGCGGCTTGACCAGCAACTCGGAAGCCCAATCCGCTGGCGCTGACATCGCATTCGGCAATCCGCTCGGCTTCGCGCGCGTCACCGGACAGTCGCGCAGCGCTGACAATTACCGGGACGGCAACGGCGACGAGGTGCGCAGTGCCTTCAACAGCGACGCAGCCGGCGTCACGCTCGGCTTGACCCCGAACGACGGCACGCGGCTCGAACTCAAGTACGACCGCACGCACAACTGGGACGTCCTCTTCGCCGGCTCGGCGATGGACTCTCCCTACAGCGACAGCGACCAATGGCGGCTGACATTCGACCAGGACGTCGTGCTGGGTCCGCTGCACGCGCTGCACGCCGCGTTCTACAGCGTCAACGTCGATCATCTGATGGACAATTACTCGCTGCGCACCCAGACCAGTCCTTTCCGGATGCGCGTGCCGACCGAATCCGACACGACCGGCGGGCGCGTGGTCGCGGACCTGACCAGCGGCGCGACCGACTGGACGCTCGGCGTCGATTCACTCAAGGTCGCGCGCGACGCGACCCGCTACTGGAATTTCCGTTCGACCTCCGTCGACGTGCCTCAGTCGTTCCTGTGGCCGGATGTCGAGCAGGACGCTCTGGGCCTGTTCGCCGAGGCGGAGCATCCGTTGAGCGAGGTTGCGCGACTCACCGCCGGGCTGCGCTATGACCGGGTGCGGGCCAGTCTCTCGCGGTCACGGGCGAACGCCGCCCCGGTCGGACCCGCCTGGGTGTTGTCGCCCAGTCAGCTCTATGCCGCCTACTATGGCCGCGCCGCCGAGGACCGCGCCGAGCACAACCTGGGCGGCTTTCTGCGCTACGCCCGCGACCTGCGTCCAGGGCTCGAACTCACGGCGGGCCTGAGCCGCAGCGTCCGCACCGCCGACGCCACCGAAGCTTATGTGGCGTCCAACGGCAATCCGGCATCCGCGCGCTGGATTGGCAATCCCGGCATCCGGCCCGAACGCCATCATCAGATCGACCTCACGCTGACCCGAACCGCCACGACCTGGCGCACCGGTCTGGAGGTCTTTTATGACCGGGTCAGCGATTACATCCTGCGCGACCGCGCCCATGGACAATCCGGCATCCTGCTGAGCGACAACGCCAGCATCTACCGTAATGTCGAGGCCGAGTTGGCCGGCGGCGAATGGACCGGAGAGATCCGGCTGGGCGCCCACTGGGAAGCCGGTGCATCGCTTGCTTATGTGTCTGCCCAAAACCGGACCGACGGGCGCGCCATCGCCCAGATTCCGCCCTTGAACGGACACCTGAGCCTGGAGCACCGACGGGAATCCTGGTCGGGCGGCGCGCGGCTGAACTGGTCAGACACCCAGCACCGTGTCGATGACGACCCACTGATCGGCAGCGGTCTGGATGTCGGCGAGACGCCCGGCTGGTGGACGCTCGATCTCTATGGCGAGGCCAGCCTCGGCCAGCACGGGCGTCTCAGGCTCGGGATCGACAACCTCTTCGACCGCGCCTATGCCGATCATGTGAACCGCGCCAATCTCGATCCCTTCAATCCCGGCGCGGTCCAGGTGAACGAGCCGGGCCGGGTGCTGTGGGCGCGAGTCTCGGTCGATTTCTGAGCCGATGGCATAATCCCGTCGCTTCATCGAGCCAGCCGTGCCAGTCGCGCCTGATAGCGGCGCATCAACGATGGTTGATCCGTGGTCAGCGACCGGGCGCTGGCCTGGCTTTTCCGTCAGGCGCCGCACCTTGGCCTCCCAAGGTGACCCTCACGCCGCTCGCGGCCGTTCCGCACCGAACCGCGGCCCCCAGCGAGCGCGGTCACGGCAACGCTCGGGCACCTTCAACCATCCACCCTGACTCGGTCCGACGCTCGCTGGGCCGGGTGAGCAGGAGCCAGTCTCATGGGGCCTGACAAGTGTGAGCCTTTGGAGGACTTGGCCAGCGCGCAGCGCCTGCACCAAGCGCTGGCGGAGGCCGGACACCTCCAGGCCGATCGCAACGGCAACAATCCGGTACGCCATGTCCGCCTGCCGATCGGCTGCAACACGAAGTACCACCCTTCTCACCCGCACCGTTTGCGCCGGTTCGCGCCAGATGGTGGTCCCGATCAACGTCGCCGCCGAGCGACGAACGCTGCAGGATGGGTTCGCGCGCGGGCGGCGTGATCGGAACCAGGATGCTGCGTGTCGAGAGGCTGAGCCGGTCGCCATCGGTGAGGGCATGCCGCCCAATTCCGCGCGACCCGCCGCCTGGAACACGGCACCCGTCGACGCGTTGGGAGATGTCACGTTCATCAACGCCGCGCGCATCGTGATCGAGCCGATCCGGTGGCTGTGGCCCGATTGGCTCACGGCGGGCAAGGCGCTGACCGCCTGGTACGGCTTGATCCACCTCGGTGCGCTCGCGCCCGGCCAGGTGGCGCTGGTCCACTCGGTCGCGGGCGGTGAAGGATTTGCCCGCTCGCCACGCCCCCAGACAGCGACTGCGTCACAGAGCCGCGCGCATGTCCCCGGCCGACGAGGACATCGCGATTCAGAGCGCCGAACGGACTCTGACTTGGGTTGCTGGTGAGACTGATCGCCTGAAGTCACAAGAACGGCGTCCGCAATCGGCGCGATGGCGGCGCTGTCGGACCCGATCGACCATCGCTCGGCCGAAGCCTCGCGCCGACATGTCCCGCCTCCGTCATCGAACTCGGATCCCGCTGTCGCCAACCTCTCAATCCAGCCGCTTCTTGAAGCGCTGCGCGGCGATGAGCAGCCCGACCACCATGAACCCAAGCAGCCAAAAGGTATCCCCGGCGACCTGGGTCAGACCGGCATCGCGCAGCATCACGGCACGGATCGCGCGCATGAAGTGGGTCGCCGGCAGCACCTCGGAGAGATATTGGGCCGGTACCGGTATGCCTTCGTAAGGGAACATGAACCCCGACAGCAGGATCGACGGCAACAGGATGAAGACGGTCATCTGCATCGCCTGCAGCTGATTGCTGGCGATGGTCGACAGCACCAGCCCGAGGGCGAGACTGGCGCCGATGAAGGCGAGCGTCGCGGCCGCCAGCGCCAGGAGCGAGCCCTGCAGCGGCACGCCGAAGATCAGGTGACCGAGCAGCAGGATGATCGTGGTCTGCACCAGACCGATGCCGATGTACGGCACGATCTTGCCGAGCATCAGCTCCAGCGGGCGCACCGGCGTGTTGATCAGCATCTCCAGGTTGCCGCGCTCGCGCTCGCGCACGATCGCCGCCGAGGTGAACATCACCATGGTCATGGTCAGGATCACGGCGACCAAGCCGGGCACGATGTTGATCGCGGTGCGCTGCTCGGGGTTGAAGAAGAGTGCCACGGCGAAGGTCGGCGTCGTGCGGTTGGCGGGGCGGCGCAGCAGCTCGGTGAGCGGCATCGCGCCAAGACCCTTGATGGCGCCGGCGATCACGGTGTCCGAGCCGTCGACGATCCACTGCGCCACCGGGCGGCTGGTCTGCTCGTCGGTCGCGGGCGGGGTCGCCAACCCGGCGCCGACGCTGCCGCTACGGGCGACGCGTTGACTGAGATCCGGCGGGATGATGAAGGCGGCGCGCACTCGACCCGTGACGATCGCATCCCGCGCCGCGCCGAGGTCGACCGTGCGCTCGGTGAAGCGCACCACCTGGGTCGCCTCGACCGCTTGCGTCAGCATCCGGCTGAGGCCGGTGTTGGCCTGATCCACCAGCGCGGCGGGGATATCGCGCACATTGGTGTTGATGGCATAGCCGAACAGCATCAGCTGAATCAGCGGAATCATGATCACCATGCCCAGGGTGGTGCGATCGCGCCGTAGTTGGGTTAGCTCCTTGGACAGGATCGCGAGGATGCGCCGGGCCGATGACAGCAGGGCGCTCATGGTTGGTGGCTCCCGACCGGGATCCCGGTACTGGTGACGAAGACGTCTTCCAGGCTGGGACGCGCCGGCGCCAACGCCGTGGGCGCCGGCTGCAGCGGTTGCGACCGCAGCCAGGCGACCGGATCGGCGATGCGCTCCGCCACCAGCACGCGCAGTCGGCTGCCGAGCTGCGCGGCCGAGATAACCTCCGGCAGCGCCAACAGCGCCTGCTTGAGTGCGCGCAGGTCGGGCGCCTCGATCTCGACCACTCGGGCTCCCATGCCGGCCATCAGGTCAGTCGGCGAACCATCGGCGCGTTTGTGCCCGGACTCCAGGATCGCGAGCCGATGACAGCGTTCGGCCTCGTCCATGTAGTGGGTCGAGACCAGGATGCTGGCCCCGGCGTCGACCAGGTCGAACAGCCGTTCCCAGAAATCGCGACGGTTTTCGGGGTCGACGGCCGAGGTCGGCTCATCAAGGAACAGCAAAGCCGGTTCATGGATGGTCGCCGCAGCCAGCGCCAGGCGTTGCCGCTGGCCGCCGCTCATGCGTCCGGCGCGACGATGGCGCATCGGCTCCAGCGCATAGGTCGAGAGCAAGGCGGAAATCCGCTGGCGTGCCACGCGCTGCCCGAGGCCATAGATCTCGGCGACGAAACCGAGGTTCTCGGCCACGGTGAGGTCGTCGTAGAGCGAGAACTTCTGGGTCATGTAGCCAATCTGGCGCTTGAGCCGCTCGGCGTCGCGCGGGAGCGAATGACCGAGGACCGTCACCGTGCCGGCGGAAGGCGTCAGCAGCCCGGTCAGCATCCGCAGGGTGGTGGTCTTGCCGCAGCCGTTGGGGCCGAGAAAGCCATGGATGGTGCGCGGCTCGACGGTCAGATCCAGTGCGTCGACGGCGGTCAGGTCGCCGAACCGGCGTGTCAGACCCTGGGCCTCGATGACCGGCGCGGTCACGGCAGCTCGACCTGTGCCGGCACGCCGTTCGGGAGACTGGCCGCGCTGTCCGGAAGCTCGACCTGCGCCAGATACATGAGCCGGGCGCGGTCGCGGGCATTCAAGGCATAGTAGGGGGTGAAGGCCGGGTCGGCGCTGATCCAGCGCACGGTGCCGTCAAAGGTTTGATCGAGTCCATCGACATGCACCTTGAGCGTATCGCCCTGGTGGATCCTGACCCGATAGGGCTCGGGGACGTAAACCCGGGCATAGGGCGCCTGGCCGGCGAGCAGGATCGCCACCGGGCTGCCGACGGTGACGCGCTCGCCGAGATTCCAGGGCAGACTGTCGAGCACCCCGTCGCGGGTCGCGACGATGCGCAGCTCCGCCAGCAAGGCTTGTTGATAAGCCAGCGCGGCCTGGGCCGCGCTCAGCTCGGCCTCGGCTTGGGCGATCTCTTCCGGGCGCGTGCCCGCGAGCAATGCGTTGAGGTTCTCCTTGGCCTCGTCCAGCCGCGCACTGGCGGCATCGCGCAGCGCCTGGGTCCGATCGACCTCGGCTTGGCTGACCGCCTTGCGGGTGATCAGCTCCTGATTGCGTTCGGCAGTGATCTGGGTCTCGCGCAGATCCGCCTCGCGCCCGGCCACCTGCGCCTTGGCCGCCGCGATGTCCTGACTCCGCGGGCCATTGCGCAATTGCTCCAGGCGGGCCACGGCCTGAGCGACCTGCGCCTTGGCGCGTTCGACCTCCGCGCGCTGCTGACCGTCGGCGAGCTGGACCAGGAGGGTGCCTTTGGTCACCGGCGAGCCCTCGGCCACCGGCAAGTCGACGACCAACTGCGCGACGGTGGCGGTGAGTGCGACGCGGTCCCGTTCCAGGGTTCCGAGCGCGAGCGGTCGCTCCGTCTCCGAGCAGCCCGTCATCAGGGCCGCTGCCAGGATGGCGAATGGAAATCTGAGCCTGAACATGGGTCGGACGCCTCTTGAGCACGCGGACGCTGTCGTTGCGACGTGGCGGGTCCAACCGCTCCGGCAGACCGCCAGCGCGAGGCTAAAGGGGCCCCGAGTTCTGGTCAAGCACGCGGAGCGCGAAGTCAGCTCACGGGCCGGTCATGGCGGCGCGCTCCTGGTCTGGGTGTCCGCGCGCCCGCCATCCAGGGCGGGGGCGATCATGCAGGCCGCGATGCGCGGTGTCCGTGGCTTGGAAGCAGTTCGTTCCGCGTTGACCCGCTCCGTGACAGCGCGGCGCATCAGGCGACTGTGGAGGAAGGTAGTCATCGAAGCCGCGCCCGCGCCTCGTCGAGCCGCACCGGCACCACTTCCCGACCCTGACGATCGATCCAGCCCCAGCGCCCACCGCTCAGGCGGGTGTGCTCACCGTCCTGGATCGGGCGGCAGCCGCGACACACCAGCGCCCTCCCCCGCGCGAAGGGTCAGCCCCAGTCATCGCGGGACGCGATGACCTCTTGGAATTGGGCATCGACATAGGCGATACGGCCCTTACGTGGCGAGCGGACCAGCCCCTCGGCGAAGGGATCCGGACCGTTATCCAGGGTCACGACGGGCAACGACTCGCCCGTGGGCCGGACGTCGTACCACTGTCCAGCGACCCAGACAACGGCAAGCCCTTGGATCTCGAAGCGCATCGGTCGAAGCTGCGTCGGTGCCAGCATCAGATCCTCGCCCTTCAGGGCCGCGCAGTCGCGGTGGGACGCCAGCTTGGCCTCGGCGCCTCGCGCGACATCGGCGCAGGGCAGCGGAAAACCAGCGGCGCCGGTGAAGGCGCTCCAGAGCGAGAGTGTCAGGAGGGAACATCGCGTCATGGCGGCACACCGGTGGTTTGATTTCGAGGAAGCGGAGCCACCGCACTTCTGATCAGGTTTCGACTAGGCTCGGTCTCGTCCATGACAGACCGTCGGTGACCGCCGCAGGATCTTGCGATGCCCTGATCGCTGCGAAACGGACCAAACGCCGTCCGGGCGCCGCGAGGCCTGGCCGCCCGTCACCGCGCCCAATCGATCGAGGCGAAGGTCCGCCGAATCCCTTGGTGGTACCTCAAGCGCGGGTAGCCGAAGATCACGAAGAGGCCCTCGCGACTCGCCGAGCGGATGCCGTGGGCCTCGCGGAAGGCCTTCGCCTTGCGGCCCTGCTGGATCAAGGGGTGGATACCGCCGAGCATGCAGGTTCCCAGCCCCAGGGCTTCACCGGCGAGCATGGCGTAGGTCGCGGCCACAATGGGATCCGCCGGATCGCAATAGGCGGAGCCGTAGAAATAGAGCGCCAGGGGGGCGTCGTAGGTCACCGCGTTCACGCCCTGACGCCTCTGCTCGATGTAGGGTGTGCAACATCGGCCGGACGAAGTCGCTCCCGAATGCTGCGGCGGCGCTGCAGCAGGGCGTGCAGGGGTTCATAGGGGGTGGCCGCCGCGCGCTCCGGCAGGTCGAAGAGATCGTCGGGCGAGAGGGTCCGGCCCAGGATGCGGATCGCGCCCGTGGGACAGATCGCCATGCAATGGCCACAACCGATACAGCCGAAGACCGGATGTCCGCTGAGCGCCACACGCCCCTGCGCGAGAGTGAGTTCATTGTCCTTGCAGACGGCCACGCAGCGCCCGCAGCCGTTGCAGCGCTCGGGATCGAGCTGGAGGGTGGCGGCAACCGTCGTTCTGGAGGTAGGGATGGCCATGGCTGGCAGTCTCTCATCGCGTGCTCGCCGCCGGCGTTTGGCGGTCCGCGCTCGTCAAGGATGCATGCCAAACGAGCGCGGCGACGCTCGACGACACCGTCAGATGATGCGCCTGGTCGGTGGTGATCCGCCATCCGGGCGGATCGACGCGGATCGGTTAGAGCCAAGCCGACCCGCCGCCTGGCGACCGGGCTCTTGACCCTCGCGGCCAATCGCTTCGATCCGGTCCAGCTCGATGCGCCGTTGTTCCTCCTCGTGCTCGCGATCTTTCTGGCCTACACGCTCCACTGGAACCTGTCACTCGCGCGGGAGTTTCGCCTGCCAATGGACTCGGGCACCTGGCAGGGGGCGCGGCGAGCCGGCGGCTGTCCCAAGGTTGGACTGGAACGGGGGCGTGCACGATCCGGTGAGATCGAGGTAAACTGATTTGCCTAGCCCATCTTTAACATAACCCCATTGATAAACACCCCCAGATGGCATCTAACCATCTGATCTTTATGTACACGCCGGCCGAAAATCGCAATGTAGTGCCAAGTTATTCAATAGTGGAAGAGTAAAACCG
>NZ_NHSQ01000064.1 GCF_016653465.1 Thiocystis minor | reverse complement strand
GTCCGCCAGGAGCGCCTCCGGGGGCTGATCGAGGCCGGTGAGCGCGGCGGGATAGGGCAGAAACACCTGGCCCTTGACCGTGATCGGGAGTGCGGGGAGCGCGATGCGGCCCTCGGCGATCGCGGCGAAGAGTTGCATCAGCGCCGGCCCGGCGGGGGCGTGTTGGTGCAACCAGGCGCGCGCGGTCTCGGAAGCGGGTGCCGGGGTAGCGACCGGGGTAGCGACGGACCTAAATTCGGTCGACGCGGTGACGTTCGCGGCGGCGATCACGGGTTCCAGGCTCCCCAGACTTGACTTCGGCACGGGCTTGACGTGGACGGCGGGGTCTGGCGTCCCCGTCGCGGCGGTCGCGCCACGGTGTGCCGTCGCGGTCGCGTGCGTCTCCGATCGGTCCTCGGTTGACGCGCTGTGCTGGTCCTCCGTGTCCGCCTCCAGCGTGGGATCGCCCGGACGCACGACCAGCGGCACGGGGGCGGGAATCACCCCGGAGAACAGCAATTCCGGCGCGGACAGGCGCAGAAACGAGAGTTCCAGGGGGCGCTCGCGATGCGCCGATAAGCAGGCGGGCGCGAGCCGCCAGTAGCGCACCGGATGTTCCGGGCGATGCTGCGGACCGGGCACCGCCAACTGGCGATCGATGAGGATCTCCGCCAGGGTGTCGGGATCGCGGGGAATGCCCGGCACGCCCAACTCGGCGAGCCGTTGCACGACGGTCGGCGCGCAGTCCGACCAGACCAGATGCAGGCCGCCGGGATGAAAGGTCCAGACCTGCGCCCCCGGCACGTTGACCGTCCAGGTGCCCTCGCGCAGCAGCGCGCGCATGGTCTCGATCAGATAGCGTTCGATCGGCACGCCGAGCGAGAGCGCCTCGGGATCGAGGTGATTCTCGCGCAAATCCTGCGCCACGCTGGCGCGGTCGGCGTCGTGCATCAAGTGATAGAGCAGCGATTGCGTGTCGCTCCCCGCCAGCACCCGGCCCAGGGTGTGCCAGATCAGCGGATCGGGGTCCATCAACCAGTTACGCACGGCGGGCGTGAGCAGTTGGTGGAACACCGAGGCGGTAAAAATTTCGTGCCCGTGGTGGAGGCGTTGGGCATTCCAGCGCAGGAAGTAATGGTTGATGTTCAGCCGCCGCGCCCAGTCGACAATCGTGTCGTCGACCGGTTGCCAGCGGCTGGTGCCGGCGCGGTCGAACACCGAGACATCGACCACCGGCTTGCCGACATCGTGCAGCAGTCCGGCGACGAAGGCGGCCAGATGCCAGCGCGGTTCCAGGACACGGCGCTCTTCGGGCCGCCGATCCAGCGCGAACAGCTTGCCCCGGCTGGCGCGCGCGGCCAGGGCAGCGACTTCCAGGCCGTGGCGCAACAGCCCGCCCGCCCCGCGATGGTGGTGCGTTTCCGAGGCGGGCAACAGATGGACAAAGGCGGCGTAGCGTTCCAGCAGCGGCGGCACGAGGGCCGCGTAGTCCGCGTCGGTGATGGCCAGCGCATTCTGGAACGTCGTGATCAGATCCTGTTGGGTCTCCAGGATCTGCGCCGAGGTGGCCACCGGCAGCCCCTTGAGGAACGGCGGGTAGCGCGGAATCTCAGGGTCGCGTTCAACGGCGTCGTTGGTGGAAGATGGCGCGCGTGCGACCGGCGCGCGCGCGTCGGTTCCCCGTAAGACGGACCAGGCGATCTGGCAGCGAGCAAGGAATCCGCGCATGGAGGCAAGGGCGCGCGAGCGCGGCGAAGGAAGAAACGCCGATTGAACCATCCTGGCGTGCGGGCCGCGGCGAGGAACGGTGAAGGCGTCGCGAACCGTTCTGCGCGATTCCCGGCACGCGACCGATTCACCGATGCGCGCGGATCTTGACCGCGGCACGCGCTAGGCTCCGGGCTGGTCTTTTTTCAGGAGCGTCGTGTGATCGCCAAGCCCTGTGTTGTCTGGATTCCGCTGTCTCTCGTCGGCGTGCTGGTCGGCGGTTGCGCGTCGCCTCCCGCGCCGCCGCCGGCCCTCCTGGAGCAACGGATGCCCTTTCCGCAGTACGTCACGCATCGCGTCCCGGAAAGCCGGGGCGGTGCCGCCTGGCGGGGCGGCGAACGCGAACCGGCGCTGGCGCTCGACGGTCAGTCGTGCGGCCTTGCCCTGGACGGGCGCGTGCGCTGCTGGCGCCTCCCGCCCGTCGCGCCAACACCGCTGGCGGCGGTGTCGGAAGCGCCGCCCCAGGGACCGTTGGACGCCAAGGCCGTGTCTCCAGCGGTCACTGGCCCGATGGCGCAACACTGATGCCGCAGGGAGACCGATCCTCGCGCCCCGGCAAGACGCTGGACGAGGTGGGCGTACAACTGGGCGTGACCCGCGAACGGGTGCGCCAAATCGAACTGCAGGCGCTCAAAAAGTGCCGTCAATGGTGCGACGAACAGGGATGGACGCTCGACGACCTCATGCGCGAGGCCGCCGTGCGGATGTCGCGTCAGGACGGCGGCGCGCAAACGCGCGCGGGGATCGATCGCGCCGAGTGAATCGGCTCGCCAGGGCGCGGCCGCCGCCCGAGCAAATCGTCCAGGTGTGCCTCCAGGCGATCGACGAACACCCTCGACGCGGCGTCGATGTTCGTTTGCGGCGCACCGACATCCAGACCGGAGACGCGCGACGGAGGCGCCTCGCGACGGGCATCGTCATGTTGCGCCACCAGACGGTTGGTCGCGATGTCGGGCAGCGCCAACGCGCGCGTGTTGTCGTGACGCCGCGCGTCTGCATCGACGTTTTCGCGAGAAACCCCGTCGTCGCGACGGAGCGGGAGAGTTGCCTTGCCTGAACGGCCAGTCCTACTCCCGCGATCCTCCTGGGTTGCTCCCCTGGGTTGAGAAAACCGCTGGCGTCTGCGCGCCAAATGCCCCTGTGGGGTGTCCCACGTCGGAGACGCCTCATTCGGGCGCGAGCAGCGATCTCAGGCCGATTCCTGCACGGACGTCTGCGCCGCCAACCGTTCCAGAGCGTCCAGCGCCTGCTGCTTGCGTTGCGCAAAGCGTTGGCGCTCGGCAGCGGCGTCCAGCGCGGCGGGCGTGGCCGTCGCAGCAGCGGGCGCGCTCTGCCCCGTGATGGCCTCGCGCAACGCGCGCATCCGCTGGCGGGTGACGGCATCGGCCTCCAGCGGCAGGGCGATGACCGTGTTGCGGTCGGTCAGCGCGCCAGCCAGCATGGCGGGAAGGCCCTCGGCACGCGGCGCGGGCAGATGCGCGCGCACCTGCTTTGCCGTCAGCCGTCCCGACCGCACCGCGTCCTGCGCGGCCACGGTGCGCCGTTGCGCGTCCCAGCCCAAAGACAATTGCCACCTCGGCGTCTGCCCGCTGGCCCGGCCTTCGCTCACCAGACGCCCATAGGCGGCTTTGAACGCCATCCGCGCGCCCACCGTGTCGCCGCTATTCCACACCGGCGCGGACGCGCTGACGGCGGCCAGGATTTCGTCGGTGACGCACACCGTCGCGGCTTCGTCAAACGTGTCCAGGGCCAGCGCCCAGGCTTCGTCGGCTTCCGGGCGCTGTTCAGTGC
>NZ_NHSQ01000063.1 GCF_016653465.1 Thiocystis minor | reverse complement strand
ACGCCGCCTGGGTCTCCGCCCAACCATGACACGCGCCCGGAATGCTCGCCGTGGGTCGCTCGGCCAGACGCTCCACCAATTGAACCACCCGCCGATCGCGGCGCGCGTCGCCCAGAGCGATCCCGCGAAATTCGTCTTCTGCCCAGCCCATGCGATCCCCAATGAACGTGAATGCTCAAACCTATTTTACCCGCACACGGGGAGTTGTGTGTAATGGGATGCCTTTGACGGCATCGCCAGCGCCAAGGCCAACGACGAACAGAACCTCCAGAACGCCCGCACCCTATTTCAGTCGGGATACGTTGCCATTTTTGATAAGGCGGCTCATGGTCATCATCAGGTAACAGTTACAGATGTTGTTCATCCGTCAAAGGGTTCCATGAGAACTGGCCCGTTTGGCAGCCAATTGCTGCATAGCGAGTTCGTTGACGAGGGCATTGCGGTATTGGGTATCGACAACGCCGTAAACAACGAATTCCGCTGGGACAAAAGACGCTATATCACCGAGGAAAAATACAAGGATTTTTCTCGTTATCGCGTAAAACCAGGCGATGTACTGATCACAATCATGGGGACATGCGGGCGCTGCGCGGTCGTTCCTAAGGACATACCCACGGCCATCAATACCAAGCACCTTTGCTGCATTACCTTGGACACGAATAAGTGCTTGCCTGAATTCCTGCATGACTACTTTCTCTACCATCCTGTAGCACAACAATTTCTTGCAGCTAAAGCTAAGGGATCAATCATGGCAGGGTTGAACATGGGCATCATCTCAGAGCTTCCTGTCCATCTTCCATCTTTGGAGCAGCAGCAATATATCAACGAACAAGTAGGCGTTCTGTGTAAGCAAACCAAACACCTCGAATCCATCTACCACCGCAAACTCGCCGCACTCGACGACCTGAAAAAAACCCTGCTGCACCAAGCCTTTTCAGGTGCTTTGTAGCCGATCACCCGCAAAGGGACGTTGCGGCCATGACCCGTTAGAATGCCTGCCATGGAACGCATCCAGTCGATCAACCCCGAACGCATTGCCTGGTGCTGTGCCGATCACGGCATCACGCCGGGCGAGCTTGCGTCCGAGGTCGATCTCTCCGCGACGCGCATGGCGCGGGTGATCGCGGGCGAAGATGGCCTGACGTTCAACCAACTCCGCAAGGTTGCCGACTATTTTGGCCGAGGGGTGCTCTTCTTTCTTGAATCCGGTCCGGTCGATGAGGCCCAGGTGCATACGCCGCAGTTCCGTACCCTGGCCAACCAGAAGCCGGATTTGTCGCCCAAATTCAAGGCATTGATCGAGCGGGTGGAAAGACAGCGGGCGGTGTATCTCAGTCTGCGCGAGGATCTGGACGAGGCGGACCGGCCCCGGTTCAACCCGCCGGATCTCCCCCGACCAGATCCACGCGAGGCCGCCCGTCTTGCGCGCCAATGGCTGGATTTGCCCGCTGAAAACAGTTTCGGCACCTACCGCGCGGCTGTGGAAGCACGGGGTGTGCTGGTCTTTCGCAGCAATGGTTACAACGGGAAATGGCAGATCGCCAAGCAGAACCCGATCCTCGGTTTTGCCCTCTACGATTCGACCTGCCCGGTGATCGTCATCAAGAAGCAGGATTGGGAGACCCGACAGACCTTCACGCTCATGCATGAACTGGGTCATTTGCTGTTGAATAGGGCCAGCTCGATCGATGATGAACAGGACATGCAGTCCCACGAGGGTGCGGAACGCGACGCCAATGCGTTCGCGGGTCATCTCCTGGTGCCGGATGCCTTCCTGGCCAGCATCGCCGACACGGAGCGGCCCGAGGATGTCGCGCGATATGACGACTGGCTGGAACGGCCCCGCAAGGCATGGGGTGTGAGTGGCGAGGTCATCCTGCGCCGGCTCCTGGATGCGGGTCGCCTGACACAAAGCCAATATACCGCCTACCGTGAATGGCGGGCGCCCCTGGTCTCTAAGGATGGTGGGAACCGACAGTATCGCCACCGGGAGCCTAAGCATGTTTTCGGCGACACCTATGTGCGGACGGTCCTTGATGCACTGAATGCCCGGCACATCACACTCGCCAAGGCGAGTAGCTATCTCGATAACCTGAAGATCAAGGATCTGCATCAGTTGGAACGTCACTATGCAGGTCTTTGATGCGTCATCCATGATCCACGCCTGGGACAATTACCCTCTGCGACAGTTTCCGGGCTTGTGGGAGTGGATGGCGGATCAGATTGCGAAAAAGCATCTGGTGATGCCGGACGTGGCATTCGAGGAGGTGATGGGTAAAACGCCGGACTGCGGCCAATGGCTCAAGGACAACCATCTGGAGCGACTCGACATCAACAATGCTGTCCTTCAGGAGGCGATGCGTCTCAAAGGACTGCTTGGCATTGTCGGCGATCAGTACCACGTCAAAGGCGTTGGCGAAAACGACATTCTCATCATCGCAACCGCGCTCGTTTATCAGGCCAAACTGGTCTCCGATGAGGGAATGCAGCACTCCACCGTGATCCCAGCCAAGCGAAAGATTCCGACTGTCTGTGCCATGCCCGAAGTTGCGGTCTCCTGCGTCAAGTTCATTGAGTTCATCAAGCGATCGGGCACGATTTTTTGATCGTTGCCGGTCCCCGTCCAGCGCGGTTAGACTAAGCCTTAGTCAACCGGAGGTACGCCATGCAAACCGTCAACATCCACGAGGCCAAGACCCATCTTTCCCGCCTGCTGGAAGCGGTCGAGCGGGGCGAGGAGATCGTCATCGCCCGTGCCGGTCAGCCGGTGGCCATGCTGTCTGCTTATCGTCCGCCGCGTCGTAAGATCGCGCCGCCTGGGAGCATGGAAGGCCAGGACTGGTGGATGGCTGACGATTTCGACGCACCCATCGACGATCTGTTCGACTGCCTCAAGGACGACGCGGAGTCTGAGGATTTCCAGGAACCGAACCCATGAGACTCCTGCTCGACACGCACCTTGCATTCTGGTGGCAGACGGGTGATGACCGTCTCGGCGACGAGGCCAGACGGTTGATCGAGTCGGCCGTTGAACAGATCCTGGTCAGCCGTGTTTCGTTCTGGGAACTGGCGATCAAGGCAGGCATCGGAAAACTGCGCATCGATCTGCCGACCTTTGCCGGGCAAGTCGAGGCGATGGGCTTTGCCTGGCTGTCCATCGAGAACGCGCACATCCTGCAACTCAGCGCCTTGCCGATATTCACCGATCATAAAGATCCCTTCGACCGGCTGCTGGTGGCGCAGTCCCTGAGCGAGCCGCTGATTCTGCTGACGAAGGATGCCAAGCTCGCCCGCTACGGCACGACCGTGCGCCTGGTGTAGCCTCGCGATGAACGAGGCCGAAACCCGCGCCGAGCACATCGATCCAGCCCTGGCGGCAGCCGGTTGGGGCGTGGTCGAGGGGAGTCGCATCCGGCGCGAGTATCCGATCACGCTTGGTCGGTTGCAGGGCGCGGGGAAACGGGCCAAGCCGCTGATTGCCGATTATGTGCTGGAATACCGCAATCTCAAGCTGGCGACCCTGGAGGCCAAGGCGTGGGGTCTGGCACTGACCGAAGGGGTGCCGCAGGCGAAGGACTACGCCGGCAAGCTGGCCCTGCGTTTCACCTATGCCAGCAACGGTCAGGGGTTCTACGAGATCGACATGCACACCGGCCGCGAGGGCGAAATCTCGCGATTTCCGACGCCGGACGAGCTTTGGGACAGGACGTTCGGCGAGGCGAACGCCTGGCGCGATCGCTTCGCCGCCATCCCCTTCGAGGACCGAGGGGGCTATTTTCAGCCGCGCTACTATCAGGACATCGCCATCGAGCGGGTGCTGGCGGCGATTGCCGATGGTCGTACACGTATTCTTCTGACCCTGGCGACCGGGGCCGGCAAGACCTTCATCAGTTTTCAGATCGGCTGGAAATTGTTCCAGAGTCGCTGGAATCTGCGCGATTGGCCCTTCGACCGGCTCAGGACGATCGGTGAACCATCCCGCCGCCCGCGCATTCTCTTCCTGGCCGACCGCAATAACCTAGCCGATCAAGCCTACAACGCCTTTTCCGCCTTTCCCGAGGATGCGCTGATCCGCATCGATCCGGCGGATATTCGCAAGAAAGGTAAGGTGCCGAAGAACGGCAACCTTTTTTTCACCATCTTCCAGACCTTCATGAGCGGACCGCCCAAGGATGGTCAGCCCTCACCCTATTTCGGCGAATACCCTCCGGATTTCTTCGACTTTATCGTCATCGACGAATGCCACCGGGGCGGCGCCAACGACGAAAGTAACTGGCGCGGCATCCTCGATTACTTCGCCCCGGCGGTCCAACTCGGCCTGACCGCCACGCCCAAGCGCCGGGACAACGTGGACACCTATGCCTACTTTGGTGAGCCGGTCTTTATCTACTCGCTGAAGGACGGAATCAACGACGGTTTCCTGACTCCCTTTCGCGTCAAGCAGATCACCACGACGCTCGACGACTACGTCTATACCTCGGACGACAGGGTGGTCGAGGGCGAGATCGAGGCCGGTAAACGCTACGAGGAGGCCGACTTCAACCGGATCATTGAGATCCGGGAACGGGAGAAGAAGCGGGTCGAGATCCTCCTGTCGGCGATCGATCAGCGGGAAAAGACGCTGGTCTTCTGCGCCAACCAGAACCATGCGCTGGCGGTCCGCGACCTGATCAACCAGATGAAGATCAGTGCCGATCCGAACTACTGCCAGCGGGTGACGGCCGATGACGGGGCGCTGGGCGAGCAATATTTGCGCGATTTTCAGGACAACGAGAAGACCATTCCGACCATCCTGACGACCTCGCAGAAACTCTCGACGGGCGTGGATGCCCGCAACATCCGCAACATCGTGCTGTTGCGACCGGTCAATTCGATGATCGAATTCAAGCAGATCATCGGCCGGGGGACACGCCTCTACGACGGCAAGGACTATTTCACGATTTACGATTTCGTGAAAGCGCACCATCATTTCAGCGACCCGGAGTGGGACGGCGAGTCGATCGAGCCGGAGGCCTGCCGAATCTGTCAGCGTTCTCCCTGTGTCTGCGTGAAAGAAGCGCCCCCACCCTGCTATATCTGCGGCCAACGGCCTTGCGTCTGTGAAAAACCGCCGTGTGAGCGATGCGGTCAGCGTCCCTGCGTCTGCCGGAAGAAGGTCAAGGTCACGTTGGCTGACGGCAAGGCGCGGACTATCCGGCATCTGGTGGCAACCAGCTTTTGGCACCCGGATGGAACGCCGATGTCGGCGCACCAGTTTCTGGAGGCGCTGTTCGGCAAGCTCCCTGAATTTTTCAAGGATGAAGACGAGTTGCGTGCCTTATGGAGCATGCCGGGGACGCGCCGGAAATTGTTGGATGGGCTGGCCGACAAAGGTTTCGGTCAGGTTCAATTGGCCGCCATGCAGCGGATCATCGATGCGGAAAAGAGCGACCTGTTCGACGTGCTGGCGCATGTGGCCTATGCACTGGAACCGCTCACCCGCGAAGAGCGAGCGGAGCGGGCGATGGCGGTCATCAGCGAGATCTTCAATGCCAAGCAGAAGGTGTTTCTGGATTTCGTGCTGTCGCACTATGTGGCGGTTGGCGTCGATGAGTTGGATCAGGCGAAGCTGACGCCACTCTTGAAACTGAAGTATCGCGACTCGATGGCGGATGCCGTGGCTGATCTGGGTAGGCCGGACGAGATCGGAAAAGTGTTTCGCGGGTTTCAGCGGTATTTGTATACAGAGACAAAGACTCACTCAGTCGGCGCTTGAGACCCGCCAGTCGACATCACGGTCAGACCTGCGGTAGCGGGGTGTCCAATGATCGCGCCGTGTTTTTGCCCTGGTGCGAGGCTGGGAGCGCTCCGCGACAGGCTTTCCCAAGGAACGCGAGCAGCGCGGCGGCATGCGTTTCGATGGCGTCGAGGGAGTCATGATCCGTGTCGGGCAGCAGCAGCAATTCGGTCGAGGTATCCCGCCGGTTGGCGTAAATGCGCTCCGCGTCCGCAGGCGGAACCCGCGAGTCGTTTTCGCCATGCACTAGGAGCACGGGGCAGGAGACGTGGCGGATGGTCCGGCAGGGGGCGATGTCGTCGAAACGCGCCTGGATGGTCCGCTCGACCCAGCGCATGACCAACCAGCCGAGCGTCCAGGGGATTCGGTTGCCGCGAAACTGCCGGCGCATGAGTTGCTCCGGATGGGCGAAGGCGGCGACGCTGATGACGGCGGCTAGATCGCGGCGGCGCGACGCCAAGAGTAGTACCGCGCCAGCGCCCACCGAGTGTCCGAGCAGCGACAGGCGCCTGGGGTCGATGCCCGGTTGGCGCGCGAGCCAGTCGAGTCCGTGTTCCAGATCCTCGGAGAAGCGCGGCAGGGATGAGAATCCATCGGTGTCGCTGAGTCCATGATTGCGGGCGTCGAGCAGCAGCACCGCATAGCCCTCGCGATGCAGCGGGGCGGCGAAGGGCAGCATCTGTTCCGCGTTGCCGCCCCAGCCATGTAGCACGATCACTGCGGGCAGCGGCTCGGCGGGATCGGCGGGCGAGACCAGCCAGGCAAACAGGGTTTTACCGTTGACGGTCGGAATGCGCAGACTGCGATAGGGCAGGGCGAGCGCGGCTGGCGTGCCTTGTTCGCGGATGCGCGGCGCCCGGTAGACACGATGCAACAGGGCCGGCGTCAGGGCGACACCAGCCGCGAGGAGAGCGGCGGTCAGGATGAAGGTCGTCAATGGAGGCTCCGTCGCAACCGCAAGTCTTCGGTTCAGCCGTGTCCGTGCGCCACGCTCTCGGCGCAGGGCGCGGCGGCGACGAGGGTGCCGCCGAGATACTTCTCCAGCGATTCGCGCACTGTGCCCGTCGCGCCGGTGGCGGTCTTGATGCCGGCCTGCGTAAAGAACTCGATGGCCCGCCCACCCATGCCGCCGCTCAGCATGACCTCGGCGTTCTGTTGCTTGATGAAGGTGGGGATTTCGCCCGGCTGATGGGCTTCGGCAAAGGGATTGGCGATGTCCTGTGTCGCTGTCACGGCGCCGTCCTCAATGTCCACCAGAATGAAATAGGGGGCATGGCCAAAATGCTGGGCGACCTGGCTGTCGAGACCCTGGCTGGTTTCGGCGGTAATGGCAATTTTCATCTTGAAGCTCCTGGTTGTTGATGGGTTGTTCAATTTCTACTTTGAATATGTTGAACCGCAAAGGCGCAAAGGACGCGAAAAAAAACAAAGGCTTGCAATGCGCACGACAGACACCCCTTGAGCGACTGCCGTCATCGAAGCAAGACATTGAAATCCTTTGCGTTCTTCGTGTTCTTTGCGGTTCAATCGCGCATTTGATCGTGCGGTCTCGCTGGCGCTTCCAGCAGGAAAGGCAGGACGCGCTCCCACAGCTCGGACAGGGCAATGCTAGCGGGGGCGTCGGGGCGATAGAGGGTCACCGCCTCGCCCGCGACCATGGCGCTGGCGACGGTCAAATCGAACGGAATCCGGCCGACCGTGGCGATCCCTTGGGCGGCGCAACCGGCTTCGATCTCCCGCGCGCCGTCCGGATAGACATCGGCCTTGTTGATGCAGACCAGCGCCGGCACGCCAAAGTGCTGGACGGTTTGCAGCGCGCGGCGCAGATCATGGATGCCGGAGACCGTCGGTTCGGTCACTAATAATGCCAGATCCGCGCCCGACACGGCGGCAATGACCGGACAGCCGATGCCGGGCGGGCCGTCTACGATCACTAACTCGCGCTGTTCGTCCAGTGCATGCTGGCGGGCGCGCTGCCGGACCTGGGTCACCAGCTTGCCGGAATTTTCCTGCCCTGGATACAGATGGGCGTGGTGGAGCGGTCCATAACGGCTGTCGGAGCGCGCGCATTCGCCGACCGTCTGTTCCTGCATGGCGATACTTTCGGTCGGACATTGATAGACGCAGGCGGCACAGCCATCGCAGGCGATGGGATCGATCGTCCAGCGCCCGTCGGTCTCGATGATCGCGTCGAAGCGGCAGACCGACTCGCAGTCGCCGCAGTGCACGCAGGTGTCTTCGTTGATCACGGCCACCTGACCGCCGCGAAACGGCTGGGTGTCGAGCCGGCGCGGCTGAAGGACGAGTTCCAGATTGGCGGCGTCCACATCGGCGTCGGCCAACAGAATCCGGTCGGCGAGCGGCCCCTGGGACGCCAGATGGGCGAAGGCCGCCGTGACGCTGGTCTTGCCGGTGCCGCCCTTGCCGCTGAGAATGACGAGCTGTTTCATGGGTTCACCCCGGCGACGATGCGCTCCAGAAGGTCGTGGAATCCGGGCCGTTGGTCGGGCACGGTGTCGACCAGGGTCCGACCGCTGGCGATGGCCTCGGCGATGCGCCGCTCCATCGGGATGCGCAGCAGAATCGGCAGTCCGCTGTCGGCGCACCAAGTGCCCACGGCGTCGTCGCCAATACCGTCGCGGTTGATCACCACGCCGGCGGGGATGCCCAAGTCGTGGGCGATGGCGGCGACCTGTTTCAGATCGTGCAGACCGAAGGGCGTCGGCTCGGTGACGAGCAGCGCGAAATCCGCCCCGCGCATCGTTTCCACCACCGGACAGGAGGCGCCGGGCGGGGCGTCGCGGATTTCGAGCGCGCCGCTCGCCCTGAGTGAAGTCGAAGGGGGCGCGTCACCGGTTGCCGGGGTCCATTTCTTCAGTTCGCGCAGGATCGGCACGCCCATGGTCTGGCCGACGTTCATCACGCCCTGGGCGAAGGCGATGCCCTCCGGCGTCGTGCCGCTGTCGATCACGCCGGTCACGACCAAGTGCTCGCTGATCGCCTGTTCCGGACAGTTCCAGTTGCAGCTGCCGCAGCCGTGGCACAGATCGTCGAACACCAGCACCTTTTTGCCGACCACGGCGATCGCGTTGAACTGACAGATTTCGGCGCACCTTCCGCAAAAGGTACAGGCTTGCGCGTCCACGCGCGGCACGCGGATGCCCACCTCCCGATGGGTTTCCAGGTCGGGATGGAGGAAAAGCGCGGCGTTGGGCGCTTCCACGTCACAATCGAGGAAACGCACCGCGCCCCGTTCCGCGGCCACTTGCGCCAGGCTGGTGGCGACGGTGGTTTTGCCCGTGCCACCCTTGCCGCTGGCAATGACGATCCGCATCATTCCCTAGCCTCCGTGATGGCCGCCATGGGTGGCGCCGTCGGCTTGGGCCAACTGCCCCGCCCGGAACGCAGCCAGGATGTCGGCGGCGCTGCGGGCTGCGTTCCCCGGCGCGAGAAAACGCTGGATGTTCGCGGCGGAGAGTGTGTCGTAGGCTTTGGGACCATAGGCCCCGCTGACGACTGCCTGCGCGCCGAGGCTGGCGACGAACTGCGCCGCCTGCACGCCCGCCCCGCCCGATGCCGAGAGCGCCGGATTGGCATGGACCGTCCAGGCGCCGGTATCCGAGTCGACCAGACAGAAGGATTCGGCGCGTCCGAAGCGCGCGTCGAAGGGTGAATCAAGCGTTTGGCCAGCGATTGAGATGGCAAGTTTCATCAGATCGTCTCCGCGTGTCCTATGAATGTGAATCCGGACGGGTCGTATCCAGTCGTTCCGTCAGTTGCTGGACCATGGACCGTAGCTCGGTGAGCTGCTGCTGCATCCAGGACATCACCGGATTGACGCTGCCCTTGGTGCCCGCGCCTTGACCGCGTCCGCCTTGGCCTCCAGCGTGACTCAGTCCCGCGCGGTTTGCCGCTTGACGTCCGCGACAACCGCCTTGCCCTCGGCCCTGGCCCCGACCTTGCCCCTGACCTTGCCCTCGACCCTGCCCTTGACCTTGACCTCGGCCTTGACCCTGACCTGGTTGACTCGGACCGGTTCCGTCTTTGAATGGCATGTTGTTCTCCGTGTGCTATTTGAGCGTCATTGTGCTTGCTTCATCGAATTTCGGTTCGCAAAGGTTCTGGGGCCGGCATCAGGCCGCGCCGCCATCCTCCCCAATCAGGAGGGTCGTCTCGTTGAGATAGGCGTGCTTCGGGATCACCAGGTTGGTGGGCGCCGGAACATTCTTGAACACCCGTGCCGCGAGATCGAAGCGCGAACCGTGGCAGGGGCAGAAGAAACCGCCCTTCCAATCGGCGCCCATGTCGTCGGGGGCGACTTCCGGCCGGTAGATCGGCGAGCAGCCCAGATGGGTGCAGATACCGATCGCGACCAGATACGCCGGCTTGATGGAGCGGGTGGCGTTCTGACAATAGGCCGGCTGCTGGGGTACCTTCGACGCCGGGTCGACCAGCTTGGGCTCGTTGCTGGCCAGGGAGGCGAGCATCTCGGGTGTCCGGTGCACGATCCACACCGGTTGCCCTCGCCATTTGACCCGCAACAGTCCGCCCGGCTCCAGTTTGCCGATATCCGCCTCGACCGGAGCCCCGGCAGCCCGCGCGCGGGCACTCGGATTCATGGACGCGACGAACGGAACCAGCGCGTAGCCAACGCCCACGGCGCCGACCAGACTGGTCGCGGCAACGAGTACGCGCCGTCTCGTCTTGTTCACAGCTTGTTCGCTCATGGACATTTGTCTCCTGGCTGATGCGAGCGGCGGCGACCCCATGACAGGCAGGCGTCCCGCGCCACTTGGATGAAATTCGATTCCCGACTCTTCTGATCGACATCATCGCCGTTTTTCCGAGCGAATTACCCTGATATTTGTCAATGCAAAAAGAACATATGTGCGTTTAACTGAGCCTCTCAAATTCAGAACGAACCACCCTTGGGAGGCACCGTGTTAGGTCGACGACGACGTGCCCGCTGGATCGGATTCGATCCGGGCTTTCTCTGTTTTAAACCCTGCGGCCGCTCGGGACGCGGCATGGACAGCGTAGTGCTGCGCGTCGACGAACTGGAAGCCTTGCGGCTGGCGGACCTCGAAGGCTTGTATCAGGAAGACTGCGCGCTGCGGATGGGCATCTCGCGCACAACCCTGTCACGGACCCTGACGCAGGCGCGCCGCAAAGTGACGGATGCACTGATCAACGGCAAACGGCTGGTGGTCACGCCCGCCCAGGAGATTGCGGAGGCGCCGGTTGTCGAGCAGGACGCGGACCCCGTTTCGCTTTATTCTGACAAGAGCCGTTGAACCTAAAAAGAGCAGTCAGCCGTCAGCGACCAGCCTCCAACCGTTGTTTTGCAAAGGTTTTCGCTGATCGAAGCCTTCCCCCGCAGGGTGTAGGGCGCGGATGAGACAGGCATCTGTTTTTCGCGTCCTTTGCGTCTTTGCGGTTCCAAGTGCCAAATTTAATCACTCAACTGGAAAGCAACCTCATGGCCTCGAATTACGAAACCTTCTTCACCCTCTCCAGCTACGCCGTCGTTGGCCGCTCCCAGGCCAAACCCTTCCCGCTCCTCAGCTATCGCGGACTGAAGGCGATGGGCAAAACGGTCTATGCGATCGATCCTGGCGCCAACTTCATCGATGGCGACGTCGCCTACCCTGGGCTGGCGCAGTTGCCCGGCCCCGTCGAGGGCTTGATCGTCGAGGTACCGAAAGCGGAGACCCGCGACTGGATCGCCGCCGCTGCTGCGGCGGGCATCCGCGATGTCTGGGTCCACATGGCCCACGATACCCCGGAGGCCATCGCGCTCGCCGCAGAGAAAGGCATCAATCTGCGCACGGGAACCTGCGCCGTGATGTATCTCAATCCCGGTTTGTCGTACCACAGCATTCACAAGCTCATCATGAAGATGCTCGGCAAGTATTGAGAGTCGCGCGACCCGGTAGGCGGAAAGCCCGTCCCCATGTCCAGTGGCTGCATGGTCGCAGCCGCTTTACCTCCCCGTCATGAATGGACGGGGTTTCTCGCGGAGGAACCGATGAATCAACGCAAAACGCTCGCACTCGTCTTGACCGTCCTGGGTCTGCTGCTCGCGGTGGCCGGGCCTTTTCTGCCCGGCGGCATTCATCTGACGCCCATTGGCCCGCCTGGGGCCGGGCATGTCACGAGTCTCATCGCCACGGACCAGGGCGACATCCTGGCGGGCACCCAGTCGGGCGAGGTCTGGCGCCTGCGTGATGGCGCCTGGACGCGGGAAAACCTGGCGCTGGGCGGTCAGCCGGTGCTGGCCCTGCTCGGCGATCCGAACCGGATGCCGGTGGGAACCGCCGCGGGTGTGTTCCCGGCGGCCGGCGAGTCGCCGCTGGAGGGCCGGGTCGGTAGTCTGTTGCAGACCGAGATGGGGCTGCTGGCGGGAACCGCGAGCGGCGTGCGTCTGTTTGCCAATGGCGGTTGGTCCGCGCCGGGGCCGGTGGCGAACATCTACAGTCTGATCGGTCAACGAAGCGATGACGGGCGCTGGCTGCATGCCGGGACCATCGGCGCGGGCGTACTGTCCACGTCAGCAGCCGAGGTGGGCACCATCTGGCAGCCGAACAGCCAGGGACTGCCGGAAGCGGTGAAGGTCTTCAGCTTCGCCACCACTCAAGGCGGCCTGCTGCTGGCGGGAACCGATCAGGGCGTGTTCTGGCAGTCGCGGCCTGGCCAGCCCTGGCGGTCGCTGCATTCCGCGCTCGACGGCAGACGGGCGATGTCGCTGCACATCGCCGCGGACGGCGAGCGGCAAGGCCGCGAGCGCTTGTGGATCGGCGGCGACGACGGATTGTCCTCGCTGGCGCTCGCCGAGCAGGGCGAGACGCTCGTCGCCGAGGGCAATCCGCTGCTGACCGACAGTGCGGAGTGGCAACCACCGTTTGGGATCGGCGCAATTGTGACGAGTGGGGATCGGCTGCTGGTCAGTGCAGGAGCGGTCTATACCTACGGTCCAACTCCTCTGGCCGGCTGGTACTGGATCTCGCTGGCCGGTGTGGTGCTGATCCTGCTCGCCGGTTGGATCATGCCACGCCCGGAAGCCGCGACGGCGGATTCGGCGAGCGTCTGAGGATTCGCCAGGACTCTTGTTTCTGTCGACCGAATCCGCATGATGTGTGTTGATGGGATGGCCCGATGACGTTCTTGCCGGGCTATCATTCCGCCTGACGTTTCAGGCGCGGAGCGCGGTTCGCCGCGACCATGCCACGGCCTGCGAAGAATGCGTCAATCGCAGCCGCCGGTCGCTCTTTGTGGATACCCATCACCGAGGAACCTTTTTTCCAGTACGATCAGCTTTGCGGCCGCCCACGGCGAACGCCGAGGCGCGGTTTCATCATAATAAAAAAGTCAGATTCTTAAGCCACGCCAGCTCTCATACGCGTGGTTGAGGGCGAGGCACCGTCACTGACCCAAGGCGTTCGTCCGCCTGACGCGGTTTGAAGGGGAGGATAAGCCGATGCAATCAAATTGCCAGGTGGAGCCGATGGACCTTATGGAGACCGACAGCCGCGCCCAGTGGTCAGCCTTAAGAGAAAGCAATCCATCCGCGTCCAGACGAGCGGAGCAGCGGCTGATGGAAAGCGAGGAACGGCATCGGCTGTTCTTCGAGCAGTCCCGCGATGCCATGATGACCCTGACCCCGCCCTCCTGGCAATTCACCACCGGCAATCCGGCCGCCTGCGCGATGTACGGCGTGCGCGACGAAGCGGCATTCACCGCCCTGGGGCCGTGGGATGTCTCTCCCGAACGCCAGCCCGATGGCGGCCTGTCGGCCGAGAAAGCGAGGGCGTCGATCGAGACGGCGCTGCGTGAGGGTTCCCATTTCTTCGAGTGGACCCATCGCACGCTGGACGGCCGGGATTTCCCGACCACCGTCCTGCTGACCCGCATGACGATGGCGGGCCAGACCTTTGTCCAGGCGATCGTGCGCGACATCACGGCGCAGAAACGGGCGGAGGAGGCGCTGGCGCAATTGGCCGAGGAGCGGCGCATCCTGCTCGACAACATCCAGACCCAGATCTGGTACCTGACCGACGATCACACCTATGGCGCGGTCAATCGCGCCCACGCCGAATTCAGCGGCCGGCGGGTCGAGGACATGGCCTTCAAGAGCCAGTACGACATCTTTCCGAAGGCGATCGTCGATGCCTGCCGCGTGGTGAATCGCGAGGTCTTCGCCACGGGCCAGACGGTCCGGACCGAGGAATGGTTGCCCCATGCGTTGGGCGAACCGCGACTGATCTCCATCCTGAAATCGCCCAAGCGGCGCGCCGAAGGCACGGTGGAATATATCGTCTGCTCCGGCGAGGACATCACCGAACGCCGGCGCGCGGAGCTGGCCGCGCAACAGGGGCATGCACTCAACAACGCCATCATCGACAGCATTCCCGGCACCTTTTACATGCTCGACGACCAGGGCCGCTATGTGCGTTGGAATGCCTATCAGCGCGACGAAATCATCGGCAAGCCGGATCATGCCATCGGCGGCATGCAGGCGCTCGACAGCATCCATCCGGACGACCGCGAACTCATTCAGGAAAAAATCGCCAATGTTCTGAACCACGGCGTCGTGGAGACCGTGGAAGGCCGGGTTCTGCTGCATGGCGGACCGGCCTTCCGCTGGCTGGTCATGACGGGGCGGCGGATGACGATCGATGGCCGCCACTTCCTGTTGGGGATCGGGATCGATATCGCCGAGCACAAAGAAGCCGAAGCAAAACTCCACCTGGCCGCCAGCGTCTTCACCCATGCCCGCGAAGGCATTGTGATCACCACTGCCGACGGTTCGATCATCGAAGTCAACGAGGCCTTCACCCACATCACCGGCTATGGCCGGGAGGAGGTGCTTGGCCGCAACCCGCGCCTGCTCAAATCCGATCGTCATCCCCAGGAATTCTACGGCGCCCTGTGGCGCTCGCTGATCGAAAAAGGCCACTGGTCCGGCGAACTCTGGAACCGGCGCAAAAATGGCGAGGTTTTCGCCGAGATGCAAACCATCAGCGCGGTGCACGGCGCGCGCGGCGACACCCAGCACTACGTCGCCTTGTTCTCGGACATCACCGCGCTCAAGGAGCACCAGCGGCAACTCGAACACATCGCGCATTACGACGCCCTGACCACTCTGCCGAACCGCGTCCTGCTGGCCGACCGCCTGCACCAGGCCATGGTGCAGACCCCGCGGCGCGGACAGCAAGTGGCGGTCGTGTATCTCGATCTCGATGGCTTCAAGGCGATCAACGATCGTCACGGGCATGAAGCCGGCGACCAATTGTTGATCGCCGTGGCGGTCCGGATGAAGGAGACGCTTCGCCAAGGCGATACCCTGGCCCGACTGGGTGGCGATGAGTTTGTCGCCGTGCTGGTCGATCTCGCCGATAGCCTGTCCACCGAGTCGCTGCTGTACCGTCTGCTCGCCGCCGTGGCCGAGCCGGTCCAGGTCGGTGATCTCACCCATCGGATTACGGTCAGCCTCGGCGTCACCTTCTACCCGCAGGTGGACGAGGTGGACGCGGACCAACTCCTGCGTCAGGCCGACCAGGCCATGTATCAGGCCAAGCTGGCCGGCAAGAACCGGTATCATCTCTTTGACGCCGAATACGACCGCAACGCCCGCGGTCATCATGAAAGCCTGGAGCACATCCGTCACGCCCTGCTCGCACGCCAATTCGTGCTCTATTATCAACCCAAGGTGAACATGCGCGCGGGGACGGTCGTCGGCGCGGAGGCGCTGATCCGCTGGCGGCATCCCGAGCGCGGTCTGCTGCCGCCGGCGGTGTTCCTGCCGGTGATCGAGGATCATCCGCTGGCGGTCGAACTCGGCGAGTGGGTGATCGAGACGGCGCTGACCCAGATGGAGGAATGGCACACGCTCGGACTGGATCTGCCGGTCAGCGTCAATATCGGCGCCCGGCAGTTGCAGCAGATCGATTTCGTGGAACGCTTGCGCGCCTTGCTGGCCGCGCACCCTGGGGTCAAGCCGTCCTGTCTCGGCCTGGAACTGCTGGAAACCAGCGCGCTGGAAGACCTGGCCCGCGTCTCCGAGATCATCGCGGCCTGCCGCGAGCTTGGGGTGATGTGCGCGCTGGACGACTTCGGCACCGGCTATTCCTCGCTGACCTACCTGAAACGCCTGCCGGTCAACCTGCTCAAGATCGACCAGAGTTTTGTGCGCGACATGCTCGACGATCCGGAGGATCTGGCCATCGTCCAGAGCGTCCTGGGCCTGGCCGCGGCCTTTCGCCGCGAAGCCATCGCCGAAGGCGTGGAAACCCTGGAGCATGGCGAGAGGCTGCTGCAACTTGGCTGCGAACTGGCCCAGGGATATGGCATCGCCCGCCCCATGCCAGCCGACGAGATCCCCGGCTGGTCGGCCGCCTGGTGCCCCGATCCTCGCTGGACCGATCCGCCCGTCGCGAGTCGCGAGATGTTGCATCCAAAAGAGGAGCAGGCATGAACCTGACACACGCACACGCCCTGGCGCTTCAGGAACTGGCGCGTTTTCCGGCACTGCACGCCTGGACCTTCGGCTGGAATGTCCGCAAGCGCGCGCATGGTTTGTGCCGCTATGACCGGCGGCGGATCGAATTGTCGGCCCCGTTGACAGAGCGCGAACCCGAGGTCTCCCTGATCCTGAACACGATCCGCCACGAGATCGCTCATGCCTTGGCCGGTCCGAAGACCGGTCACGGTCCGGTCTGGCGACACTGGGCCGATCAGGTGGGCTGCACCCGCATTGCCAGCACACGTTCCAGTTCGGAGGGTGCGACACCGATTCCGCCCCGGTATCTGCTGGTCGCGCTCGTCGACGGTCGGAAACAGGTGGTGAAGACCTACCATCGCCGTCCTTCGAGGGGCTTTATCGCTTCATTGCCACACCGGCATCTGCGGGGGCGACCGGAGACGCTGGGGACGCTGCGCCTGGAGCGGCTGGCATGAACTGCCCAATTCGCGCCGGATCGCAACCGGTCAGGACCGCAATCGAAGTTCCGCCGGGCAGATCCGACAGACTGCCCAATCCTCGCCAAATTCCGCGCTGTCCTGCCCGTCGATCTCGACTTGAACAAGCGCGCGGCAGAGCGGCGGCATGACGAGAATGCCGCCGGGCGGAACGACCAGATCCCCGGCGAGCGAGAGGCGGCAGAGCCCCTCTGATTCCCGCCACAGACGGTAGCTGATCCGGCCATGCTGGGTCGGCAGATCGCGCACCCGCACCTCGCCACCTCCGGCCAGCCAGTCTTCGGCGACGCCGGCCGCGATCACCAGGGTCTGGTCCGACTCACGCTCATAGGCGAAGAAGCTGCGCACCGCGAGGATATATTCGGCGCCGATCCAGCTATGCGGCATGTCCCCGATGAAGCTGGGTCCGAGCGGGTCGCGCCAGGAAATTTCGGGCCATTGGTTCCAGGGCCGGATGCGGCGGTCGGCCAGGAAGAAATCCAGCAGTTCGTGCGCCTCGCCCCGCCGACCGAGCCGCACCAGCGCGCCGATGATGCGGATCTCGTAGGCGGTGTAATTGGCCCAGGGAATTTCGCCGCGCGCCCGCGCGCGAAATCCAGTCATGTATTTGTCGAAGGTCTGGTCGATCGCCGGTCTTGGCAGACGGTGCAACTCGTCGGCGACCGTGATGGCGATGGCCGTGGCCGAGGGGTCGAAGTCGGCGAATTCGACCGAGCCGGGGACGAAGTCCAGCCCACGCTCCGCGATGACGCGGTGGAGCGAGGCATAGAGGGTGTCCTGGAAGGCGTCGCGCAAAACGGCGATGCGTTGGGCTTGATCCCGCTCGCCGAGCAGGTCGGCCATTTCGGCGGCGTCCTTGAGTCCGCGCACGGCCCAGAAATCGTCCCAGTAGGCATGGACCGGATGGGCCATGTAGCCCTCGTGACTCATGGACTCGGGCAACAGCCCGTAACAGGACTGTTTCTCTCCGGCCCGATACTCGGGCGTCAGACGCTGGTTGCGCAGCGACTCCAGAAAATCGACGCACTTCAGGACCGCCGGCCACAGCTCGGACAGAAAGGCGCGGTCGGCATTAAAGCGGTGGTGATCCATGACGGCGAAGATGAATTCGCCCCAGCTATCGAATTCGGGCAGCCACTCGCAGCCGTCGCGGTCGGCGCAATCGGGCAGATTGCCGTCGGCCGTCTGGAAGCCCGCGTACCAGCGGATGAAGTCGCGCCCCGCCTGAGCATGCCCGACCCGCGCCAGTGCCGCGCCGATGAGTGCGCCGTCGCGGATCCAGGCGCGTGAATAACGGCGCGGCCCCGGTTGCAGGGCGGGACCGTCGCGGCTGATCAGGATATGGGCGGCGGCGGTCTTCAGGGTTTCGACGACCCCGGTCGCCTGGAGCGGGAGCTGGATGTCGAGCGTGTCCAGTCGCGTCGCCCACTCGGCGCGGGCGCGCGCGAATTGCTCGGCGCCGGTCAGGTCGCTGGACCAGGTCGCCGCCTGCGCTGGCGTCAGCTCACCGAAGGGGATGGCGAGATAGACCTCACGCGTCGCGCCGGCCGGCAACTCCAGATCGAAGCGCAACGCCCCGGAGGCATAACCGAAGGGGTCGCTCACCTGATCGCGGTTCGGCAGGTCGCCGATTTTCAGATATTCGCTGATTGCGCCTTGGGCGAAGGTGGCGGCGCCGAAGCGAGCGGGCGCGTCGAGCGGGATGATCCATTTGCCCTGGTTGACGCGGACCTTGCCGTCCGCGCAGGCCAGTTCGTCGATCTGGCTCACCCCGCCGAACCGCTGCCAGTGCTGCCAGGTCGGCGTGACCTGGAAGGGCCGGATGGCGGCGAAGAGCGCCACGGACCGCAACCGCCCCGATGCGTTGGCCACGCGGTAACGGATGAAGAGACAGGAGTCGCCACCTTCGCCGGTCGCGAAGGCGGTGACCCGCAGACTCAGATCGCCGCTCCGCCAGTCGGAATGGGGGATCGGAAGATCGCCCCGCTCCAGGCTTTGGCTCAGGTCCGCGTCGGCCCAGGCAATGAGCCGGCCCTCGACGAAGAGAAAGGGCTCGATCGAGAAGCTGCCCTTGTCGACCTCGACCATGCCTTCTTCGTTGAAGAGTGCCTGCGTTACGTCCTCGCCCGTTCCGATCGGCGTCCAGTAAGTCTGGCGTCCCAGCAGATATTTGGGGTAGAGCCCGGTGCGCGCCCGCTGGGCGATGGCGCTGAAAAAATCGTTGAGCGAGCGCGAGAAGTCGTGAGGCTGGACCTCGACGCACTGGATGCCGAGACCGTCGCGTCCAGGACTTGGCTGAAGGTCGAGCGCCACATAGCGCGAAGCGGTCTCTGGCAGATACACGCAGGTCTCCTCGCCGACCCCTTGATGGGTTTCGAAACAGGTTCGCCAGTCGGTCCCGTCGGATGAAAGCCGGATGGTCAGACCCTGTGGCCGGCGCTCGGGATCCCAGCGGATGATCAAGCCGCCATACTCGCGTTCGCACTGGAAATCGATCAGCAGGCGTTGGGGCGCGTCCGTGCCGTCGGTCCACCAGCCGGTTTCCGGGGAAGGGTCGCAGACATGCCGTGGTTCGTAGCCCGGCCGGGTGCTGCTCGCCTTGACCCACGGGGTCAGGGAATAGCTGGTGTCCTCGAAGCGCAGATCCTCGATCCAGAGCGTTCCTTGTCCGCCGGGTCCGGCGGCAATCACGAACTCGATCGCCGCGATCGACCGCGCCGGCCCGCCACCCAGCGGACCCCACGCGAAGGCGATCCGGTTGCTCTTGATGCGCAGATCGAGCCAGTCCTCGGGCGGCGTGAAGACCTCTTCGCGAAAGCGCCAGACATTCTGATTGGAGGCGTCCACCAGCTTGAATTCGAAGATGTTGCCGGGGCCATACCCACGGATGCCGAAGCCGAAGGCATAGCTCTCCGGCAGGCTCAGATCGAACAGCTTGCGCGCGACCACGAAGCCGCCGCCGCCCTGGAAGTCGAAATCCAGGCGCATCGCCCCCGTCCGCCGTCCCCGCTCCGGCGCGATGCGCAGCCGCGCCTGTCCCGAGGCGATCGCGCTCCAGCCAGAGAGATCCTCGAAGTCGTCCAAGAGATTGTCATTCATGAGTCGGTTCCTGAAATCAGGTCATCGCGATGATCGTCGCCCGAGATTGGCGGCGGACGCAACCATTAACCTACATTGAGCGGTCAGCCTCCAGCCGTCAGCAGCCAGCTTTACAAAGGCTAATGGAGGCTGGCGGCTGACTGTCCTTTCTAGTGCTTCGCTGCTCAAGTTCCGAGACCGGGGCCTCCTCGTCGTCGTTGTCGTTGTCGTGATCGTAATCGTGGTCTCGACATGGCGAATAATCGACAACGACAACGACAACGACAACGACAACGACAACGACAACGACTTGAGACGGTCTTGGGGCTTTCGCACAGTTGCACTAGGATTAACCGAGCCGTACCTCCAGCCGATTGATCCCTGGGATCATCCCCGCGCGGACATCGTCCAAGGGGATCTCGGCGGCCCCGACGCGATAGGGTGAGGCGCTCCGCTCGAAGGCCAGCTCGGCGCCGTTGAGCCGGATGGAGAACGGGCCGCAACCCGCGCTCCGGATGCGGTAGGTGGCCTCCACCGCTTGCCCGTCCAGCCTCAGCTCGACCCGCAGACCATCCAGACGCGCCGGGATGACCGGGTCGACCACCAGCCGCGCGCGCTCCAGGCGCAACCCGATCAGGGCGCGCAGGATGAGCCCCAATCCAATGCCGGCCCCACTGGAATAGACCCGCCAGCCGCCTTCGAGCGGTATTTCGCTCAGCCCCCGCGCGTAATCGGCGTCCGCCTCGGAGCGGTCGGCGAAGGCGGCGTCCGAGCTGGAAAAATAGCAATTCGACTGGCGCAGGGTGGCGGCGGGGATCAGGGTACGGATGCCGATGGGATTGACCAGAGAGAGCGCGCGGAAGAAGCCCTCGGCGTCACCGACACACCAGAGTGCCTCGGCGTAGCGCAGATGGGCATGGGTGTACATGAGCCCGATCTCGCGGCCGAAGAAGCTGCTGCTCTCGGCGCGCTGGAAGTGGCGCTGGAGACCACCACGGTAGGGCATGGGCCGGTCGAAAAGTCTGGCCCCATCGGGTCCGAGCAGATGCCGCGCGATCAGTTCCAGATGCCGGTGCGCCTGCTCCGGGGTCAACAGACCCTCGATGATGGCATGCACCATCGCCAGCAGACTATAGGAGAGCCCGGTCGTCTGGTCGCGCGGGTGGAGCAGATAGGCGATCGCGTCCGGGTCGCGGAAATCGGCGAAGCCGGCCAGGACGCCGTCGGGGAGCAGAAGGCGCTGGAAGTCCGCGCGCACAGCTTCCGCCTGGACGGCGTGGATCTCGGCCTGCGCGTCCTGCCCGAGATGCCGGAAGGCCGCGGCCAGGGTGGTCAGGGTGCGAGAGTGCAGGGTCACGGTCCAGGCGCTGCACAGATGCTCGCGCATGGCCGGGTCGACCGGCTGGAGCGAGTCGTTCCAATCGCCATTCCCATAGGCGGCGAGCTGGGTGTCGGGGATGCGGCGCCGGGCGATGAGCGCCAGCGCCCGCTCCAGGTGCGCGCGGATGGTCGCCTGTTCCGCCGGCCCGTCGCCTTCGGGATGGAAGAAGGGGACGACCTCGTCGAGCAGCGCGGCATCTCCGGAGGCCGCTAGATATTGGGCCAACGCCAGCAGGGGCCAGAAAACGATGTCCCCGTGCGAATCGCCCGGTCGGATGTGACGCTCGCGCGCGAAAAACATGAACCACTGCGGCCAGTCGCCATCGGGGTTCTGGTTTCTGAAAAGACGCCCGATCAGGTCGCGCACCGGTTCGGGCCGGCCCAGCGCGAGCAGGAGTTCGATCGGTCCCTGAGCCACGTCGCGGGTACCCCAACCGCCGCCGGAATACTGTTCCAGACCGCGCGGGCTGAGATAGTGGATGAGTGCGTTCTGGGCGAGCCAGGGCAGGAACTCGCCGAGCCGTGCCGCGTCTCCGGCCAGGGGGCTGGCGGTGGGCGGATGCAGACGCACGCCGGCGGTCATGCGGGTCCAGTATTCCGACTCGGCGAGCGACTCGCCAGGTTCCCCGGCAACGAGCTGACCGGTCAGGCGGAAGCCTAGCGCGGTCGCGGATTCGGTGATCAGACAGAAAAAGGATTGATTCCGGGAGCGTCCGTCGGCGAACAGCAACGCGTCTCCACCGCAACGCTCGATCCGGGTGTCGGGCCGCGGATCGATCCGGAAGCCGCCCTCGGGGAAGCGCCGGCCGACATCGCAGTCGGGGATGGGGCGGATCAGGAAACCCTCGGCGTCCTGCTCATAGTGCACGGGGACAGTGTCCGATCCGTCGTTGCCATTGATGGCGACATGGTTGGCGAGCAGGAAACGCGCGGGTTGACCGGCGTAGACCTCGATCTCCAGGAACAGCGCGTGGCGGTCGGTCGGCGCCCGGCTGGTGACCTGGATCCAGCCCTCGGCGTGGCGGTAGGCCCAATGGCAGGCACTGGGGGTCATGGCGAAGGCCGAGGGGACGTCCAGCAGATGCCAGAGGCCGTCCAGTTCCACGAAGAGTCGCTGGCCGTGCGAGCGAAAGAGTCCCAGATAGCTATGGGTCGTGGAGAGCAGACGGTTGATACTCACATGCCCCTGGGTCACCATCGAATGAAAAACCCCGGCCATCCAGACGGTCGAGGTCAGACCCGACTCGTCCGGGGTGAGCGCGGAGCCGGTGCGCAGGATCTGGCCGTGCGGTCGCAGAACCTTCAGCTCCTTGGGCTTGAGCACCACATGGGTGTGCTCGCCAGCGAAGAAAGACAGGCTTGTACCATCCTCGTCCGTTTCCAGATGGCGCCAGTCGGTGCCGAAGAGCGCGGTCAGCTCGCCCACGGTCAGATCGAGACACTCCAGCAGAGGCGCTCGGGCGAAGAGGCTGGCAGTCGACGCGATGTCCCCGGTTGCGGGCGGTTCGTTCGTCCCCTCGCCCCAAGGACTCTCCCACTCGGAGGCGAGGGGCTTGTGCAACGCCAGCGCCCGTTCGACCAATGCCAAATCGGTATGCGAGGTGGCCTCCGGATGGTCGGCCTCGAACCAGCCGAAGAAACCGCGGGTCACCCGCTCGCCGGGCTCCAGCCGAAAAGGCTCCTCCTGGAGCGCCGCCATCGCGTGTTCATGCTGACGGCGCGCGCCGGGCAGACCCGCGACCAGGGCGATCGGTTCGCGGCCGGCGCGGGTCGCCAGCCCATGGACCTGCAGGGCGTCGGTCGCGTAGCGGACCGCCTGGCCGAGCGAACCGATCAGACACCAGGGGTGGTGTCCGCCCATCGACTGGTTCTGGCGCGTGGCCAGCACCCAGCCGTGCGCGGGATGGGACAGCGGGGTGTGATCGAGGTATTGGCAGACATAGTATTCGTTCAGGCGTACCGCTCCGTAGTGGGCCAGTCCCAGATCCTGCGTGTGGATCAGATCCAGGGTCACCGCCTCGGGGCCGTTGTTCTCCAGCGTCAGGTGCCAGAACCAGGCCGGAGCCGCTTCGGCCAGGGTCAGGGTGACGCGGAAGCGGATTCCCTCCCAGAGACCGGACAGCGCGAATCCTTCCCCCGCGTCGATCCGTCGCGCCGGGGCGCGCGGACCGAGCAATGGGGTCGACGCGATCCGCGCGCCCAGTCGGCGCAGATAGAGATTGGTCGGGCCGCCCTCGACCTCGTTGCCTGGAAAGAGGTTGATCAGGATGTCCTGGTGATCCAGGCGGCGGATGGAGCCGTTGCCGTTCACCTGCACCGACAAGCCGGAATCGCTCCGAAGCAGGCGGGGACCGGGGACGGTCTGACGATCTTCACTGTTCATGGCGCGATACCTGATGGAGCGAGATTGCCCGCACCTCAAAAGCGTGGCACTCCCATGCCGGCAGATCGAGATAGAGCCCCTGGGTGGCGAGGTCGGTGCCGTCGCGTTCGTAGACCGACTTGCTCAGCCGATCCTCAAAACGCCAGGTTCGACCGCTAAGGTCGTCCCATGGCAAAGCCACATGGCACTCACTCCGATGAGCCGCATGGTTCACCGCAACGAGACGCCGGAGCGCTCCGGGACCGCTCCAGGAGAAGACGATGACGTCGTCGTTCGTCGCGTTCTCCGGCCAGGCTGGACGCGTCTCCAGGAGTTGCCAGGCTCCATCGCGGTAGGCGGGATCTCGCAGACAGGCGAACAGGGTGTCATAGAAGGTCATGATCGCGGCATCCGGAGCCTCGGCCGGTCCCCGCTTCAGGTGGATCGGGATCCGCACCCGTTTGCCTTCACGCTGTCCCTGGTGGAAAAAGCGCAGTCCGGGGCTGAGAAAAGTGATGACGGCGGCCGCGCGGTGAGCGTCCGGCTCGAAGGTCGCCGCGGCGCGCGGCTCGTCGTGGTTTTCGAGGAAGCGCGCGAGACGATCCTGGAAATCGAGTCCGGCGAACAGATGCTCGCGAACAGGCCGCGCTGCGCCCTCGACCAGACGGTCGTAGAGCCGTTTGTCGTAGGTGTAGTCGAATCCCTCCTGCTGGAGCGTCCATTCGAGATCCCAATAGACCTCGGCCAGAAACAGAAAGCCGGGAATCTCCGCACGCACGGCCGCCGTGGCTGCTGGCCAGAAGGTCGACGCGGGAATCCCCCAGGTGCGTTCGAAGATCTCGGGCAGAATCAGCATCGCCATGTCGCAGCGCACGCCATCGCACTGGTGGGCGATCCGCTTGAGTTCGCCAAGCAGGGCTTCCTGAAGCCGTGGATTGCCATGCTGGAGTTGCAGCGTGTCGGGCCAGCCGGGGAAGTAGGGGTCACGGCCATAGGCCAGGATGCGGCTCCCGTTGGCGGTCTCCAGGCGTCGGTAGTTCCGCGGTTCCGCCGCCAGTTGTTCCTCCGTCCCCGTGATGAAGAAGTCCGGATGCTCGTCCACCCAGGGGTGGTCTGGCGCGACGTGGTTCGGGACGAAATCGAGGACGAGCCGCAGGCCGCGCGCGCGCAGACGTTCGCGCAGCCGGGCGAGCGCGGCGTCGCCGCCGAAGTCGGCGTGGACGCGGTAGTCGCGGACGGCGAAACCGGATCCGCTGACATCGGATTCCTGAAAATCCGGGAGCACGCGGCGATAGTCGGCCAGCCACTCGGGATGCGTCGCCGACACCTGGCGCGCGGCCTCGCCGGTCTGCCAGACGCCGAGGAACCAGATCAGGTCGAATCCGTCACTGGCGAACCGGTCGAGTTCCGTGTCGGGGAGGTCGTCCAGGGTTGCCGCGCGGCCGAGTTCGAGCGACAGCTCCGAGAGTCGGACGCGGGTGTTGATCTCAATTAGTAAGGGATAGCGTGGCTTGGACATGGTTGAATTCCTCTCCGCGCTGTCTCAAGGGATCATGTTCATCGCGACTGACAAAATTGCCCGATCAAGGCGCGCAACAGTTCCAGGGTCGGCGGGATCCGGTCGAGCGCCAGGTATTCGTCGGGCTGATGCGCCTGGGCGATGTCGCCCGGACCGAGCACCACGGTGTCCATCCCGAGCCGGTTGAAGAAAGGCGCTTCGGTGCCGAAGCTGACCGCCTCGGCGGCGTGTCCGGTCAAGGTCTCGCTGGCCCGCACGATGGCGGAGTCGGCCGGTGTCTCCGCCGCCGGAATCGCCTCGAACAAGGGTTCGACCGTCCAGATCAACCCGCGCCGTTTTCCAACCACCTCGACCCGCCTGGACAGCTCGGCGCGCAGATCGGCGGGGTCGAGACCGGGCAGCACGCGCAGATCCAGGTGCAGTTCGCAGTCGCCGCAGATGCGGTTGGGATTGTCGCCGCCGTGGATGTGGCCGAGATTGATCGTGGGGTAGGGGACCGCGAAGGCCGGATGACGATGGCTGCGTTGCAACTCCTCGCGCCAGGCGAGCACGGCGGTCAGTACCTCATGCATGCCATCCATGGCGTTATTGCCCAGGCTCGGGTCGCTGGCGTGTCCGCTGCGACCGATCAGCCGCACCGCTTCGCCCATCACGCCCTTGTGCAGCCGCACGGGGCGCAGTCCGGTCGGCTCGCCGATCACGGCGTAGCGGCCCAGCGGACGCCCGGCCTCGACCAGGGCGCGGGCGCCGTGCATGGCGGATTCCTCGTCGGCGGTGGCCAGGATCATGAGCGGACAGACCAGATCCTCCGCTGTCAGACCGCGCGCGGCTTCGATCGCCAGGGCCAGAAACGACTTCATGTCCGAGGTGCCAAGTCCGTAATAGCGCCCATCCGACTCGGTGAGTTTGAGCGGGTCGTGGTTCCAGAGCGGCGCGTCGAAGGGGACGGTGTCGGTATGACCGGAGAGCACCAGTCCGCCAGGGCCGCTGCCCAGCGTCCCTAGCAGATTGAATTTGTCCGGGTGACCGGGGATGGCGAGAATCTCGACCCGGAAACCGGCCGATTCCAGCCAGCCGGCCAGCAGGTCGACCAGCGGGCGGTTGCTGTGATCGAAGGCGGGCGTGACGCTGCTGACCGACAGGGTGCCGATGAGCTCCTGGAGCATGCGCAAGAGTGGTGGGGCTTGGTTGGCCATGGACGCGGGGTCTCCGACAGTGGCTGGATTACAACGCCTTCAGGTCGGTCGAGTCGCCATAGGTCTCGATCCCCAGGCGTTCGGCGACCTTCGCGGCACGGGCGTCGATCATCGGCGAGATCACGATCAGCCGGTTGGCCGTGCGCCCATGCCGGCGTTCGTAGAAGCGTGCCTTGCGCTCGAAGCTATACATCCCCGCTTTGTCGATCGAGGACTTCAACTCGCAGATCAGCAGCAGGCCATTCTGGATGATGACATCCAGCTCGACTTGGTCGGGACGCCCGAAGACCTCGCCCTGGTCGTCATACTCGTTGACGTTGATCACCTGCACGCCAAAGCTAACCTCCAGGATGCCCGCCAGGGCGTCGCGGAAGGCTTTCTCCGATTGCAGACCCCAGCGCGCGCCCAGCGCGCCGATCGAGCGGTCGAACTTTTTGGCCTGGGCCATGATTTCCTCATGGACCAGTCTGAATTCCTCGCGAGCCGCTGCCTGATCCTCGCGCCATTGGCGATTTTGTTCCGCCCATTTGAGGTTGTTTTCATCCCACTTCCGTTTGCCTTCCCGCTGCTGCTCGTCCCATTTGCGGTTATTTTCGTCCCATTTGCGGTTATTCTCTTCCCATTTCCGTGCGTCTTCCGCCTTCTGCTCGTCCCATTTCCGTTTGTCTTCCTGCTTCTGCTCGTCCCATTGGCGGCTATTTTCCTCCCATTTCTGCTCGTTCTTCTCGCGATCGCGGCGCAATTCGCCCAGCAGTTCGTAAAAGCGGTCGTTCGTCTCCGCCCTTCCGGCGTATTCTTCGCGGGTCAGATTCAGGAGATAGGCGCGGAACTCCGGGTCGGTGCGCAGGATTTCCGGCAATTCGCGTCGGATCGATTCTTTCAAGGATTCCGCGTTCATCTGTCTTGCTTTTTTTCGTCCGCCCTGTAGATTGCGCCAGCTTATCCCCTCGTTTCGTCCATCGCCAGTGTCCCGCGAGCCATCCACATCCAGCTTTCCCGCCGAGCCGGCATCCCTGCCGCCGCCGTGTCTCCGTCTGGCTCGATTAAGCGATCTTGGCGCGTTGCTGAGTTTAGAAAATCGCTGTTTCGAGACTGACCGGATCAACCGCCGTCAGTTCCGTTACCTTTTGACCCGCGGGCGCGCCCAAACCCTAGTGGCGGAAGATGACGAGGGCCTGCTCGGCTATGTCCTCTTGTTGTTCAGCCGCGCCACCTCGGTCGCCCGGCTGTACTCGATCGCCGTGCTACCCCAGGCGCGCGGACGCGGCATCGGCCGGCGGCTGGTGGCGGTGGCCGAGGAGGCGGCCTGGGAACGGGAGCGTGCCTATCTGCGGCTAGAGATTCGCCGCGATAATCTGGCCTCGCAGGCGTTGTTCGAGGGGGCCGGTTACCGGCGTTTCGGGATCCTCTCGGATTATTACGAAGATCACATGGAGGCGCTGCGCTACGAAAAAACGCTGTCGCCGGGCCTCAAGCCTGAGCTGAAGCGAGTGCCTTTCTACGAGCAGACGCTGGATTTTACCTGTGGCTCGTCCTCCTTGATGATGGCGATGCAGGCGCTGCGTCCGAGTCTGGAACTGAACCGCACGCTCGAACTGCGCATCTGGCGCGAGTCCACCACCATTTTCATGACCTCCGGGCATGGCGGTTGCGGCCCGCTGGGTCTGGCGCTGGCGGCCCATCATCGCGGCTTCGGCGTCGAAGTTTTCGTCAACGATCCCGGCGTGCCGCTGGTGGCCTCGGTGCGCAGTCCGGAGAAGAAGGAGGTGATGCGCCTGGTCCACGAGGACATGCTCGCCGAGGCCGGACGCCTGGGCATCCCGGTCACGCAGGGAACCCTCTCGCTCGATGAGCTTCAGCGGCGCTGGGATGCCGGCGCCGTGCCGCTGGTGCTCATCAGTTCCTACCGCATCTATCAGGAAAAATTCCCCCACTGGGTCGTGATCACGGGCTTTGACGAACACTTCGTCTATGTCCACGACCCCTATGTCGACTACGACAACGGAGAGACGACGCTGGACTCGATCGATATGCCGATTCAACGCGACGAATTCACCCGCATGGCCCGCTATGGCCGGGTCGGATTGCAGGCCGTCGTCCTCGTGTCGCACTCCGCGGGGGGCGGCCGGAATGGCTGAGCATCTGCTGCTGGTGGAGCAACAAGGCGACTGGAAACCGGAGTTTCCGCGCCTGCCGGTGGTTACCGCGCGCGACTATCTAGCGGGCGGCGAGCTGGCCGCCAAGCGCGATCTACGCGTCATCAACCTGTGTCGGAGCTATCGTTATCTGTCGGTGGGCTATTACTGCTCGCTGCTTGCCGAGGCGCGCGGACATAAGGTTATCCCGAGCGTGCGCACCATTCAGGAACTCTCCAGTCGGGAGATCTACAGTCTGGCGACCGAGGAGTTGGACGGTCTGGCGCAGCGGCTGCTGGCCCGTCGCAAGACCTCTGCCCTGGCCCCGACCGCCTATGAGCTGACCATTTGTTTTGGCCAGTGCGATGTGAAGGAATTGCAGCCGCTGGCGCGGCTCATCTTCGAGACCTTCCGCTGTCCGATCTTGAAGGTCGAGTTCAAGCTCCAGGGCACCTGGCGCATCGGCGCCATCAAGGCGCTGCCGCTGGCGGCGGTCACCGGCACTGGCGAAGCGCCGCTGTTCTCGGCCATGGAAGGGTATCTGTCCCAGCGCTGGCGTCAGCCGCGGGCGCGCCTGTCCTACCGCTACGATCTCGCGATCCTGCACGATCCGGCCGAGGATCTGCCGCCGTCCGATTCCAAGGCGCTCGCACGCTTCGTTAAGGCCGGCAAGGCGCTGGGCGTCAACGTGGAACTGATTCAGCGCAAGGATTACAGCCGGCTCGCCGAATACGATGCGCTTTTCATCCGTGAGACGACTCGGATCGGTCACCATACCTTTCGGTTCGCGAAAAAGGCCGATAGCGAGGGCATGGTCGTCATCGATGACCCGGAGTCCATCCTGCGCTGCACCAACAAGGTCTATCTCGCCGAACTGCTCGCCGCCCATCGTATCCCCCGGCCCAAAACGCTGGTGCTGCGCAAGGAGAATCTGATGGAGGCCGAGGAGCAGATCGGCTATCCGATCGTGCTGAAGATCCCGGAAGGGTCTTTCTCGCGGGGCGTTTTCAAGGCCGAGGATCGCGCCGGTCTGACCCGGATCGCGAGTAAGCTATTCAAGGAATCGGATCTGATTCTGGCGCAGGAATATCTCTACACCACCTTCGACTGGCGCATCGGCGTCTTGGGTCGCCAGCCCTTTTATGCCTGTAAATATTTGATGAGTCGGGATCACTGGCAAATCGTCAAGCATGAATCGGACGGTGGCCACGAGCAGGGCGGTTTCGAGACGCTCGCCGTGGATCGGGTTCCGCCGGCGGTCATCAAGGCCGCGCTCAAGGCGGCCGATCTGATCGGCGACGGGCTCTATGGGGTCGATCTCAAGGAGACTCCGGCGGGTCCGGTGGTGATCGAGGTCAACGATAATCCGAGCCTGGACGCGGGGGTCGAGGACAAGGTGCTTGGCGATCAACTCTACTCGCGTCTGATCGCCGAGTTCGTCGAGCGGCTTGACCGGCGGCGGGTGGGGAAGCGTTGACCCTAAAAAGAGCAGTCGAACCGCAAAGAACACAAAAAACGCAAAGGATTTCGATGTCTTGCCGCGATGACGACATTCACCTAAGGGGCGACTATCGCACGCATGACAAGCCATTCTTTTTCTTCGTGTCCTTTGCGCCTTTGCGGTTCCACATTCCTGATTTAGGTTGACGGATCGGTTGTTGGTTGTCGGTTGTCGGTTGTCGGCTGGGCATGGTCGAGCGGTGCGCGTTGTCTTTGAGCGGCTCAATTGGGATACACTGAACCGAACAGGATCGTGGGCTATCGGACTGGATCTCTGCCCTCGATCAAACGCCTGTTTCCTGAATTCATGCGGAGATCGTCTTGATGCGACACCTCGGAAACGATTTGCTGACACCGCTATTCGCGGCCTGCTTTCTGGCTGCTCCCGCTTTCGCGCAAGAGGGCGCGCCAGTGGTGGACGCGATAGAGCCGGCACAGGCCCAATGGGAGATCGCTCCGCCAGGCGCGGTCGCGCCGACCGGTATGGAGTTGCCTTCGGAGATGATTTTGTCCGAGGAGACGATCCTGCCGGGCGGGATCGTGTTACCCGCGGGAACCGTCCTGCCCGCGGGCACGGTGCTGCCGGCGGGGACGATCCTGCCGCTGTCGACGCCCGTGTCCAAGTCCGTGACGGCGCCCGAGGCGCCGAGCGTTCCCGTGACGACAGAAGCATCCGCGCCGGCACCGTCAACCGAGCCCGCTCCGAGCACGGTCCCCGCACCGGCGCAGCCATCCGAGCCGACGGTCGGAATCCCCTACGTCAGCGGCGGGATCGGCGCATCGGAGCGCGAAGAGATGGCGCTGGTCAAGTCCAACTACAATCTGCGACTCCTGTTCGCCGTGCAGGGCTCGGGGGCCTATCTGGCGGACATTAAGGTGCGGGTCAGCGACATGGCTGGACCGACATTGCTGACGGCCGTCTCGCAAGGCCCCTGGTTTTACGTCAATCTCGCGCCTGGCCGCTATCTTCTCACTCTCGATAAAGCCGGTCAGATCCAGACCCGCGAGGTGACGGTGCCGGTAACCGGAGCGATCCAGGAAGCCTTCTATTGGGCGCCCTGACTTCATCCGCTCGGTCACGGGAAGCGCTGAATGCGCTTGGCGCGGCTGCCTACGCGGACCGGATCCAGGGCGTCAACACCCTGGAGCAGGCCGGGCCGCATGATCTCTGTTTCGCCGAGGAGGCCGGTCAGGCCGCGGCGGTCGCGCGGAGTCAGGCGGCGCTCATTGTCGTCGGCGACAATTTCCCCGCCGTGGCGGACAAACCGCTGCTGCGGGTCGCGGATCCGCGCGCGCGTTTCTTCGAGATCGCGGCCCTTTTTCTCCCCACGCCCGAGACCGATGGTCGTCATCCGAGCGCGGCGATTCACCCGGAAGCCGAACTGGGCACGGACGTGACGGTCGGTGCCTGCGCGGTCATCGCCGCCGGCGCGGTGGTCGGGAGCGGTTCGCGCATCGGTCCGGGCGTCTCCCTCGGGCCGGGCGTCCGCATCGGCGACGACTGTCTGATCGGCGCCAACGTCAGCATCCTGCGCGATTGCGAACTCGGTAATCGCTGTATCGTGCATCCGGGCGCGGTGATCGGCGGCGACGGCTTCGGCTTTCGCTGGGATGGCAGCGGACACCGCAAGGTGCCGCAACTCGGCCGGGTCGTCATCGAGGACGACGTCGAGATTGGCTGTAATAGCTGTATTGATCGCGCCACCCTCGGCATCACCCGGATCGGACGCGGCAGCAAAATCGATAACCTGGTCCAGGTCGCCCATAACGTCTCGGTGGGCTGTCATACCATCCTGGTCAGCCAATCCGGAATTGCTGGCAGTTCCACGGTTGGCGAGGGCGTGGTGGTTGCGGGGCAGGTGGCGATCTCCGATCATCTGCATGTCGGCGCTGGCGCCCGGATCGGCGGGCAGTCCGGCGTCGTTAAGGACGTGCCGCCCGGCGCGGCGGTGTTCGGCACACCCGCCAAGCCGTTGAAACAAGCGCTGCGGGAAAATGCGGCGCTGGCTCGCCTGCCGGATTTGCTAAAGCAGATCAAGCGTCAACAGGAGGTGCTCGAACGGCTGGAGGCCCGTTTGGCCAGCTTTGAAAGCGAGCTTGAGAATAATGATCTGAAACAGGGCGATTTCGAGTCCGCGGCAAATTGAGCGGTCGCGAATTCAGATGGGTCGGCATCCCTGATCCTGCATGACCTTGCGTGTCGCGGAGGAGCTAGCAATTGGATATCTTTATTGGCAATCTGCCGGGAGCGGCGACCCTGGTCGAACTCACGGATTTTCTGCATGGGATCGATTTGCGAACGGATTTCCAGTGTCATCAGGGCCAGGACGAGCACGCGCGGAATTATCATTTCGTCGTTGCCCGCACGGCGACACGGGAGGAAGGCCAGGCGCTGATCGACAGTCTGAACGGGCGGCTGTTCGAGGGGCAACCGGTTGAGGCGCGCGAATACCTACCGCGCAATCCCTGCGTGGGTTGGTCGGATTCGGACCGGCGGGTCAATCACAGGCTCGCTCAGGTCAGCGCCTAGCCGGGCGATTCGACTCCAGTACCGCCGCGCCTAAATTTCATTCGGTGCAATGGGACTAGTGCAACTGTGCGAAAGTCCCAAGACCGTCTCAGGTCGTTGTCGTGGTCTCGATATGGCGAATAATCGACAACGACAACGACAACGACAACGACAACGAGGAGGCCCCGGTCTCGGAACTTGAGCAGCGAAGCACTAGTCCAGCGCCTGCGCTTGCAGGCGCAGCCTTTGCAGGGTATGCACATGGTGAATGATGGCCTCGCGATCCGCGTCGCGCAGATGGCTGAATTCGAGCGCCGTTTCCAGGCCGTTTTCCCCGTTGTCGCACTTGACGACCCGCGCGAGCGCCTCGATTCGGCTCCGATCGGGAAACAGCGCGAGCCTTACCTGCACGAGCGAGCCGATCTCCAGACCCCTATCGGGCCGCAGACTCAGACCCTGTCCGCTGAGATTGACCGGCGTATCGGCATCTCTGGGAAAGTCGTCCCGTTGATCAATCGCGAAGGCAAGAACTTCAATCTGCCGTTCAAGCATGTCGACATAGGCGGCGACGGTCGGAAACCGAACGTCCAGGCTTCGGCGTTGCGGCAGATGCTTTTCGCGGATAGCGCGCAATTCATTGACTAGGCCAACGCGGGCGCTGGCGTCGGCAAAACCGGAGATCGCCGCCGCCTCGTCCGCGGCTGGAATCGGGGTCAGTTTTAGGCCAATCTGATCGTCGATGCGAAAATAACGGCGTCTTTCCTGTTCCGACATGGTTCTTGGACCTTCAGGGCTCGGGTGAGCCGGTGTCTATGATGCTGCATCGGATGTCGTGACATCCTTCAGTAACGACGTTGCCTCGTGATCGCCGAGCACGATGATTTCCACGCGCCGGTTCGTGGCGCGACCCTCGGGCGAGGTGTTCGGCTCCAAGGGGCGATTGTCGGCATAGGCGCGAATCTCGACCCGCGCGGGGGCGATTTTGCCGCGTTCGGTCATATTAAAGGCAACCGATGCCGCGCGCGCCGCCGAGAGAATCCAGTTGGATGGAAACTCCTTGGTCTCGATCGGAATGTTATCGGTATGGCCCGTCACGATGATCCGGCCTTTCACCTGATTCAGCGCGTCGCTGATTTTCGTCAGCACTTTCTGAAAGTCGGGGCCGATTGCGGAAGACGCCGACGGAAAGGAGCCTTTCTCGCGAATCCGGATGATCACCTGATCTTCGAAGGTGCTGATTTCCAGCAGACCCTCGGCGACCTCTTTTTTGAGCGCTTCCTCAAGTTCCTCCGCCTTTTTTTCCGCGTCCTCGACCTCCGGCTCCTTGATCTCAAGGTACTGCTTGGACGTATCCGTGGTCTGCTGACGGACTTCGTTGAGCACTGTGGGTTCGGGCTGGGCCGACGAAAACTCCTGGGCGATGATACTGGTGCCTAGCGGAACGCTCATCGCACTTCGATCCTCACGCTGGACGCCGAAGGCGACCTGCATCGAGCCGGCAATCTGTTTGAATTTCAGCACGTCCATTTCGGAAAAGGATAGCAGAAGCACGAAGAACACCATCAGAAGCGACATCAAATCGGCGAAGGTCATTACCCATTCGGGAATCCCTGCTGGCGGTTCGGGGCATTCGCATTCTTCGTCCATCGTTGACCTCGTTGTGCCAGATGGGTGCGCTTAGTTCTTGCTGCTGCTTTGCCGCTGACTTTCCGGCAGATAGGCCATCAGAAGCTGCTCCAGCACGCGCGGATTCAGACCTTCCTGAATGCCTGAAATGGACTCAAGGATGAGCGTTTTGGACAGCTTTTCCTCGTTGCTGCGCAATTTGACCTTTTCCGCAATGGGCGTGGCGACCGCGTTGGCGATCACCGCGCCATAGAGCGTGGTCAACAGCGCCACCGCCATGGCGGGGCCGATACTTTTAGGGTCGGACATGTTTGCCAGCATCTGCACCAGACCGATGAGGGTGCCGATCATGCCCATCGCCGGCGCAACCTCGGCGACCGCCTTGAAGACGCCGTAACCGGCTTCCTGGCGCTGAATGGTAAGGTTGATGTCCTTCGACAGCACCTTGCGCACTACGTCCGGTTCGTGACCGTCGACACACATGCTGATGCCTACCTTAAGGAAGGGATGCGAGATCTCCTTTCCCTCCAGCGCCAGCAGTCCTTCCTTGCGGGCCACCGAGGCCAGACTGACGGCCTCCTCAATGAGCTTCTGCGGATCGGCGCTCTTGAACAGAAAGGCGCCCAAGCCGACCTTGAAGCTGCCGAGGAACTGCCCCATGGTGGTGCGGAACAGCACGACAAAGGCGGTGCCGCCAACGACGATGACGATCGAGGGGACATCGACGAACCCCATCACATCGCCGCCAAGCACGATCGCGCCGATCATGACGCCCATCGCGCCGATCAAGCCCAGTAAGGTTGCCAGATCCACTTATCATCCCCTTTTGCATTGGCCACGATGATCTCATTTGGATCCGCGGGGTGCGTCAAAAAACCGGCTGCATCGCCAACACGGGCCAGAGCGATCCGTGATCGCGCATTCTCGATCATCCCATCGTGAAGGTCCAGCCGTCGGGATGGGTCTACAATAACGTTTCACCACCCGCTCGGCACGTGCATCCATGACACCCGCCCCCGACATTTTCTCCTACCGTAAACACTGGGCGCATAAATTCGGCACCGCGCCCGAGTTGCCGATGTCGCGCGCCGAGATGGATCTGCTCGGCTGGGACAGTTGCGATGTCATCATCGTCACCGGCGATGCCTATGTCGATCATCCGTCGTTCGGCATGGCGATCATTGGGCGCTTGTTGGAGTCGCAGGGGTTTCGGGTCGGCATCCTTGCCCAGCCGGACTGGACCTCGGCGGCGCATTTCCAGCGACTGGGGCGGCCGAACCTCTTCTTCGGAATCACCGCCGGCAACATGGATTCGATGGTGAACCGCTATACCGCCGACCGGCGCCCGCGGTCCGACGACGCCTACACCCCGGACGCGGCGCCCAACCGGCGCCCGGACCGTTCGGTGACGGTCTATGCGCAACGTGCCCGCGAAGCCTTCAAGGGCGTGCCTATCGTGATTGGCGGGATCGAGGCCAGTCTGCGCCGCATCGCCCATTTCGATTATTGGTCGGAGACCGTCCGCCGTTCGGTGCTGCTGGATGCCAAGGCCGATCTGCTGATTTTCGGCAATGCGGAGCGGGCGATCGTCGAACTGGCGCACCGGATGGCGCGCGGCGAACCCCTCGAACACATCCGCGATCTGCGCGGGACCGCGTTCATGAACCGTAGCCTGCCCGAGGGTTGGACCGAGATCGACCTAAGCCAGCTCGCTGCGCCGGGTCGCGCGCGTGTCCATCCCAATCCCTATCAGGCCGAGCCGGCCTGTCCGGAAGGCGCGAGGCTCTGCCGGGAGGAGGGCGTCTCGTCCGCCGAGACCGATACCGACGGGCAGGATGCCCGTTCCCCGCGCCCGGCGCGCGCAACCACGGCGGTTCGATTGCCCTCCTTCGAGCAGGTGCGCGCCGATCCGGTGCTCTACGCCCATGCCTCGCGCGTTTTCCATCTGGAGACCAATCCGGGCAATGCCCGCGCACTGATCCAGGCCCATGGCGACCGGGATATCTGGCTCAATCCGCCACCGATTCCGCTGACCGGCGCGGAGTTGGATCGGGTCTACGAACTGCCCTTCAGCCGCCTCCCGCATTCGAGCTATGGCGCGGCGCGGCTGCCGGCCTGGGAGATGATCCGTCACTCGGTCAACATCCTGCGCGGCTGTTTCGGCGGCTGCACCTTCTGCTCCATCACCGAGCACGAGGGCCGCGTTATCCAGAGTCGCTCGGAAGACTCCATCCTGCGCGAGGTCGCCGACATCCGCGACCGCGCGCCCGGTTTCACCGGCACCATCTCGGACCTGGGCGGCCCAACCGCCAACATGTGGCGTCTGGCCTGCCGCGACCGACGCATCGAGTCGGCCTGCCGCCGCCTGTCCTGCGTCTACCCCGATATCTGCCGCAATCTTGACACCGACCACGCGCCGCTGATCCAGCTTTACCGCAAGGCGCGCGCCGTCCCCGGCATCAAGCGCGTCCTGATCGCGTCCGGTCTGCGTTATGACCTGGCGGTGCGCTCGCCGGCCTATATCCGCGAACTGGTCATGCACCATGTCGGCGGCTATCTCAAGATCGCCCCGGAGCACACCGAGGCGGGGCCGCTCGGTCAGATGATGAAACCCGGCATCGGTGCCTATGACCGCTTCAAGGAACTCTTCGACCGCGCCTCGCGCGAGGCCGGTAAGGAGCAGTACCTGATCCCTTATTTCATCTCCGCGCATCCGGGCACCACCGACGAGGACATGCTGAACCTGGCGCTCTGGCTCAAGCGCAACGGTTTCCGTTTGGATCAGGTGCAAGCCTTTCTGCCCACCCCGCTCGCGCTCGCCTCGGCGATGTATCACAGCGAGCGTAATCCGCTGAAACGGGTCACGCGGAACTCGGAGCGGGTGCCGGTAGTGCGCGGACAACGTCAGCGGCGGTTGCACAAAGCCTTCCTGCGCTATCACGATCCAGAGAACTGGCCACTGCTGCGCCAGACCTTGAAGGACATGGGTCGCGCGGAGTTGATCGGTAACGGCAAGCGGCATCTGGTGCCGAGCTTTCAGCCTGTCGGGACCGGCGGGGTACCCGAGAGTCACCAGCGGTCTCGGATAACGCCGCCATCTGCTGAGCGCGCACGCACCGGACGCGCGAAGCCGTCAGGTCCAAGGCGACCACGCAGCTCGCGTTGACTTAAACCTGTGCATGTCGAGCGCCAGCATTCAGTGAATGCGGCTTCACGGAAACGATGGTCGACTCCATTCATTCGTTGATCGCTTGTCAGTTCGCGACCAAGTGTCATACTGAGAAATAAAGGTGGAGTTCACCCAGAGAGGAGGATTAGCGATGTTTCTCAAGCAGAGTTCGACTGGAAAATTGATCGAGGTCTTGAGTCAAAGAGATCTCTTCAACCCGCTGCATCAATCGATCGTCGGTCGTTATCATGCCGGAGAAGAGTTGCAGGATCCGGAGAGCTTCGAGAAATCCGAACTCGTCTTTGTCTCGGACGAGTCCTTGCCGCGTTGCTGGACCGATGTACATTACCGCGATGAGGAAGTTCATCGCCACTACCGGAAGGCGTCTTGACGCGTCGTCAGTGCGCGCTAAAACGCACGCGGCATCTAAAGTTCGACGTTTGCCCGGTGGCTCGGCCAGCCAAACGAACAAACGTCTATCCTGACGCGCTCTAGATGCTGTCGATCGCGACTGGGGGCTGTTTATGCGTCCCGCCGTGGGTGGCGTTTTTGCCACCGTTCGCGTTGGGTTTCGAGTGTCCACTGTTTTCTTCTGGATCGCGCATCGGACGGCCGTTCATGATGTCGTCGATCTGATCCCTGCCAATGGTTTCGAATTTCAGTAAGGCTTCGGCCATCGTGTGCAGCTTGTCCAGATTCTCATTGAGCAAGCGCTGGGCGCGCTGATAATTGCGGTCGATGATGGTCCTGACCTCTTTGTCGATGGATTGGGCCGTCTCGGGCGAGACGTGGCGGTGCTGCGTGACCGAGCGTCCCAGGAATACCTCGCCCTCGTCCTCGGCGTAAGCCAGCGGCCCCAGACCATCCGAGAGTCCAAAGCGCGTCACCATGTTGCGCGCGATCTCCGTGGTGCGCTCGATGTCGTTGGAGGCCCCCGTGGTGACGTTCTCTGGACCAAAGATGATTTCCTCGGCCAATCGTCCGCCGAACAAGCTGGAAATCTGGCTCTCCAACTGACGTTTGCTCATGCTGTAGCGATCGCGTTCGGGCAGGAACATGGTGACGCCTAGAGCCCGTCCACGCGGGATGATGCTGACCTTGTGCACCGGATCGTGCTCCGGAACCAGTCGACCGACGATCACATGTCCGGATTCGTGATACGCCGTCAGTTTCTTTTCGGACTCGGACATGACGATGCTGCGCCGCTCGGCCCCCATCATGATCTTATCCTTGGCCTTCTCGAACATGAACATCGAGACTTCGGTGTCGCCGGAGCGCGCCGCGAACAGGGCGGCCTCATTAACGAGATTGGCCAGATCGGCGCCCGAGAATCCGGGCGTGCCGCGGGCGATGGTCCGGGCATCCACGTCCTCGGCGATGGGCACCTTGCGCATATGCACTTCCAGGATGGCCGCGCGTCCGGCAAGATCCGGGAGACCGACCACGACCTGACGGTCGAAACGGCCAGGGCGAAGCAGCGCTGGATCCAAGACGTCGGCGCGGTTGGTGGCCGCGATCACGATGACGCCCTCGTTGCCCGTGAAACCGTCCATTTCGACCAAGAGCTGATTGAGGGTTTGCTCGCGCTCGTCGTGTCCGCCGCCTAGTCCCGCGCCGCGCTTGCGTCCGACGGCGTCGATTTCGTCGATGAAGATGATGCAGGGCGCGGTCTTCTTGGCCTGCTCGAAGAGATCCCGCACCCGCGAGGCGCCGACGCCGACGAACATCTCGACGAAGTCGGAACCGGAAATGCTGAAAAAGGGCACCTTGGCCTCGCCGGCGATGGCGCGCGCAAGCAGTGTCTTACCGGTACCGGGGGGACCGACCATCAGCACCCCGCGCGGAATCCGCCCGCCAAGATTGGTGAATTTTTGCGGGTTGCGCAGGAAATCGACCAGTTCGCCGACTTCTTCCTTGGCCTCTTCGACGCCCGCGACATCCCGCAGGGTCACCTTGACATCGCCCTCGGCATGTTGCCGGGCACGGCTTTTGCCGAAATTGAAAATGCCGCCCGCGCCACCGCCGCCGCCCGCGCTACGGCGCATGAGCCAGATCCAAACGCCCGCCAGCAGCAGGAAGGGCAGCCAGGCGACCAGCATCTGCATGAAAATGCTTGGCGAAGCCGGCGGCTCGGCGCGGATCGTCACAGAGTGTTTGAGCAGGTCGCCAACCAGCCCGGGGTCGCCCGGATCGAAGGTCTCGAAACGCGAGCCATCGGTGCGAACACCCTTGACTGTCTGGTCCTGGATCGTCACTTCGCGGATCGAGCCATCCGTCAGCTCTTGCAGAAACTGACTGTAGCTCAACGAGCGCGATTCGGTTTGCTCTGTCGAAGTCATGGTGTTTAGCATCATGACCAGCCAGAAAGTGACGGCAATCCAGAGTAGGATGTTCAAAATCTTTGCATTCATTCTAAGACGTACCTCGTTGACCGTTGCGTTGTGCGAAGTGGTTTGTCTTGCCGCAACGCTTTCAGGCTAGATCGGGTCGGGGGCATAAAAACCAACTCGGAGTTTACCGGAGATTAACAGGTTTGATGTCGGATTGGATGTTGCCTGGCAAACGAAAAGCGCCGTTTATAGGGATGTTTTTCAATGTTTGAAACAATACCCTTAAACATCAACCCAACCACTGACAACGACAACGACAACGACAACGACAACGACAACGACAACGATAACTGACCACTGACCACACCATCATGTCGCTTGGACCTATCATGCTCGATCTCGCGGGGACGGCGCTTGACGCCGTGGACCGCGAGCTTTTGCGTCATCGCGCCGTCGGCGGGGTGATCCTCTTTTCGCGCAACTATGAGTCGCCGGAGCAGATCGCCGAGCTCACGTCATCGATCCATGCCTTGCGCGAGCCGCGTCTGTTGATCGGAGTCGATCAGGAAGGCGGGCGCGTCCAGCGTTTTCGCGAGGGTTTCACGCGCCTGCCGCCAGCGGGACGTTTCGGTCGGCTCCACGCGCGCGATCCCGCGCGCGCGTGCGCCGCCTGCGAGTCGGTGGCCTGGTTGATGGCCGCTGAGTTGCGCGCCGCCGGCGTCGATTTCAGTTTTGCGCCGGTGCTGGATCTCGATCGAGCGATCAGCCAGGTCATCGGTGACCGCGGTTTTGCCGCCCGGGCAGACACAGTACGGGAGTTGGCCGTTGCCTGGATGGACGGTGCCCGGCATGCCGGTATGGCTTCGGTGGGCAAACATTTCCCAGGACACGGTGGCGTCGCGGCGGATTCGCATGCCGAACTGCCAACCGATGCGCGCGCTTTCGCCGAGATTGAACGGGAGGATCTGACCCCGTTTCGGCGCCTAATCGGCCATGGGCTGGAAGCCGTGATGCCGGCGCATGTCGTCTATCCCGGCATTGATCGGCGGCCTGCTGGATTCTCGTCGATCTGGTTGCGGGAGATTCTGCGCGACAGGCTTGGTTTCCAGGGCGTCGTTTTCAGCGACGATCTCAACATGGCGGCTGCCGGCGCCGGCGGGGGATACGTCGAGCGCGCGCAGTCCGCGATCCAGGCGGGTTGCGACATGCTTTTGATCTGTAATAATCGGCCGGCGGCGGTTGTGATCGTCGATGCTTTCGGCGAGCATCATGATCCCGTGGCTCACCTGCGTTTGCTACGCATGCACGGCCGCGGACAGCTTGAGCGCGTGCGCCTGCATGAACACCCCGAATGGCAGCGTGCGATCCGCTATGTCGCTCAACTGGAAGAGTTCGAAACGCTCGCTCTCGAACTCGACGACCCAACCGATCCGGAGAAGGCGGAATGAAGCTTGCCGCAACTCAGTACGCGGCTGTTGAGGGCCGCGCCGAATGTGTGGTGACGGCTACGGAAATGGAAGCCGCGCTCGACCGGATGGCCGGCGTGCTGACCGAGCGTCTGGCGGGCAGGGATCCGTTGGTGCTTTGCGTCATGACCGGCGGGATCGTCGCGACCGGTCTGCTATTGCCAAGACTGCACTTTCAATTGCGGCTCGATTATCTCCATGCGAGCCGTTACCGGGGAGCGACCCGCGGTGGCGAGATCGTCTGGCGTTACCGCCCGTCGGAGGCGATCCGCGGCGAGCACGTCCTGGTTCTCGACGACGTTCTGGATGAAGGCGTCACGCTCGACCAGGCGGTCCGCGCCTGCCATGAGGACGGCGCCGCCAGTGTGCTTTCCGCGGTCCTGGTCGAGAAGTGCCGCCCGCATCAATGCGAGGCCGATGTGGTGGGAGTCCGGGTGCCAAACCGTTATCTCTACGGTTATGGTCTCGACTATAAAAATTATTTCCGAAATGCCCGTGGCGTCTTCGCGGTTGCCGATGAAGATGTCTGAATCGCGTCAGCGGCGACATTCGTCGAGTCGGGCGAAGCCGAATCGACACGCCAGGAATACCTGTGGCCATAGGCGCCGCAGGATTGTGCGGGCTGGAGCGGTATTTGGCAAAATACCAATATAATTAAAGACTTTTTGACTATTTCAGTGGTTTGGTATACATCCTCTCAGGCAATCCGATGGTGCGATCTCGAAACGCGTGCGGTGGCGATGTTCGCTTGCTGGCGCGCGGCGGTATCGGCGCGGCATCGGTGCCCCTAACGAGCTATCGCTAACGAGGATGAGGTATGTCTGACCTGAATGGTTACCGCAATTCGCACGCCGAGCTGCGCCAGATGATCGATGATTTGAACTCGATCCTCACGCCGGAGTTGTTGAAGATCCGGCCGAACGCCAAAACCGCCTATGAGCTGCTCTGCGATCTCGGCAGAAAGGTGCGAAGTCATTTGGCGGAGGAGGATCGCAGTCTCTATCCGATACTGCTGATCCACGAGGATCCAAAGGTTAAATCCCTTGCCTGGGGATTTATTAGCGGCGAGAAACCGCTTCGCAAGATTTTCGACGATTACCACAAGCATTGGCTCAAAAACTGCGATTTTAAATTTACCGATGACTTTCTGGCCGAAACTCATGAAGTCTTCGAAATGGTTGCCAAGCGTATTGAGCGCGAGGAGCAGGTGCTTGTTCCAAAATTGCTGGAAATCGGACTTTTTCAGGAAACGCAGCGGTCTGATTCCCTGAGTTGCTGAACGCCTGATTATCCCTGGGTGACCAAGCCGACACCAACGCTTCGGTTTGGTTTCCCGGGCGCTCTCCGGTAAACTCCTCCGCTTTACCGGTGGCGGGGCGTGAATGTCTCTTCTTGCGATCGTCGGTGGGTCGGGCTTTACGGGGATTCCCGCACTGTCAGTGCTTGAGGCACGGCATGTCGAGACGCCCTACGGCGAGACGTCGGCCCCTGTCACGCGGGGGCAATTCGGCGCGAGCGAAGTGCTGTTTCTTCCTCGTCATGGTCCGTCTCACCAGCTGCCGCCGCACCGGATCAACTATCGCGCAAATCTGTGGGCACTGCGCGCCTGCGGCGCCGAGCGCGTGATCGCCTTGGCTGCGGTTGGCGGTATCACGGCACGCTTTGCCCCGACCGCTCTGGCCATTCCCGATCAGATCATCGATTACACTCACGGGCGCGAGCACACCATCTATGATGGCGCGACCGGGGTCGTTGAGCATATCGATGTGACTGCGCCCTATTGCGAGGATTTGCGTCTTGCCGCGATGGCGGCCTGTGATCGCACGGGGCACGCGGTGATCCGCCAGGGAACCTACGGCGCCACGCAGGGGCCTCGACTGGAAACCGCCGCGGAGATTGGGCGCTACGAGCGTGACGGTTGCGATATGGTCGGCATGACCGGCATGCCCGAGGCGAGTCTTGCGCGGGAGTTGGGCCTCTGCTACGCCAGCTTCGCCTTCGTCGTCAATTGGGCGGCGGGTAAATCTGACGGTATCATCGCCATGCGCGACATTGAGATAAACATTGCGCGTTGCGTGGAGCAACTCGTGGAGGTTTTGATATCCCTTGCGGCCGATCAATGATTGCCGCCATGGCTAGCGATGCGGCGGGCTTTGGCGAATTGAATGCGTTTTATCGCTTTATTCATCACATTTGACTACTTTGAGGAGTAATAAGCATGGCTGACTCGGAAACTACCGCTTCCCGTTCGGTTTTCGGCTGGTTGCCGAAATTGATCCTTTGGGGAGTTGTGATCGCCTTTGGCTACCTCTATCTGAGTTCGATCGATCAGCAGGAAGGTGGTTCCTCTGTCTCTCTTCTGGAGAAAATCGCTCAACTGAGCCCAATCCCGATTTCCGCCTTGCCAGGCTCGGAATCCAAGTCGGTTCCCGTGACGGAAAGTCAGGTCATGGCGAGCCCTGTTGAGCAGAGCCCGGTCGCCGAACATTCCGGCTCCATGGCTCCTGAGACCCCCAAGGCCCTGCATGAGACGACACAGATCCAGGAGTCCCAGCCGGTCAATGACGCGGAGTCAGCCGTCTTCGCGAAATCGTTGATGAACACAGAGCCCATGACGCCGCCGGCCGCCGTTCCGCAGAAGAGCGTTGCGCAACCTCAGGTTCCGGTCCTGGATCAGCAGACGCCGCGCGCCGTGGCGCCGCCGCCCATGCCGGCGTCCGTGCAGTCCGCCCCCCCAGCTTGGGCTATGCCTCCGAGGATGGCGCCCGAAAACCCCTCGCCTTCGGTTCGGCAGGCTCCTTACGATTGGGAGGCAATGGAGCGACAGCAGGCGCAGATGCGGGCTGAATACGCAGCCATGCGCCGCGAGGCCGACGAGCGGATGCGCCAGTACTGGGAGGGCATGAGAAGTTCGGCGCCTGTCGCTGGACCTTATGGCTACCCCGGCTATCCATCTGGTTACGGGTCCGGAGCCGCCGCCCCACAACGCTGAGGCCAATCGCCGGCGCGACGGACACTCTGGTCGTCGCGCCGTGCCGCCGGGAATGCTTTTCGTGCAGTCACCGGAAACGCGGACAAGCAGCAATCCGGCTTATTCTGCATCGCTATCCATGCGTAATTCGATGCAGCGGTCGGATGCAGGCGGCGGGAGCTTCGCGCATCCAGCCTTGCGCTTTGTGGTAAGAGCGGATAGACTCCCAGTGCTTAAGGAGAAGGCGGTTTTAGTCACTACCCACATACGCCGTCCATAAGGCCCCGTTACGGGGTTTTTTTGTCGCTCTCAAATATGGCGCCATGGGCTGATCTAAGATCGCTGTGGTGCGGTAATGAGGTTGGGCCAATGGCCCAATTTTTGTTTCTGAAGGGCGGATTATGCAGTCGGCAGACAGCAGTATTACCAAATTGGCGCGCGGGGTTGTGGAGCCCATGGGGTATGAACTCGTGGGCGTGGAATTTTTCCCGCACGGCGCCAGTGGCGCCACGCTGCGGATCTACATCGATCACGAGCGGGGCATCACGCTGGATGACTGCACCGCGGTCAGTCACCAGTTGAGCGGCGTCCTGGATGTCGAGGATCCTCTCCCCGGTCACTACGATCTGGAGGTGTCCTCGCCCGGTATCGATCGGCCGCTGGTCTTTCCCGAGCATTTCCAACGTTTCGCGGGTCGTCGCGTCAGAATTCGCCTGGCTGAAAAGCTGGAGGGGCGCCGCAGGCTGGAAGGCATGCTGCTAGGTTTCGATGCCGGAACGATTAAGCTGGATGCCGACGATCGTCTTTGGGAGATTCCGCTCGATGATGTGGAGTCCGCTCGTCTCGTCTACGAATTTCGAGCCTCGGGCGAGACGGCACGCAATGATGACGATTGATGGGTCGCAAGCGCTGAGTTGGATACAGGTAGCATGAGCAAAGAAATTCTACTGGTCGTCGAAGCCGTTTCCAACGAAAAGGACGTCTCCGAGGATGTGATCTTCGAGGCGATCGAGGCGGCTTTGGCATCGGCGACCCGCAAGAAACATGGCGGCGATATCGACGTCCGCGTGGTCATCGACCGTAAAACCGGCGACTACAATACCTTTCGTCGCTGGGAGATCGTCCCGGATCCGGAACAGGGCGTGCTGGAGGCGCCATCCCGCCAGATCACGGAGTCCGCCGCCGCCATTCTTGAACCGCAGCTTGAAGTGGGCGACTTCATCGAGGAAGAAATCGAGTCGGTGCTTTTCGGGCGCATCGCCGCTCAGACGGCCAAGCAAGTCATTGTCCAGAAGGTGCGAGACGCCGAGCGCGCCAAAGTCGTCGCGAATTTTGTCGAGCGCAAGGGGCAGTTGGTCACCGGCATCGTCAAAAAAGCCGAGCGCGGCTCCATTCTGCTCGACCTGGGCAATAACGCCGAGGCGTTGATTCCCCGCGACCATCTGATACCACGAGAGTCCGTGCGTTCCGGGGATCGGATGCGCGGCTATCTCTACGATGTGCGTTCCGAGCTCAAGGGTCCGCAACTCTTCGTGAGCCGCACGGCGCCGGAGCTACTGATCGAACTCTTCAAGCTGGAGGTTCCCGAGGTCGGCGAGGGTCTGATTCAGATCCTGGGCGCGGCGCGCGATCCCGGCTCGCGGGCCAAGATCGCGGTGCGGACCACGGACCCACGGATCGATCCGGTCGGCGCCTGTGTCGGCATGCGCGGCGCGCGCGTTCAGGCCGTCTCCAACGAGCTGAATGGCGAACGGGTCGATATCATCCTATGGGACGACAATCCGGCGCAGTTCGTCATCAATGCCATGTCGCCCGCGGATGTCGTCTCGATCGTCATCGACGAGGAAGCGCGCAGCATGGATGTCGCCGTCAAGGAGGAAAACCTGGCCCAGGCCATCGGTCGCTTCGGTCAGAACGTGCGTCTCGCCACCCAGTTGACCGGTTGGGAGCTGAACGTGATGAACGAGCAGGACGCGGCGGTTAAAAGCGAGCAGGAGGCCCAGCGTTCCGTGCAGAACTTCGTGATCCAATTAGGGGTCGATGAAAGCATCGCCGCGGTGCTGGTCGAGGAAGGATTTACGAGTGTCGATGAAGTGGCCTACGTGCCGCTCGCCGAGATGCAGGCCATCGACGAATTCGACGATGACACGATCGATATGTTGCGTGAGCGCGCGAATGACGTCCTGTTGACGCGTGCCATTGCCTCGGAAGAGGACGCCGGTCCGGAAGCGGGCGACGATCTTCTGTCGCTGGAAGGCATGGACGAAACGCTCGCCGATGCGTTGGCCGCCTTAGGTATCGCCACCCTGGATGATCTCGCCGAGCAGTCAGTCGACGAACTTATGGAAATCGAGGGCATGGACGAAGAGCGGGCGGGGCGCTTGATCATGAAGGCACGCGAACACTGGTTCGCCGATGCCGCAGAGGAATAGAGGTTTAAAGGTCAGTCCATGAGTGAAGTCACGGTCAAGCAACTCGCCTCCACGGTCGGTATTCCGGTCGAGCGACTCCTTACCCAATTGAACGAGGCGGGCATCAGCGCCAGCGGCGCCGACGCTACCTTGACGGAACAGGAGAAAGTTAAGCTCCTTGGCTATCTTCGCCGCAGCCATGGCAAGGATGGGGAGGAGGATGGCGGCGCGGCGCCGAGCCAGGTTACCCTCAAGCGTAAATCGGTCAGCGAATTGCGTCAGGTGACTGCGGTACCCCGCAGTACCGCCGGCGTTAGGCCCGCGCCACCGGCGCGCGGCAAGACCGTGAGTGTCGAGGTGCGTCGCAAGCGCACCTATGTCAAGCGCGGCGACGAGACACCGTCCGCGCCGGCACCCTCTGCCACGCCCGCGACACCGCCCCCGCCAGTATCGGCCGCTCCTCCGCGTCGCCCCCCTGTCGAACGTCCGCGTCCCGCACGAGAGCGCGCGGCGCCTAAAGCGCCGGTTTACGACGAGGTGCGACGCCGTACCGAACTCCAGTCTTTGCGCGCCGAGCAGGAAGCGCGGCGCCTGGCCGATCAGGAAGATCAAGAATTGCGTGCTCGCGAGGAGGCGATCCGCCGGCGTGCCGCGGACGAGGAGCGTCGTCTTGCGGAAGACGAGCGTCGGCGCGCGGAAGATGCCGCGCGGATCGAAGCCGAGCGTCTGGCGTTGATCGAGGCCGAGGCCGAGGCTGCCCGCCAAGCGCTTGAAGCGCTTCAGGAGCCGGAGCCGGTCGTTGTGGAAAGCGAGGTCAAGAGGCCGCCGCCCGCCCGCCCCCCGGCGTCAGCTCCTGCCGTTGCGCGTCGCGTCGAAGCGGCAAAGCCCAAAAAGGGCGGCGTCAAGAAGACTGCGGAACCCGAAGAAAAAGATCGGGCCGTCAAGAAAGCGGTGCGCAAGGATTCAACTCGCACTCGCGAACAAATCGTGACCCCCAGAACCGATTATGAAGAGGTCGAGAGCGGTGCCGGGACCAGTCGGGGCTTGCGCCGCCGGAAAAAGACCAAGCCGGAACTCCAGGACAAGCATGTCTTTCAGCGCCCCACCACGCCCGTGATTCACGAGGTTGAGATCCCTGAGCTGATCTCGGTGGGCGAACTGGCCAGCCGGATGTCGGTCAAGGTCTCCGTGGTCATCAAGGAATTGTTCAAGCAGGGCATGATGGTCACCATCAATCAAGCCCTGGATCGCGATACCGCGTCGATCGTCGTCGAGGAACTGGGCCATAAGCCGGTGATCGCCGACATGCGCGACGCTGAAAACACCCTGCTCGATGAAGTTCAGGAGCAGGAAGGACAGGCCGAGTCCGTTGCGCGTCCGCCGGTGGTCACCATCATGGGTCACGTCGACCACGGCAAGACCTCGCTGCTCGACTACATCCGACGCACGCGGGTGGCCTCCGGCGAGGCCGGCGGCATCACCCAGCATATCGGCGCCTACCATGTCGAAACCGCCAAGGGCACGGTGTCCTTCCTGGACACGCCTGGCCATGCGGCCTTCTCGGCCATGCGCGCGCGCGGCGCCAAGGTCACGGATATCGTGATCCTGGTCGTGGCCGCCGACGATGGCGTGATGCCGCAGACCGTCGAGGCCATCCAGCATGCACGCGCCGCCAAGGCGCCGCTGATCGTCGCGCTCAACAAGATGGACAAGCCGGACGCCAATCCGGACAAGGTCATGCAGGAACTGACCCAGCACGAGGTCTTGGTCGAGGAGTGGGGCGGCGACACCATGATGGTGAAGGTCTCCGCCAAGACCGGGGTCGGCATCGACGAACTGCTCGACGCCATCCTGCTCCAGGCCGAGGTGCTCGAACTCAAGGCGCCGGTGGACGGACCCGCGCGTGGCGCGATCGTCGAATCCAGTCTCGACAAGGGACGCGGGCCGGTCGCGACGGTGCTGGTGCAGACCGGCACCCTGCGCCGTGGCGACATCATCGTCAGCGGCGGCGAGTACGGTCGGGTGCGGGCCATGTTCGACGAGGCCGGCGCGCCGGTCGAATCCGCTGGCCCGTCCATCCCGGTGCAGGTGCTCGGACTCTCGGGCACGCCCAAGGCCGGCGACGACGTGATGACGGTGAGCGACGAGCGGCGTGCCCGCGAGGTTGCCGAATTCCGCTCGGCGCGCTCGCGCCAGAGCCGTTTCGACGAACAGCGCGGCGTGAGTCTCGATCAACTCTTCTCCCAGCTCAAGGACGGCGAGCAGAAGAGCGTCAATCTTATCATCAAGGCCGACGTTCAGGGCAGTCTGGAGGCCCTCAAGGACAGCCTGCTGAAACTCGCCAACGACGAGGTCAAGCTGTCCATCGTGGCCTCCGGCGTCGGTGGAATCACCGAATCCGACGCCAATCTCGCGGTGAGTTCCAGCGCCATCATTCTCGGCTTCAACGTCCGCGCCGATGCCGCCGCCCGCCGCGTGGTGGACGAGAAGGGACTCGATCTACGCTATTACAGCATCATCTACGAACTGATCGATGACGTGAAGAAGGCGATTTCCGGGCTCCTGAGTCCGATCGTCACCGAGGAGATCATCGGTCTGGCCGAGGTGCGCGACGTGTTCCGGTCCTCCAAGTTCGGCGCCATTGCCGGCTGTCTGGTCACCGAGGGCGCGATCCGTCGCAACAGTCCCATTCGAGTGCTGCGCCAGAACGTCGTGGTCTACGAGGGCGCGCTGGAGTCGCTGCGCCGCTTCAAGGACGATGTCAGCGAGGTCAAGGCGGGCATCGAGTGCGGCATTGGCGTGAAGAACTATAACGATGTGCAGCCCGGCGACCAGATCGAGGTCTTCGAGCGCACCGAGCGAGCGCGCGTGCTGTGAATGTGAAGGAATTCGATCGCACCGAACGCATCGGTGCCGAGTTGAAGCGGGTGCTGGCGGTGGCGGTGCGCGATCAGGTCCGGGATCCCCGGCTTGGCAACATCACGGTGCATGAGGTGCGGGTGACGCGGGATCTGGCGCATGCCAAGGTCTTCTTCACCTGCTTCCCGACCGACGAGGACGCGCCGACCCAGGAGCGTCTGCTCAATGGCCCGCTGTCCGGATTTCTGCGTCATGCGATCGCTCGGGAGGTGCGTCTGCGCACCATTCCGCAGTTGCATTTCGTCTTCGATACCTCGATCGGCTATGGCGAGCGTTTGTCCTCGCTGATTGACGAGGCCGTCGCGCAAGCGTCTCCCGACGATCGTCAAGCCACGGACCAGGAGCATTAAATTGATGGGACGTCGCCGTAGTTCGGGGCGCAATGTCACCGGAATTCTCTTGTTGGACAAGCCGCTTGGCCTGTCCTCGAATGACGCGCTACAGCGCGTCAAACGCTTTTATCAGGCCGCCAAGGCCGGTCATACCGGCAGTCTGGATCCGCTCGCGACGGGGCTGCTGCCTTGTTGTCTGGGCGATGCGACCAAGTTTTCCGCCTTCCTGCTCGACGCGGACAAGCGCTATCGCGTCCGCGTGCGTCTCGGCGTGACCACCACCACGGCCGATGCCGAGGGCGAGGTGGTCGAGACGCGCCCGGTGGTCGGGGTCGACGAAACGCGTGTGCGGGAAGTCCTGCGGGGCTTTCTAGGTGGGATCGACCAGATGCCGCCCATGTATTCGGCGGTCAAGCATCAGGGCCAACGGCTTTACAAGCTGGCGCGTCAGGGCGTGGAAGTGGAGCGCCAGACGCGCCGGATCGAGATCTTCTCCCTGGATCTGCTGTCCTTCGAACTGCCCGAGATCGAACTCGACGTGCATTGTTCCAAGGGAACCTATGTGCGTACCCTGGCCGAAGAGATCGGCCGCGAACTGGGGTGTGGCGGCTATGTGAGCCAACTCAGGCGCACCGGCGTCGGCCCCTATGCCGAGCCCGCCGCGCCTTTCGTCACGCTCGATCAGGTCGAGAGCATGTCCGAGGACGAGACGCCGCAACGCCTGGATGCACTGCTGCTTCCGCTCGACAGCGCGCTCGGTCACTGGCCTGCGGTGAAGCTCTCGGCCGACGCGGCATTCTATCTGGGGCAGGGTCAGGCGGTGCTGATTCCTCAGGCGCCGACCGAGGGATTGGTGCGTCTCTATGATGCCTCGTCCCATTTCGTCGGTGTCGGCACCATCCTCGAAGACGGCAAGGTGCAGCCAAAGCGTCTCATTTGAGGTGATTTCCGGGAAAGCTTTTACCAGAATCAACGCTTCAAATGGACAGGATTCACAGAATTTTCAGCTGGCCAGATTCCCCTGAAGTCATTGTCGGGGAAATCGGTTTGGCGGTCGTCACCGCCGGATACGGGCCTTTTTCAACGTCCCCACGAATTTAGGAGACAACCAATGACCATGACCGCGGTAGAAAAAAAGAAAATCGTCGACGAATATGCGCGCGCCGAGAGAGATACCGGTTCGCCCGAGGTTCAGGTCGCCCTGCTGACGGCGCGAATTCTGCAGCTGACCGGACACTTCAAGGAACACAAACACGATCATCATTCGCGCCGTGGTCTGGTGCACATGGTCAACGCGCGGCGGAAACTGCTCGATTACCTGAAACGCAAGGATATCGACCGTTACCGCGATCTCATCGCGCGTCTGGGTCTGCGTCGCTAACCCGATCAGCCCCGATCTCGGCGAACGGGGGCGGTTCCGCCCCCGCTTCGCCCGCTCCTCGCGGTCCGGAGGCCGCGGGCTGCGCGGCCCAAACACCCCGAGGATATATTCGTGATTCCCACCCCCATCGTGAAGCAAGTGCAGTTCGGCAACCAGACGCTCAGGCTGGAAACCGGCGAGATCGCGCGTCAGGCCGACGGCGCCGTCATGGTCAACCTCGACGATACCGTGGTGTTGGTGACGGTGGTCGTCGACAAGCGCCCCGGCGTGGTCCGCGATTTTCTGCCTCTGACTGTCGACTATCAGGAAAAGACCTATGCCGCCGGCCGGATTCCCGGCGGTTTCTTCCGCCGCGAGGGGCGCCCAAGCGAGGGCGAAATCCTCACCTCGCGCCTGATCGACCGTCCGGTCCGTCCGCTGTTCGCCGAGGGCTTCACCCGCGAAGTTCAGATCATCGCCACGGTCAAATCGCTGAACCCGGCGGTCAATCCCGAGGTTCCGGCGTTGATCGGCGCCTCCGCCGCGCTCTCGATCGCGGGTCTGCCCTTCAATGGCCCGATCGGCGCGGCGCGGGTTGGCTACAAGAACGGCGAGTACATTCTCAATCCGGCCGTCATCGGTCTTGGACCGGATTCGGATCTGGATCTGATCGTCGCCGGCACCGACCAGGCGGTCCTGATGGTCGAATCCGAGGCGCGCGGCCTGTCCGAGGAAGTCATGCTCGGGGCGGTGCTCTTCGGTCATGAGCAGATGCAGGTCGTCATCCAGGCCATCCGCGAACTGGCCGCCGAGGTCAACAAGCCCGAATTACCCTGGACCCCGCCGGAACCCAACCAGGAGTTAGCGGACGCCGTCGCGAATGCCTGCGGCGAGCCGATCGCCACGGCCTACCGGATCCGCGAAAAGCAGGTGCGTTACGCGGCACTCGACGCGGCGCGCGCGGCAGCGCTCGATATGCTGGTCGGCGAGGCGCCCAAATGGACCGAGGCACAGGTCAGGACGGCGATCGAGCAACTTGAAAGCACCACGGTGCGCGGGTCCATTCTGGCCGGCAATCCGCGCATCGACGGCCGCGACGGCAAGACCGTGCGCCCGATCACCATCCGCACCGGCGTCCTGCCACGCACCCACGGCTCGGCGCTCTTCACCCGTGGCGAGACCCAGGCGATGGTCATCACCACCCTCGGCACCGAGCGCGATTCGCAGATCATCGACGCACTCGAAGGTGAGCGACGCGAGCATTTCATGCTGCACTACAACTTTCCGCCCTTCTGCGTGGGCGAGACCGGACGGGTCGGTTCGCCCAAGCGGCGCGAGATCGGTCACGGGCGTCTCGCCAAGCGCGGCATCCTGGCCGTCATGCCGAGCATCGAGGAATTCCCCTACTCGGTGCGCGTGGTTTCGGAAATCACCGAGTCCAACGGCTCCAGCTCGATGGCCAGCGTCTGCGGCACCAGTCTGGCGCTGATGGACGCGGGCGTCCCGATCAAGGCGCCGGTGGCGGGTGTCGCCATGGGTCTGATCAAGGAAGGCGACCAGTTTGCCGTCCTCACCGACATCATGGGTGACGAGGATCATCTGGGCGACATGGATTTCAAGGTCGCCGGAACCGTCGCGGGCATCAACGCGCTGCAGATGGACATCAAGATCCAGGGCATCACCAAAGAGATCATGGAGACCGCGCTCGCTCAGGCCAAGGACGGACGGCTGCACATCCTCGGCGAGATGGCCAAGGTCATCCAGGCGCACCGCTCCGAGATGTCCGAGCATGCCCCGCGCATCATCGAGTTCAAGATCCATCCCGAGAAGATCCGCGATGTCATCGGCAAGGGCGGCGCCGTGATCCGCTCGATCACCGAGGAGACCGGCGCCACCATCGACATCAACGACGACGGCGTGGTCAAGATCTTCTCGGTGGAGAAATCCGCCGGCGAAGAGGCCAAGAAGCGCATCCGTCTGATCACCGCCGACGTTGAAGTGGGCAAGATCTACGAGGGCAAGGTCGCGCGTCTGATGGACTTCGGCGCCTTCGTCACCATCCTGCCGGGCCGCGACGGTCTGGTGCACATCTCGCAGATCTGCGAGGAGCGCGTCCAGTCGGTCAGCGACAAGCTCAAGGAAGGCGATCAGGTGCGGGTCAAGGTGCTGGAAGTCGACAAGCAGGGTCGGATTCGTCTAAGCATGAAGGCGATCGAGCCGGGCGAATAATCCAGATTCGCCAATTGCTGGTTGAAGATAAGGGGCCTGATGGCCCCTTTTTCATGCGCCGCGTTTTTGCGCTCGATCGGGTTTCTGCCGCATCGTCCAGCCCGCGACGATCACCGCCAGCGCCACGATGGCCACGATTAGGGTCGCGAGCGCGTTGATCTGGGGTGAAACGCCCATGCGCACGCTGGAATAGACCACCATGGGGAGCGTGGTGGAGCCGGGGCCGGAGACGAAACTCGCGATGACCAGATCGTCGAGCGAGAGCGTGAAGGCCAGCAGCCAGCCGGAGAGCAGCGCCGGCGCGATCAGCGGTAGGGTGATGCGCAGATAGACCGTGAGCGGACGGGCGCCCAGATCCATCGCCGCCTCTTCGAGCGAGGCGTCCATGCGCGCCAGACGCGAGCGCACCACGACCGTGACATAGGCCATGCTGAAGGTGATGTGGGCGATGGCGATGGTGGTGAAACCGCGCCCGTCCGGCCAGCCGATGGTCTGCTGCATGGCCACGAAGAGCAGCAGCAGCGAGAGTCCGATGATGACATCCGGCATCACCAGCGGCGCGGTCAGCAGCAGTTCAAAGCCGGTGCGTCCGCGAAAACGGCCATGGCGGGTCAGCGCATTGGCCGCCAGGGTGCCCAGAATCATGGCGACCGTGGCGTTGACGGCGGCGATGCGCACGCTGAGCCAGGCGGCGTCCAGCAATTGACGGTTGTGCAGCAGTTCGCCGTACCACTTGAAGGAGAACCCCGACCAGACGGTGACGAGTCTGGATTCGTTGAAGGAATAGAGGATCAGCAGCAGGATCGGCACATAGAGGAAGGCGTAGCCGAAGGCCAGTACGCCGAGCAGTGGCCAGGAGCGACGCTTCATGCCGGACCCTCCTCGATGCGCGTTTGCAGACGCTGCATCAGCACGAAGGGCACGACCAACAGGGCGAGCAGCAGGATCGCCAGCGACGCGGCCAGCGGCCAGTCCTTATTGGAGAAAAACTCCGTCCACAGCAGCTTTCCGACCATCAGGCTTCCCGGACTGCCGAGCAGGTCGGGGATCACGAACTCGCCCACCACCGGGATGAAAACCAGCATGCTACCCGCGACGATGCCGGCCATCGAGAGTGGCAGCGTGACCCGGAGAAAGGCTCGGAAGGGGCGGCAGCCAAGATCCGCGGCGGCCTCCAGCAAGGTGGGATCGAGACGGGTCAGGTTGGCGTAGAGCGGCAGAATCATGAAGGGCAGGTAGGAATAGACCACGCCGATATAGACCGCGCTCTGGGTGTGCAGGATGTGCAGCGGCGTGTCGATGAGACCGGTCCAGAGCAGAAAATTGTTCAGGAGTCCGTTGGTCTTGAGAATGCCGATCCAGGCATAGACGCGGATCAGAAACGAGGTCCAGAAGGGCAGGATGATCAGCATCAGCAGGATCATCCGCCGCCGCTCGGGGGCGGTGGCGATGGCATAGGCCATCGGATACCCCAGCAGCAGACAGAAGACCGTGCAGATGAAGGCGACCCACAGCGAGTTCAGCAGGGCCGCCAGATAGATGTCGTCCTCCCAGATCAGGATGAAATTTTGCAGATTGACCTGAATCTGGAGCATGCCGTCCCCGACCCATTCCCACAGCGCGGTATAGGGCGGCTGCGCGAGAGCGGGCTCGGCGATGGTGATCCGCAGCACGATCGCGAAGGGCAGCAGGAAGAACAGTCCCAGCCAGAGATAGGGGATGCCGATGTTGACCAAGCGGCTCAGACGGTGCGAATGGGTGGGCGGTGCGGTCATTCCGTCAGCACCACGCCGCTGGTCGGCGACCACTCGATCGCCACTTCCTGCTCCCAGGTCAGCGCCTGCTCGGTGCGCGGCTGGATGTTGGTCAAGGTCATCTCGACCAACTGACCGTCGCCGACCCGGATCCGGTAGATGGACACGTCGCCCAGATAGGCGATGTCTTCTACCGTGCCCTTGAGCTGATTGACGCCATCCTCTCGGAATTCCTGGCAAAGACGCATCTTTTCGGGGCGCACCGCGACCGTGACCGGCGTGCCGATGGGATGCGGCAGAAAACTGCGCATGTGGATGGGGCGGCCAAGGCGGGTATCCACCACGACCCGGTCGCCGTCGCTCGACACGATCTTGCCCTCGAACAGATTCACCGAGCCGATGAACTCGGCGACGAAACGGCAGCTCGGGAATTCGTAGATCGCGGTCGGGGTGTCCAGTTGCATGATCTGACCGGCGTCCATGATCGCGATTCGGGTCGACATGGTCATGGCCTCTTCCTGATCGTGGGTGACGGTCACGAAGGTGATACCGAGACGTTCCTGAAGGTTGACCAGCTCGAACTGGGTGTTCTCGCGCAGCCGCTTGTCGAGCGCCCCGAGCGGTTCGTCGAGCAGCAGCAGTTTGGGATGCTTGGCGAGACTGCGCGCCAGCGCCACGCGCTGGCGCTGACCGCCGGAGAGTTGTTCTGGCCGGCGCCTGCGCAGCTCGGAGATTTTGAGCAGATCGAGCATTTCGCCCACCCGCTCGGCGCGTTCCCGGCGCGGCAGGCGATCCTGCTTGAGTCCGAACTCCACGTTCTGTTCCACGCTCATGTGCGGGAAGAGCGCGTAGGACTGGAACATCATGTTGACGGGGCGCGAATAGGGCGGGACGTTCGTCACATCGACGCCGTCGATGAAGATCCGCCCGGCGCTGGGATATTCCAGCCCCGCCAGCAGTCGCAGCAGGGTCGACTTGCCGCAGCCGGAACTGCCCAGCAGCGAAAAGAACTCGCCCTGGAAAATGTCCAGACTCAGGTCATCGACCGCGTAGACATCGCCGAACTTCTTGGTGACCCGTTCGATGTGCACATAGGGCGCGGCCTTGGGATCCTGCCAGGGTTCGAGACGAGGCGCGGAGAGACGGCGTTCGGCGATGGTGGCCATGCGGTCAAGTGCCTGAAATAAAGTAGTTTCCGGAAAATCCACGCCCCAACAAAAGGCTTCGAATCGACATGTGGTCAATTGAATCGTTAAACCGCGCCAGCTCCAACCGTTGCCGAGACCGCCAAGGCCGATTCAATCAAAAACGTCGCCTGTTGCGCTGGGCGCGGTTTAGCGGTTGGTCTTGAGCCGGGTCCAGAGCCGGTTCAGGTTGCGGATCTCGGCGTCGCCGCGCTCGGCGGGCACGAAGAGTCGCTGTTTGACCTCGGCGGGCGGATAGATGCCCGGATTACCGCGCAGGTCGCCGTCGATCAGCGGGGTCGCCGCCAGATTGGGGTTGGCGTAAAAGACATAATCGGATGCCGCCGCGATCACCTTGGGATCGAGCAGATAGGCGATGAAGGCATGGGCTGCCGTCGGATTGGGCGCGTCCTTGGGGATCGCCATGACATCGGTCCAGAGTGCCGCGCCCTCGCGCGGAATCCGATAGCCGACCTCGACACCCTTGCCCGCCTCCTCGGCGCGTTCCCGAGCCTGCAGAACATCCCCCGAATAGCCGTGAGCGACGCAAAGATCGCCATTGGCCAGGTCGCTGATGTACTGCGAGGAATGGAAATAGCGGATGTGCGGATGCACGGCCTTGATTAGCGCCGCTGCGGCATCCAGGTCGGCTTTGTCGAGGCTGTTCGGATCCTTGCCCAGATAGACCAGCGCGGCCGAGAAGACTTCGGTGGGATCGTCGAGCAGGCTGATGCCGCAACCGGCGAGCTTGGCGGCCTTCTCGGGGTCGAAGATCAGACCCCAAGTGTCCAGTTCCGCGTCCTCGCCCAGCGCGGCCTTCACCTTCTCCAGATTCAGCCCGAGCCCCGACGTGCCCCACATATAGGGCACCAGATGGGCGTTGTCCGGGTCGATCGCGGCCAGACTAGTCATGATGTCGGAATCGAGCTTGTCCAAACCAGGCAGCTTGGACTTATCGAGCGGCAGATACAGCCCCGCCTTGATATGTCGTGCCGCGAAGGGCCGCGCGGTGGGGAAGATCAGGTCATAACCGCTGCTGCCGGCGAAGAGCTTGGCCTCCAGCACATCGTTGGCATCGTAGACATCCAGCACCGGCCGGATCCCGGTCCTTTCCTGGAAGCCGGACAGGGTGTCCTCGGCGAAATAATCGCTCCAGTTATAGAGATGGACCTGTTCCTCGGCGTGGCCGACGGCGATGACGGACAGCAGGCAGAGCGGAATGAGCAGGCGAACGCCTGAAAGGATCCTGTGCATTTGGTTTGCCCTCAAGTGGAACAGCGGATGGATCGGTTGGCGATCTGGATCGCAAGGGGTGTAATCCTACTGCATTCCAGGTGACGCGCGCATGACGACTTCATGATGCCTATCCCGACCGACAATCCCGGAAGGCGACCGGAGGCGGTTCACGGCGCGCGCGCCGGATCGGAAAGACTGAACCGCCCGACCGCTTGGCGCTAAACTAACCCGCAACGCTCAATCCCTGTCACACGGCCGATCGGATGCGCCGCGCCGCGCACCGATCCAACCCCATTCGGATTCGACCTATGATTTCGCTCCTGGACTATGGCGCGGGCAATGTCCGCAGTCTGCGCAACGCCATTCATGCCCTTGGCTTCTCGCTCACCGAGATCGAACGCCCCGAGGATATCCTCCAGGCCGAGCGGCTAATCTTTCCTGGCGTCGGCGCCTTCGGCGCGGCGATGGAGCGGCTGCATCGGCTCGGGTATGTCGAGCCGCTGAAGGAGTATCTGGCCGCCGGCCGACCCTTTCTCGGCATCTGCATCGGCTTGCAGGCGCTCTTCGAGGGCAGCGAGGAGTCGCCCGGCGTGGCGGGTCTTGGGCTGATACCCGGCCGCATCCGCCGCTTCGATGCGAGCCATCTGTCGGTCCCGCACATGGGCTGGAACGACGCGCGGGTGGAGCGCGAATCGCCCCTGTTCGCCGACTATGCCGGCGAAAAGCTCTATTTCGTGCATTCCTATCGCGCCGAGCCAAGTCCCGACAATGCGGACTGGCGACTCGCGACCACCGATTACGGCAGTCCCTTCCTGAGCGCGGTACAGCGCGGGCGGGTCGCCGCCGTCCAGTTCCATCCGGAAAAAAGCGGCGCGGCCGGACTGCGGCTGCTCCAGCATTTTCTCGCCGCCGACGCGGGCGGCGCGCCGGTCGCCGGCTGGTCGCCGCGCCCGGCCGATGCCCCGACCCATTTCGCCAAGCGCGTCATCGCCTGTCTGGACGTGCGCGCGAACGATGCCGGCGATCTGGTCGTGACCAAGGGCGATCAATACGACGTGCGCGAGTCCGGCGAGGTCCGCAATCTCGGCAAGCCGGTCGAACTGGCCCAGCGCTATTACGAGGAAGGCGCCGACGAGATCACCTTCCTCAACATCACCGCCTTTCGCGATTTCCCGCTCGCCGATCAGCCCATGCTGGAGGTGCTGCGGCGCACCTCCGAACGTGTGTTCGTACCGCTGACCATCGGCGGCGGCATCCGCGCCTTCACCGACGCCAGCGGCAAGTCGTATTCGGCCCTGGACGTGGCCGACGAGTATTTCCGCTCCGGGGCCGACAAGATTTCCATCGGCTCGGACGCCGTCGCGACCGTCGAGCGCTATCTGGAGCGCGGTTGCGGGGACGGGACCAGCGCCATCGAGGAGATCGCCCGCGTCTACGGCAATCAGGCCGTAGTGATCTCGATCGACCCGCGTCGCGTCTATGTCCGTTCGCCGGACGAGACGCGCCACCAGACTGTCGAAACGGCGACGCCCGGACCCCATGGCGAGCGCTATTGCTGGTTTCAATGCACGATCAAGGGCGGGCGCGAGGGGCGCGATGTCGACGCGGTCGAACTGGCCTGCATCTGCGAGGCGCTGGGCGCCGGGGAGATCCTGCTGAACTCCATCGACCGCGACGGCAGCGGGGCCGGGTTCGATCTGGAACTGATCGGCGCGGTTCGCGCGGCCGTGAGCATTCCGGTGATCGCCTCCAGCGGGGCCGGCTGCGTGGAGCATTTCGCCGAGGTCTTCGCCGCGACCGGCGTCGAGGCGGCCTTGGCCGCCGGCATCTTCCACCGGCGCGAGGTGCCGATTCAGGCCGTCAAATCCTATCTGCGCGAGCAGGGGATCGAGACGCGGGCGTAGCGGCTTTTTTCCAGGAACGGGGCCTATGTCGAGACGCGTCGTCACGGTGGGAGCGCTCGCGCTGCTGTTCGCCCTGTCCGGCTGCGCGCTTGATCGCCGGGACGCACCCGCGCCGGCAGCACTGGCTGTGGCTCCGGCGCCCGCGGGGATCGATCGCGATGAACTGCTGTCGACCCTCGCGGCCTGCCATCTGCTGCGGGTCGGGCAGACGAACGACGTGGCCGTGTCGGACGCGACCGTGATCGTCGCCGCGGATCGCTACGGCGTGGCGGTGGACGCCATTGTCGCGCGCTCCAATCGCTTGATTCAGGAGTATCAGGCCCTCGGGCCGGTTCTGGTCGCGCTGGCCGCCGATGCCTGCCGGCGTCTCGCCGATGACATCGGGATGGCCTCCGCGCTGGTGCGCTTCGAGCCGGATGGCCAACTGCGCACGGTCTGGCTGCGTATCGATGATGTCGAGATGAGCGAGGGTTTCGCGGAGCGTGTCATGGCCGAGTTGCGCCAGCGCCGGGCGATCGGTCTGGTCATCAATAGTCCGGGCGGTTCGGTGCACGAGGCGCGCAAGCTGGGACGCTGGCTGCGCGCGAACGGTCTGCGCACGGCGGTCGACCGGGTCTGCACCTCCGCCTGTGTCGATGTGCTGGCGGGGGGCGCCGAGCGGCTTGTCACCCGCGACGCCCGGCTCGGGGTGCATCAGAGTAAGGTTCCGCATCTCTATAGCAGTCACGAGGGCGGGCAACTCTATGTGGCCGATTCGGCCCGCTATCTGCGCGAGATGGGGGTCGACGCCGAGATGGCGATCGTGGCCGCCTCGGTGCCGAACGACAAAATTCTGCTGATTCCCTTGTCCGATGCGCTCGCGACCGATCTCGTGACCGGTGTGGTCGACGGTTTTCAGTGATAAAAATAATCGGAATCAAACTCTTCTGTCAATTTCAATAGTAACGATTTATATAATTACGAATCTAAATAGATCATAAATCCGTAAACTTCCTTCAATATTTTGGTGGCCCCAGGTGTCGATCCTGCGTCGACCGATCTGGTCTCTCCACCAGCCATCCCGAAGCCTGGCGAGCGGTTCTCCGATTCCGGCGCTGTGCTTCCCCGACCGCCCTTGTGCGGGATTCGCAGTCTATGGCAATCATTCTCACTGCCGTCGGTTTCATGACCGCGCTCGGTCTGATCCTCGCCGTCTTGCTGGTGTTGGCGAACAAACGGCTGTTTGTCTTTGAAGACCCCCGGATCGATCAGGTCGAAGGACTGTTGCCCATGGCTAATTGCGGCGCCTGCGGCACGGCAGGCTGCCGTCCGTTCGCGGAACAGTTGGTCAAGGGCGAGACCGAGCCGGGTCGATGCACGGTCAACTCCAAGTCGATGAATCAGATCATCGCCGACTTCCTGGGCGTCGACCTGGGAGCCAGCGAGAAACGGGTGGCGCGGCTGGCCTGCGACGGCGGAGGCAATGTCGCCTATGTGCGCGCCAATTACACCGGACTTCCTTCCTGCCGCGCCGCCGCGCTGGTCGCCGGTGGCGGGCGCGGCTGTTCCTGGGGTTGTCTCGGTTTCGGCGACTGCGAGCAGGTCTGCGACTTCGATGCGCTCTTTATGAATAAGCAGGGCATCCCGGTCGTCATCGAGGACCAGTGCACCGCCTGCGGCGATTGCGTGACGGTCTGCCCGAAGGATCTCTTCAGCCTGCACCCGGTGAGCCACCGTCTCTGGGTCGCCTGCATGAATCTGGAATTCGGCGACGAGGCGGAACATCACTGCGAGGTCGCCTGCACCGCCTGCGGGCGCTGCGTCCAGGACTCGCCGGAAGGCTTGATCGACATCCAGAATAACCTGGCCGTGATCGACTACAGCAAGAATTCGCTGGCATCCACGGTCGCCATCGAACGCTGCCCGACTGGCGCCATCGTCTGGCTGGAGGCAGACGGACGGGTCGTCAAGGGTCGGGATGCTCGCAAGGTCTTGCGCAAGGGGGCGCTGCCAGTCGTTTGAGTCAGTTGTCAGTTGTCAGTTGTCAGTTTTCAGTAGTGATTCTGCCCAGTCTCTTGCTGACACCTGACAACCGACAACTGACAACTCCCGATCGCCCGCTCGCTGTATCGAATCCAATTAGAACAACACCCCTTTAGCGTTCCCCGCGCCCGTGCGGTTCGGGGTCGGCTTTGGCGGTTCACCACGAGAGAAGTCCCATGTTCGGAAAGAAAGACGACAAGCAGTTCAAATATCCCGGCACCCGCATGGCGATGGACGGCAATAGCGCCGTGATCCTCGGCGAGCGCGAGGCGTCCGACGCGGCTGGCTCCTATCCGATCACGCCCTCGACCCAGATGGGCGAGTACTGGGCCGAGGAAGTCGCCAAGGGACATCTGAACATCTCGGGCAACCCGCTGATCTTCGTCGAACCCGAATCCGAGCATGCCGCCGCCGCCGTCACCGCCGGCATGTCCATGACCGGTCTGCGCGCGGTCAATTTCTCGTCCGCCCAGGGCGTGGCCTTCATGCACGAGTCGCTCTACGCGGCGGTCGGCAAGCGTCTGCCCTATGTGCTGCATATCGGTTCGCGCGCCATCACCAAGGCGTCGCTGAACGTTCACTGCGCCCACGACGATTATCACTGCATCGACGACACCGGTTTCTTCCAGGTCTTCGGCAAGAGCGCCCAGGAAGCGGCTGATCTCAATCTGATCGCGCGCAAGATCGCGGAACTCACGCTGACGCCCGCCGTGGTCGGGCAGGACGGCTTCCTGACCACCCATCTGATCGAACCGCTGATGGTGCCCGAGCGGGCGCTGATCGAGGAATTCTGCGGGCGTCCGGACGACATCATCGAGTGCCCGACTCCGGCCCAGCGTCTGATCCATGGCCCGACCCGCCGGCGCGTGCCGCTGGTGTGGGACGTGGACAACCCGGCCACTTCCGGCCCGGTGCAGAATCAGGACGCCTACATGCAGGCGGTCGCGGCCCAGCGGCCCTATTTCTTCGACCATATCGAGGCCATCGCCGACCAGGCGATGGACGAGTATTACGCGCTCACCGGGCGGCGCTACCAGCGGGCCAGCGGCTACAATCTGGATGACGCCGACTATGTGATCGTCGGGCAGGGCAGCATGGTCACCCAGGCCGAGGCGGTCGCCGATTATCTGCGTGCGACCCGCAAGCTCAAGGTCGGCGTGGTCAATCTGACCATGTTCCGTCCCTTCCCCGGCGATCTGATCGGGCGTCTGCTGCAGGGCAGGAAGGGCGTCGCCATCCTGGAGCGCACCGACCAGCCGCTGGCCGAGGATCTGCCCATCATGCGCGAGATCCGCGCGGCGCTCTCCAAGTGTCTGGAAAACGGCATGATCTGCAAGGGCGAAGATCTGCCGTATCCCGCCTATGCGACCTATAAAGCGGGCGACATGCCGCGACTCTATTCCGGCTGTTATGGCCTGGGTTCACGCGACCTCCAGCCCGAGGGGCTGATCGCGGCGGTCGAGAACATGCTGCCCGAGGGCACGCGGCGCAAGTTCTACTACCTCTCGATCGACTTCATGCGCGAGGCGCTCGACCCGAAGGACGAGATCCGGCTCCAGGCGCTGAAGGACGCCTATCCACGCGTCCAGGAGCTGTCGCTGCGCGGCAGCGAGAACCCCAACCTGCTGCCCAAGGGCGCGGTCACGGTGCGCATGCACTCGGTCGGCGGCTGGGGCGCGGTGACCACCGGCAAGAACCTGGCGATGACCCTCTATGATCTGCTGGGCTTCGACATCCGCGCCAACCCCAAATACGGCTCGGAGAAGAAGGGTCAGCCGACCACCTATTTCCTGTCCGCAGCGCCCGAGCCGATCCGGCTCAACTGCGAATACACCTATGTCGACGTGGTCCTGAGCCCGGACCCCAACGTCTTCACCCATTCCAACCCGCTGTCCGGGCTGGATCGCGGCGGCGCTTTCGTCGTCCAGTCCAGTCTGGAGAACGCCGAGCAGGTGTGGATGAGCTTCCCGCCCGCCGCGCGCCGCTTCATGATCGAGCGCGAGATCCGCGTCTTCTATCTCGACGGCTTCAAGATCGCCCGTGAGGAAGCCTCCGATCCCGAGTTGCAGTTCCGCATGCAGGGCAACGCCTTCCAGGGTGCTTTCTTCGCCGCCTCGCCCCTGATGGAGCGCGCCGGTCTCACCGAGGCCGGGCTGTTCTCGGCCATGGAGGAGCAGATCCGCGCCAAGTTCGGCGGCAAGGGCGAGCGCGTGGTGCAGGACAACCTGCGCATCGTGCGCCGCGGTTTCGATGAGATCGTCGAGATCACCGATAAGATCGTGGCCGGCGGTCAGCTCATCCCGCGCAAGGAAGTCGGTCTGCCGGTCATGCTGAAAGCGCTGCCCGAGGGCGACGGCGGCCTGACCGACGTGCATCGTTTCTGGGAACAGACCGGCGCCTTCTACGCCACCGGACGTGGCAGCGACAATCTGGCCGATCCGCACATGGCGCTGTCGATCATGCCCGCCTCCACGGGCGTCTATCGCGACATGACCCAGATCCGCTTTTCCTATCCGAAGTATGTCCCGGAGAACTGTACCGCCTGCGGCAACTGTTTCTCGGTCTGCCCGGACAGCGCCATTCCGGGTCTGGTCAACAAGGTTTCGGATGTCTTCGCCGCCGCCATCGCGCGCGTCGAGCGCGGCATGCCGACCCAGCATCTGCGCCGCGAGACTCGCAACGTCGAGAAGCGTCTGCGCGAGCTGGTCGAGGGCGCTGGCGAGTCCGCCGATCTGCGCCTGCTGATCGATCAGGCCATGCTCGAAACCCTGGCCGCCTTCGCTGGCGAGCCCGAACAGAAGGCGATCGCGGAGAAAGAATTTGGCCTGCTGATGGAGTCGCTCGGCGACTACCAGTTCGCCATCACCAAGCCCTACTGGACCAATCGCGAGAAGAAGCAAAAGGGCAGCGGCGGCTTGTTTAGCATCACCGTCAACCCTTACACCTGTAAGGGCTGCATGGAGTGCATCGAGGTCTGCGGCGACGGCGCCCTGATCGACGAGCCCCAGACCGACGCGAGCATCCAGCAGTTGCAGGCGCGCTGGGGGATGTGGCTCGACCTGCCCACCACCGATCCGGACTTCATCCGCATCGAGGATCTGGACGACAAGGTCGGCGCGCTCGAAACCCTGCTGCTCGACAAGAGCAACTATCAGTCGATGGTCTCGGGCGACGGTTCCTGCATGGGCTGCGGCGAGAAGACCGCGATCCATCTCTTCACCGCCACCGTGACCGCCCTGATGCAGCCGCGCGTCAAGCGCCATCTGGCCGAGATCGACGATCTGATCAACCGGCTAGAGACCCACGTCCGGCTCAAGCTCGCCGCCAGCATGGATCTGTCCAACTCGGCCGCGATCGCCAGGGCGGTCGAGACCCACAAGGACGGCGATCTGACCCTGACCGACTTGTCAGCCGAACTGCGGGACAAGCGCGCCCAGCCGGTCGATCCCGACTGGCTCAAATGGGTCACCGGGCTGCTCGACAAGCTGCGTCATCTCAAGGCGCAGTACAACTCCAGCCAGCCACGCACCGCGATGGGCATCGTCAATTCGACCGGCTGCACCTCGGTGTGGGGCGCGACCTTCCCCTACAACCCCTATCCCTTCCCCTGGACCAATAACCTGTTCCAGGACGCGCCTTCCATGGCACTCGGACTGTTCGAGGGCCACATGCGCAAGATGGGCGAGGGTTTCAAGGCGATCCGTCAGGCGCGTCTGGAACTGGAAGGCAAGTTCAACCCGGCCGATCCGCAATCCAACCTGACCTACTACGGCTGGAAAAACTTCAGCGACGAGGAATGGCGTCTCTGTCCGCCAGTGGTCGCGGTCGGCGGCGACGGGGCCATGTATGACATCGGCTTCCAGAACCTGTCGCGCGCGCTCATGTCCGGTCATCCGGTCAAGATCCTGGTGCTCGACACCCAGTCCTATTCCAACACCGGCGGTCAGTCCTGTACCTCGGGCTTCATCGGCCAGGTCGCGGACATGGCTCCCTATGGCAAGCAGTGGAAGGGCAAGACCGAGATCCGCAAGGAGATGGGTCTGATCGGCATGGCGCACCGGACCAGCTATGTGCTGACCAGCTCCGCTTCGCATCTGACGCATCTGCTGGAGGGTTATATCGACGGTCTGAACGCGCGCCGCCCGGCACTGTTCACCGTTTACACCTCCTGTCAGCCCGAGCACGGCATCGGCGACGACATGTCGAACAAGCATGCCCGCATGGCGGTGGAATCGCGCGCCTATCCGCTGTTCACCTATAACCCGGATCTGGGCGCCAGCTTCGAGGAATGCTGTTCGATCGAGGGCAATCCGAACATCGACCAGGACTGGATCATCTGGACGCTGAACTACACCGACGAGAAGGGCAATCCCGCTGCGATGGAGGTGCCCTTCACCTTCGCCGATTTCGCCATGATCGAGGGCCGCTTCCGTAAGCACTTCCGCAAGGCGCCGCCAGAGACCTGGAACGATTCCATGATCCCGCTGGCCGAGTTCCTGGAACTGGACGCCGATGGACGCGACGGGCTCTTCCCCTACATCTGGGGCGTCGACGGCAAGAATCGTCTGATGCGGGTGCTGGTCGCGCAGGAGCTGGTGACCAGTTGCGAGGAACGGCGCGATTTCTGGACCCAGTTGCGCGGGATCTGCGGCGAGCTGAACAAGGTCGATGTCGAGCAGGTGCGCAACGCGGCCAAGGCCGAGATGGCGCAGAAGCTGACCCTTAGTCTGCTGGCCATGGCGGGTGGCGATGCCGGGGCGCTCGGGGCCTGGACTGGCGGCAACGGGTCGGGCGGCAACGGCGCGGCCCACGCCGGCGCCAATGGCTCCGGAAACGGCGCGGCGAACGGCTGGGAGGCGGTCTGGATCGAGACCCCCGAATGCACCGCCTGCGACGAGTGCGTCAACATCAACCCCAAGATCTTCAAGTACAACAGCGACAAGAAGGTCGAGGTGCTCGATCCCAAGGCCGGTCCCTTCAAGGACATCGTCAAGGCCGCCGAGAAGTGCACCGCCGGCTGTATCCATCCCGGCACGCCCTTCAATCCGTCCGAGGCCGGCGTGGACAAGCTGATCAAGCGGGCCGAGAAATACCAATAATCCGAATTGCGCTGCAATTCGGATGGGGTTGGATCGTAGAGACAAGGCATGCCTTGTCTTTCTGGCTCCCACGCTCTGGCGTGGGAGCAAGTTGCGACGCTCCAGCATCGTGTCGCGTGGCCAAGCCATGACGTTACTCACCGCTGGAGCGGTGCGACTGCATTCCCACGCGGAGCGTGGGAACGAGAAGAAGATCCTGAACGGCAATGCGTTTTCATCCGTGGTGGGCTGGCTAGCGTCTGACGACCGTCTACTGATCACTGAAAACTGCCCACTGACAACAAATATTGGCGGATCCTTCGATGCAAGAGCAAACAGCGGTTCTCGATTCAAGCGGTCGGTTCCCGGTGGAGCCGCGTTCCTCCAAAGGGCTCTTCAGCCTGTTCCAGCGTGCCCCGACCTTCGATCACGGCATCCATCCGCTCGAACACAAGGAATTGACGGCGGACAAGCCGATCCGGCGTCTGCCGTTCGCGCCCGAACTGATCATCCCGCTGTCCCAGCACAAGGGCAAACCCGCCATCCCGCTCGTCAAGGTCGGTCAGGAAGTGGTGCGCGGCGAACCGATCGCCCAGGCGGACGGTTTCGTCTCGGTGCCGATGCACGCGCCCGCCACCGGGGTGATCCGGAAGATCGGACTGGGACCGACCGCCGAGGGCCCCAAGGCGCCGGCGATCTTTCTCAAGGTCTATCTGGCCGCCGGACAACAGGTGCTCTACGACCAGGAACAGGATCCTGAACAGATGGAACCGGAGGCAATCATCGCGGCGGTCCAGGCGGCCGGTCTGGTCGGGCTGGGCGGCGGGGCCTTCCCCAGCCATGTCAAGATGATCCCGCCGGCGGGCAAGGCCATCGAGACCCTGGTGGTCAACGGCTGCGAGTGCGAGCCCTATCTCACCTGCGACCATCGCATCATGCTGGAACAGACCGAGTCGCTGATTCGCGGCATCCGGATCGCGATGCGCGCGACCGGGGCGAAGCGGGCCATCATCGGGGTCGAGGACAACAAGCTCGACGCGGTCGCCCATCTGCGCGCGCGTCTGCCCCAACACCTGCCGATCACCGCCGAGGCGGTCCAGACCAAGTATCCGCAGGGCGCCGAGAAGATGCTGATCCGCAGCCTGCTGGGGCTTGAGGTTCCGGCCGGCCACCTGACCTCGGACATCGGCGTGGCCGTCTTCAACGTCGGCACCCTGGCCCAGATGGGCGATCTGCTGCCCAAGAGTCGCGGGCTGATCGAGCGGGTGATCACCGTCAGCGGACTGCCGGTCGAACGTCCGGGGAACTTCATGGTCCCGATCGGCACGCCGGTGCGCTTCCTGCTCGAACAGGTTGGGGTCAAGCCGAACGCGGGCGGGGTGATCCTGGGAGGTCCCATGATGGGCATGACCGTGGCCTCGCTCGACGTGCCCATCACCAAATCTGTGTCGGGTGTGGTGGTGCTGGAGGCCGAGGACGAGAATGCGGCTCGGAAGCAGGTTTATCCCTGTATCAAATGCGGCGAATGTCTCAACGCCTGTCCGATTTCGCTCAATCCCTCCATGCTGGGCGAGTTGGCGCAGGCGCGCGACTACGTGACTATGTCCGCGGATTACCACCTCGATCAATGCTTCGAGTGCGGCTGCTGCGCCTATGTCTGTCCGTCGAATATCCCCTTGACCCAGTATTTCCGAATCTCCAAGGCGATCAATCGCAAGCGGAAACAGTAGTCAGTTGTCAGTTGTCAGTTGTCAGTTCACTGGCGCCACGTCGGAGCGAACAAACGAACGAAAAGGTACTGACAACTGATAATGACAACCGCCAACCCCCAACTGCCAACTGCCAACTGCCAACTGACAACTAAAAAAACTTGATATGTTTAAAGACATTGAAATCAGGACTTCCCCGCATCTCAAGCGGGCGATGTCGGTCGACCGGATCATGCGCACCGTGGTGCTGGCGCTGCTGCCGATCGCGGCCTTCGCGGTCTGGCAGTTTGGCCTGAGCGTCTTGCTGCTGCTGCTGACCACCACCGGCGTGGCGGTCGCGACCGAATGGTTCTTCGCGCGCCAGAGCGGGCGGGGCAACACGGTCGCGGACTGGTCGGCGGTCATCAGCGGACTGCTGCTCGGTCTGACCCTGCCGCCGGGCTTTCCGCTCTGGATGGCGGCGGTCGCGGCCTTCGTCGCCATCGCGCTCGGCAAGGCGCTGTTCGGCGGGCTGGGCTACAACGTCATGAATCCGGCCCTCGTGGGACGGGCCTTCGTGCAGGCGGCCTTTCCGGTGGCCATCACTACCTGGACCCCGGCCTTCGCGCCGGGGCGTTTCGCGGAGCTGATCCCGTCTACGCTCACGCTGCCCTTCATGCAGCCGATCCCGGTCGCCGACTGGGTCGCCGGATTGCACATGGACGGCTGGACCGGCGCCACGCCTCTCGCCCTGCAGAAGTTCCAGCACATCGAAACGCCGCTCGGCGACACCTTAACCGGCCTGATCGCCGGTTCCGCCGGCGAGACCTCCGCGCTCCTGATCCTGATCTGCGGGCTCTGGCTCGCCTGGCAGCGGATGCTCGACTGGCGCATTCCGGCCAGCGTCATGGCCGGCGCGGTGCTGGTCGCCACGCCCTTCTGGCTGCTCGATCCGGTCCTCTATCCGAGCCCCTGGTTCGTGCTCTGTTCGGGCGGACTCATGCTCGCCGCCTGGTTCATGGCCAGCGACATGGTGGCCTCGCCAGTGACCGCGCGTGGCGTGATCGTCTACGGGCTCTTCATCGGCGCCCTGACGGTGATCATCCGTCTGTTCGGTGGACTGCCGGAAGGCGTGATGTACGCCATCCTGCTCGGGAATGCCATCGGTCCGCTGATTTCAAGCTGGACCCAGCCGCGTGTCTACGGATCGAAGTGAACCCACGATGAATAGCAACGTACAGATCCAACCCGCGGCCGCTCCCGCCTGGCCCATGCTGCGCACCTTGGGTGGAATCGCCATGATCTCGGGCCTGCTGGTGGTGCTGGTCTACCTGTTCACCGCGCCCATCATCGCCGAGAAACAGCGCATCCTGACCGAAAAGGCGGTGTTCCGCGTGCTGCCGGGTGCGGTTTCCAAACAGGATTTCGTCATCACGGAAGCGGGCGGTCTGGCGCCCGCGGGCGAGGGAGCCACGGGCGAACGCGTTTACGCGGCCTATGACGCCGACGGCCAACTCAAGGGTGCGGCCTTCACTGGCGCTGGCGCCGGTTACGCCGATCTGGTCCATGTCATGTTCGCCTACGATCCGGGCTGCCAGTGCATCATCGGCAGCAAGGTGCTCAAGTCGAACGAAACACCAGGGTTCGGCGACAAGCTCGACCTGGATCCAGAATTCCTGAAGAACTTCAAGGCATTGGACGCCCGATTGAATGCCGACGGCACGGCGCTCGCCAACGCCATCGTGACCGTCAAGCACGGCTCCAAGACCGAACCCTGGCAGATCGACGCCATCACCGGCGCGACCATCTCATCGAATGCGATGGGCCGGGCGGCCAACTCCGCCGCCCAGCGCGCCGTCCCGGCGATCCAGCGGGATCTGGCGACCCTGTCCGACACGCACTGAACCGCGAGGCATTGAGGAATGGCTGAATTGCCCAACACACAAGAGACCCTGACCGCAGATACCTTCATCCGCGGACTGTGGGAGGAAAACCCGGTATTCGTGATGCTGCTCGGCATGTGTCCGGTTCTGGCGGTCTCCAACTCCACCCTCAATGCCCTGAGCATGGGGCTTGCCAGCACCTTCGTGCTGGTCGGCTCGGGCGCGCTGGTGTCACTGCTGCGCAACTGGATTCCCAAGCAGGTGCGCATCGCCAGCTATATCGTGATCATCGCCACCTTCGTGACCGTCGTCGACTATGGCATCCAGGCGATCAGCCTGGAACTCTATGCCGCGCTCGGCGCCTTCATCCAGCTCATCGTGGTCAACTGCATCATTCTGGGCCGCGCTGAAGCCTACGCCTCCAAGCAGCGTCTGCTGCCAACCATCGTCAACAGTCTTGGCACCGGCCTGGGCTTCACCCTGGCCCTGCTCAGTCTGGGCACGGTGCGGGAGCTGCTCGGCAACGGGAGCATCCTGGGCATTCCACTCTTTTCGGACAATTTCCAGGGCTGGGTCATCATGATCCTGCCGCCCGGCGGCTTTTTCGTGCTGGGTGCCTGGCTGCTGTTCTTCAACTGGTTGCGTCTGCGCAAGGAACGCCAGGCCACCGAGCAAGCTGGAGTCACCGCCAATGCAGTCTGAATCGCTCCCGCTCATCTTTCTCAACGCCGCGCTGGTCAACAATTTCGTGCTGGCGATGTTCCTCGGCATCTGTCCCTTCCTTGGCGTCTCGGCCAAGAAGGAAACCGCCTGGAATATGGGACTGGCCACTCTGTTCGTGATGCTGGTCAGCTCCGCGTCGGCTTACGGCATCAACTGGCTGCTGACCACGCTCGAACTCGAATTCCTGCGACTTATCTGCTACATCGCCGTCATCGCCTCGGCGGTGCAGTTGGTCGAGATGTTCATCAAGAAAACCAGTCCGGCGTTGTTTCGCTCGCTGGGGATTTTTCTGCCGCTCATCACCACCAACTGCGCGGTGCTTGGCCTGGCGCTTTTCCAGACATCCAAGGAATATGACCTGGTGCAGAGTCTGGTCTATGCCCTGGGCGTTGGCGCCGGCTTTATGCTCGCCCTGATGCTGATGGCCGGCTTGCGCGAAAAGCTCGCCCTGGCGCGGGTGCCGAGCGTCAGTCAGGGTGCGGCCCTGAGCCTGATGCTGGCGGGGCTGCTCTCGCTCGCCTTCATGGGCTTCGCGGGTCTCGGGGGTGGGCATGGTTAAGTTTTTGCTGGCCCCGCTGATCATCTTCGCCGTGCTGGCCGGCTGGGTCTGGGTGGAGCGGGTCTATGCGCGCTTTGCGGCCGGAAACCCACAACTCGGACCCTTTCGGCGCGAGGATGGCGGTTGTTCCTGCGGCAGCGGTCAGTGCGAGAAACGCCCGTCGTCATTGCCCGTCGCGCCCCCTCGACCGCGCTGACGGTCGCGGTTGCGGTCGTGCATCGCCGCAGCCTGATCCGCGAGTCGCGTCACGCGGCAGTCAAGTTTCCGCAATCTGCTGATTGTCTTTAATTTAAATAATCTCTTACGGCTTTAAGCCGCAAGCTTGAGGAGCTAGAGGATGAGTGAGTTTTCCCCCGCGATCGGCCCGACCACCGAGGCCGTCATCAAAGCGTCCCAGCGCATCACCCCGGACAGCGCTGATGAAGTCCGCCACCTCACGCTCGAAGTGCTGGATCCGGCCTTTCAGTTCGTCGAGGGGCAGAGTATCGGCGTCTTGGTGCCCGGTCCGCACGCTTTCGGCAACGCCCTGCATCTGCGCCGCTATTCCATCGCCAATGCCCGCAATCTCCCGGTGGGCGATGGCGTGACCCTGGAGATCCTGGTGCGTCGCTGCTTCTGCGTCGACGAGATCAGCGGCGAGCGCTATCCCGGCGTGGCCTCCAATTATCTCTGCGACGCCCGGCCGGGCGACCAATTGACCATCAGCGGTCCCTATCTGAGCCCCTTCAAGATGCCGCTGGACAATCGCGCCAATCTGCTCATGATCGGCACCGGTACCGGCGTCGCGCCCTTCCGCGCGTTTGCCCAACTCATCTACGAGCGTCGCGGCGACTGGAAGGGACAGGTGCGGCTCTACTACGGCGGGCGCAGCGGGCTCGATCTCATGTACGCCAACGACGAGAGCACCGATCTCGCCGATTATTACGACGACAAGACCTTTAAGGCTTTTCGCGCTCTAGGCGCGCGCCCCATGACGACCTCATCGCAGGCACTGGAGCAGGTTCTGGCCGAGCACGCCGCCGATGCCTGGCGTCTGATCCGCGAATCCAACACCCATGTCTTCCTCTCGGGGCTGGGCAAGATCGCGCTGGCGTTCGATCAGGTCATGGCCGAACAGGCGGGATCGGCGGATGCTTGGAAGCAGGTCAAGCAACAGTTGATCGACGAGGGACGCTGGTCTGAATTGACCTACGATTAAACCGCGCCCAGCGCGGTAGTCGATGTTTTTGGATTGGCGCAACCTCGGCAGCCTCTATGACTGCCGGAGCGGGCGCGGTTTAAGCGATTAAAAAATATAACTTTTAAATTTTAAACCGCGTCCCCGCTAAGGTCCGGGGATGCGCCAAACGTCGAACTCACTCGAAACGCAGTCTCTCGCTCTGGACGCGGTTTAAGCCGACAACCGCCGATATTTAAGCCGGTGCGGCTGATCCGCGTCGGTGCCCAGACGACGGTGACGGTCGGCCTCGTAGTCGGCGTAATTCCCCTCGAACCAGGTCACTTGCGAATCGCCCTCGAAGGCGAGGATGTGGGTGGCGATGCGATCCAGGAACCAGCGGTCATGGCTGATGACCACCGCGCAGCCGGGGAAGGTCAGTAGGGCCTCTTCGAGCGCGCGCAGGGTCTCGACGTCCAGGTCGTTGGTCGGTTCGTCGAGCAGCAGCAGATTGCCGCCGCTTTTCAGCAGCTTGGCCAGATGCACCCGGTTGCGCTCGCCGCCGGACAGATCGCCGATGCGCTTCTGCTGATCCCCGCCCTTGAAGTTAAAACGACCGCAATAGGCACGCGAGGGCATCTCGTAGCGACCGACGACGATGGTGTCGGAGCCGTCCGAGATTTCCTGCCAGATGGTCTTGTCGTCGTCGAGCGCGTCGCGACTCTGATCGACATGGGCGATCTGGACCGTCTCGCCGATGCGCAGCATGCCGGCGTCGGGCTGTTCCTGCCCGGTGAGGAGGCGGAACAGCGTGGTCTTGCCGGCGCCGTTGGGGCCGATGATGCCGACGATGCCGCCCTGGGGCAGGTTGAAGGTCAGGTTCTCGTAGAGCAGGTTGTCGCCATAGCCCTTCTTGAGCCCGGTCGCCTCGATCACCAGCTCGCCGAGACGCGGGCCGGGCGGGATGTAGATCTCGTTGGTCTCGTTGCGGGACTGGAATTCCTGCGACTGCAATTCGTCGAAGCGGGCCATGCGCGCCTTGCTCTTGGCGTGGCGACCCTTGGGGTTGGATCGCACCCACTCCAGCTCGTGTTTCATGGCCGTGATGCGGGCGTGTTCCTGCTTTTGTTCCAGCTCCAGGCGTTGCTCTTTCTGCTCCAGCCAGGAGGAATAATTGCCTTCCCAGGGGATACCGTGGCCGCGGTCCAGTTCCAGAATCCAGCCGGCGACATTGTCCAGGAAGTAGCGGTCATGGGTGACCGCGACCACGGTGCCGGGATATTCGAGCAGGAAGCGTTCGAGCCAGGCGACCGACTCGGCGTCCAGATGATTGGTCGGTTCGTCGAGCAGCAGCATGTCGGGCTTGGAGAGCAGCAGCCGGCAGAGCGCGACACGGCGACGCTCGCCGCCGGAGAGCCGGGTGACATCGGCGTCCCAGGGCGGCAGGCGCAGGGCGTCGGCGGCGACCTCCAGGGTGCGTTCCAGATTGTGTCCGTCGGTGGCTTCGATGAGGTTTTCGAGATCTGCCTGTTCCTTGGCCAGGGCGTCGAAATCGGCGTCCGCGTCGGCATAGGCGGCGTAGACCTCATCCAGCCGGGTCAGCGCGTCCTTGATATGGCCGAGCGCCTCCTCAACATTTCCCCGCACGTCCTTGGCGGGATCCAGTTGCGGTTCCTGCGACAGAAAGCCGATCTTGATGTTGGCGAGCGGACGGGCCTCGCCCTCGATTTCGGTGTCGAGACCGGCCATGATCCTGAGCAGGGTGGATTTGCCCGAGCCATTCAGACCCAGGACGCCGATCTTGGCGCCGGGATAGAAGGAGAGCGAGATGTCGCGCAGAATGACACGCTTGGGCGGCACGATCTTGCCCACCCGGTTCATGGTAAAGATGTATTGAGCCATGGTTTTTGAGGTTTGGTTGCTTGGGGAATGTCGTCAGGGATGCGCCGCGACGGATGCCGGGGAGGGGCGTTGCGCCCCGCTTGTCGATGGGCATTCTGCGCTGTCGAAGGTGAAATGTCCAAAATGGGACGCCGGCGCCGAATATACTTCAGGCATCGTTTCCCCTGACAACCAAGGGTCGGGAGCATTGCATGTCATCCGTGCTGTCTTCGCGAGCAACCGCGCCCATTCCGTCGCGCCACCGCTGGTCGGTGGAGGACTATCGGCGGATGGCGCAGTCCGGTCTGCTGGACGCGACCGACCGCGTCGAACTGATCGAGGGGGAGTTAATCGACATAGCGCCGATCGGCTGCAAACATGCCTTCCTCGTTGATCGCCTGGCGGAACTGCTGGGCGGCGGGTCGCGCGCCAATTATATGGTGCGTGTTCAAAATCCCGTTTCGCTCGACACCCGTAGCGAACCCCAGCCAGATATCGCGCTGGTCAACCGTGAGAATTACAGCGACAGGCATCCCGGCCCGGGCGACATTCGGTTGATCGTCGAGGTATCCGACACCACGCTGGCCTATGATCGCGACGTGAAGCTCCCGCTCTATGCGCGCGCAGGCATCCCGGAAGTCTGGCTGCTGGACGCCCAGTCAGGCGAACTGACGGTCTATCGCGAATCCGCAGAGGGGCTGTACCGTCTCATCCGCAAAGCGTCGGCGACTGAAACGCTGTCGCCTCTGCTGTTGCCAAAGGTGACGCTCCGGCTCGCGGAGGTGCTGGTTTGACCGCTGCCCCTAACCTGTCCGCGGAGACTCTGGAAGACCTGATTCCTGTGCATCGATTGACTCGCGATCAGCGCACGCGCCTCGCCCGAGGCGGTCAGGTCGCTTCGATTCCGGCGGGTAAAAAACTCGTCGCGACTCAGGAACATCCCTGGCTGGATTATTTGCTGACCGGCAAGCTCTGTCTGCTCAAGGGCGACCAGAAGGACATCGTGGAGGCGGGTTCGATGCGGGCCTGTCGACCGGTGTTCGAGCCGGGTCGTCTGCGGGACTCTGCCGTCGCCCTCGGCGATGCCGAGCTGCTGCGTCTGGATCGACAGCTTTACGAGACGCTCAGCGGCGATCGTCCCACGCCGGGCGGCTCGCTCGACGATCTGGATCTCAGCGAGGCCGAAAGCGCCTTGCTCGTCCGCTTTTATCAGGCCTGCAAAAGCGGCAGTCTCGCGCTGCCCTCGCTGCCGAAGGTGGCGCGGGCGATCCAGGAGGCCATGAGCGACCCGAACATCAATTCGGCGCGGTTAGCGCGTATCGTGCAGATGGACCCGGCCGCGACCGGGGGGCTGATCCGGCTCGCCAACAGCCCTGTTTACCGCGGCGCCAAGCCGACCACGGACCTGCGCAGCGCCATCATCCGGCTCGGCATGGACCTCACCCGCGGGGCCGTTGTCAGCATGGCCATGCAAACAGTCTTCAAGACCAAATCGCCGCTGATGAAGCAGCGGATGAAGGCGGTCTGGAATCGCAGCGTCCATATCTCCGCCCTGAGCTTTGTGATTGCTCGGCATTGCAAGGGGATCAACCCCGAGGAGGCCCTGCTGGCGGGACTGCTGCACGATGTCGGCGAGATTCCCATCCTGGATTTTGTCAGCCGCCATGAGCGCGAGATCGACGATGACGAACTGGATGCCGCCATCCTCAAGCTGCGCGACATGGTGGGCGAACTGGTGGTGAGCTATTGGGGGCTTGGACCCGAGCTGGTCGAGGTGGTGCGCGAATCGGGCCGCTGGTACCGTGACCGGGGCGACCGGCCCGATGATTGCGATATCGTCCTGGTGGCTCGGCTTTATCGCATGAATCAGTCCGAGTTGCGGGGTCCGGTGCCGCGTTACGACGAAGTGCCTGCCTATTTCAAGCTGGGCCTGGGGTTCTCGGAAACCAACGGCAAAGTCGATGTGATCGCGGAGGCGAGCGAGGAACTGGCTGCGGTGATCGGGATGCTCAAGGGGGGCGCCTGAACCGCGTGCGTCAAGGCTTGCGTCGTTGCGAGCGACCGACTGGGCTGAAACCATCGAAAATTCCATGCGCTCTTTGCGGCTCAAAAACGCCTTCCAGGAACGAAATACAAACGATGCGAGTTGATCTTCCGGTATTCGGCTTCGTGGCCCCGAGCGGCAGCGGCAAGACCACTCTGCTGCGGCGGCTCGTCGCGGTTCTGCACGAACGGGGGTTGCGGGTCGGGTATCTCAAGCATGCCCATCATACCTTCGACCTCGACGTGCCGGGCAAGGACAGCTTCGAGATCCGCGCCGCCGGCGCATCCCAGACCCTGCTGGCCTCGCGCGAACGCTGGGCGTTGCAGGTCGAGAATCGATTTAGAGGGTTTGATCCCGATCTCGGCGCAATGCTGTCGCGCTTCGAGTCGGATACCCTCGACCTGATTCTGGTCGAGGGCTTCAAGCATGCCCACTATCCCAAGATCGAGATCTATCGCGCCGCTCTCGGCCAGGCTCCGCTCTATCCGGGCGATGGCGACATCATCGCGGTGGCGACCCCCGACAGACTGCCCGCTGACGGACACCCGCCGATCCTGCCGCTCGACGACGCGGACACGATCGCCGACTTTCTCCTCAACGCCGCCAGAAGGCCGGACTCAGAAGCACCAGCAGGGTGAAAATCTCCAGGCGTCCGAGCAGCATGGCGAAGCAGAGGATCCATTTTGCTGGGTCGTGAAGGTCGGCGTAATGGGCGCCGACCTGCGCCAGGCCGGGGCCAAGGTTGTTGATGCAGGCGGCAACCGCCGAAAAAGCAGTCAGCAGATCTAGCCCGGTTGCCGCCAGCATCAGAGACATGAGGACGAAGCTGGCGACATAGAGCGAGAAAAAGCCCCAGACCGCGTCCACCACGCGATGATTAACCCGACTTCGACTATTCGACCTCGCTTAGGCCGATTTTCGGCGTATTTTGGCGCCCGATGGCGCTCAAGCTATTGATGCACCAGACCCGCGAACCCGAAGCCCCTCTGTAGTGCCGACCTAGGTCGTTGAGCCGGAGTGCTTTTTCACGGACACTGTCGGCATGTTCTTGCGCGCAAAGACCCGCCGCAAAGACGGCAAGGAGCACCGCTACTGGAGCATCGTCGAGAATTGCCGCGTCGCCGACGGGCGCGTGGTGCAGCGCCAGGTGCTCTATCTCGGCGAGATCAACGACACCCAAAAGGCGGCGTGGTGCCGCACGATCGAGGTGGTCAACGAGGACGAAGGAGCCACGGTGCAGGTCGCGCTGTTTCCAGAAGATCGTCCATCTCCGGTCCTCGATTGTGATGTCATTCAGGTACGCCTGAGCGGCTTGCGGCTGTGTCGCCCGCGTCAATGGGGCGCGTGCTGGCTGATGTGCGCGCTGTGGGAACAGTTGCGCTTGGATGACTTCTGGCAACCGCGCTTGCCGCCGAGTCGCAAGGGTACGCGCTGGCTCAACGTGCTCAAGACCCTGGTCTGTTACCGCTTGATCGACCCCGGCAGCGAATGGCGGCTGCACCGGCATTGGTTCGACCACAGTGCGATCGGTGATCTGCTCGGCGAGGATTTCGCCATCGCCCACAGTCACACCCTCTACCGCTGCCTGGACAAGCTGCTCGTGCACAAGCGCGCCCTCTTCTCCTCCCTCCAGGAGCGTTGGATCGCGCTGTTTGAGGTGCGTTTCGATGTCTTGCTCTACGACCTGACCAGCACCTATTTCGAGTCCGATCCGCCGGGGCATGGCAAGCGCCGCTTCGGCTACAGCCGCGACAAACGTCCCGACTGTGTGCAGGTCGTCATTGCCCTGATCGTCACCCCCGACGGCTTGCCGTTGGCCTACGAGGTGCTGCCCGGCAATACCAGCGACAAGACGACCCTGACCGACTTTCTCGCCAAGATCGAGGCGCAGTATGGCCGAGCCGACCGGGTGTGGATCATGGATCGTGGCATCCCGACCGAGGAGTCGTTGGCGCAGATGCGCGCCAGCGAGTCGCCGGTGCACGATCTGGTGGGAACACCCAAGGGACGGCTGACCAAGCTCGAGAAAGCCTTCCTCGCCAAGCCCTGGGCGCAGGTGCGCGAGCAGGTCGACGTCAAGCTCTTGGAGCAGGATGGGGAGGTCTACATCCTCGCACGCAGCCTCGGTCGGATGCACAAGGAGCGGGCCATGCGCCGACGCCGACTCAAACGTCTGTGTGAACGGCTCCAGGAACTCCAGCGCCAAGAACCCTCACGCGATGAGCTGCTCATGAAGCTCGGTGCCGCCAAGAAAGAGGCCGGACGCGCCTATCACCTGCTCAGCATCACACTCCCTGAGGCCGATCAGGCGGTCAACGCCAAAACCTTCACCTTCGCACTCAACCGCAAGAAACTGCGTCAAGTGCGCCGCCGAGAGGGCCGCTACCTGCTGCGCTCCAACCTCTGCAATGAAGATCCGGCCACGCTGTGGATCTATGACATCCAGCTCACCGAGGTCGAGCAGGCGTTCAAGGAGCTCAAGGGGGACTTGGCCATCCGCCCGATCTTCCATCAGCGCGACGACCGCATCGAGGCCCACATCTTCGTCGCCTTCCTCGCCTACTG
>NZ_NHSQ01000062.1 GCF_016653465.1 Thiocystis minor | reverse complement strand
GAAAAATAAACTCCGCCGTCTATCTGGAAATGCTCCAGGTATTCCTGGATGAACTCGACCACCGCCTCCACCGATCCGGTTTCGTCCGCGTAGATCCAGACCTTTCCGTCGCTCAGTTCGGACTGGAGGTCGTATTTTTCGTCCCAATCGTCTGGGTCGCCGGATCCCTCGGCCTCGTCGCGTTGTTTCTGAAACTCGTCATAGAACGCCTTGACGGCTTCCTGTGCGCCCTCGCTCTCGGGCAATGGAAGCATGACGGAAAATTGCAAGTAGTTGTTTGCCATGGGCATAATCTCTTATGTTTTGTGAAAATGCCGCAGCGGAATTGCCGTGGCTCTCGTCAGAATTGCAGGGATGGAAAGACCACCGATTCCCGTGCGGGGATTGGCGGTTTGGTGCGCGGTCTAGGCCGCTTGCGGTTGTGTTGACTGGAGGACATCCGCCCAGTCCACCCCTTTTCGTCCCTGGGGAATGGCCCGATTGGGCAGTTGGATGCGCGCCTCGACCCCAGATCGCAGGAGGCGTTTCTGCAAGGCCGCGGCCGCTTGTTCGCCGGTCTTGCTGCGATCCCGGTCCGCCCAGATCGTCACCTGACGTACCCCGGCGGGCGGTTCAAACTTTGCCAGCAGCGTCGCACTGACCGCCGCCCACACCGGTTGCCCGGAGAGGCAGCGTGCCGCCAAGGCGGTTTCGATGCCCTCGGCCACGCCCATCTCCGTGTCAACCGACGCGAGATGGATCGCGCCGCCCGTCATCGAGGCCACGGGCGGCATCAACTTTTTGGGACTCGGCACCGTGGCCTTCCAAGCACCGTTGCGGTGCAGGTAGGTGCGATGCAGCGTGACCGCTTTCCCGTGCGGATCGCTGACGCGGGCGAGCATGGCCGGGTAATTGCCGGTCGCGCGCCCGTTCTCGTAGTAGGCGAGATGCGGATGAAACCGCACCACCCGCGGGTCCAGCCACGCCAGGGAGGGACCGACACCACGATGCTCTAAATAGCGCCACAGCGGCCAGGCCGCCGGATCGGTAGGGGCCAGCGATTCGCCCCAAGTCGACCGTAATGCCTGTTGACAGGCGTCGACGGATCGCGCTTTCGGTGTCAAAGGTGCCGCTAACGCCCGAACGGGCAGCCGTGCAACGTGCTCGGTCAATCCCAAGGACGCGCCAACGGCCTCCAGTGCGACGGGAAAGGTCCAGCCGGTGAGCCACCTCAGCAGCGCGAACCCATCCGGGAAGGCACCGCAGGAATTGCAGATACCGCCGCCGGTGTGGGCGACATCCCGAAAAACGCGAAACCCATCGCTGCCGCCATGCATGGGGCATGCGCCATGTCGCCCCGGACGCTCCAGGGCGGGTTCCAACGCCGGAACCAGACGAGGCAGGATGCCGATCCAGCGGCCCTGCGCGTGTGTTCTAACCAACGTGGCGTCTAATGTCATACGACTTCCAATGCTTTAAACGTGTTGAAAAAAGGAAGGCGTACCCCTCGCGGGAAGCGTCTTCCCGCGTGGGTGAGAGGTGTTGGCCTTTCCGATCGGAAAGGCGTCAAACTGGCCGACGAACTAGCCGACCTGAACCGTCGTCAACAACGCATCCAGCTTGTTTCCGTATCGTGCACAGAAGGCTTGCGCCTCCTCGGTCTCCGGCGTCGACAAGCCGGCTGCCCGCGCCAACAACACGAGGCGGAACAAAGCGTCCGACGCCAGAAAGCTGAAACGGCGCTTGTCTGCATCGACCCAGACGATCGGGCCGGGAGCGTTCTTCGGTCTGTCGGTTTCGATCGTATCGAGAGCGTCCGATTGATTAATAATGAGATTTTCCAGCCAATCGGCGTAGATCCCATCGATTTCTGGACTGGTCGGGAAGAGATATTCCCGCGCTTTCGCGAGCACGCTTTCGAGCCGTTCGGTATGGTCGAAACTCGGTGCCGGGAGGTCACATTTTTCAACCAGCCAACAGGGATGGTTGAATTCGATGAAAAACGAATCGGCTTCGTGCTCCCAATCGAGCTGGCGGTTGTGCTGTTTCGCGAAGGCGAGCGCCTCGTCTTCGGATGCCGCCGTCACGGTGACATTGACGCGCACGATCATGTCTTTGCTCACAAAATATTGATTCATCGTTGTGTTTCCGTTTATCAAGGGAGACGCCCCCAGTGGGAGTGCGTCTCCCATGGGGGTGAATGCCAGCGATCTGGCGATTTCGCTTGACTTCATGACCGGGCGCGAACCACCGCGCCGGTCCAGGACTTATCGCGACATCAATTGGCGGACGAACTCCGCCGAGTTGATGCGGAATTTCCCGTTTGGAGCATGGACAGGGGCCGAGACCCAGCCCTGGCGATCGATCCAGGTTTGGATCAAGCAACCCGGAAAGCCGCAGAGCGACTCCAGGATTTCCGACGAGCGAAGTTCTCGCCCATCATTCGTGACGAGCCGATACGTGCTCATCGGCCAATCCGCGTGCGGCGCACGATCCGAACCTGATCGCCAGGGTCGAGATCCACCGGGAAGCCGCCGTGCGACGTGATGCGCGGAATCGACAGGTGAACGGGCATCCAGCCGGTTGACCGGGAGACCCAAAACCGGCGGGTTTCCCGACCTTCTGGATCGAGGATCGCCACGCGGGCATCTTCAAGCCCAATCAGTTCCGGGGTGAGCAGGGCCGGGCAGCGTTTGCCGGTTTTCGCGTGATGCGCTTCCCCAAGGCGCATGGCCTTTTGGTAAGCCTGAAGGTGTTCGTCGGTGCCCAACGGTACGACGGCGCAGGGCAGACCCAGCCACGCCAATACCGCGTGACGGCGGCGTTCGGCGTTCTCGTGGCCGATGCAGGAGCCGTTCAGGTAATACAGATGTTGATGATTCATGCGTTTTCTCCGAAAAATCGGGGAGACGCATGATTCCCAAAGGGAAGATGCGACTCTCCCCAGGGGGTGATGCCAGCCGGGCTGGCCGATGACAGGCGGACGAAAAAGCCGCGAATCGAGGACGTTTAAAGCAGGTTGCGTTCGGCCATGGAGGTGCAGGATTCAGCGACCACGATGTGATCGAGCACGCGGACCTCGATCACACCCAGCGCGTGTTTCAATTTCGTCGTGATCGCGAGATCCGGCGCACTGGGTTCCGCG
>NZ_NHSQ01000061.1 GCF_016653465.1 Thiocystis minor | reverse complement strand
CTCCAAACAGGCTCGCTCCCCCCGCGTGGGGAGCGAGCCTGTTTGGAGACGGCGATAATGCACTGGCGCCGATCCCCGATCCGCCGCCGCCACCGGATCCGTTCATGCACCGGCTGCGCTTGCTCGATGCCCATCGGCAGCCCGTGATCGGCCATCTTCCTCCCGACGCCGATGTCCTCGAACGGCCGTTGCGCGTCGAGGATGCGCTGGTCGGCGTGCTGCAACTTGGCATCCGTCCCGGTCTCACGGACGCACTGGATCTGGAGTTTCAGCGCCGGCAAACGCGCATGATCGGGATGTCGGCCCTGCTCGGTCTGGCCATCGCGCTGCTGGCGGCCGTGCCCCTCGCGCGGCATCTGGTCGGACCGCTGCGCACCCTGACCGGCGGACTGCGAACCTTGACCGGTGGTCACTACAGCGTGCGCGTCAACATTCGCCGCGGTGATGAGCTGAACGAACTGGCCAACGGTTTCAATCAATTGGCGCAAACCCTGGAACACAACGAGGCACTGCGGAGGCACTGGATCGCCGATGTCTCGCATGAGCTGCGCACACCGCTCGCGGTGCTGAGCGGCGAGCTGGATGCCCTGGCGGAAGGCGTGCGCCCCGTGAGCGCGCGGGCGATCGGCTCCTTGCAAAGCGAGGTGGGCAATCTCAGCAAGCTGGTCGACGATCTCTATCAACTGGCGCTCTCGGACCTGGGGGCGCTGAGCTACCGGAAAGAGCCGCTGGAGCTTGAACCGCTGCTGGCCATGGCGCTCGAACGCGGCGCGCCAGGCTTCGCCCGCGCCGGCCTGCGGCTCGACAGCGACCTCCAGCAGCCACCCAACTCGATCCTTGGCGATGCGGCGCGCCTGACGCAGTTGATCGACAATCTGCTCGAAAACAGCCGACGCTACACCCATGCCGGCGGGCAGGTGCGGCTGCGCACCCAGCGCCAGGGAGCCTGGGTCAGGCTGGTGCTGAGCGATAGCGCGCCCGGTGTGGCCGATGACGCGCTGCCACGGCTGTTCGAGCGGCTGTTTCGCGAAGAGCGTTCACGTAGCCGGGCGCACGGCGGCGCTGGGCTCGGGCTGGCCATCTGCACGAACATCGTCACGGCGCATGGCGGGCGGATCCAGGCGGCACACTCGCCACTGGGCGGTCTTGAGATTGCGGTGACCCTGCCGGTGCTCGAATCCTCCTGAACGTGGGCGCATCAATCCAGAACAAGGGTGGCCATTCATCATGACCGGGCAACAGATTCTGATCGTGGAAGACGAGCCCAAGCTCGCCAGTCTGCTGGCGGACTATCTGCACGCCAGCGCCTTTCGCACCCGGATCATCGCGGACGGGCTGGACGTCATTCCCGCCGTGCGCGCCGACCCGCCGGCCCTGATCCTGCTCGATCTGATGCTGCCCGGCCGCGACGGACTGGATCTCTGCCGTGAGCTGCGCACCTTCACCCAAGTGCCCATCATCATGATGACGGCTCGGATCGAGGAGGTCGATCGCCTGCTTGGGCTTGAGCTGGGCGCCGACGATTATGTCTGCAAACCCTATCATCCGCGCGAAGTCGTCGCGCGGGTGCGCTCCCAACTGCGGCGCGTGGCCTGGCTCGGCATGACCGATCCCGAGCCCGCGGTCATGGGGCTTGACGTGGATGGCGAACGCTATGAAGCGCGCATCGACGGCGAGTCCATCGATTTGACGCCGGTCGAGTTCCGTCTGCTCAAATGCCTGCACGAACAGCCCGGTCGCGTGTTCTCGCGCGCCCGGCTGATGGACCATGCCTACACCGATGAACGGGTGGTCAGCGACCGCACCGTCGATACCCACATCAAGAATCTGCGCCGCAAGATTCAGCGCCTGCGCCCAGACTGGGATCTGATCCGCTCCATCTATGGCGTGGGCTACAAGCTCGAACGGCCGCCATAGCGCCGACGCGGGCTGACTCAAAATGCCCGCAATCTTCGCGAAAACCGCTCGGCTTTCTCCATGATGACAACACTTTTCGCGGCGAGACTGACATGGCTGTCGCGGCACGTCGACAGCATCCTCAATCAACCAACGATGGAGAACTTGTCATGAAACACGCAAACACGCTGGGACTGGCCGCCCTGCTGATATTGTTCGGTGGCGCGGTTGCCGCTTTTCCGGGTAACGGGCCGGGGGCTGGACCCTTTCCGCCCGAAGCCGATCAGGACGGCGATGGCCGCGTGACCCGCGACGAGGCGGAAAGCTATGGCGCGACCCTGTTCGACGCCGCCGATGTCGACCGCAATGGCGTCCTGAGTTTGGCCGAATTACAGGCGCATCACGCGCAGCAGCGCGCCGCTCGCCAGGAACAGTCCTTTCTGAGCCTGGATCAGGACGGCGATGGACAGATCAGTCTGGCAGAATTTGTCGATGGCTCACCCGCCACCGATGCCGCCGTCGCCACGCGGCTGTTCAACCTCGCCGTCGAGGAGACCGCCGGTCTGAGCGCCGAGGCTCTGGCCGCGTTACGGGATCCCGAGGGGATGGTGCTGCATCAATTCGCGTCACAGGACACCGACGGCAGCGGTTCAGTCTCCCGCGAGGAATTTCTAACCCCGCCAAGTGTCCCGGTTGCGCAGCCGGGCGACGCGCCAGGGGGCTTTATGCCCGGAGGCGATGTCCGGAACGCCGCTTCTCTCCGTCACCCTGGGAGTGCTGACCTTTAACTCAACATGGGACGACAGGGATGTTGTCTTTCCCCCGAAATTTGCGAACAGAGACGACTCGATATCCAGCTCCGGAAAGCGGCATCGATCCGTCTCATAGCAGGTGGCGATTCAATCGGGTCATGCAGGGTCGTCTGGCGGCGAGAGTCTTTCCAGCAACGCCAGCGCCCCCGGATAATCGAAGCCTTCGATCAGACGCAGGAAATCTCCACGCTCACGCCCGAGCGCGGTACGGAGCAGGGGCGGTTCAGGCTGGAGCAATTCGTTGATGGCCATGTCGCCTTGCGCGAGCAGGGTCTTGATGCGTTTGATCAACTCGCTCGCGTCAACGGGATCGTCAGGTGTCGCGCCCGCGACGACAGCGATCGGAAACCCGCGCCGGCTGGTCGCGTTATCCGCTCGCGGGACCGTTCCGGTGTCCGGCGACATGCCTCTCTCGACCGCACCCAAATCCAGCGCGGCGGTTGTCGGCACGGCCCCCTTGCCATGGGACAGCCAGGCGGTCAACCAGAAGGTACTGCCCTGTCCAGGGGTACTCTCAACCCCGGCCTCGCCTCCCATCAGGTGCGCCAGATGGCGCGCGATCGCCAGTCCCAGGCCGATACCGCCAAACTCGCGCGTGGTCGAATTATCGGCCTGCTCGAAGGCATCGAAGAGTCTGGAGATGGTCTCGGGCGCTATGCCGGGTCCGGTATCGCTGACCGCGAAACGCAGCAATAAACGTTCGTCCCGCTCTTCCAGTACCCTGACGCACAGGCGGATGTTCCCCCGTTCGGTGAACTTGATCGCGTTCTCGGCGTACTTGAGCAGCGCCTGACGCAGACGCGCCGGATCGCCGCGCAGCCAGCCCGGCGCCTGACTGTCGATCTCGATCGCGAGCCCCTTGGCGCTCGCCGCGGCGTCGATCAGCGAGCGGATCGCGTCCAGCACGTCGGCAAGGGCGAAATCGGTCTCCGCCAGTTGCAATCGATCCGCCTCGATCTTCGATAGATCGAGGACGTTATCGATGATCTCCAGCAGATGATGGGCCGCCGTCTCGATCTTTTCCAAACGTCGGTCCAGGGCACCGATTCCTGCCTCGTTGTTCCTGGATTGCGCTCCGGGTGCGTCGTCTGGAGCGGGCCGTGAAGCCCCGGCGATCTCTTGGCGCAGCAACTGAGTCAGGCCGACGATGGCGTTCATCGGGGTGCGAACCTCGTGGCTCATGTTGGCCAGAAAGGCGCTCTTGGCACGACTGGCCGCCTCCGCTCGCGTGGCCAGTTCGTGGGCCTCCGCCATGGCGACCGCGAGCGCGTGGTTGGTTTCCCGCAGTTGCCGCTCCGCCTCCCGGCGCGCGGTGATGTCCACCGAGATATTGCCGGTGCCGATCAGATGGCCTTCCGGATCGTAGATGGGATATTTCTTGGTGAGGTAGTGCAGCGTCCGCCCATCGTGCGTGATCACGGGTTCTTCCCGCACGATCAATTCGCCGGGCAGGAGACGTTGCGCGCGCAGATCGTCCTGCCGATAGGAACGAACGGGCTCGCTGTCGGGCGATACCCCGAAGATTTCCGCATCCGTCTTGCCGATCAAATCCTCGTCCGAGGCATGGCCCGCCGCCCTGGCAAAGGCGGCATTGGTGGCGATCACCCGGAGTTCCAGATCCTTGATCACGATAATGGCGTCGCTGTGTCTGACAACGGCTGACAGCGCCGCCATCTTCTCCGCTTCCTTGTGGCAGGGGGCGCTGCCGTCGGAAAGCCGGATTGCTGTCGCCTTCTCGGTCTGGTTCGGTGACAATTTGGTCATGGTCGCTTCTCGGAAAGGCGTCCGCTACACGGGCTTCGAGTCCATGCCGCCGCCAGGGAGGGCGAGCGGATGCCGCTTGGCGCGATGCTCGATGATCCGGAAGGCTTCCCGGACCGCCTCGCGCAGCTCGGCGGTCTTCCACGGCTTGGTCAGAAACTTGAAGATCTCTCCTTGATTGACGGATTTGGCGATGAGTTTTGGATCGATGGTGCCGGAGAGCAGGATCCGCATGGTCCCGGGATACATGGCGCTGACCCGGACGAGAAACTCGGCACCGTCCATCCGCGGCATGTCGGCGTCAGAGACCACGACGTCCACCGCGTTCAGGGCGAGCAGTTCCAGCGCGGCGTAGCCGTCGCCGGCGGTCAGAACACGATAGCCCTCGTGAGCGAACAGACGTTCGAGCATAAAGCGAATTTGCGGGTCGTCGTCGACCAGCAACAGAGTACGGCTGGCGGCGACGGTCTCGGTCGGAAACGCCAGCAGGCGCTCCGAGCGCAGCAGGGCCTCGAACTCGGACGCGGGGAGCGGTCGACTGAAATAATAGCCCTGCATCTCGTCGCAATCCTGCGCGCGCAGAAACCGGAGTTGCGCCTCGGTTTCCACCCCCTCGGCGATGGCGGCCAGATTGAGGCTGTGCGCCAGGTTGATAATCGCCGCGACGATCGCCGCGCTGCTGGGATCCTGCACGATATCCCGGACGAAGGTCTGGTCAATCTTCAGCCGATCGATGCGGAATCGGCGCAGATAGCTGAGCGAGGAAAAACCGGTGCCGAAATCGTCGATGGAGAGCGAGATCGCGAGTTCCTTCAGGCGATGCGTGGCCTCGATGAAGGCCAGCGTATCGGCCATCGCGGCGCTTTCGGTCAGTTCGAGTTCCAGATATTCGGGGGCGAGTCCGGTCTCGCGCAGGATGGTTGCGGTCAAGTCCACGACATCGTAGGCGGCAAACTGGAGCGCCGATACATTGACCGCGACCGTCACCGGCGGCAGTCCGGCTGTCTGCCAGGCTTGGTTCTGGCGGCAGGCTTCGTGGAGAACCCACTTGCCCAGCGGGCCGATGAGTCCGGATTCTTCCGCCAGCGGGATGAAGTCGCCCGGAGAAATCCAGTCGCGTCGCGGGTGCTGCCAGCGTGCCAGCGCCTCGGCGCCGATGATCTGACCGTTACGCAGGTCGATCTGCGGCTGATAATGGAGCGACAGCCCGCCCTTCTGGATTGCCTCGCGCAGATCGCGCTCCAGATCGAGACGTTCCAGGGCGCGCACGTTCATGGCCGGGGCATAAAAGCGGAATCCCTGTCCCCCGGCGATCTTGATTTTGGACAGGGCCACCGTGGCATGGCGCAGCAGCCGGTCGGCCGTGTCGCCATCCTTGGGGAACGTGGCCATGCCGATGCTGGCGGAGAGCACGATTTCATGTTCGTCGATGCTCAGCGGCGCCATCACGGCATCGAGCATCGGCTGGGCGTAACGGGTGACCGCCTCGCGCTCGTCGGCTTTCATCACCAGGATGAATTCGTCGCCTTCGACGCGTGCCAGGGTGTCCGTCGCCGCCGTCAGACGCGCCAGACGCTCCGCCACCAACCGCAGCGCGCGGTCGCCGGCGCCGCGCCCGAGATGCGCATTGACGCTTTTGAAACGGTCGAGGCTCAACATCAGGACGATCAGCGGGCTGGCGTCGGCGCGACTGCGCTCGATGGCTTGCGCCAGACGGTCGTCGAGCAGATTGCGGTTGGGCAGTCCGGTCAGGTCGTCAAAATTCGCTTTGCGTTCGCTCTCGTCCCGGATGGCCTGGACTTCGGCGACGCGGCGCGCGACTTCGGTTTCCAGAAAGGCGTTCTGATCGAGTAGCCAGGCGCGCGCGCGCCGCAGTTCCAGTTGGTTGCGCACCCGCGCCAGCACGACCGAGGCGACGATGGGTTTGGTGACGAAATCCGCGGCGCCCTGCTCCAGACACAGCGTCTCGGTCTCGGCGCTGTCCATGGCCGTGACGAAGATGACCGGAATCTCGCGGGTTCGCGGGTCGGCGCGCAGATGGTCCAGCACCTCGTGCCCGTCCATTTCGGGCATCATCAGGTCGAGCAGGATTAGGTCAGGCGGCGGTTCCAGCGTGGCATATTTCAGCGCGACGGCTCCGCGGTTGGCCGCCCTGACGCGGTAACCGGCCGCGCGTAGCAACTGGCCGAGAATGGCTAGGTTTTCCGGTACGTCGTCGACGATCAGAAGAGTTGCTGACATCTGGGCCTTCCTTCGAAATAGTTGGCAATCGACTAAATCCTTGGATAACCGCCTTCCGATGCATCAATCTGGACCGGCGTACCGCGCATACCCCGACAAAGAGTTGGGGATCGCGGTGGCTGGGCGAGGCGAGTGAGGGAATTCTGCGCTCACCATATTGATCTTCTGGAGGCAGGGCAACTCAGAAAGCGAGGAGCGATACGCCGTCTGAAGAGAGCGGACGGCGCTAACGCGCCGTTCGTCTTGGTCAGCAAATATTGTTATTTTCTTTTTGAATCAAGCGGTTTCTCTTTTCTTTTCGATTTCCCAATTACACTGATCGATCAGATCCTCCAGCGATCGACCCAGTTCGACGGTGAATTTTTCACGTAAGTCGAAACGATGGCCGCTTTGCCAGCACTTGGCGGCGTCGTCCGCGGAGAGCGGAAATCCTTGCCGGCAGAGTTCCCAGATAGCGAGCGATTGTTTGGTGCTCATGATAAATATCCCCTATAGCGTGATGTATCGACGGGACAATGATTGCTGATTTAGCTTCTGGCTAATTTAAATTAAGCAAACGTAGTGCCATGAAAACCATCCGTGGACCCACGAAGTCAGTTGCGAGCGAACAACATTGCGACTCGCAATCCTATCGTTTAGTAGGGTAAATGGTAGCGCGAATCAGGCATTTCAGCGAGGTTCGCGAACCATTTTTCTCCTTTCCGCAACGTGTGGCCTAGTAAACAACTAGCAGATAAACCCACCTTTCGTCAAGGGCGGCGGGAGATTCGATTTGGTCGAAAACCGACAGATTGGCGAATTCGCTATTCGTTTCGTTCAATCCGTTGATATCGGTCAGTTGATGCGTCTAACCGTTTTCGGCAGGTGTTCGCGCACGATCTCGGCGAAGACCTCCAGCGCGCGACGACGGGGAAAGCTGCGGCGGTAGACCAGCGAGATGCGACGATAAGCATCCGGCAGATCAAGGGGGCGGGCAATGATGCCGCTGTCGGCCATCCAGCCGCCACGGATCGCCAGTGCCGGTACCAAGGTGCAACCGAAGCCGGCGCCGACCAATTGCAACAGGGTTTCCAGGCTCGCGGCCCGTAGATCCGCCATTTCGCCATGCGTCGGGCGTTCGGCGAGACGGCAGACATCCATGACCTGATGGGTGAGACAGTGGCCATCGGCCAACAACAGCAGGTCAATGTTCTCCAGATCCTGGGCGCGGATTTCGTCGCGTTCGTTGAGCGGATGATCCATGGGGTGCGCGAGCCAAAAGGGCTCGTCAAACAGGGGCATGGTGTCGAAATCGGTCTCGTCCACCGGCGTGGCGAGCAGGGCGGCATCGATTTCATGATGCGCGAGACGGCTCAGCAGCGAGTCGGTGATCTCCTCGGACAGCACCAGCCGGAGTTTCGGATAGGTGCGCTTCAGGGGAATCAGAACCAGGGGCATCAGATAGGGGGCGAGGGTCGGAATGGCGCCGATTCGCAGCGGACCGGCGAGGGGATCTTGATGGGCGCGAGCGACCTGTTCGATCGCCTCCGCCTGTTCCAGGGCCAGACGGGCATGATTCAGGATGACCTCGCCGACGGGAGTCACCTCGACGGAACGGTTGGTTCGCTCGAAGATGACGACATCGAGTTCGTCCTCCAGTTTCTTGATCTGACCGCTCAGTGTCGGTTGACTGACGAAACAACGCTCTGCGGCGCGCCCGAAATGGCGCGTCTCGGCGACGGCGAGGATATATTTGAGATCGCGAAGGTTCACCCGTGCATGATAGCGGAAATCGATGCTGGCGCGCTGACTGACGTGCACTGGCAGCGTCTATGATCGTGTCGAAGCGAGCCTGCGTGGATCAGCGCATCAACCAACCGGAGACCCGAATCATGGCCCTGGCGCAACGCGACACCGACGCTCACACCTACGCCGATTATCTGGCCTGGCCCGACGAGGTTCGTTACGAACTCATCGACGGTGTGGCCTGGGCGATGGCTCCGGCGCCGACCCTGGAGCATCAGGACGTGGCGGGCGAGATCTATCGCCAGATTGCCAATGCCTTGCGCCACCAACCCTGCCGCCCCTTCATTGCCCCACTCGATGTGCGTCTGCCCAAGGCTGGCGAGGTGGACGAACGCATCGACACCGTGGTGCAGCCCGACGTGCTGGTGGTCTGCGATCCCGCCAAACTCGACCGGCGCGGGGTGCGCGGCGCGCCGGATCTGGTGGTCGAAGTGCTCTCGCCGGGGACCGCCAGCCATGACCACTGGCGCAAGCGTCAGGTCTACGAGCGTGCCGGGGTGCGCGAATACTGGCTGGTGCATCCGATCGATCGTATGTTGACGATCTATCGTCTGGCGGACGGTCAATTCGGCAAGCCCGAGGTTGGCGAACTGGTCGGCGAAACCCCGGTCGGCATCCTGCCCGGCGTGGTCATCGCCTGGGACGAACTCAGCGCGCGTCTGCCTCCGGTCGATCCCTGATGCGATCGGCGGCGGCTTGATTCGGTCGTCGTTAAGCCCCAATTTCCACAACAAATCAACCGGAAATTTAGACAGGATTGCACCCATGAGACAGGACAAACTGACCGCGAAATTTCAGATGGCCCTGGCCGACGCTCAGAGTCTGGCCCTGGGTCGCGATCATCAATTCATCGAACCCATGCACCTCATGGTCGCGCTGTTGGATCAGGAAGGCGGCGGCGTTCGCCATCTGCTGACCCGCGCCGATGTCAACGCCAATCGTCTGCGCTCGACGCTGGGCGAAGCGCTCGACCGCCTGGCGACGGTACAGGGCGCTGGCGGCGACGTGCATCTCGGCAACGATCTGAATCGATTGCTGAATCTGACCGACAAGCTGGCGCAACAGCGCAACGATCAATACATCTCCTCCGAACTCTTCGTGCTCGCGGCGCTGGAAGACAAGGGCGTCCTGGGCAATGCGCTGCGCGAGGCGGGCGCCAGCAAGTCGGCTATCGAGAAGGCCATCCAGGAGGTGCGCGGCGGTCAGCAATCCGTGAATGACCCCAATGCCGAGGAGCAGCGTCAGGCGCTCCAAAAGTACACCATCGATCTGACCGAACGCGCCGAGCAGGGCAAGCTGGACCCGGTGATCGGGCGCGACGACGAGATTCGGCGAACCATCCAGGTGTTGCAGCGGCGCACCAAGAACAATCCGGTGCTGATCGGCGAGCCCGGCGTCGGCAAGACCGCCATCGTCGAAGGATTGGCCCAGCGCATCGTCAACGGCGAGGTGCCGGAAGGACTGAAGACCAAGCGTTTGCTGTCGCTCGACATGGCCGCGCTGATCGCCGGGGCCAAGTTCCGCGGCGAGTTCGAGGAGCGTCTCAAGGCGGTGCTGAACGACATCGGCCGGCAGGAAGGCAACATCATCCTCTTCATCGACGAGTTGCATACCATGGTCGGCGCCGGCAAGGCCGAGGGTTCGATGGATGCGGGCAATATGCTCAAGCCCGCCCTGGCGCGGGGCGAGCTGCACTGTGTCGGTGCCACCACACTGGACGAATATCGCAAATATGTCGAAAAGGACGCGGCCCTGGAGCGCCGTTTCCAGAAGGTTTTAGTGGATGAACCCAATGTGGAAGACACCATCGCCATCCTGCGCGGACTCAAGGAGCGTTACGAGGTCCATCACGCGGTCGAGATCACCGATCCGGCCATCGTCGCGGCGGCGGTGTTGTCGCATCGCTACATCGCGGATCGGCAACTCCCGGACAAGGCCATCGACCTGATTGACGAGGCGGCCTCGCAGATCCGCATGGAAATCGATTCCATGCCCGAGGAGATGGACAAGCTCAGCCGGCGTCTGATCCAGCTCAAGATCGAACGCATGGCCCTGAAAAAGGAATCCGACGAGGCATCGCGCAAGCGTCTCTCCGACCTTGAGGGCCAGATCGAGCGGCTGGAACGCGAGTTCGCCGACCTCGACGCGATCTGGAAATCCGAGAAAGCCGCCGTACAGGGCACCGCGCACATCAAGGAGGCGCTGGACCGCGCGCGGATGGAGATGGAAACCGCGCGCCGCGCCAGCGATCTGGCCCGCATGTCCGAGCTTCAGTACGGACGCATCCCGGAACTGGAAAAGCAGCTCGCGCGGGCGGGCGAGGGCGGTCAGGGCGAGAATCGTCTGCTGCGCACCAAGGTCACCGAGGAGGAAATCGCCGAGATCGTCTCGAAATGGACCGGGATTCCGGTCTCGCGAATGCTCGAAGGCGAGCGCGACAAGCTGCTGCGCATGGAGTCCGAGATCGAGCGCCGCGTGGTCGGTCAGATCGAGGCGGTGCGTTCGGTCAGCGATGCGGTGCGCCGCTCGCGCGCCGGGCTGTCTGATCCTGGACGGCCGATCGGCTCCTTCCTCTTCCTGGGGCCGACCGGCGTCGGCAAGACCGAGCTTTGCAAGGCGCTGGCCGCCTTCCTGTTCGACACCGAGGAGGCGATGGTTCGCATCGATATGTCCGAATTCATGGAGCGGCACTCGGTCGCGCGTCTCATCGGCGCGCCGCCCGGCTATGTCGGCTACGAGGAGGGCGGCTATCTGACCGAGGCGATCCGTCGCCGTCCCTACAGCCTGATCCTGCTCGACGAGGTGGAAAAGGCCCATCCGGATGTCTTTAACGTGCTGCTTCAGGTGCTCGACGACGGGCGGCTCACCGACGGTCAGGGGCGCACCGTGGATTTTCGCAACACGGTCATCGTCATGACCTCCAATCTCGGCTCCAGCATCATCCAGCAACGCGCGGGCGAGGCCAATTACGCGGCGATGAAAGAGGCCGTCATGGAGGAAGTACACCATGCCTTCCGGCCCGAATTCATCAACCGGCTCGATGAAATCGTCGTCTTCCATCCGCTGCAACCGTCGCAGATCCGCGCCATCGCCCGGATTCAGATCGACTTTCTGCAACAGCGTCTGGCCGATCGGGACATGCGCCTCACGGTCGACGACCGCGCGCTCGATCATCTGGGCGAGGCCGGTTTCGATCCGGTCTATGGCGCGCGTCCGCTCAAGCGCGCCATCCGCACCCAGCTCGAAAATCCGCTGGCGCAGGAGATTCTGTCCGGCAAGTTCGGTCCCGGCGATCTGATCGAGGTGACCATGGGGGACGGGCAGCTCGCCTTCGAGCGGGTGTTACAGGGCGAGCTGGTGGAATGAGCCAGGCCCTTCAAACCGCTGTCGCGCGCCAGCGCATGTTATTGCAGGGCCGGCTCGCCGGGCTGCTCGAACGCCTCATCGGCGATTGCCGCTCGGTCTGGCCCGAGCGCGCGGGTCTGGAGCGGATTCTGGCGGATGCGCTGCCCAATCTGCCCTCCTGCAAATATCTCTACGTGCTCGATGGCGAAGCCAATCAGTTGACCGCCAATCTCTCGCCCCAGGGCTGGCTTCCCGAGCATCTGGGGCGCAACCGTCGCGAGCGGCCCTATCTGGCGGAGGCGCTCGCCGGGGCGCGGTTTTCGCTGTCGCCGGTCTATCTCAGCCGCAACGCCCGGCGGCCCTCGCTGACCGCGATTCAGCGCATCGATGACGAAGAGGGCGGTCTGCTCGGCTTTCTCGGCGCCGATTTCGATCTGCGCGAACTGCCACTGACCCGCGAGATCTACCAGCAGCCGGACCGCTGGCTTCAGCTCAAGGGCGATCCGGCGATTCGCGGCGGGCTGTTTCAGCAGGAGCGGGTGGAGAGCCTGATGGATCGGCGGATCGACGAGATTCTGGATCTGCTGGTCGAGCTGGTCGCCGTCCATGGCGTCTTTCACGGCAAACTGCATTTTTCCAGTTCGCGCGCGACCCTGTGGCTGATCGAGGATCCCTTTCGGTTCCGCATTCTGGATTATGAGGATCTGGCCAATCCCGGGATCTGTCTGGCCTACCCCCAGCGAGACTATCCGGCGGATGCCGCGATTCCGCTGGAGCGTGTCGGCGAGGTCTTCCGCACGTTCCGCGCGTTGCGTTTCATGGACGAAAACATCTATTTGCGCTCCGGCTCGCTCAACATTTTCAACGGTATCGTCGGACTGAATTTCTCCTGCGACGGCTCGCACTACATGCGCTGGGAGGAGTTTTTGAGCAAGAGTTTTGGATTCTGGATCGGCACTGGCGATGCCTGCGCTTTGGAGCCGAAAATCGCCTAAGGCGATTTCTGTGAAAGTTCATGCCCATGCCCAAGGCTTCAAATGGACAGGATTAACAGGATGTTTCAATATTCACAGGATTCAAAAACAGCTTTTTACGAAATCCTGTTCATCCTGCGAAACCCTGTCCATTAACTGCCTCTGTGGGTCGATTGTTTTCAGGAAATCATCTAAAGCCTGGTTGCCTGGGACCGCCGACAGGTTGGCGGCGCGCTAAATGTAGATCCAAGCAGCAATTCTGACTCGAATGACGACCGAGCCCTCGCGTCCCGTCGAGCCGGGAGTACGCCGTTTCACGCATCCACTGACGGTCCCGGCTCGGCTTCTTCTGACCGGCCCTTCCGTCAGCGCCCGCAGCATTTCTTGAATTTTTTCCCGCTGCCACAGGGGCAGGGATCGTTGCGACCGACCTTGGGCGCCTTGACCAGAGTTCTTTGTGCGGTCACCGGAGCGGGAGTCGCCGCCTTGACCCGAGTCCCTTGCGAGATCGCCGGAACGGGAATCGTCGTTTTAGGCTCCTCCTCCTTGAAATATGCCCACCAACTCATCTCTGCCACGGTATCTTCGATTGGTCCATGACGAGTCCCTTGTCGTATCGCCTGCTCCTTGCCTTGGGCCATCGACTCCTCAACACTGTCCATCCCGATGTAGAAGGTATCCACCAGATCGTCCGCGAAGGCGCGCTCGATGTCCGGCAAGAGTTCTTCAGGGTAGAGATCGCAACAACTGCTCACCAGCGATCCCCACAGGAAATCCGCGTCGCGTTCCAGCCTGCCATCGAACAAACTTCGGAAATACTCGACGACAGCCTCGCGTTCCAGATCCCCCCAGGCGACGAGCGTGACCAGCACTCGCATGCAGGTGCTTCGCACATACTCGTTCACCTCGCGGTTCTCGATCATGCGCTTGATCGAATCCACGTCGCCGTCGTACAGCGTGGCCAGGATGCGATCCAGTCCGTCCGTCACTACATCGCCAGCCAGATCGAAACACACCTCGCCCGGCGTGGAGAACAGCTTCACCAGCATCGGGTAGGCGGCCCGCTCTCGAAACTGCGCCAGCAGGTACATCGCATACACTTGGAGCATGCCATCCTCGTTCTCCGCGACCATCCACGGATCGTCGGCTGTCTCCTGCAGACAGTCCAAGAGAATCGGCGTCATCGCCTCCCGTTGTTCCATGGCGGCCCGCACGGCCGCCTCGGGAAATTTGCGCTCGTAGATTGAGAGCTGCTGCTTGATGTCCTCGATATTCATGCTCAATAGACTCATGATGAATTTGGCTGACAGTGACCATTTATCAGGTGCGAAGGCTATACGACTGCAAAACCCCAAGCCGCTGACCCAGCCGAACCTGCTGCCCGGGAGCAAGGTTTGACTCCCATTCGATCCGCCCGGGCGGAAAGAGCAGAACCACGGTCGATCCAAGATTGAAGCGGCCCATCTCGGCGCCGCGTTCCAGGCGGATGGGATCGGTATCGTTGCGATGGTCCCAATGCTGGAGCGCGCGCCCCGAGTGCGGCGGCGTGATCGCGCCCGCCCAGACGGTCTCGATGCCGCCGACGAAGATCGCGCCCACCAGCACGAGGGCCATCTCGCCCGCCTCGGTCGCGAAGCGGCAGACCACCCGCTCGTTGCGCGCGAACAGCCCAGGCACGAGCTTGGCCGTGCTGTTGTTGACGCTGAAGAGTCGACCCGGCGCATAAGTCATTTCGGCGAGCGCGCCGGCGAGCGGCATGTGAATCCGATGGTAATCGCTCGGCGACAGATAGATGGTGGCGAAGACGCCGCCATCGAACGGATGCGCCACACCGTTCGCCAGCCCCAGCAGCGCGTCCGCCCCGTAGTCGTGTCCCTTGGCCTGAATCAGCCGGCCCGCCGCGATCCGGCCGATCTGGCTGATGGTGCCGTCCACCGGGCAGAGGACCGCGCGTGGATCCGGATCGAGCGGTCGGGCGTCCGGGCGCAGCGCGCGGGTGAAGAAAGCGTTGAAATGGGGATAGGCGGACAGTTCGGGCTCCACCGCCAGGCTCATGTCGATCCGATAGAGTCGCGCGAATGCGCGAATCAGGAGCGCCTTGAGCGGGCGCCAGCGCACGCGCGCGAGCCGGTGCATCAAGGTTGAAAGCCCGTGCTGCGGCAGGACATGCTGAAGCGCGACGAACAGGCGCTCGCGCGGAGAGGGGGTCGGGTGGTCGGTCATGAGTTTTTAGATCACTGCGGTTCGTGCGCGTAAAAGAGCGCTTTGAGATCCTCGGCCATGGCGGCGCCCGTCTCCGTGTCCGGGAACAGGGCCAGCAGCCGGGCGCCAGGGCCGATGACATAGATCGTCGGTGTTTCGTCGTCCAGCGAACTCAAGGCATCGCGGAGCGGTGCGATCCGCGAGGACTCTCCGCCAAGGATGAAGAGCGAGGTTGCAAGACCGGCGAAGTCGCGCGCCAGCGTTGGAGTCTCGGCGGTCGCGATCAGGACCAGCCGCAGCGCCTGTCCGAGCGCCGCCTGATCGGCGACGCGATTGCGGACATCGATCAGACGCTGCACGGCGAGTTGGCCGGAGGCACGCGAGAGGTCGCCGAAGGCGAGCAGGCTCCAGCCGCTCTCCAGGGTCTTGCGGTCGAACGCGCGTCCGAATGGATCCTTCAGTTGAAAGTCAGGCAGGGTGACGGGCGGTCGCACCAGTACGCCGTCGATGGCGAGCGTTTCCGATGGTTGCTGTTGATAACGATTGCCCCATTGATACCCGAAAATGAAGAGCGAGATGGCGCCCAACACAAAGACGATACGAATCCACAGACGGTGCCGGTTACGCAAAAACATCCGTTTGGTCCTCGAAAAAAAATCGCTTCCGCGGCGTGTTCAGCTTTCGCCCGTGGCTGGACATCGGCGGAACCAGTCCCCATTAAGAAGCGATGGAAGCGATCGCGCAGTATAGGGGCCGCGACCGACGCGGCTCAAGACGACGCTGAATTTTGTCGGATTGGATTCAAGAGAGAAGCGACATGCGCGGGAAAATCGAAAAAACAGAGGCCGAATGGCGGGCGGAACTCACCGGACAGCAATACCACGTCTGCCGCGAGAAAGGCACCGAACCCGCCTTTACCGGCCAATATCACGCCTTCAAGGAGCGGGGCATCTACCGTTGCAGTTGTTGTGGCGAACCGCTGTTCAACTCGGAAGAGAAATTCGATTCGGGTACCGGCTGGCCGAGTTTCTGGCAGCCCGCCGATCCCGATGCGGTCGCGGAGCAGGTGGACGCCAGTCACGGGATGCGCCGCATTGAGGTCGTTTGTCAGGGTTGCGGCGCGCATCTTGGTCACGTCTTCCCGGACGGTCCGCGTCCGACCGGGCTGCGTTACTGCATCAATTCGGTCTCGCTGGCGTTCCAGCCCGAAGCAGAGCGATCCTGAAAAACGCCTGAACCGCATTACCACTGGCGCAGCGTAAGGATCAAGGATCGACGGGATTGGCGGATTCGCCCAAGTCGTTGGACGGGCTGGATTCATCCGGCTGCTGTGTTTCGTCGGTCTTGTCGGCGTTGCCTGGACCGGTTCCCAGCATGCCGAACCTGGGGTTTCCGCCCGGCACCTCGAAGCGCATCTCTGGCCAGATCGCCAGCCCCTTGGCAGCGGACACGGTGCCACCACTCGCCTGATCGATACTCGTGCCGCTTAGCGCGGTGCGCACGATCATCGCGCTTTCGCCGGTAATCCCCGTTAGCTTGCCGGTGCCGCCGGTCAGCGTGAATGTGCCTTTACAGGAGCCCGGCTGACCATTGCAGTTGAACTCGGCATAGACATAATCGCCCGTGGGACTCTCGATCGTGCAGTAGCCGTGGCCCTGCAACTCGTTGCTGAGAATGTGGATAATCTGGGTGGATGGGCAGGTGAAGAGCGCGGCATCGAGCAAACCGTCGCCACTCTCGATGTACATGATGCCCTCGAAGGTGCCGATGAACTGGAGCCGGTCCACGGCAACCTGGAATAATTGGCCATTGGCCTCCCAGGGGGCAAGAATCTTGGCGATGCCGACCTCGGCGGCGAGCGGCTGGGCCAGAATCGAAAGAGTCAACGGCAACGCAAAGATCAGACCGCGCATTGGATGCTCCAAAAGTCGTTCGGTTCAAGAATGTTACACTGACGTCAATTGTAGGCAGCCGGTGTCGTGGCGTCGAATGATTGCCGCGCGAGCGCCGGTCTTTTTTGTCCCGACGGAGCCGGCGTGAGCAGCGGTATGACGCATCCCGAGAACGAATCGGAACCCTTGATGCTGGGCTGGCGCGAATGGCTGTCCCTGCCGGATCTGGGGCTGGGGCCAATCAAGGCGAAGGTCGACACCGGCGCCCGTACCTCCACCCTGCACGCCTTTTATGTCGACACCTTCCAGCGTCGCGGCAAGCTCCATGTCCGGTTCGGCGTGCATCCCTTGCAGCATCGCGCCGATGTCGTCGTGCATGGCGAGGCGCCCGTTTTCGACCGGCGGCATGTCTCCGATTCCGGCGGGCATCGCGAGGAGCGTTACGTGATTCTGACCCGCTTGGCGCTGTCCGGGCGCGCGTGGCCGATCGAGCTGACCCTCGCCAACCGCGAGACCATGTTGTTTCGCATGCTCCTCGGACGCACCGCGCTCGTCGACCGTGCGCTGGTCGATCCGTCGCGCTCCTTCGTGACGGGAAGGATCAAGAATCCCTGGACGCACTATCTTCCGCTGGAGACGCCGGCGCATGCGCCGACAGGATGAGGTCGACGCCGCACTCTATGCGCCGGCGCAGAACCTCGGGGGTCGGCGGCGGACAGCCGCCGATCAACAGCCCGGTCGTCTGAATGCCCTGCCACATGCCCAAAAGCTGTTCCGCCGCCTGAAGACTGTCATGGGGGCGCAGATCGCCGCGCTCCACCGACGCCTCCAGCAGCCGCGCCAATTTCGCGCAGGTGGCCTCGGCGCCTTCCCGATAGATCAGCGGCCCGAGCCAGGGTTGCTGGCCGGCCTGGGTCGCCAGCATGCGTTGCAGGGTGAGAAACTCGTCGCCGGTCAAAAAGTCCATCAGACAAAGACCGAACTCGATCAACGCCTGACGCAGTCCGCCGGGCGTTTTGGGCAAGCCTTCCAGGGCGGCGGTCATGTCGGTGCGCTGGGCCAGGATGACCTTGCGGATCAGTCCCGGCAGATCGGTGAAATGCGCGTAGACGGTGACCTTGGAGACATGCGCGGCGCGCGCGACCGCCTCGATGCTCAGACTCTGAAGCCCCCCGGAAAAGAACAGTGCGCGCGCCGCGGCGAGGATGGCCGCGTGCTTGGTCTCGTCGGGCGGCCGGCCGCGGGCGCGCCGCGGCGGGTCGGATGCGGCGGTCATGCCGGTGGGGTTCGGGTTGCTCATGGTCTGCGGTCAGCGGATTGTCGGGTTGATGTTGGTTGTACGGTAGACGTCGAATTGGCGCAAGATTAGCATTTACTAAACGATTCCGTACAGTAATAATGCATGGGTTCGTCGATCCTTAAGGAGACCAAACCCGTGCGGCCTTTCGCCCTGCCGATGTTCCTGTCGCTGGTCAGTCCGACCCTGTTGTTGCTGTCCGCCTGCCAGCCGGGCGCCGAGGAAATGCCGGAAGCGTTGCCGCCCTGGGTGCTGACGGTTCCCCTCGAAGTGTCCTCCGTCGCGACCTGGAGCCTGACCGGCGCCGTGCAGGCTCGCCATGAGATCCCGCTGTCCTTTCGGATCGGCGGGGAAATCCTGGAGCGCCGCATCGATGCGGGCGACCAGGTCGCGGCGGGACAGTTACTCTTCCGGCTCGATCCCCGCGATGTCGTGCAACAGCGGATCGCGGCCGAGGCGGCCGAAGCGAGCGCCCGCGCCGAGAACGAGAACGCGGAGCGCGAACGCGACCGCCTGGCCGATCTGCTGCAAAAACGACTCGCCAGTCAGCAGGATTTCGAGCGCGCGGCCACCGCCTCGCGCGCGGCCAGCGAGCGTCTGAGAGCCGCCCAGGCAACCCTCGAACAGGCGCTGAACGCGATCGGCTATGCTTCATTGACGGCCCCGACGGCTGGTGTCGTTCTGGAGGCCAACGGTCAGGTCGGGCAGGTGGTGACCGCCGGTCAGACGCTCGCCATGCTGGCGGAAGACGGCCCGCGCGAGGTGGAAGTCCATGTCCCCGAGGATCGGCGCGACCGCTTGCCGAGCCAGGCCATCGCGGAGCCGTTTGGAATCGGGCCGGCACTGACGGCAACCCTGCGGGAGATCGCCGGGACCGCCGATCCGGTCGCCCGCACCTGGCGCGCGCGTTATCGGTTGAGCGAGACGCCCTCCGATCTGGCGTTGGGGACGACCGTGACCCTGCATTTCGAGTCTGGTCCCGCTTCCGAGCCGCCGGCGTTGCGCGTGCCCCTGGGGGCCGTGCTGGAACGCGCCGAGGGACCGCTGGTGTGGCGTCTGGCGGATGGTCATGTCCAACCCGAACCGGTCACTCTGCTCGGTCTTGACGGCGAATATGCAAGGATCCAGACCGCTTTGGCACCGGGCACGCCCGTGGTGGCGCTGGGCGTGAATCGGCTGCAGGCGGGGCAGGCGGTTCGGGTGCGTCAGCCATGAGCGAGCGTCCGCGTCCCGCCGAATCCCGCTTCAACCTCTCGGCGCTCGCCGTGCGCGAGCGCTCCGTGACGCTGTTTTTCATCCTGCTGACGGCTGCCGCCGGTCTCCTGGCCTTTCTGCAACTGGGACGGGCGGAAGATCCGGCCTTTACCATGCGGGTCATGGTCGTGTCGGCGGTCTGGCCGGGGGCGAGCGCGCGGCAGATGCAGGACCTGGTCGCCGATCCGCTGGAGAAGCGCATCTCCGAGGTGGACTATTTTTATCGGGTCGAGACCACCGCGCGTCCGGGACGGGTGGACATGCTGGTGGAGTTCCAGGATTACACCCCGTCTCCGCTCGTACTTGAATTGTTCTACCAGGTGCGCAAGCGCATGCTGGACGAGACGCCAAAGCTGCCGGTCGGCGTTCAAGGTCCATTTGTCAACGACGAATTCTCCGATGTCTATTTCGCGCTCTATGCCCTGTCCGCGCCGGATCTGCCGCCCCGTCTGCTGGTGCGCGAGGCCGAACGCATCCGCGATCGGCTCGCCCGCATCGAAGGGGTACAGAAGGTCCGGGTGCTCGGCGAGCGCCCGCAACGGATCTTCGTCGAATTCGATCCGGCCCGCCTGGCCAATCTGGGTCTGACCGCGGACGCGGTGCGGGAGGCGCTGGATGCGCAGAACCGGCTGCTGCCAGCCGGTCTGGTCGAGACTCAGGGGCCGCGTCTCTATCTGCGTCTGGACAGCGAACTCGACGATCTGGACGCCATCCGGGCGGTGCCGATCCGCGCGGGCGAGCGGCTGATTCGACTCGGCGAGATCGCCGAGGTCAAGCGCGGCTACGAGGATCCGCCCGGTTATCTGATCCGCGCCGGCGGCGAGGAGTCGGTGCTGCTTGGCGTGGTCATGCGGCGCGGCGAAAACGGCCTGGATCTGGGCGCGCGCCTGGCCGAGTTCACGGCCAGCCTGGAGACCGATTTGCCGCTGGGGATGCGGTTCTCGCCGATCACCAATCAGGCCGACGCCATCTCGCACGCCGTGGAGCTGTTTCAGCTCAAATTTCTGGTTGCCGTCGGCGTGGTGATGCTGGTGAGCTTCGTGGCACTGGGCTGGCGCGCCGGGCTGATCGTTGGCATCGCCATTCCGCTGACCCTGGGCCTGACCTTCCTGCTGATGTTGATTCGTGGCGTCAATCTGGACCGGGTCACGCTCGGTGCGCTGATTATCGCGCTGGGTCTGCTGGTGGACGACGCCATCATCGCCATCGAGATGATGCTGGTGAAGATGGAGGAGGGCTGGGATCGACGGCGCGCCGCCGCCCATGCCTGGACAGTCACCGCCGCGCCCATGTTGAGCGGTACGCTGGTGACGGTCGTCGGCTTCGTCCCTATCGGTTTCGCGCGCTCCGGCGTGGGCGAATATGCCGGCAATATCTTCTGGGTGCTGGCCTTCGCGCTGCTGGTCTCCTGGCTGGTGGCCGTCACCTTCACGCCCTATCTGGGCACGGTTCTGCTATCCCCGCCCAAATCGACCGACGTCGCCCCCGAGGCGCTCTACGATTCGCGCCTCTACCGGCGGCTGCGCGCGCTGATTCGCGGCTGCGTGCGCCATAAACGGCTGGTGGTGGCGGCGACTTTCGGTCTGCTGGCGCTCTCCATCGCCGGGCTGGTTGGCCCGGTGCAGAAACAATTTTTTCCGAGTTCGGACCGCCCCGAAGTGCTGGTCGACATCTATCTGCCGGAGGGCAGCGGAATCCGTGCCACGACGGCGGTGGCCGAGCGCGTCGAGGCGACCCTCAAGAATGCGCCCGGCGTGCGCTCGCTCTCCAGCTATCTGGGCGCCGGTGCGCCGCGCTTTTTCCTCGCGCTCAATCCCGAGCTGTCCAATCCGGCCTTCGCCAAGCTGATCGCGGTGGCCGAGAGTCCGGCCACGCGCGATACGCTCATCGCCCGACTCCAGGCCCAGGTGGACGCGGGCGAGTTTCCCGAGGCGCGGGTGCGGGTCCACAAACTGCTCTATGGTCCGCCGGTCATCTGGCCGGTGAGCTTCCGGGTGGTGGGGCCGGATCCAGTGACCCTGCGGCGGATCGCCGACCAGGTGCGCGACCGGGTCGCCGCCCATCCCAACGCGCTGGATGCCCATCTGGACTGGGGCGAGCGGGTGCCGGTGGCGCGGCTCGCGCTCGATCCGGACCGTCTGCGTCTGATCGGCCTGACGCCCCGCGAACTCGCCCAGCAATTGAACGATGAGCTGTCGGGTCTGGTCGCGACCGAGATTCGCGAGGATGTGCGCAATGTTCAACTCGTGCTGCGCGGTCGGGCGGGCGAGGCAGTTCGCCCCGGCGCCCTGGCGGACATCAACCTCAAGACCCAGAACGGGCGCAATGTCCCACTGGCCCAGGCGGGTACGCTCTCCATCGAGTTCGAGGATCCGGTGCTCAAGCGTTACAACCGCGATCCCTTCATCGCCGTGCATGCCGAGGTCGCGGGCGCCCAGCCGCCGGACGTGACCCTGGCGATCTGGAACCAGCTCGAAGCGCTGCGGGCACAACTGCCGGACGGCTACCGCATCGACATCGGCGGCGCGGTGGAGCAGTCCGGCAAGGCCGATGCCTCCATCCAGCGGGTACAGCCGATCATGCTGGTGCTGATGCTGACGGTCATCATGCTGCAGATGCGCAGCTTTTCCGGCACCGTCATGGTGGTCGCCACCGCCCCGCTGGGCGTTATTGGCGCGACCCTGGCCCTGCTGATCGCGGACAAGCCCTTCGGATTCGTCGCCCTGCTGGGGTTGATCGGTCTGGCCGGTATCCTGATGCGCAACACCCTGATCCTGGCCAAGCAGATCGAGGACAATCTGGGGCAGGGCATGGAGTCATCCGCGGCCGTGGTGGAAGCGACGGTCCGACGGGCGCGACCGGTGATTCTGACCGCCGCCGCCGCCGTCTTCGCCTTCACGCCGCTGACCACCGATACCTTTTGGGGGCCGCTCGCCTATGTACTGATTGGCGGGATCATCGTCGGAACCGGCATCACGCTGCTCTTCCTACCGGCGCTCTATTCGCTTTGGTTCCGGGTCAGGTTGGCCAAGTCGAATGAAACGGATTCCTGAGCGGGAGCGCGCAAATTCAAGGAGAACGCTATTGCCACGCGACGGGTGGCGTGTGATGGGTATGCTCGGCGAAGAGTTGGCGGGCGTCCACCCTGTCCAGGCGATACTCGCGATTGCAGAATTCGCAGTTGACCTGGATCGCGCCCTGTTCGGCGAGGATCTCGTTGACTTCGACCTCGCCCAGTAACCGGATCACCTCCTCGATGCGCGCCCGCGAACAGCCGCAACGGAAGGCGAGGGGATCCGGTTCGAACAGGCGCACCGGCTCTTGATGGAAGAGTCGGTAGAGCAGTTGGCCGCCAGGGAGATCGATCAGTTCCGCCGGCGTCAAGGTATCCGCGAGCAGGCAGATGCGTTCCCAGTCCTCGTTGCCCAGGCTGTCGCTCGGGAGCCGCTGGAGCAGCAGGCCGGCGGCGCGCCGGTCGGTCGCCGCGAGCCACAAGCGGGTCGGAAGTTGTTCGGAATCGCTGAAATAGCGTTCGATGGCCGCCGACAGATTGCATCCTTCGAGGGGGACGATGCCCTGATAGGGTTCGCCCTGACGACGTTTGATAGTCAACACGAGACGCCCCGGGCCGAACAGGTCGGTCAGTTCGCCCGTCGCGGGCACGTCGTCCACCCAGGTGGCGAGTCCGCGTACCGTGCGTTCATGGGTCGCCTGGGCAACCAGGGTTCGCATGGGTCCAGTACCCTGAGCTTGCAGGATGAGCGATCCGTCGAACTTGATGGTGGCGGCGAGCAGCGCGACCGCGGCCAGCGACTCGCCGAGCGGACCGCGCACGCTGTTCGGGTAGGCGTGGGTCGCCAGCACCGCGCGCCAACTGGCGTCCAGATGCACCAGGTTGCCGCGAATGCCGGTGTGCTCGAACAGAAAACGCGAGAGTGAATCGGAGTCGGTCATTCGAGTGGTCAGTGGTTAGTGGTTAGTTCTTCGCTGCCCAGGTTCCGAGACCGGGACATCCTCGTTGTCGTTGTCGTTGTCGTGATCGTTGTCGTGATCGTGGTTTCGATATGGCGAATGTTCGATTACGACAACGACAACGACCTGAGACGGTCTTGGGACTTTCGCACAGCTGCACGAGTGGCCAGTGCTCGTCAGTCCAGTGCCGCGAGGAATTCCGCGACGGCGGGTTCCAGCAGGCGTTCGCCGGTCAGCACGGCCGGTTCGTAGTCCCGGCGCCAGCGCGGCATCAGGAGGCTGGCCCGGCGCCATTCCTCGAACAGGATGCGGGCCAGCGGTCCACCTTCGTCGATGAATCCGGAATTCCGGAAGTCCCGTTCGGCCCGCGCGCGATCATACTCGAAGCGGACGATCTCCCAGCGCCAGCGGCCGGCGCGCAGTTCCAGCAGGGCATAGCTGCCACGCGGGTCGCCATCGAAGGGTGAGCCGACCGAACCGACGTTCAGGATGGGCGTGCCGTCGAGCACGCGCTCGAGCGGGCGGTGCGTGTGGGCGGTGACGAACAGCGCGATATCCGGGGGCAGGGCACCCCGCAGATCCTCGTCCGGGACATTGAGCGAGATGCCCTGACGGTTGCTGGCCATGGTGCCATGGGTCACGTGGACCCAGGTGTCGTCGCGGCCGCCGTGGAAACACAGATGGTCCGGCCAATCTTCCATCGCCGCGATTCTCGGTTGAAGTTGGCGATAGGTCCAGTCGGCGAAGCGCCGCATCTGTTCCTCCAACTCGGTTTTAGGCGCCTCGCGGGCGCAACGCAGGATCCAGGTCTCGTGATTGCCCTGGACCGGGAGCCAGCCGCGCTCCCGGCGCAGTTGGTCGAACAACTCCAGGCAGCCCAGGCTGGTGGGGCCGCGGTTGACCAGATCGCCGGCCATCACCACCAGGTCCGGATTCCAGGCGAGGATCCGCTCCACCGCCGTCTCCATGGCGGGAAGGTTGGCCTGCACATCCGAAAAGATTGCGACCTTCATGATTGGATTTCCATTACGTGGCAATATCGACACCATACCGGGATCGGGCCGGGAGGAGAACTCGAATCGCTGACGCTGATCCCTTGATCGGTGGGGAAGATGGCGAGATCGAGGATCACTGACATACTGCTGACTCCAGGTTGACGTGACGAGAACCATCCTGGCCGGACACCGCACGTGGGATTGCCGCGTCCGGGTCGCCGGTCGTAGACTTAGACCATGTGAAATGTATGATTGAAATGGCCCAGCGGCTTGGGTTCGAAAGCGATTATGACACCAGAAACCGACGATGCCACGGAACCGGATTGGGACACGCCCCTGTCGCTGACCATCACCCCGGCCTTACTCATCCATTCGCTCATGGGCACGGCCACTGCGGTCCATACGGGTTGGACCAGTTGTATCGACGATACCCTGCTGTTATCCAATCTGGTCGCCATGGACGATCACGCCGGAAACTATATTCGTCTTGCCGAGCAGGAATTCGTCGAGGAGGATCAACCTGAAACCCTCTGGCATGACTGGACCCTGGAAATTCGAATCGGGTCGCTGCTGACCACGGGTCACTGGCAATGCCCGTCCACGTCGCATCCCTCCGAGTGGGACTGGACCGCGCGCGAGGCATCGCGCGCCTTCGAGCGGGCTTGTACCCTGATTGGCCGGCGGGTTCGTCGCGCCATGACGATCGAGGAACCGACGCCAGCCGAACCGGTTGCGCGCGCCAGCCGTCATTGAGGCACGGCCAGAGAGTCGAAAAGAGTCGTTGAACACAGCCGCGGCCTGTTGCCGTGCCCCTCGGGAGAGCGCTATGAAGGTGACCGTCGATTTCGATATTACCCCGGACGAGGTTCGTAAATTGTTTGGCTTGCCGGATGTGGAGGCGTTCCAGCGCCAGATGATGGATGATATCCGCGAACGCATGATGTCCGGAGCCGAGGGCTACGATCCCATCAAGTTGTTCCAGCCCTATATGGCGGGGACCATGGCTTCCTGGGATCTGTTCCAGAAAATGCTAACGAACGTCGCCGGCATATCCGGTTCGACTGCGGCGGCGCCGGAAGCGACGACCGGGAAGAAGTAGCCATTCCATCTTTCAACCGCGTTTCACCGCTCGGTGCTGGTGATCGCGAAGCCGGGGATCGCACGAAACAACCCATGTCATGCTGGACGCGGTTTAAACAGGCCCGCTTGCTCCTGGCATTGCCGTTGCTTATTAGCATGTCGGCGGTTGTTCCGAGCTGTTTCGCTCAGACCTGTCTCGACGATCTTCCGGTCATGCGGCCGGATAGCCGTTTTGTCGCCAACCGGGATGGCACGGTGATCGACCGTACGACTGGCTTGATGTGGAAGCAGTGTACCGAGGGGTTGAGCGGGGTCGGTTGCGTCGTTGGCGATGCTTTGCCGTTTAAATGGAAGTGGGCCGTTCGGCAGGGCCGCGACGCCGTCTTTGCGGGTTACTCCGATTGGCGCCTGCCGGATCAAACTGAGTTATCGTCCTTGCTTCAGCGTCGCTGTTATGGTCTTGATATCGACGCTGTCAATTTTCCGAATACCCCGCCGGACCGTTTCTGGTCCTCAACGCCATCGAGCTATTACCCGGGTAGCGCCTGGACCCTGCACTTCGGCCACGGTGCCGTCGACTATGGCACGCGGCGCGATTCCGCCTATGTCCGTCTGGTACGCGATCATCTTTAGCCAACGTTCGTTGGTATTAGGCTTACGCCCAGTCCGTCGAATTGCAATAAAAAGCTTGGATTGTCACGCGGCGATCATCGGTCGCGATTGCGTCCGGGCTGAGTAATTACACGGATAAAAAATCTCATTCAAACAAATTACACTTGGAGTGGTGGATCGTGGATATGTCGCCATATGCCAACTCATGTAAGGATGGTCTGCATGAATATTCAAAAAAAATTCTCGACGCAGTCCGTTGTCGTCAGTGTCGCGTGCGTTATTTATACGACCGTTGCGCTGACTTGGGAGGGCGATGAATGGGGAGTGATCACGAGATCGCAAATCCATGATGAAGCGGCAGCCATGATTGACTTCAAATGGACCCCGAATAAAACAATCCAGAACTTTGGATATGACGCGATCTATTATACTTTTTGGAAAGGCGTCTATTATTCAGGAGAGGCGTACAGTTCGGGATTCGAGGAGAGCGATGACTATCCCCCGGAGAATAAAACGGAATTTCTTGACGCAGTTGCAACCACTGCTGGTGGACAAACGGAATTGGGAAACGACTGCTCCGGATTCGTGAGTATCGCCTGGAAGTTGCCCATGCGGTATTTCACCGTCGATTTCGAGGGGGACGCAACGACTGATGGCGACTATGTCACTTGCCTTGGCAATCAGGGAACGGGGCAAAACGTCGATCTACGTATTGGCGATGCGCTCAATCGAAGCGGCGTTCACATTGTCTTGTTCAAGGCAAGAACGGCATCCGGGATTCTCGCGATGGAACAGACGCCTCGAACGGCGCGTTATAGAGAGTGGAGCTGGTCGTCATTAAAAAATTACAGGCCGGTGCGTCGGCATTCGGTCGACGAGAATGCCCCTCCGACATTCTGTCCAACCCCTGCATTGGCATTAAATGTCCGCTTGGGCGGAAAAAAATTTTTTTCCGGAATGGCGCGGGATGAGAAGGGGCTCAAACAAATCGTTATGAAAGTGAGCGGGCCTAAAGGGATAGGCCTTCTCGGTTTTCGTAAAACGATCATTGGTGTCAATCATGATTTGTCAAATTATTATTTTGACAGCAATGATCCCGCCTACTCTGGCCTAAAAGGGTTATACAACGTAACGCTGAAGGTGTTCGACACCGAAGGGCAGCTGACGACGCAAACTTTTTCGATCAATGTTCTTTAAATGAGGCATGGTTTCTCCATTGGCTTGCCATCCAGCCAGGGGCGTCCGTCCTCGCCGAATTCCAGGCGCCCTTCCGCAAACCAGCGCACGACGGCAGGATAAATGAGGTGTTCCTGTTCGAGGACGCGCGCCGCGAGGGTCGCGCTGTCGTCCTGGGGTAGCACGGGTACTTCTGCCTGAAGGATGACAGGCCCCCCGTCGAGTTCGGCGGTGACGAAATGGACGCTCGCGCCATGCCGTGTCTCGCCTGCGTCCAACACCCTCTGGTGGGTGTGCAAGCCACGAAATTTCGGCAGCAGAGACGGATGGATATTGAGCATCCTCCCGTGGTAGTGGGTGACGAATTCGGGGGTTAAAATTCGCATAAAGCCCGCCAGGATGACGAGTCCAGGATCGTAACGATCGATCAGACGCTTGAGATCCTCGTCATAGGCATGGCGATTGGAGTAGTCGCCGTGCCCCAGAATCTCCGATGGAATCCCGTGGCGCCGAGCACGTTCGAGTCCTGGGGCGTCCGCCCGATTGCTGACGACAGCGACGATGCGAATCGGCAGACCCTGTCTCTGGGCGTCGATCAGGGCTTGCAGGTTGCTGCCGCCGCCCGAGATGAGCGCGACGATCTTGAGCCGCTTGTCTTCAGGCATTCATGCTCCCGCCACGGTAGATGACCTCGGGCTCGCCTTCGCTGCTTTCAATATGGCCTAGCACCCATGCCTCTTCGCCGGCGGTCTGGAGCCGTTCAAGCGCTATTTGAACATCATTGGGTGCGACGCAGACGATCATCCCGACGCCACAGTTGAAGGTACGGAGCATTTCGGCGTTGGAGATGCCACCCTCGTTTTGGATCCAGTCAAAAATGGGCGACGGGCGCCAAGTGTCCAGATCCACATGCGCGCGGGTACCGTGGGGCAATACTCGCGGCAGGTTTTCGGTCAGCCCGCCACCGGTGATGTGCGCGAGCGCATGGACCGGCAGTGCGCGTGTGAGAGGAAGCACCGAGCGAACATAAATCCGCGTCGGCGCCAGCAACCGGTCACCCAGCGAAGCCCCATCGAGATCTTGGGAAAGCCGTTGCGCGAGCGTTCCGGCCGAATCCGCTCCACTGACCTCGATCACCTTGCGGATCAGCGAGTAACCGTTCGAGTGGGGACCCGATGAGCGGATCCCGAGCAGGACATCGCGTGGAGCGACCCGCTCGGGTAAAATCAGCTCCGCTTTCTCGGCGATACCGACACAGAATCCCGCCAAGTCATAGTCGCCGTCACTGTAGAGCCCGGGCATTTCAGCGGTTTCGCCGCCGGTCAGAGCGCAGCCTGCCAGCTCGCAGCCGCGGGCAATGCCGGCGATGACCGAGGCGGCGACCTCCACGTCAAGCCGACCGGTGGCGTAATAGTCGAGAAAGAACAGCGGTTCGGCACCGCTGACCAGGATGTCGTTTGCGCACATGGCGACCAGATCGATGCCGATGCTATCGTGTCGCCCAAGCTCGATCGCCAACTTGAGCTTGGTGCCAACGCCATCGGTACCCGAGACGAGGATGGGTTGGCGATACTCCGCCAGTGGCAGTTCGAAGAGTGCGCCGAAGCCGCCGAGTCCGGCGATGACTCCCGGGCGAGCGGTTGCGGCGGCGAGCGGCTTGATGCGCTCCACAAGACGGGCGCCGGCGTCAATATCGACGCCAGCGTCACGATAGCTGAGTGAAGTTTGGCGAAAGTCCTGCGACATGGTGGCTCCAGGGATAGGTTGATAGGACGATTGTATACCGAGATGCTTGGACAGCTGGCGGATGCCTGGCTAGGATCTTGGAAACCAGTCATTGCATAGCGTCAAGGTTCTGTTCGTGAAGCTCAAAGATCTGCCCAACATCATTAGCGTCCTGCGGCTGATCGCCGTGATCCCCGTGGTTTATCTGCTGCTCGTGGATGAATTCGGTTGGGCATTGGTCTTGTTCGCCGCCGCTGGCGCCTCGGACGGTCTTGATGGCTTTCTGGCCAAGCACTATGGTTGGCAGAGTCGGCTTGGAGGCATCCTGGATCCACTCGCGGACAAGACTCTGCTGGTGTGCTGTTTTCTGGTTTTGGGCGCCCTTGGCTTAATTCCAATCTGGTTGGTCTTGGCGGTGGTCTTCCGGGACTTGGTGATCGTCGGAGGCGCTGTCCTCTACAATTATCGGGTCGAGGAGGTTGAGGCCGCGCCGCTTCCAATCAGTAAGCTCAATACGCTGTTACAAATCCTGCTGTTGGTGGCGATTATCATGGATGCGGGTCCCTATCCCCTACCGGTGGGTTTGTTGCCGCCACTGATCTGGGCCTGTTTTCTCACGGTCGCGGTCAGTGGCTTGCAGTATGTCTGGATCTGGGGCCGTAAGGCGATACGCAGTGGATTGAAGGAAGATTAAGCCGCGCCATGATGACATTATTCGTCTCTGGCATCAGCCGCGCTTGAGCCAGGCGGCGACAGAGTCGGCTCGGTTTTGACGTCTCCCCGCATGGCGCGTCGGATGAGCGGAATCGTCGGTTGGCGTTGTTCGCAAAGGCTCAGGCTATCGATTTGTGCAACCAGCGTTAGTAGAGACGCTGGATCGCGGGCGTGGTAATTCATGATGTAACGCACCTGTTGGTCGTTCAGATCCATGCCGCGGCGATGGGCCGATTCGATCAACAGTTGTTCGCAGTCCGCATCCGTGAGAGGTGTCAAGCAATACCGAGGCCCCCATTGGAGACGCGAACGCAGATCGGGAAGTCCCAATGGGAGTGCGTCCGGAGCCGATTTGGCCGCGGCGAGAAGGTGGCGGCCTTTTTCTCGCATCCGGTTGAACAGATCGAAGAGGGCGTGCTCCCAAACCGCGTCGCCAGCGATGGTTTGCACATCGTCGATCGCTACCAGATCGAGTCGCTCCAGATCCTCGAAGAGGATCGGTTCCAGGCCTGCGGCTCCCAATGGAACAAAGTGTGTCTGCCGACCTTGCTCGGTCGCTGCAATGCAGGCGGCTTGCAACAGGTGGGTCTTGCCAGTACCGGTGTTGCCGAACAGGAACAGGAAGGGCTCGCCAACGCCTGCCGCCATGGCCGAAACGAGGGCGACGGCTTCCGCATTGGGTCCCGATAGATATTCGCTCAGGGTCGGTTCCCTGACCCATTCGAGCGGGAGATGGAGTTGCTGAAGGGTGGCGTTCAAGACCATGCGACCCGCTTGGAGATGCCTAACGATGCCAATTCATGTTCAGGGTTTCATGCTGCACGCGAAGGTTCACGTAGGGTTAGGCTAACCTGACCGCCGTTTCGGCCAATCGTTTCCCCAGCGCGCGACAGAGTCGCCGCTCCTCGTCGGTGATGGGGAGATTGTTCTCGGGACCGGCCAGATGCGACGGTCCATAGGGTGTCCCGCCACTACGGGTATGTAAAAGATCCGTTTCGCTGTAGGGCAGCCCCAATAACAGCATGCCGTGATGTAGAAGAGGCAACATCATGCTGAGCAGTGTGGTCTCCTGTCCACCATGCAGACTGGATGTGGAGGTGAAAACGCCGGCGGGCTTGCCGGCAAGGGCGCCAGCCAACCAGAGACTGCTGGTTCCATCCAGGAAATATTTGACGGGTGCAGCCATATTCCCAAATCGGGTTGGACTCCCGAGCGCGAGTCCGGCGCAGTGACGCAGATCCTCGTGCTCCGCATAGGGTGCTCCGCTGGTTGGGATGTTGTCCTCGGCGGCCTCGCACACTGTTGAAACCGCGGGCAGGGTGCGCAGGCGCGCCTCCATGCCGCCGGACTCGATGCCGCGGGCAATCTGTCTCGCCATTTCCGCTGTGGCACCATGGCGGCTGTAGTACAAGACCAGTATGTAACTCATAATTCTGTCTGATCACGTCTTGAGTCTATTGAAGGTGGAACCATGATGATTGCATTATCCGATTCTGGCCATCGATTATCGAATCGCTCCCTATTCTGGCGAAATTTGTGCTTTCTCCTGCTCTTGGTCAGCAGTGTCTCGACGGCGGCGGCCGGTGATCCTGATCAGTCTTTTTTCGACGCGACCTTCGGCGACTTCTCCGAGGAAGCCAAGACGGCCAAAGCCGAGGGTAAGAAGGGCGTCCTGCTCATGTTTGAAATGGACGAGTGCCCCTTTTGCCAGCGCATGAAAGCGACAGTTCTCAATGAGCCCGGGGTGCGTGAATATTTCAAGAAATATTTCAAAATCTTTCCCGTCGATATCGAAGGGGATGTTGAAATCACCGACTTTTCCGGCGCGGCAATGAGCCAAAAAGACTTTGCGCTCAAGTCTTATCGGGTCAGGGCAACGCCAGTATTCGCGTTTTTCGATGTAGAGGGGAATCTGATGACCAAATTCATCGGCGCAACCCGTAACTCAAGCGAGTTCATGTGGCTCGGAAATTATGTGGTCGAAGATCAATATAAGAACACCACTTTCCAGCAATACAAGCGCGAACGTCAAGCCGCTCCCGCGCAATAAGGATTGGTCGATTGCGCGCATCTTCGGGATTCACTTTAATCTGAGCGCTTGCGAGCCGCGACCCAGAGGAAACAGAGTATGGACGATTTTCAGCCGGAACACAGAGTTTGCTACCGCTGTCTCATTGGCGGTCAAGTGCAGGGAGTGTTCTTTCGAGCCGCGACCCGCGAGCAGGCGATGCGACTTGGGGTGACTGGATATGCCCAGAATCTTGCGGATGGGCGAGTGGAAGTGCTTCTCTGTGGAGATGCCGCGGTGGTTGCGCAGTTGCGTGACTGGCTGCGTACCGGTCCCGCAACAGCCAGGGTGACAGGTGTCGCCTGCGAGCCTCTTGATTATCATCCGCGCGCAGGGTTCGTGATCGATTAAACGATTCGGCGATGACGCCGTCTGGTTTTCGTGTGCGGTTGTATCGGGATCGGCATCCGCACTACTCTCCATGTGCGAAAGCGGTTCAATACCCCTTGGCGTGCGCAAGGGGTAACTCGTGTAATCCAGCAAGTCGCTCGACATGGGTCGCGAGGCGGCCATCCGGATAGATCGTCAGTTCCCGATAACCGGGTGAACGATTATCGGCTGCGAAATCAATGCTCCCCGGCAGAAACTGAATGCAGGTAGAGGGGGTTCCAAGAATCCGGCAACCGCCTCGAAAATCTGAAAACGCCTGATGAATGTGACCGAAAACCACCGCCTTGACCTGGGGGTTGCGCTCGCAGATCCCGAGCAAGTCGGCACCGTTTTCAGCGCCCATGGTATCCATCCAGGCACTCTGAATAGGCATCGGGTGATGATGGAGAAAGAGCAGTGTTGGTGCCTTGTTGTCCGATAGCAGATCGATAAGACGGTCCAGTTGTTCCCGACCCAGATGCCCGCTGTTGCGACCGGGGTCCAGTGAATCCAGAAAGATGAGATTCCAGGAATTGAGTCGCCGGATGCCAAGGGGATCCACCGCCGCGCTGCCGAGATATTTTTTCATGAGATCCCGACGATCATGGTTTCCCGCAATGCAGTAATAGGGTAATCCGGTTTCGTCGAGAGCTTGGCGCAGATAACGGTAACCGGCAGGGGATTCATCGTGGACGAGATCGCCAGTCAGGATCAGGGCATGCGCCGCCTGCCCTCCTGAAAGCGCCAGTGCCATCACGGCCTGGAAGCTTGACCGGGTCGTGATTCCAAGCAGACGCCCCGTGGGTTCCGCGAATAGATGGAGGTCGGTCAGTTGCAACAATCGCGAAGGCGCGGGAGGAGCCTTGTCGGCATGAAAAGCCTGGAGCACGCCTGCTTCCCGAGTAGGCGACAATTGCGATGGCTTGGTTTCCGACATGTGTGCTTCCAGTTCAATTCGCCAGGGTGCGATAGGGACAGTCTGTTGCTCGATGCTTTATAAAGTAAGTCTATCGGCGTCATTGGAACAAACAATTTCTTTCATCCGACGCCGACCCCTATTGTACCCATCGCAACGCCACCTAAATGTCGTCCATCACGAGGAAATCAAACATGGAACTCAAAGGCAGCAAAACTGAGAACAGCCTCAAAGAAGCGTTCGCGGGGGAGTCGCAGGCGAATCGGCGTTATCTCTATTTTGCAGCGAAGGCGGATGTTGAAGGCTATAACGATGTGGCTGCCGTCTTCCGTTCCACGGCGGAGGGCGAAACCGGTCATGCACATGGTCATCTGGAATATCTCGAAGCCGTCGGCGATCCTGCAACCGGCTTACCGATCGGTCCCACTGGCGCGAACCTGAAAGCGGCGATCGCCGGAGAGACCCACGAATATACCGATATGTATCCAGGGATGGCCAAAACGGCGCGTGAAGAGGGTTTCGACGAAGTTGCCGATTGGTTCGAGACACTCGCGAAAGCGGAACGTTCCCATGCAAACCGCTTCCAGAAAGCGCTCGATAATCTTGATGCCTGACCATCCCGGTCACCATTCGGATCGTCGGGATAAAGGGGCGCCAGGCGCCCCTTTATCTACTGACGGACGATCAATCGAGGCTTGTCAGGGAGGCGTTTCTAACGCCGGTCGGGTGGGCGTGGTTCAAATGCCGACTTTCAGCTTCTGCCCTGCTTGAATGTTGTTGTCGTTCGAACTCATTTTGTTGAGGCGACGCAGTTCGGCGACAGACAGGCCGTTCAGCAGCGCCACCCGATAGAGCGTTTCCTGCGGTTTCACGACATGATAACGGACCTCGTTGGTTGTCCGTGTCTCAGGCTTCGGTTTCGCCTTGTTGGCCGCGATCCGTGGCTCTGGCGCGGGCTTCTTTGTGTTTGACGCCGTTCGTGTCGCGGGCGTCGGTTTCGTTTTGGATGGAGATGTTTTGGCCATCGCAACGGTGGGTTGGAATTTTTCCTGCCTCGGCGCCGCCTTGGGCTCACGCGCCAGCAGGATCGGAGCCGAGATCGGCGGAGGCTGGCTTGCAACGCGCTTCATGGAGCCTTGCGGTAGCCAGACGGTGCTGCCGGCGGGCAGGAAGGCGCTTCCATCGCGGACCGCGCCACGCCAATGCAGGTTCAGATCCGCAAGGCGGCTGGCGGACGCCCCATAGTGCTGCGCCACATGCTCGGCTGGCATGCTGTGATGCAGAACCAGACGGTCATAGGCCCAAGGCGCTTCATAGTTGACGCCTTCGGGGAAGTAACGTTTGGCGTTACTGGCCACTTCGCGGGCAGCGATGAACTCGGCATAGTAGTTCCGCGAGGCAAAGCCGAATGCCTTGCCGTCATAGTTTTCGACAATGCGACCGATATCGTTGCCGTGTTGCGACCTGGCCTTCGCCATACCGCCCTGGCCGTGATTGTAGGAAGTGATGGCGAGGGGCCAGCTACCCAGTCTGCGATGCGCCTGCGACAGATAACGTGCGGCGCCGTCAGCGGCCAGGATGGGGTCGTAGCGCTCGTCGACGCGATCGTTGACGGTCATGAAGCTGCGCCCGGTGGCGGGCATGAACTGCCACACGCCGCAAGCGCCCGCGCTGGATTTGGCATTGGTTTGATAGGACGATTCCACATGCGGAATATAGGCCAGATCCTCGGGCAGGCCGTGGCTTTTCATGATCTCGCGAAAGGCGGGTTCGTAACGGCCGCTGATCTCGACGCTCCGCCGAAAACGCTCGCGCAGACCGCGCTGGGCACGCAGCCGATCCGATGCCCCGTAGAGCGCGGCGACGCCGCCGTCCTTCTCGTACTTGGCGAGTAATTCCTTATCGCTTGGAGTCAAAGTCTGGCCGGTCCGCACCCGCTCCTCCAGCATCTTGAGCCGACTGGCGTGATAGCCGGTGCGCGAATCCAGCCAGGCTTTTTGGGAGGCGCTGTAGCCGGCCTGGATCGGTCCGGGGATCCTGCTGACCTCGTAGATCACGCCCAGGTGTTCGTCATCGTGGATCGCGACCTCGCCCCGGCTCCAGATGCCGTAGACGTGGCGCCAGAAATCCACGTTGTCCTGAATCTCCGGCGGAACCGGGAAGGTTGACGAGTCGCCCGGATCGCGCTGAATCTGAACGGTGTCTCGCCCGCTATTGTCGCGTTCGCCGCCGCCAGAGCCGGCGCAGCCGTTCAGGACGATCAGGACCAGAAGCGAGATGGGGAATACCCAGGCATAACGGGCATGAATGGATTCAGGACGCATGTTCGCGGCTCCTCTTGAGGTGTCAAGACCCGCTATCGGGCCCCTCATAAGCAGCATGAAGTATCGTTCACAATGCCACGTTTGGCAATGTGAATCCCCAATCAGCCGCGTCAAATCATGCGCCCAGTGGGAAGATTCCGACGGACTCCAGCAAGTGGATCAGGCGAATCATCGGCAGTCCGATCAGCGCGTTGGGATCCTCGCCTTCCAGTCGCTCGAACAAGGCGATCCCAAGCCCCTCCGATTTGAAACTGCCCGCGCAGTCGTAGGGCTGTTCGCGGTCCAGATAGCCCTCGATCCGCTGCCGCCCGAGAGGGCGGAAATGCACCCGGAAGGGTTCGACCAGCGTTTGCGCCTGACCACTGCGGGCATCCAGCAGACAGAGACCGGTTTGAAAAAGCACGCTCCGTCCCGAAGCGCGCTCAAGTTGCGCGATCGCCGCGTCGCGGCCGAGCGGCTTTCCAAGGACAGCGTCGTCGAGACAGGCGACCTGATCCGAGCCGATGATGAACGCATCCGGATGCGCCGGGGCGACCGCGCGCGCCTTGGCCTCGGCCAAGCGCAGAACCAGCACCTGAGGCGGCTCGTCCGGTCGGCGCCGCTCATCCACATCCGGTGAGGCGGTGCGAAAGGTCAGGCCCAACCGCGCGAGCAGCGCGCGGCGATAGGGAGAGGTCGAGGCTAGCACCAGCGGTGGTTGAGTGGTGTGCATTCAGTCACCTTCCCGCGCGAGCGTGACCAGGAGTTCCGCGTCGGGATCTTCGCCGAGTCGAACAGTCACGACGATGGGCGCGCAACAGACCTGACAATCTTCCACGTAGCTTTGATTGCCGGGGCTGAGGTCGACGTCGATGTCGATCGGCGCGGCGCACCAGGGACAGTCGAGCCGAAGGGTTTCGATGGGATTCATGATCGCGCTCCGAATCTCTCTTTTCCGCCGCGCCAAATTGGGCTGTATCAATCCGCCGGCTTCTCGTGATGCCCGCCGAACTGATAGCGCATCGCGGACAGGATCTGATTGGCGAAATCGCCTTCGCCGCGGGAGCTGAAACGCTCATAGAGCGCAGTGGTGAGCAAGGGGGCGGGAGTTCCGGTTTCGAGTGCCGCGAGACAGGTCCAGCGACCCTCGCCGGAGTCCGAGACGCGCCCGCCGAAGCCTTTCAGTTCTGGATCCTCCGCCAGTGCGTTGGCGGTCAGGTCGAGCAGCCAGGAGGCGACCACGCTGCCGCGGCGCCAGACCTCGGCGACCTCGGCGAGATCGAGGTCGTATTGGTAGTGTTCCGGATGGCTGAGCGGAGCGGTCTCGGCGTCGGTCGCGCGATCCTGTCGGCCGACCCCGGCATGCTTGAGGAGATTGAGACCTTCCGCATAGGCACCCATGAGGGCGTATTCGATGCCATTATGGACCATCTTGACGAAGTGTCCGGCCCCATTGGGTCCACAGTGGAGATACCCCATCTCAGAGCGGCTGACCGGTCCGGAGCGGCCCGCGGTGCGCTCGATGCCGCCGGCGCCGGGTGCCAGGGACGCGAAGATGGGATCGAGCCGCTCGACGACCGGCATCTCGCCGCCGATCATCAGGCAGTAGCCGCGCTCCAGCCCCCAGACGCCGCCGCTGGTGCCGCAGTCGACGTAGTGGATGCCCGCCAGCGCGAGGCGCTCGGCGCGGACCAGATCCTCGCGATAATGGGAGTTGCCGCCATCGATCAGGGTGTCGCCGGGCGACAGATGAGGTAGCAGTCCCTTGATGACGGAGTCCACGGCACCGGCGGGAACCATGATCCAGAGATGGCGCGGTTTCTCCAGTTTGGTGCAGAAATCCGCTAGATCCGAGGTGCCGATGGCGCCTTCCGCGACCAATCCTTCCAGGGAAGCAGGCTTGCGGGCGTAGACGACGCACTGGTGGCCCGCGCGTAACAGACGGAGCACCATGTTCGAGCCCATCCGGCCAAGGCCGATCATTCCGATTTGCATAAGCCTGTTGCTCCTGAAATGTGGATGAACCTGAAGTAAGCAGAATTCCGCTTGCCTGCGAGACGGTTTTAAGGCGGTTTCCGGGGTCGATTCAATCCATAAACATCGCATACCGCGCCGGGCGCGGTTTAAGCACGATCCCTTGCTTCGAGCACGACAACGGAACGCGAACCGAGTTTGAGGCGGCCAGCCGGCAGGGGGCGCTGAGCGTCCGGTTCGACGACGCTCGGTTCGGACGCGGTGTCGACCGCTAGGCACCAGCGCAAACCCGCCACGGCTGGCAGCGCGAATTCCAGCGACTTCAGCCCCATGTTCATCATGATGTGCAACGGCGGTTCGTCCGCGTCGATCCCCGCCAGGGTGAAGGCCAGCGCGCGGTTGTCGGGGTCGTCCCAGTTCGGCGCTTCGAGTCCGACACCATGCCAGGTAATGTCAGGCAGGGTCTGCCCGTTGGCCGGCTTGCCGGTCAGGAAACGGTTGCGGGTCAGGGTCGGATGGCGCCGGCGCAGGGCGATCATGGCGCGCACGAACTTCAGCATGTCGCGGTTGGTTTCCACCAGCCCCCAATCCGACCAGGAAAGTTCGTTGTTCTGGCAGTAGCTGTTGTTGTTGCCTAGCTTGCTGCGCATCACTTCGTCGCCGGAGAGCAGCATGGGGACGCCCTGACTCAGCATCAGGAGACTGACGAAATTGCGTGCCTGGCGCCGGCGCAGGGTCAGGATCGCGGGATCATCGGTCGGTCCCTCTTGGCCGCAGTTCCAACTGATATTGTGGTCGCTGCCGTCGCGATTGTCCTCGCCGTTGGCGGCGTTGTGTTTTTCGTCATAACTCACCAGATCGTGAAGGGTGAAGCCATCGTGACAGGTGACGAAGTTGATGGAATTCAGGGGGAGTCGTCCACGACTTCCGTACATGTCGCTGGAGCCGGTCAGTCGGGTGGCGACCTCGGGAACCAGTCCGGGGTCGCCCCGGACGAAGCCGCGGATCACATCCCGATAGCGGCCGTTCCACTCGGCCCAGCGATAGCCGGGGAAGTCGCCGACCTGGTACAGACCGGCGGCGTCCCAGGCCTCGGCGATGATGTGCGCCCGGCTCAGGCTGGGCGAGAGTTCGGTGGCCCAGAGCACCGGGGCATGATACTGCGGGTTACCGTCCTCGCCGCGGGCCAGCGCGCTGGCGAGATCGAAGCGGAACCCATCCACATGCATCCGTCGCACCCAGTAGAGCAGTGCATCGACCAGAAAGCGCGTGACCATCGGGTGATTGCAGTTCACCGTGTTACCGCAGCCTGTGTAGTCCCGATAGCGCCGCCGGTCCTCGAAGTCCAGGTGGTAGAACATCTCGTTGCCGAGCGCCTTGAAGCTGATGGTCGGCCCGTCCTCGCCGCCCTCGGCGGTGTGGTTGAAGACCACGTCCAGGATCACGCCGATCCCGGCCCGGTGGAACGCCTTGACCATGTCTCTGAATTCGTCGCGGGCGCGGCTAGGCGTAACGGTAAAGGAGGGGTGTGGCGCGAAGAAACTGTGGGTGCTGTAACCCCAGTAATTCTCCAGTCCGAGACGGGCGGTCGCGGGCGGCACGTCCTGATGATCGAAGGCCATGACCGGCATCAGTTCCACATGCGTGATGCCAAGATCCCGCAGGTAAGGAATCTTCTCGATCACTCCCGCGAAGGTTCCCGGATGCGTCACGCCGGACGAGGGATGGCGGGTGAAACCGCCGACATGCATCTCGTAGACGATGGAATGATTGAGCGGGATATGGATTGTCTGGTCGCCCTCCCAATCGTAATCGTCGCGCACCACCTGCGCGCGCATCGCGGTGGCCAGGTTGTTCCCTGGACGACAGGCCGCTTCCCGATTCCACAGCCGATTGCTGACGGTCGTCGCCCAGGGATCCAGCAGGGCTTTTTCGCCATCGATGCGACAGCCGGTCTCGCGGGTCTCGCAGCGCCCGTCCGCGCGCCAGTTGTAATAGATTCCGTCGGGCAGATCCTCGATCAGAATGTGCCAGAAAAAGAAGGTGCGGTTGATCTCGGGATCGAGACGAATGATTGTCGCTGGCGCGATGCTGTCGTCGCGCTCGAACAGCAAGAGTTCCATGGTCTCGGTGTAGCGCGAGAAGACACAGAAATTGACGCCACCCTCAACGACGGTGGCGCCGGCATTGTCCCAGGTTCCGGTCCGGACGCGGTATCCTTCGAGCCTCATCGTGTCTGCTCCAGCATGTTGTCATCGACGTGTTATTTGAGCATGCCAGGAACCAGCAGATAACCGATCACCGTTCCTACGAGGATGCCCAGGATCGCCCCAAGCAGGATTCCATACCATTTCACGGCTTCACCTTCATCTTGCTCTTGATCGGATGGCGGTATTGTGGGGCTCCGGGGTTCGGATAGACAAGCCTCGGGATGCGATTGGCGCAAGGGATGGGATCGGCAATGGATGACGTGTGCATGGTCCGTTCATCTTTCTCGCGTGCCGCACGGCTGATACAGTGCGGGGTCAAATGCCGTGACCACGGCGTCCGCAACCTGCAATAAAGGGTAACCCGTTCGATGAGCGCTCCATTGTCCGCCTCTGAGTTATCTGGCGTGTTCAGCCAGCCGGCTCCTGATCGCTATACTTTTTTTCTGACCGAGGCGACCTTGCAAGACAAGGTCTGGACACTCAAGGGCGCTGGCGGTTTCGTGACTTTCAGCGATGAAGAGGGCAGGGACTGTTTTCCCTTCTGGCCCGCTCCTGAGTTTGCCGATGCCCTGGCCAATGACGACTGGTCGGATTGCGAGGCGGAGCCGCTGGCGCTCGCAGTCTTCATGGAACGCTGGCTGACCGGCATGACCCGGGATGGCCGTCTGGTTGCCGTGTTCCCGGCGCCGGACGGCTCCTGCATCGTCATGGATCCGCTGACCCTGCTCCAGGATCTGGAGGAAGAGCGGAATCAGACCGATTGACCTGAAAAGAGCTTCCAGCTTCCAGCCTCCAGCTCTTGGAAATCATCACATTCGCCATTGGGCAAGAGCTGCCGAGGTTCACCCATTGGGTGAACGCATCAACCAGCGAAAACCTCGATAAACCAATGGCTGGAGGCTGGTCGCTGGCGGCTGAATGCTCTTTCTGGGATTAAAGGTCCAGCAGATCGTCGACGATGGTCATGGCCCTTTCGATGACGTCAAGCGGGGTATGGAAGTGCGGCGAAAAACGAATCCCGCCGCCCCGTTGAGCACAAAGCACCCGTCGCTGCATAAGATCGCGATACAGCCGGTCGGCGGGCGCGCCCGGCACGCGGAAGGTGACAATGCCGGCACGTCGATCGGGGTCGCGCGGGGTGAGTAGCTCGAAGCCGCGCTGGTCGATCAGCGCGATCAACTGTTCTGTGCGTGCTTGCAGCAGACTCCAGACCCGCTCCAGACCGACCTCTTCCAACAACGACAGACTGGCCTCCAGGGCATGGATGCCCAGCAGGTTCGGGCTGCCGCACTCAAAGCGCCGGGCATCGGCGGCGGGTGTCCAGTCAGGACGCTCGAAGTCGCCGGGATGCTCGACCATGCGCCAGCCAAACTGACGCAGGGTCAGGGTCGCGCGCCGTTCGGGTCGGACATAGAGCAGGGCGACACCTTCTGGTCCCAGCATCCATTTGTGACCGTCGGCCACCACGAAATCCGCCTGACTGGACGTGAGATCGAAGGGCAGGGCGCCGAGCCCCTGGATGGCGTCGACGCAGAACAGAATGTCTCTGGCGCGACAGAAGGCCCCGATCCGCTCCAGGTCGAGCCGCAGCCCGCGACCATATTGCACCCAACTCACGGCAATCATCCGCGTGCGCCGGTCGCAGAGCGCCATGAGCTCGGCCTCGGGATCGCTGGACCGTTCCAGATCCAGGGCACGCCAGGTCACTCCCCGGTCAGCCAATGACTCCCAGACGATACGGTTGGACGGGAATTCCTGCGCGATGCCGACCAGGTTGTCGCCGTCTTGCCACGGGAGCCCGTGCGCGATGATCGACAGCGCCTCCGAGGTATTCTTGGCCAGCGCGATGTCGTCGGGCGAGTCCGCCGCGATCAGCCGGGCCAGACGCTCGCGCAGTCGCTGCTCGGTGACGAGCCAGCGCGGATAGTCGAGCGACCCCTGATGGAAGTTCTCCTCGGCGAACCGCGCGACCGCCTCCGCCGCCCGTCTGGGCCAGGGTCCGACAGCGGCATGATTCAGGTGGCAGAGATCGGGTTCGAGCTGAAATTCTGATCTCATCCCGCTGGGTTTTCCGGCGTGCTGGCCGGAGCCGGGGCGACCGATGCCGGCGTTGGAGCAGTTTGCACGGGTGCGCTGGGGGCCGGGGCGGGAGCCGCGTGCTCGGGCGTGGGCGCCGGTGACGCCGGGCCGGACGGCGCGACAGGCGGCGGAGTCGTTGGCGCGACCTGCGCGGGATTGGCCGGTGCCGGTGCCGCTGGCGAGGGACTGGTCGGTTCCGTCGGCGCGGCGGTTGGTAACGGAGCTGTTGGGCCGACCGGCGCGACGGGGGTTGACACCGCCTGAGTCGGCGCAGGGGAGATCGGGGAGACTGGCGGCGGAGCGGGAGGCGCAATCGGTGCCAGAGCGGACGCAGGCAAGCCGGTCGTCGCCGGGATTGGCGAGACATCGGAAACCGACGGTACTGGCTGACCGGATGCCGGGGAGACGGGATCGACACGCAAGTGGGTTTCGCTTGCCGCAGGCGGCGCGGCAGGCTGGACGGTCGCCTCTTTCGCTACGGCCTGTGACTCGATGGCTTCGCCAGCGGGCGTCATGGCGAGGGGCGCGGTTGTCGCGGAATCCGCAGGTGTTGGTGCTGGCTGGGTGTTAGCGGCGACCGGCCGCACCCTGGTCGCCTCGGTGGCCTTCTTCGCGGCGATCCGCCGTTGTTCGGTGGCTTGTTTTGCGGCGATGGCACGCTGCTTTTCAAGATAATTGCCGTAATCCGGGCCGCGTCCCACGATCGCGACCTGGGTGCCCGGGGTCACATGATTGAACAGCACCGGTGCCAGCTTACGTGGCATGCGAATGCAACCATGGGACGCCGGCTGTCCGGGACGCGGGATCGGCCCCGCGTGCAGACCGACGCCGTCATGGGTCAGACGCATAAAAAAGGGCATGCTGGAACCCTCGAAACGGCCGCCGGCGGGGATCGAATCACGCCCGACCTTGACGCTCGATTTCATCACCTGGCCGCCTTTCCCGACGACCTTGCCATAGAGATTGGAACGCTTGTTCTCAACCTTCTCGATGACCGAAAACTGCCCGGTCGGGGTTGGGTATTTGGCAACGCCCGTGGCGACCGTACTCCAGCCAATCTCATCGTCGCCCGCATAGAAGCGGGCCTTTTGCTTGTCGGTGTCGACCACGATCCGCGTCACCCGGCGGCCATCGCCATTCCACTCGTAAAGAGGGCTGGGTTTCAGCTTGACTTTCTCGATGGGTTCCTGCTCGGCGGCCGGCGGTGGAGACGGTTGTTCGGCCACCGCGGACTCGGCTGGCTTTTGTTCCGGCTTGGCGACAAAACGGGCGAGCCCGTCGCAGGCCGTCAGCGTCAGGATGAGCATGGAGCCAAGTGCAACCTTGAACAAGCTCAGGGTGAAGGGATGTCTTGGTGTCTGGTCATTCGTCATCGCTGTGATTCCCCGGTTTCGCGGGCACCCAAATGGCATTGTGATTTCTCAATGGTGTCTAGGATAGCGCGCGAATGGCGCGATGGCACTATTATGCGTCGTGTTCGACATTCAATCAGACCCTCGCGGGGAGGAATCGTTGAAGTTCATTCATGCGGCGGACGTTCATCTCGACAGCCCGTTACGCGGACTCGAACGCTATGAAGGCGCTCCCGTGGAAGACTTGCGCGGGGCGACCCGGCGGGCCTTCGAGAATCTGGCGGACCTGGCGCTCAACGAGGCAGTCGATTTCGTGTTGCTCGCGGGCGATCTCTACGATGGCGATTGGAAGGATTACAACACCGGTCTCTTTTTCTCGCGCCAGATGGCCCGGCTGCGCGAGGCTGGGATTCAGGTGCTGGTAATCGCCGGCAATCATGACGCGGCAAGTCAGATCACCCGCATGCTGCGCCCGCCGGAGAACGTGAAGATCTTCTCGACCCGCGAGCCCGAGACCCTGATTCTGGAATCGCTCGGAGTGGCCGTGCATGGCCAGGGTTTTGCGACCCGCTCGGTCACCGAGGATCTGACGCGCGCCTATCCCCTGGCGGATCCGGATCTGTTCAACATCGGTTTGCTGCATACCTCGCTGGACGGTCGCCCCGGTCACGAGCCCTATGCCCCCTGCGGTCTTGACGGGCTGCTGTCGCGTGGCTATCAGTACTGGGCGCTCGGGCATGTCCACCAGCGCGAGATCGTCGTGGAGGATCCCTGGGTGGTCTTTCCGGGGAATCTCCAGGGGCGCCACGCCCGTGAGACCGGATCCAAGGGTTGTTCGTTGGTGCGCGTCGAGGATGGACGGGTCGCCGGCATCGAGCACCTGTCGATGGACGTGGTGCGCTGGGCGGCGTGTCCAGTGGATTTGACCGATGCCGCGACCCTGGACGAGGTCTATGACCGGGTCGAGCCCGTCTTGCGAGCCGCCGCCAGTCACGCCGGGAACCGCCTGCTGGCGGCGCGTCTCCGGCTCATCGGTCCCTGCGCCATCCATGCCCGGCTCCGCGCCAAGCGGGAGCAGGTGGTCAACGCCTGCCGCGCACTGGCGGACAGCGTCGGAACCGGCGATCTCTGGGTGGAAAAAGTGCAGATCGACACCCAGGGCACTCTGTCCGAGTTGCCCTCTCTAGCGCGCAACGACGCCTTCGGCGGGCTGTTGCGCGCGATCCGGGATCTGGAACTGCAACCCGAGCGCCTCGCGTCCCTGCTGGAAGACGTTGCCGAACTGGGCGCCAAGCTGCCGGCGGAGCTGCGGGCCGGGGAGGACGCCTTCGATCCGACTCAGACACCGGCCCTCCAAGCCTGCCTGGAGGACATCAAATCGCTGCTGCTCGATCGTCTCCTGGGCCAGGATGGCGATCACGGGGGGACCGAGTGAAGATCCTGGATCTGCATCTGCGCGCCTTCGGGCCATTCACTGATCGCCATCTGGATCTGAGCGGCGGCCAGCATGGTCTGCACCTGATCTTCGGACCCAACGAGGCCGGGAAAAGCTCGGCGCTACGCGCGCTCAAGGCGCTGCTCTTCGGGATCCCGGAGCGCACTCAGGACGATTTTCTGCATCCCAGACAGAACTTGCTCGTTGGTGGACGTTTTCGGGGACCGGATGGCAACGAACTCCTCTGTTTTCGCCGTAAAAAGCGCAAGAACTCGCTCCTGAACGGCGAGGACAAGCCGATCGCCGACGACAGCCTGGCGCGCCTGCTCGGCGGTGTCGATGAGCGACTGTTTGAGCGTCTGTGCGGGATCGATCATGAGAGTCTGGTCTCCGGCGGTCAGGCGCTGTTAGCCGAGCGGGGCCGGGAGGCCGAGGCGCTGTTCGGGAGCGGATTGGGGAGTGTCGATCTCCATGCGATTCTCAAACGGCTCGATCAGGAGGCCGGTGACCTGTTCGTGCCGCGCGGATCCAAGCCGTCGATCAACGCCGGATTGACTCGACTGGCCGCGATCGAACGTGAGCAGCGCGCGGCACAGCTCTCGGCCCGCGACTGGGACGAGACGCGTAAAGCCGTCGATCAGGCCCGGCATCGCCTGTCCGAGCTGGACGACGAACTGGCCCAGGCGACCCGACAGCGCAGTCGTCTGGAACGCATTCGTCGCACCTTGCCGGACCTGGCCCGGCGCGACGGGCTGCTCGAACAGCTCGCCTCGCTCGGGGAGACGCCGAACCTGTCCGAAGATTTCCCCCGGCGACGCGAGACCGCGATCGCCAAGCGCGTGCTCGCGGCCGCGAGCCAGTCAGGCGCTCGGGCGCGTTGCGCCGACCTCCAGGGCAAGGCCGCAACCCTCGCCGTCTCCGAGGATCTGCTGGCCGAGGCCGTGGTCATCGACGATTTGCGCGCGCGTCTGGGCAGCCACCGCAAGGCCGCCCAGGACCGACCGGCGCTCGTGATCAAGCGCGGCACGGGAGAGGGGCGGGCCGCCGCGCTGCTGGCCCAGATTCGCCCCGGCCTGACCCTGTCCGAGGCGCCTGGACTGACTCACTTGCTCAATCGCCGGCGCCGAGTGACCGAACTAGGGGGGAGCCGGGAGGCCCGCGCCGTCGCCGTCGAGCAGGCGCGAACCAAATTGGCCGAGACCGCGCGCACGCTGGCCGGCAAATGCGCGGCGCTCGCGGAACGGCCAGCCAGTCCGTCGCTGGAAGGGTTGCACCGCGCCATCGAGGAGGCTCGGCGCGCGGGCGATCTGGATCGCTCGATGGCGGAGACCTTGGCCCGGATTCAGCGTCACGACGAGGAATGCGGGCGTGAGCTGGCCGCGCTGGGTCTCTGGAAGACCGACCTGGCCGCGCTGCGCCGCGCGCCTCTGCCAAGCGCGGAGACCGTCGAACGCTTCGTCGCGGAATTCCAGGGCCTGGACGAGGCCAGACGGACCCTGGAGAAAACCCGCGCGGAGGCGCAAGCCGAGCGCCAGCGGATCGAGGAGTCGCTGCGCGTCTTCCAACTCGCCGGCGCCGTGCCGTCGGAGGGCGACCTTGACCAGGCGCGCGCCCGTCGCGACCAGGACTGGCGACGCATCAGACGACAGTGGCTGGAAGGCGCGGAGATGAGCGCCGAACTCAAGAGCCAGGGAGCCGGGGCGACGCAGGCGGATACCTTTGAAACCGCGGTGTCGACGGCCGACGAGGTCGCCGACCGGCTCCGCCGCGAGACCAAGCGGGTCCATGAACGCGCCACGGCCCAGGCGCGGCTGGAGACCTGTGAACAAGGGCTCGCCGAGACTGAACAGGTGCTGGCGTCGCTGAACGAGACCCGGACGGTCCTCCAGGAATCCTGGCGGGCGGCCTGGTCGCCGAGCGGACTCGAACCGCTACCGCCCCGCGAGATGCTGCACTGGCTCGCCAAGGCATCGCGATTGAACGAGCGGGCGGGGCAGGGCGATCAACTCCGGGCGGATCTGATCGATGCTGGGAAGGCTCGGGAGATGCATGCCGAAAGCCTGTCCGCCGCACTGACCCTGCTCGGGTTAGCCGTCACCGTGGCGGTGCCGGATCCGGGGCTGAACCTGCTGCTCAACCAGGCCGAGACGCATCTGGACGCGCTCATGGAGACCCAGCGTCAGCGCGCCCTGCTGGAAAAGACGATCGCGGAGCTTCAGGACAGTCAGATGCGCCTCGAACTGGAGGTCAAGGCCAGGGAAGACGAGCAGGCGGTCTGGTCGACGGCGTGGGCGGCGCTGATGGACGAACTCGGTTTGCCCAGCGATGCGAGCCCCGGAGATGCCTCCGATTATCTCAAGACCCTTGATGACAGCCTGAAACAGATCCAGGATGCCGAGGAATTCCGCGCCCGGATCGAGGGGATCGACGCCGACGCGGCTGACTTCCAGCGGCGCGCCGGCGCGCTGCTGGCGAGACTCGCGCCCGATCTCTTGGAGCGGCCGATCGAGGAAGGCGTCAACCAATTGAACGAGCGGCTTGTCAGGCAACGCGAAGACCGGAGCCGACTCGACGAGCTGCAGCGGCAGTTGCGGGGAGCCGAGGAAGAAATCCGACGGGCCGAGGCCGACATCCAGATTGCCACCGCGCTCCTCGCCGAACTTTGCCGCGAGGCCGGCTGCGAGACCCCCGAGCAACTGGTGGCCGTCGAGCAGCGCGCCCAGTCGCAACGCCAACTGCGGCGGCAACTCGCCGAGATCGAATCCGGGCTGATGACCGCGGGAGACGGTCTCGGGATCGACGCCTTGCGGGAAGAGGCCGGCCGCATCGACCGTGACGCCGTGCTCGCCGATCTGAAAGCCATCGAGGCACGGATCGAAAACGAACTGCGTCCGCGACAAGCCAGCCTGCTCGAAGCCAAACTGGATGCCGAGCGTCAATTCACCGCCATGGCCGGTGACGATCGGGCCGCGGCCTTGGCCGAGGAGGCGCAGCAGACACTCTCGAGCCTGCGCGCCCAGGCGGAGCAGTACGTCCGGGTCAAACTGGCATCGCGCATCCTGCGCGATGAAATCGAGCGTTTCCGCCGTCAGCACCGCGACCCGATCCTGACCCGCGCCAGCGGCTACTTCGCCCAACTCACCTGTCACGCCTTCAGCGCCGTCGAGACCGACTTCGACGAGCCCGATCAACCCGTTCTGGTCGGTCAGCGCGCGACGGGCGGCTGGCTGCGGGTCGAAGGCATGAGCACCGGCACCCGCGATCAATTCTATCTGGCCCTGCGGCTCGCCAATCTCGATCATCATCTGAACGATGCCGATCCGCTGCCATTCATCGTCGACGATATCCTCATCCAGTTCGACGACGCGCGCGCCCAAGCCACGCTTGGCGCCTTGATGGAGTTTTCCGCCAGAACCCAGGTCATCCTCTTTACGCACCACCAACGGGTGGTCGAACAGGCCCGGGATCTGGACCCGACGGGCGAACGGGTGCTGGTGCATGACTTGCGGTGAGTGAGGCGGATTCCAGGCTGAAGGAGGGCTGCGACTTCCGCATGCGTCAGGACTGTCGGCAGGCGTCGCGGGTGCTTGGCTCGCGCGAACTCGCCCGGATTCAGATCCTCGCGCCGCAACACCTCCCGATAGAGAAACACCTTTGCGTCCCAATTCGGCGAGGTAGGCATCCACGTTGTCGGGAGATTGAGCCGCGAGTTTGCGGTCTAGATAGGCCGCGATGTACTGCTCCAAACGTATCACCATCCAGCGGTCGGATGGAGGTTTAATGCCTGATTCGTAGAGCTTTTGTAGCTATCGATTCCAGAAGTGGCGGACTTTTCCCTCATGGGTTGACGGGTTTTGCGTCGTGGCTTACTCTCCGGCGAAACGTCACGGAACGCGGAACCTAAGGCGGAAAAGCCCGCCAGCGCCGACCGCGATAGTTTTGGCAGCGTGATCATCGATCCGGCTACCTGTACGGAGCTTAAATCGAATACCTATCCGATCGGCACGCTGTAATGCATGGGAAACAATAAAATAGGTGATTAGCCCTCTTCCTCAGCCAAAGCCCTGATCCGGACACTAAACGGCCAGCCGGGTATCTAATGAGATATCCGGAGCACGACGCGGAGAGACGCCATGGCCATCAACCGCATTCAGTTGCAACCGGGGTTGTCGCTGACGACCTTCCTGGAGCAGTACGGTACCGAGGCGCCGTGCGAAGCAGCGCTGGAGCGGTGGCGTTGGCCCGAGGGCTTCGTCTGCCCGCGCTGCGAGGGACGGGTCGCGTCGCGCTTTCAGCGTGGTTATCTGACCCTGTGGCAATGCCACGGTTGTGGTCACCAGACCTCTTTGATCGCGGGCACGGTGTTCGAGTCCACGCACCTGCCGCTGACGACCTGGTTTCAGGCGACCTTTCACCTGACACAAGCCAAGAACGGGGTCTCGGCCCTGGAATTGAAGCGGCTGCTCGGGGTGAACTACAAGGCGGCCTGGCGGTTGAAACACAAGCTTATGCAAGTGATGGATGAACGTGAGTCGGATCGCATTCTGCACGGCCGGGTCGAAGTCGATGACGCCTACCTGGGTGGCGTGCGCGCCGGCCAACGGGGGCGCGGCGCCGAAGGCAAAGTCCCTTTTGTCATCGCCGTCGAGACCGATCCCAACGACCCCGTTTCCTGCGCCTGGACCCACTGTCGGATTCAGCAAGGCCGCGTTGCTGGAATGGGCTCAACAGGCTCTCACGCCGAGTGCGCTACTGGTCTCCGATGGATTGGCGTGCTTCGTCAGTGCCGGCGAGTGGGCGGCGGGACATGAGCGCGTGGTCGTCGGGGTCCGCAAGAGTTCCGAGTTGGAGCGTTTTCACTGGGTCAATACCCTGCTTGGCAACCTGAAAAACGCACGCTGGCCTTGGCCGAGATCCAGAAGAAGGGCGTGGTGCAGTGGAAACAGGACGCCGGCGATCACCGCCGCAGCCTAGCCGAAAATGTCCTGTACCGCCGCCTCAAACAGCTCGTCGGGGAGGCGGTCGCCTCACGCCTGTTCGACGCCCAGGTGAACGAAGTCCACGCCCGAATCGCCGCGATGAATCAAATGACCTCTCTGGGGAGGCCGATCTCGGTGCGGGTTGGGGTCGCTGCGTCCTGAAAAAATGGGGAAAGGGGAATACTGTCCTGCGGTTTCTTTATGCACCAACGCCCTTTGCCTTTCATGATGGAGAGGAAATTGGCCCGAAGATGCTATCAAGAATTGCAAAATATACGGGGCTGGAACCATCGGATCTTTGAAAGCAACGGCTAACAAGCGGTTAAAGAGCGGACCCCGCAGACAGCGCGGCACTCATTCTGCCAGATATTTCCAGCGGGGCCGCTTAATTCTACTTTGTTAACTTTGACTGTCGCATAAATTAATGAATTTTAAGTTATTTTTTATTAGGCGCAATAAATCTTCATTTACTATGCCCCTATTGAAGATAGATGTTGGCGGTTTATGGGTGATTATAGGCGCTCAACGCGCCACTAGAACCCTATTGTTTATGTGTATTTTTGTTTATTATCATAAAATTTAAACACTTAAAGATTTTTTGAAGGTAACAAAGTAGAAGTAGGAAGCGGTGAGGTACGAACCGCATCCGAGCGGGTCAGACGGGTATACTCGGGTGACGTCAAGCCCATCCCATTACACACAACTCCCCGTGTGCGGGTAAAATAGGTTTGAGCATTCACGTTCATTGGGGATCGCATGGGCTGGGCAGAAGACGAATTTCGCGGGATCGCTCTGGGCGACGCGCGCCGCGATCGGCGGGTGGTTCAATTGGTGGAGCGTCTGGCCGAGCGACCCACGGCGAGCATTCCGGGCGCGTGTCATGGTTGGGCGGAGACCCAGGCGGCGTCTCGCTTTCTG
>NZ_NHSQ01000060.1 GCF_016653465.1 Thiocystis minor | reverse complement strand
GCGCCGTGGTGCCGGTGCCGCGCAAACTGCAACTGCTGGCGCCGATCCTGGGCACGGCGGTGCTGACGCCGCGGTATGTCGCCGCGCCCGCCTTGGCGGAGACGCACTTTTTGGTCGAGGCGGTGGTTGCCGCCACGCCGCAAAAGGCGGTCGCGGCCAGCGTGGGCAACCGGGTGATTTGGGTGCTGGAATTGTTCGAGCAGCTTGAGGAGCGTGAGCGGGCACTGAGTCTGCGTTGAACGTTGCAAAGAGAGCGACCAGCGTTCAGCCGCCAGCTTCCAGCATCCAGCAGGCTTGAGCCTAAAAAAGCCGTTAAACCGCAAAGATCACAAAGGATTGCAATGGCTTTCCTCGATGACGACCGTCATCCACGAGATGACGGTCGTCTGGACTGCAAGCTCTGGACTGCAAGCCCTTGTTGTTCTTCGCGTCCTTTGCGCCTTTGCGGTTCCAAATTCCGGATTTCGGTTGAGCTATCGCACCTCGCGCCTTGAAACTCATTATCAGACGGTCTTGGGACTTTTCCACAGTTACACTAACCGCTGGCGGCTGGCGGCTGGCGGCTGGCGGCTGCTTCAACCCTGGGTCTCGGTTGTCATCGCCCTGGAAATTTCGCGGGCGGCATAGACGACCAGGACGCCCCAGATCACCTTGTTGACGATGTCGCCGATATTGACGGTGAATTCGCGCAGCACCACGCCGACGCCGGAGTCGAAGACGATCGCGTAGAAGAACCCCGCCGGAAAGATCGCCCAGCCCACCAGAAAGAAAAAGAACATATAGACCAGTGCGTCGCGCTGGGCGGGGATCAAGGCGTCGCTCGGCAGTCGGTGCAGCGCCTGGAAGATCGAGACCGTCATGGCCAGCCATAACAGGCCGCTGACACTGAACCAGAAGAATGCCATCGTGGTGGCGCCGCCACCCGCAAGCGTGGCCTGCTCGCCAAGATAGCCCGTTGCGATCATGCCTGTGTCGATCAGGACGAGCGTGAGCGCGAAGCCCGTGCCCACGCGCTCCAGTCCCATCAGCAGCGGGAACATGAGGATCAGCATCAGCGTGGTCGCCAACCAGTAGCCGTAACGCACGATCAGCGGCAGATTGCCGATGGCGGCGGCCATTTCATCGATGCCGGCCGCCCCGGCCGCGAGCGGTTGCAGTTGCGCGAAAAAATACAGGTGCAGACCAGAGGACACGGCGCAGATCAGGATGTTGAGCAGAACCAGCAGGCGAAGCCGTCCTTTGAGATGCGGGGCTTGCGTGAGGAAATAGATGACGGCGAGGAATGAGGCCAGGCCGCAGGCGAGGAAGGAAAAATAAGTCAGGTTGAAGAGGGTGTTCATTGCCGTGGTTTCCCGTTGCTGCTCATGATGGATCCGGCGAGACGCGGATCGGTATGGACCCGTACCGCGTACCAGGTGCCGTCGACGCCGTCGCCGGTGACATCGCCGGTCTGCCCGTCGCCGGCCCAAAGGTAAAGCGGATGGCCATCCTGGCTCCATTGGCGCCGACCCTCGGGGTGGGTGAGGGTCGCGAAGGGTGGCGGCGGATCCGCCGGCGCGTCCCCGTCCACTAGGAAGGGACGCCAGAGCCGGGCGCGGTCATCCGTGCCGTCCTGTGCTTCTGCTCCATCGGGGAGGCGAGCATAGAGGGTCTGCCCGCGCGCGCTCGACAGTACCGGACCCAGACGGCTGGAGACCATGCCGAAGGCGCTCGGCAGGGTCGCGGGATCCTCGATACGGATCGCGGGGTAGTGCCTTCCGCTGGCGTTCTCCATCGCCGGATGTACCTGTTCCTGACTGGCGGGCGTCAACGCGGCGGGCGTCGTACCCGGCGGATATCCCGGTGGCTGAAGTCCATAGGGGGCATAGCCGCCCTGGTGCGTGGCCTGCGGATAATAATAGTAGCCCGGCATGGTCTGCGGCGGTTGTGCCTGGAGCGCCGGGGCGGCGAGCATCAGGATGAAACTGGCATAAGTCGCGATTCGTGTATTTGAGTCCATCAGGCGAGCGCCTCCAGTGACTGCTGCAGAAAATCCAGAACCGCTTCGTCCCGATAGGGTTTGACGAAATAGCGGTCGACGCCGATCCGCAGCGCTTCGCGTCGGTGTTTCTCGGTCGAGCGCGAGGTGATCATGGCGATCGGTATCTGGCGAGTGTCGGTCTGCGCGCGCAGATGCGCGGTCAGCTCCAGTCCGTTCATCCGTGGCATCTCCAGGTCGACCAGCAGCAGGTCCACCGCATCCTGTGCCATGGTCTGGAGCGCATCCAGCCCATCGCGCGCGGTCAGCGCGCGATAGCCGCGATCGGCGACCAACTGTGACAGCAGACGCCGCATCGAGAGCGAGTCGTCGACGATCAGGACCGTCGGCGGCCTGACCCGTGCCTCGGCGGGGGTGAGGTCCAGCGCGGAGGCCCCGGCACTGCGCGCGACGCGCAGAATGGCGGTCAGATCGAGGATGGGCACGATCCCGCCATCGCCCAGGATGGATGTCCCCATGAGACCGGGGACGCGCGGCACCAGCGGGCCGAGCTTCATCATCACCAGTTCGCGGCCCTCCAGCAGGGCGTCGACCAGGATCGCCTGTTCGCCGGCTTCGGACGCCATGAAGAGCACCACCGGGCGGCCCTGTCCCGGCGCGGCCGTGCGCAGACCGAGCAGCGGGTTGAGCGGCGCCAGCGGAAGGCATGATGCTTGATAGGTGAACGTCCAGCCGTCGGCGGTCGGTGCCAGCTCGCCGTCCTCGGCGAGGATGGCCAGCCGGACGTCATTGGCTGGAACGGCCAGGATCTGATCCTCGCAGCGGATCAGCAGGCAGAAAACGGCGAGCAGCGAGGCAGGGAAACGCGCCGTGAGCCGATAGCCGGCACCGGGCTCCGAGTCGATCGACAGCGATCCGTTGAGCGCGCGCACGCTCGTTTCGACCACATCCATGCCGACCCCGCGGCCCGAGATCTGTGTCACCTGTTCGCGTGTCGAGAATCCCGGCTTGAGCGTCAGCAGCGCCAGGGCGTGCGCGGAGGGGGTTGCATCCGGTTCCAGCAACCCGCTCGCGATCGCGCGGGCCTGAACGCGCTCCAGATCCAGACCGCGGCCATCGTCGCCGATGGTGACCTCGATCTGGTTGCCCAACGGTCGGAATCCGATCTCGATCCGGCCCTCGGGCGGCTTGCCGGCGGCGGCGCGTTCATCGGGCGACTCGATGCCGTGGTCGATGGCGTTGCGCACCACATGCATCATCGCCGGCATCAACCGATCCAGCCGGTCGCCATCGATGTGGACATCGGTGCCGTTCAGGGTCAGTTCGGCCGTTTTGCCGGTCGCCCGGCAGGTCTGGCGGACCGCCCGCCGCAGGCGCGCCTCGACCGAGCTGGCCGTGACCAGGCGGGTACTCATGGTCAGTTGACGCAATTCCTGACTCAGTCGCTGTTGCTGCCGGGTCAACTCGTCGAGCGTCCGTAGCGACCCTGTCAGGGTCTGAGCGAGCTCGCGCGCATCATTGACGCCTTCGTTGAGCTGGCGGGTGGCGAGATACATCTCGTTGTATTGTTCGAGTTCGAGCGGATCGAAGATCGCGTTGTCGTTGTCGTTGTCGTTGTCGTTGTCGTTGTCGTTGTCGTTGGCTCTGGCGCCGACTCCGGCGCGCCGGGTTCCCAGACCGCGCAGATCGACCAGAGTCTCCAGCTCCGCAACCCGCGCCAAGTTGCGCCGCTCGACCTCGCCCGTCTCCTGCAAGGCCAGCCGAGCCTGCCGCAACTGCTCCTCGGACTGCGCGAGGGCCATGGAGAGTTCGCCCAAGAGCTGCAGCAGGTCATCGACCGTGCGCGCGGGCACCTGTAAATAGGCGTCCTCCGGAGCGTCCGCCGCCACCGGCGGTGCTGCTTCGCTGGGCGCATCGACCGTCGCGGGCGCGCTCGGCAGCGGCGGCGGTGCCTCGGCCATGGGCGCCGCGAGTGCGCTCAAGCCGTCGCGGTCGATCCGGTTGGCCCAATCCAGAATCTCCTGAATGATGGGGCGCAATCCCTCGGGATTCGGCGGCTCGGCGCCGCTGACCATGTCGAACATCATGGCGAGCGCGTCGGTGCCGGCGGCCAGGCTGTCGGCCAAGGTCGCACTGGGCGTGGCCTGCTGGTCGATCAGGAATTCCAGCAGGTCTTCCAGGTGGTGGCCGAGCATGGCGATCGCCCGCACGCCGCAGACATTGGCCGAGCCCTTCAGGGTATGGGCGCAGCGTTGCGCCAGACGCAGGGCGTCCTCGCCGGCATGACCGCCGTTGATCCTCTCCACCGCCGCCGCGAGCTGCTCGGCCATTTCAGGGCCTTCGCGCAGGAAGCTGGCTAGCACCGAATCATCCAGATCCGCGGCCGGCGCGAGCGACAGATCTGCCGTCTCGACGGTGATCGCCCGTTCCTGTCCGGCTTCCGCCTCCAGCAGCAGGGGTTCGCGATAGAGTGCCTCGATCAGTGCGTCCGCCGTGGTGTCCGAGATCGGGTTCGGCCAAGCGGGATCGCGCAGGGTGGCGACCAGGTCGTGCCGGGTCAGGTCGGAGAGTGGCGCGTCCAGGTAGTGCTGGAGGCGCCGCGGTAGGACCGCCAGGGCTTCGAGCAGGGATTCGGGCCAGTCCGCGTCGTCCGGTGTGGCGACGATCTGATAACCCAGGCCGGCGCACACCGTCGCGAAGGCGACAAAGCCTACTTCCGATGCCGCATCGGCGAGACAGATCAGAATCTCCTGAAAGGCCTGGGCGGCATTGCGGCGGACGTCGGACTCCCTCGCGCGGGCGATCTCTTCGACCCTTTGAAAGAGTTCCGCGCGCTGCTCTTCGACCGCCATGGCCAGCAGCGCCAGCAGCTCGGTCGCTTCATCGTTCAGTTCCGGGGTGTTGTCGGCCGCGGGTGGCGCCTGTGCCGTGACGGTTTCTGCCGGGTCCAATTCAATCGGCTCGGTGCCGGGCATCGCGGCGGGCGGCGGCGCGGGCCAGTGCGCGTCCGCAGCCGGTTCCTGGTGGTCCTCCTGGCTGTCTCCGTCAAGCCCGCCCGCACATGCCCGCCAGAGCGCCGCTGCCTCGGCGGACAGGGGCGGATCGAAGGTCTCGGCGGACGCCAGCTCGATGATGGCCTCGGCGATATCCAGCGCCTCGGGGGTGTCGAGATGGGCCTCCAGCAGCGCGGTCAGCTCCAGCAGTTCCAGCGTGGCCGCGGCATCGCCCGCCGCGGCCAGTTCCGGCAGACCGCCGACGGCCATGTCGAGGAAGGCCAGGAACTCGCAGACATGCGGCCCCAGCGTCTCCAGGTCCGGCCAGAGCTCGGCCAGGGTCTCGCTGACGGCATTGGCGGCCTCCAGTCGGTCGGTCAGCGAGGCGGCTGGTGCGCCGGCCAGCTCGATCCGCTCCTGGAGCGCTGGCAGTGCGGAGGAATAACGCGCAGCGGGCGAGTCGGGATGCATCGTCGCGTCTCCCGTCAGCCTCGACCCGGATCATCGAGCGGTGCCGGGGCCGGCAGGCGAAAGAGCTGGATCGCTTCGAGCAGCTGGTGCGAATAGCCGACCAGACCGTTGGTCTCGCGGGTCTGATGGACCAACTGATCGGTCGTCTCCAGGGTACTGGCCCGCATGGAATCGACCCGTTCCATGAGTTTGCGGTTGGCCGCGACCTGGGCCTGGGCGCTGGCGTCGATCTGGCGGACCGCCGCGACGAGATTGCTCGTGATTTCCTGCGTCTCCAGCATCTGCTCGCCGGCGCTCTCGATGGTGCGTGACTCGACCCCGACCGCTTCGGTCGCCTGATTCACGGTCTCGATGCTGTCCTGGGTCTCGACCTGGATATTGGCGATCAGCGTTTCGATCTGCCCGGTCGCGTTGCGCGAACTGTCGGCGAGGCGCTGGACTTCCTGCGCGACCACGGCGAATCCGCGCCCGGCCTCGCCCGCCGTCGCGGCCTGCATCGCCGCATTGATGGCGAGGACATGGGTGCGCTCGGCAAAGCTGTTGATGATGTCGACGACGCCGCTGATCTCCTGCGATCGCTCGCCCAGACGTTTGATCCGCTTGCCGGTCTCCTGGATGCTGGAGCGGATTCTGCCCATGCCCTCGACCGCGCCCTTGACCGAGGTCAGCGCCGCCTGGGTGGAGTCGGTCGCGGTTTCGGCGGCGCCATTGCAGAATCTGGCCCGCTCCGCGATCTGGTCGATGGCCTCCACCGCGCTGGCAAGATCCGTGGCGGTCTGTTCGATCTCGGCGCGTTCGGCATCGGCGACCTCGACCACCCGACGTCCCTGGGCCTGGACCTGCGTGGCGGCCTGTCCGACCCGTTCGGCGATCTCGCGCACCTGCAGCAGGACGCGCGCGCTCTCGGAGGTGATGCGGTTGAGGGCGTCGCGCAGCGGGCCGGTGATATCCTCCTTGACCGGCACCTTCAGGGTCAGATCGCGGGCCTCGCTGATCTCGTTGCCGACCTGGAGCATTTCGATGATGGAGTCATTGAGCTGATCGTTCTGCCGTTCGAGATAATCGATGCCGCGATTGAAGGAGGCCACGGTACGGCCCAACTCGTCATCGGCGCCGATCTCGAGACGCTCGGAGAAGTCGCGCCGGCGCTCCATGCCATCGAGCGCGTTGCGGATGCGTTCTGCCGGGCTGAGGATGAAGCGTCTGGCCAGATGGGCGATCGACAGATAGATGAGGATACCCGTCAGCAGCGCGCTTAGGATCAGGAGTGCAATGACCAGGGCCATGGTGACTTCACGCTGGGACTCCCCGTCGGCCAGCGCCGCATCGAGCCGCCGAGTCAGGTCGGCATCGGCGGCGGACTGGAATCCCTGTTCGAGTGCGATCCGGACAGATCCAATGTTGCGTCCGTCGCGTTCGATGGGGAAGTCCCGGAAGTGTTGTGCGGGATCGATGTGTTGTGTGGGATCGAGGTGTTGTGCGGGATCGGTTCTGGCTGCGTCGCGATTCGCGGCGCCCGCCGGGAGAATCTCCACCGAGGCGAATTCTGGATCCCGTGCCACCAGGGCGGTCAGCGATGCCAGACCGGCGTCCTGCCAGGGGTCGCGAAGCTGTCCGGCCAGTTTCGCGAGCAGCACGCCCGCGGTCTCGATAGAGCGGATGGTCTTCTGCTGGAGCAGCGTGGATCCGTTGCCGTCCCGAGCGGGGTTCTCTGCCTGGAGTTGGGCGCGCTCGTCATAAAGTCCGTTCAACCCCCAGAGGATGGCACCGGAGATCAACACAAACACCAGCAGCACCAGGGCCGTGGTCGCGATGGTCAGTTTTGCCGAGATGGTGAGATCGGTCAGTTTCATGGCTGGTCCTTCGATGAATGCGTTTCCTCTCCAAGCAGACTCGCGCGGTCGGCGAGGATGCCCAGCAGAGCGGAAAAATCGAGCCGGGTGTAAGTCGTTCCCTCGATCACGGCGCCGTGGCAGGGGAGCCCATCCGGAATCATCGCCGAGATGGTCGGCAGTGCTGGCGCGAGATCGAAATCCGTGCCGGTCGGGAGCGTCAGGAGGCGGATTTCCTCGATGAGGAAGGCGCCGCGGCGATCGCGGGTACCCAGGATGAGGTTGTAGCGACCGATATCCGGGGTCGCGCCCGGTGCCTGCAGCAGTGCGCCCAGATCGTAGACCGGGACCGGTTCGCCACGGAAATTGGCAAGCCCCAGGAACCAGGGCGGTGTGAAGGGCAGGCGCACGCAGGGGAGGGCGGGCGTCACCTCGGCCGGCAATGCCACTGGAAGCAGGAACCACCTGGCGCCGACCCTGAAGGCGTGGCCGACAGCGCCGCCATCGGGTTCGGATGCTTGCTGCCTGGTTTCGGCGCGGTGAGTGTCGGAAGGGCTCGCGGGCGCGCGTTGACTCCCGCCCAACAGCGCCGCGATCGCACCGAACAGGCTCATGCCCGTGGCGCGCCGAGCAGTGCGTCGATCTGTCGCAGCACCTCCTCGGCCGCGGCTGGCTTGACCAGATAGCCCTTGGCGCCCTGAAGCTGGGCCCACATCTTGTCCGCCTTCTGATTCTTGCTGCTGACCACGACCACCGGAATGCCGACCGTTTGCGGGTCGTCTTTCAGTGCGCGCGTCGCGTGGTAGCCGTCCACGTCGTCCATGACGATGTCCATGAAAATCAGATCGGGCGCCTCGCTGCGCGCCAGTGACAGCCCTTCCCGCCCGGAGTTGGCGGTCATGACCACATGCCCGGCTCTGACCAGAAGATCCCGCAGATAATCGCGATCGGTCGCCGAATCTTCGACAATGAGCAACTTCGCCATACCAACTTCCTCATCTCTAGCGGTCAATCATGACACCGCGTCCAGCGCGGTACGCGATGTGTTTGCATTGAATCAGTGTGCGACAAACATCTCATCGGTCGATGGTCGACCGTTGGCGTGCCTGCTATCAGCGCAGGAAGCGCTGCAATGTTTCATTGAGCTGATCGAGCGTCAGCGGCTTGGTCAGATAGGCATCGGCGGAGGCCAGCGTTCCGCGCAGCTTATCCATCCGGGAGGTCCTGCCGGTCAGCATTACAACCGGGGTCGGGATGCGCAGATTCCGCTTTAGATGACGGGAGACATCATATCCGTTGATCCCCGGCAGCATGACGTCGAGAAAAATCAGATCATAGATTTGTTCTCGCGCCTTGGTCAGGGCGTTTTCGCCCGTCTCGGCGAACTCGACGCTATAGCCCATTTTGACCAGCTGCATGGCCATCATTTTGCGCACCGATTCGCTGTCGTCGACCACCAGAATCTTCTTCGAAGATGTTTTGTTTGGACTGACATCGCCCGCGTCTTCCTGCTGTGGCGACTGCACCTGCATGTCGTCGTGAATGGCCAGTTCGGGGGCGAATCGATAGACTTCGGACACAAACGCGTCGAGCGCTTTGAGCACCCGGTTGGCCAGGATGGGTCGCTGGAAAAAGGTCGATGTGACCTGTTCAAAGAGCGTCTCGTCGCGGGCGAGCGCGCCGACCCGGAGCACTGGAATCGGCGCTTCGGGGAAACGCTCGCGCAGGGCGGTCCATTCCAGAACCCCCTCCGGTTGATCTTCGTTGACGAGACAGACATCCGGCTGCTGCCGGCTCGCGGTCCAGAATAGGTAGCGCTTCGGTCGCACCCCGGCCAGCATGAAGGCTCTGCCAAGCGCCTTCTGGTCGCTGTCCGGGAAGCCGCACGGGGCGACGGTGAATTCTCTGCTCTCGGTGGCGGCCATTTAAGTTTCCCTTCCGTCCTACTAAATGACCCTCGGCGCGGAACACCCGCAAGCTTGGGCTCCATAAGAAATCGCTTCGGCCTGGATCATACATAAATCGCTGCGGCGAGACTGGATGAGCGTCACGTTTCGGGCAATGATAAAAATTGGGAATCCGACACGACCATGCTCACGTTTCAGACATTTTTTGCGCGGACTCAGAATTGTCCTTGTTGTGTTTGTGGTGATTCAACTGACTGAGATCCCCGAGGCGAAACGCATGCCGTTGGGGGTGCTGATCGAGAGTCTCGTCGATCGCCTTGGACTGGTCGCGAAAGTCGCGGTATCCTTATTACCGCGTTCAGCGAGGCGCCGGCGTTGGCGAAGAGTTCGTCACAGATCCAGCGCATGGTGAAGGTCGTGGGTCCGGCGGCGATCCGCTGATCGCCAAGCCGATCCTCGCGTATCTTTCCGCCGGGCATCCCGGCGCCTTCGAGCATCCGAACCTGGAGTCCGCGGGCGACCCTTATGGAACGCGGCCGTGAGTTACCGCTGCCGGCACCAATGATAACGACTGTTTCCGCAGGCATCGGATCACTGTCTCCATCGATTCGCATTGACGCATCGGGTCTTGATGTCTATTGTACATGACACAGTTAAGTGTCAACTAATCCTTACAAATGAAGACGGTTACCGGGGGATCACCGATGGATGCCGCAACGAGAATCGAGCGGGCCTTGTCCGCTGCAATAGACGCGGTGGCGATCGCCGGCTGCCCCCCTCGTCTGGCCGAGGCGGTTCGACATGCCGTGTTTCCCAGCGGTGCAAGGGTCCGCCCGCGTCTGTGTCTCGCGGTCGCCGCCGCTTGCGGAAGCCGCGATGTCGCGGCGGCCGATGCCGTCGGCGCCGCGATCGAACTGCTGCACTGCGCCTCGCTGGTGCATGACGATCTGCCCTGTTTCGACGATTCCCCCTTGCGGCGCGGCATGCCCTCCGTGCATCGCGCCTTTGGCGAGCCGCTGGCCGTGCTGGCGGGCGATGCCCTGATTATCCTGGCCTTCGAGCATCTGGCGCGCAGTCTCGCCGCGACGCCCGAGCGCCTCGGGCCGCTGCTGTTGACGGTCAGCCGCTCCGTGGGGATGCCGTTCGGGATCACCGCGGGTCAAGCCTGGGAGTGCGAGCCGCGCGTGTCGGTCGAGGACTATCACCGCGCCAAAACCGGCTCGCTGTTCGCCGCGGCCACCGCGGCCGGTGCCCAGGTGGCGGGCGCGGACGCCGACGCCTGGCGGGTGGTCGGCGATCGCATCGGCGAGGCCTACCAGGTCGCGGACGATCTGCGCGACGTGGCCGCGAGCGCCCAGGAAGTCGGCAAACCGGTTGGCCGCGACGCCCTGCTCAACCGCCCGAGTGCGGCTGGCGAGTTGGGGGTCGACGGTGCCATCGATCGGCTCCGACAACTGGTCAAGGGCGCCATCGATGCGATTCCGGCCTGTCCGGGACGCGATCAGTTGGCCGAGGTGCTGATGGCGGAGTCGCGTCACATCATGCCGAAGAACCTGGTTCAGCGGATGTCCTGATCGCGCATCCTGTCTCTTTTGAACGCCGCTGGCGGCGCGGCGCAGGATCCATCGATCAGCCCGCCGTCCGGATTCTCGATCGCCGTTCGGTTTCCATCGGCTGGCGATGGTCAGCGGATGCCGCGCGCACTGAATGCCTTTCACTCCCCCGCTCGCGGTTTTTTATCAACCCAGATCAATCTCCCGCGCTTGTCGCCCTGGACTGACACTCAACTTTCGTTAAACTGGCGAATCCGTCAGATTTAACTTGTCGAGCCCACATCTTGAACCCCGATACGCCGACTCTCGAAGCACTCGCCGTCGTCCTCGAACAACCCGAACGTCTATCGCTCCAGCGGCTCGCGCTCACGCCGCCGGGCGATGCTGACGTGGTGGTCGATATCGAATGGAGCGGCATCAGCACCGGCACCGAACGCCTGCTCTGGTCGGGCCGCATGCCGGACTTTCCCGGCATGGGCTATCCGCTCGTTCCCGGTTACGAATCCGTCGGTCGCGTTATCTTCGCCGGCCCGGAGGCTGGACTGGCGGTCGGGCAGCGGGTCTTCGTGCCGGGCGCGCGCTGCTATGGCGAGGTACGCGGTCTGTTCGGCGGCGCGGCCTCGCGCGTGGTCGCGCCGGGCAGTCGGATGGTGCCGGTCGACGAACGATTCGGCGAACAGTCGGTGCTGATGGCGCTGGCGGCGACCGCCTATCACGCCATCGCCGGTCCCGCGTCGCCGCATGTCGAATTGATCGTCGGACACGGCGTGCTCGGGCGTCTGCTGGCGCGCATCGCGGCGCTGGGGGATGGCAGCCGGCCGGTGGTCTGGGAGACCAACCCCGAGCGCCGGCAGGGCGCCGAGGGCTTCGGCTACGAGGTGCTGGCGCCGGACGACGACCCGCGTCGGGACTATCGCTCCATCTGCGACATGAGCGGCGATTCCGCCATCCTCGACAGCCTGATCGCCCGTCTGGCGCGCGGCGGCGAGATCATCCTCGGCGGCTTCTACAGTCAGCCGGTCGCCTTCACCTTTCCGCCCGCCTTCATGCGCGAGGCGCGGTTCCGTATCGCGGCCGAATTTCAACCGGCCGATCTGGCGGCGGTGCGCGCGCTGCTGGATTCCGGGCGTCTGTCGCTCGACGGACTCATTACCCATCGCCTGCCCGCGACCGAGGCCGACGCGGCCTATCGCACCGCCTTTGGCGATCATTCCTGCCTGAAGATGATTCTTGATTGGAGAAACCTATCGTGAATGTACCCCTCAACGGTCCCGCGTCCAGCGCGTCGCCGACGATCAAGGAGACCCAGATCATCGCCATCTATGGCAAGGGCGGCATCGGCAAGAGCTTCACCCTCGCCAACCTGTCCTACATGATGGCGCAGCAGGGCAAAAAGGTGCTGCTGATCGGCTGCGATCCCAAAAGCGATACGGCAAGCCTGCTGTTTGGCGGGCGCTCCTGTCCGACCATTTTGGGCACCTCCAGCGAAAAGAAACGCGCCGGGGAAGCGGTCACTATCGGCGATGTCTGCTTCAAGCGCGACGGCGTCTTCGCGATGGAACTGGGCGGTCCCGAGGTCGGTCGCGGCTGCGGCGGGCGCGGCATCATCCACGGCTTCGAGTTGCTGGAAAGCCTGGGCTTCCATGAATGGGACTTCGACTATGTCCTGCTGGACTTCCTGGGCGACGTGGTCTGCGGCGGATTCGGTCTGCCGATCGCCCGCGATCTGTGCCAGAAGGTCATCGTCGTCGGCTCCAATGATCTGCAATCGCTGTACGTGGCCAACAATGTCTGCTCGGCCGTGGATTATTTCACCGGACTGGGCGGCAACGTCGGCGTGGCCGGCATGGTGATCAACAAGGACGACGGCACCGGCGAGGCGAAAGCCTTCGCCGAGGCGGTCGGCATCCCGATCCTGGCGACCATCCCCGCCCACGAGGAGATCCGGCGCAAGAGCGCGAATTACGAGATCGTCGGTCGACCGGGCGATGCCTGGGGACCGCTGTTCGAGGAACTGGCCCTCAATGTTGGACTGGCGCCGCCGGTGAAGCCGAAACCGCTCGCGCACGATGCGTTGCTGAATCTCTTCAAGGGCGACGAGGTCGGTCGGCATGTCACGCTGGAGCCGGCGACGGCGGCCGATATGTGCAATGCCTCGGCGATCGTCAAGCCTTCGCTCGAAGTGGTCTACGACGATGTCTGAACCGCGACGGGATACTGCGATGGCAAACGATCCCTCCCGGCAGCCTTCCGAGGCTCCGGCGAATCTTGAGACCGGCGGCTGCTCCAGCGCCGAGACGCTGAAAGCCGCCGCCGACAAGGCGGGCAACGCCGATCTGCTCAAACGTCTCGCCGCCGACTATCCGGCCGGCCCCCATGATCAGCCGCAGACCATGTGCCCGGCCTTCGGCGCCCTGCGGGTGGGCTTGCGCATGCGTCGCACGGCCATGCTGCTGGTCGGCTCCGGCTGTTGCGTCTATGGCCTGAGTTTTACCGCGCATTTCTACGGTGCCCGGCGTTCCATCGGCTATGTGCCCTTCGATTCCGAGTCGCTGGTCTCGGGCCGGCTGTTCGAGGACGTGCGCGAGGCGGTCCAGAAACTCGCCGATCCCGAGCGCTACGACACCATCGTCGCCATCAATCTCTGCGTGCCGACCGCCTCGGGCGTGCCGCTGCGACTGCTGCCCAAGCAGCTCAACGGGGTGCGTATCCTCGGGATCGACGTGCCCGGTTTCGGCGTGCCGACCCATGCCGAGGCCAAGGACGTGCTGTCGGGCGCCATGCTCCATTACGCCCGGCACGAGGCGGAACAGGGACCGGTCCAGGCGCCGCGCGGTGGACGCAGCGAGCGGCCCACGGTGACCCTGCTCGGCGAGATGTTCCCGGCCGACCCGGTCGGGATCGGCATGATGCTGGAGCCGCTAGGTCTGGCGACCGGTCCCGTGGTTCCGACCCGCGAATGGCGCGAACTCTATGCCGCGCTCGATTGCGCCGTCGCCGCCGCCATCCATCCGCAATACACGGCATCCTGTCGCGAATTCGCCGCCGCCGGGCGGCCCATCGTCGGCTCCGCGCCCGTGGGTCGGGATGGCACCGCGACCTGGCTGGATGCCATCGGTCAGGCGTGCGGGATCGCCCAGGACAAGGTCGACGCCGCCAAGAACAAATTCCTCCCGGCCATCGGCGGGGCATTGGCGGCAATGCCGATCAAGGGGCGCGTCATCGTCTCCGGCTACGAAGGCTCCGAGCTGCTGGTCGCGCGCCTGCTGATCGAATCCGGCGCCGAAGTGCCCTATGTCGGCACCGCCTGTCCGCGCACCCCCTGGAACGAAACCGATCTCGCCTGGCTCGACGCGCACGGCGTCCCGGTCCAGTTCCGCGCCTCGCTGGAGCAGGATCTGGCGGCGGTCAAATCGCTGGAGCCGGATCTCGCCATCGGCACCACGCCGGTGGTGCAGGCGGCCAAGGAACGCATGATCCCCGCGCTCTATTTCACCAATCTGATCTCGGCGCGTCCGCTGATGGGGCCAGCCGGGGCGGGTTCGCTGGCGCAGGTCATCAATTCTGCGCTGGCGAACAAGGAGCGGTTTGTCGCGATGCGGGGGTTTTTCGAGGGTGTGGGTGAGGGCGAGACCAGCGGGGTTTGGCAGGGGATGCCGGTCAGGCGGGGGGCGCCCCGTGCGACGGCCAAGTCGGTGTCGTCGTAAACCGATACGTGGACTAGATTGAGGGAAGTCTGCGTAGGATGCCGTGAGGGACGCGAACTGTATCAGTTCGCAATTGATGTGGTTCCCTCGTCACTTCCGCCGGGCGGAAAAACATGAAATCAGACGTTACGCACAAACGTTTTCCTGAAACCCCCGAGGAATGGGAAGCACTGATCGCCGAGGCGCCTGGCGAGGATCGGGCGCTGGTAGCCAAGGAAGAAGCGGCCTGGGCCAATGCCGTTGTGGTCAAGGAAGGAGGGTATCCTGCGTTCAGGGCAGCGTGGGATGAGCGTCGCCGCACACGCGGGACGCAACAGGGAGCAACCAAGGAAGCGGTCTCGGTTCATCTCTCGCCAGAAGTGATCAGGTATTTCAAGGCGGGCGGCCCCGGATGGCAGAGGCGCCTGGATGCTGTTTTGCGTGAGTACGTTGCTGGACAGCAAGCGGCGCCAAGATAGTTATAAGGTTTCGTTGAGGGCCGATGGGCACATCGACAGGGTTGGCCTAGGCTTATAAAGGGCGGAATTGAGTCTCTTGCCACCTAAAATCCGTGAGCTGATCGCCGACCTGGAAAGAGCTGACTTCGTTGATCGCGGTGGCAAGGGCAGTCATCGCAATTTTGTTCACCCCAAGGTGATGAAGCCAATCACTGTTCCTGGGAAACAGGGAGACGATGCGAAGCAATATCTCGTCAGAGCGGTACAGCAAGCCATCGAGGAATCACGGTCATGAAAGATAGCGCCCGCTACGCCAAAATCGTCGAATGGTCAAACGAAGATGGTTGCTACGTGGGCAGTTGTCCGGGGCTCATGTTCGGCGGATGTCATGGTGACGACGAGGTATCCGTGTTTCAGGATCTCTGCCAAGTCGTCGATGAGGTCATTGATCTCTACCGTCATGACGGCAAGCCCCTTCCCGCGCCAACCGCTGGTCAAGATCTGGCGAACAGGCTTCAGAATGTCGCCTGACTTCGCGCTGCTCAGTCTGCTGGGGATGATGTTTTGTGACTTCGCCAGCGTAGCCTGGATGAAGCGCATCGGAAACCGGGCTTCTTTGCGCATTCAGCCCGATGAGTGCTGTAGATACTCTGTTCCGACGCAAGTCCTGTTTGCCTCCTGTCCATCAAATTCATGAATGAGTCATTCCGCTTGTGGAAGGACATAGAAGCGTTGCCCGTCGAACGGTTTTCCGGTCTTAAGCATGCCATGGATGGCGTGCAGGAGCTTACGCATGACGGCGCAGATCGCCTGGATCTTCTTCAGTCCCCGGTC
>NZ_NHSQ01000059.1:2693-30302 GCF_016653465.1 Thiocystis minor | reverse complement strand
GAAGTTCAACTCGGTGGTGTCCTGCACGCACAGCACCACCGGCTGGCTCGCCATGCGTTCGCGCGTGCATTGGCGATGCGGTTCCAGGATATCCATCCACTCGAACGTCTCCTGGGACAGAAAGCGATACGCCGCCTGGGTCTCCGCCCAACCATGACACGCACCCGGAATGCTCGCCGTGGGTCGCTCGGCCAGACGCTCCACCAATTGAACCACCCGCCGATCGCGGCGCGCGTCGCCCAGAGCGATCCCGCGAAATTCGTCTTCTGCCCAGCCCATGCGATCCCCAATGAACGTGAATGCTCAAACCTATTTTACCCGCACACGGGGAGTTGTGTGTAATGGGATGCATTAGAGCTTACTCGGCGAATTCGATGATTATATGTGTCTGCAATGACAATGCTACCGTCAGGGGACATTTTAACGCCTTCCGGCGCATTAAGTTGAGCTTGGATAGCAAGACCGCCATCACCGCTGAAACCGGCTGTACCCGTCCCAGCGATCGTACTAATGATACCGCTAGGATTAATTCGACGAATACGGTGATTTCCTTGATCCGCAATCAAAAGGCTACCATCGGGAGTAACCCACATACCAGACGGATTATTCAACCGCGCGAGCTTCGCTGGCCCACCATCGCCACCGAATCCCGCGGCACCCGTGCCGGCGATCGTCGTGATGATATTTTGCTGTTGCGGACTTTGCCCGCTGCGCTGCGTTCCGTCGCCGAGATACAACACTTTGCCAATCGGGTCGTAGACATGATGCGCATCAAGCGACCAACCGCCGATCATCTGTTCGATCAGGGGTGTGCCCACCACCTGAGTTTGGTAGCTGGTCTTGAGTTCCATAACCCGCGTACAGTTGCCGCCGGGCGGAACCGCCACGTTGATCCGGCCTTCGCCGTCGTATCCGAAGCGCGAGGTCCGTTGATAGATCACCGGATAGCGATAGACGATGTCCACCGTGACGGGCTGGGCGCCATAGAGTGGGCGCCCGGTCTGATCCTTGCCGTCCCAGATGAAGGTGGCGCGCAGATTCGGCGCGGGCGCGAACGACCGCCCGGCGCACGGACTGAACTCGTCGCCCAACTCGAACCGTCGCCCGCCGACGGTGACACTGGCGACGATCCGGCCCAGACGGGTGGGCAGGGTGGCACCGGTGAGCGGGATCTCCAGTGTGCGCCCGCCCGCGCGGCCTGGGACGCGATCGCTGCGGTAGTTGAGGGTCAGCCCGGTGCCGGCGAGCGGCAGGGTTTCGCCCAGGGTTTGGTTTTCGCACTCGATGGTTGAGCCATCCTGTTCGCAAGATTTGTTTAGCTTAAGGTCGGGGACTTTATCGGCGTCTTTCGGCGCTTCGGCGAAGCTGCACTCCTGCGCGTCGGGTTGCGCATCGGTGTTGTCCGAACAACTCGTTGCCTGGTTGCTATCCCATGCACTGAAGTGCGGGATCAAGACGCGCCAGAGCGTTTGCCCAGCGGCATAGAGATCGGCGAGGCGGCGGCGTTCGTCCTCGGTGATCGCCAGCGCAGGCGTGCCGGTGTCGGCCAGGTTGTCGCCATTGGTGTCGAGTTCCGCCAGGCCGTCGACGATGCGCAGAATCTTGAGGGTGATGCCATTGTCGTAGGGCTCCCAGACGCCCCGCTCTTCGTTGTAGTACCCGAGCGGGATGCCGGTGCCAACCGGAAAGCCGAGGAAGTTTTCGACATAGAAGGGCACGGGTTGGGCGAAGGTGACCTTAGTGGCGCCCGCCGCTCGGGCTTCGTCGGCGTTGAGATCAACTGCATAGGTATAGGCGACATTGGGCGGCAGAGCCGCCGGCATGGCGCGCGGGCCGTTGGGGCCGACGGTGAATTCGGTGGCGCGCACGCTGAGCGTCGTCATGGGCTGAGTGGAGCCGTCGGGCAGGACCATGCTGGCCTGGGTGCCGGGCGGGAACAGCAGGGTGGCCTGACGGCTGCCGTCGTCGTCGGTCTGCACGCTGCCGCGCGCGACCTGCACTTGGGTGGTGTCGGCAAGATCGATGGTCGTGACCTGCGGATCGAGCCCGATCAGCACCACGTCATCCAGCACCACGGAGTCCTGCCAGGGCACGTTGCTTTGGCGCTGCGACGACAGATAACTGTCCTTGGCGTAGTTGACGGTCAGATAGCCGCCGCCGTTGACGGCGAGGTCGAACCAGCCGTCGGCGCGGCTCAGGGTCTGACCGAATTCGGGATGGTTGAGGACGGTGACGGTGACGCCGGGCAGCGGTTGATTGTCGCGGTCGAGCACCCGCCCGCGGAGGAGGGCGCTGCGCACCGGGTCGATGGTGCCCTCGGCGACGCCGGTCTGGATCGGATTGGCGCCGGTGTAGAGAAATTGGGTCGCGGCCTGGTGGGTGGTGGCGACGGTCGGGTCGATGACGGGTGCCACGCGCGCGGGATCTGGCGGCAGGCCGCCGAGGTCTTCGGACTCGACCGTCACGGTGAGTTCATCGTTGATGGCCTGTACGCCATCGCTGGCGGTCAGGCGCAGCACATAATCGCCTGCCGTGGTGAAAGTCACGCTGGTGTTGGCCGCGCTGTCATTGGCGAAACTGGCCGTGCCGGGGCCGCTGGTCTGGCTCCAGGTCAGGGTTAGGGTGCCGGGCGGCACGGGACAGCCGTCGTCCGTTGCGGTGCCATCCAGGGTGGCGCTGGCGGGCAGGGTGATGGTCTGATCCCCGCCGGCGTTGACCTGTGGTGCCTGGTTGCTGGCACAGGCGGGCGGGATTCCGGCATCAATGCGGAAATGCAGGTTGGTCGAATCGGCTTGCGCGAAGAGCGCCACGAGGTGCGTGGGGGCCGTTACGGAGCCACTCTGGGTGGCCAGCGGTTCGATGCCCTGCCAATCCCCGATCTTCCCATCCGGCTGAAAGGCGGCCCACACCAGGCTGGTCAACGTGACGGCGCCGACCAGGAGCAGCCATTGTGCCCGATGGCGGTGCTGACGCAAGCTGTAGCCCGCGATCCCCGCCAGCAACAGGGCGAGGAAGAAGACGACCGGCGGGCTGAGGGTGGGAATCGCGGCGGTTGCGGAGACGGCAGGCGGAATATTTAGCGTGATCGCCTGGTTGCCGTCGGCGAACAAGGCGTCTTCCGCCGCGCTGCCGGGGGAGAGCACGCCGAGCCGGAGGGCGCTGGTGGCACCCAACGCGGCCCTCGGCAGAGAGGTTTCGATGACGGACGATTCCGCGAGCCCCAGACCGACCCCGACCGGCCAGCCGGCCGCACTCGTCCAGGTCGCGGTGCCCCAGGTACCCGAGATGCAGGGTTCCAATCGGATGGCGGTGACCGTTGTGCCGGTGACGGTGGTGACCAGCCGGCGATCGACTCCGGCAAAGGTTCCCGCCGCCGCGCTCGTGACGGTGCAGCCGGTGCGCGTATCGTGGTCACGATCCAGGAGAATCGTGTACTCGTCGCCGTTCTGGGCGCTCGCCGTGCCGATCAGGAGCAACCCCAGAGCGCCTGCCGTCAGACCGCGTCCCAGCTCCCGCCAGCCGCTCCGACGCGGGCCATCGCCGACGTGACGTCGAGGCGTCGATCGCACGCGGCGACCCTGGTCCAACCAATCTGACGGGCTACGCATTCCATCCTCCTGCACTCAATCCAGAGCGAAAAACCGCTGATGTCGTGACGGTCGGGGGCGGACTCTAGCAGAGTCTCCAGCGGCGACACAATCGCCACAGAGAAAGCGGGTTTATTGACGGAACGGACGGAGCGTGCGGAGACGGGTCGATAGACCCGTTTGGACCGCGGTTCGGAGGTTGTCGTCGGCTGCTTCAATGCAACCTCTGGGGGGCTGCATGTCGCGCGCCGCACAGGTGTGACGGACCCGCTCGCGCGCCTGAAGTGGCGCATCCGCTTGCAGAAGCGGTCGAACCGCAAAGAACACAAAGAACACAAAGGCTTTCAATGTTTTGCATCGATGACGACGTCCACCCAAGGGGTGACCGTCTTTTACATTGCAAGCTATTGTTTTTAATCGTATTATTCGCAGTTCCAAATGCCGGATTTAGGTTCAAAGATTCAGATAGCACATCACCTTAAGTCCGCCACTTGGCGGCGAAACTGCGCGGCCCAGATCATGATCGGGGCCAGCGATGGCAGAATCAGATAACCAAGCTGGTAGGCAAGCGCCAGCATCTCATGTCCGAATGCTGAAAACCCCAGTTGCGCGCGCGCCGCCTCCATGCCGAACGCCAGGTCTTTCAGGATCTCGGCAGCCAGGCCAAATACCTGCGCCAGAAAGAGGATCAGCATGCCCAGGAGCCAGTGCCAGAGCTTGCCGGTTTCCTCGTCATCCGGAATCGCGAGCACCAGGGCGCTGTAGAGCGGCACGCCGTAGCCGTATTTCAGCGGATTGATGGCAAAGGCGATCGCTGCATCGGCGGGCGGCGTGTTCAGCTCACCCGGCATGGCCTCCACGCGCAGGACTGCGAGCAAGGCATTGCCGTTGCGCGCGACCGCCTGCACCAGATCGGGAAAGAGCCAGGTCATCACGACATCGAGCGTCGAGGCGAGCGGCACCGCAAACAGGATCGAGGCGAAATACCAGATCCCAAAGCAGATCGGCAGCCACAAAAAGACTTTCAGCGCGAAACGGCCGACGGTACTCATGTCGTACCCTCTGGCATTGGTTTCGCAGCTTGTTCCTGCCTGGACAGCCAGCGCAGCCAGAACAGAAAGACCAGCAGCACATCCAGCATGATGAGCGCCTGCCATACATAGAGATGCGCCCATTCGAAGACCGCTTTGTTCCATTGCCCGAGATAGAAGAGGCTGATGATGCGCAGCACATTCAGCGCCTGCACCGTCGCCACCCCCACCAGAATGCCCGTCAGCTTGTGACGCCAGGGAGCCGGAAAGGCGACCATCGCCGCCACCAGAATGATCGCCGCCTCGACCCCATTGCACCCGGCCTCCACCGACACCGCAAAACCGCTGGCCTGATCCCAGATCAGCTTGCCCTGTGCCTGCACCTGATCGTCGACGGTTTGCATCAGCCAGGCGCTGAGATCCGTGATGGCGGCGGTCCAGGGCAGCACGAACCAGGTCTGGCCCCAGGGCAGCAGCTCGGCGGCGAACAGCAGCACGACCAGTAGCGAAAAAACAAAGAAAAATTTTCTCATCGGCAGAACTCGGCAAGATAACGCTGCATGTCCTTCATCCTGGTTCGCTGCAGATGGATGTCACGACGGTCGGCTCTAGAAGATTCTCCGGCGGCTAATCAACCAAATCAGACCGGAACAACCGTGCGGCAATAGCGGGGTCGGTGGGCGAGAATCGCCAGGAGATCGGCGATCCGTTCGCGCAGGTCGCGACGGTCCAGGATCATATCCATGGCGCCCTTTTCCATCAGAAACTCGCTGCGCTGAAAACCTTCCGGCAGCTTTTCATGCACGGTCTGCTCAATGACACGGGGACCGGCGAAACCGATCAGCGCGCCGGGCTCGGCGATATTCAGATCGCCGAGCATCGCCAGACTGGCGGAGACGCCGCCCATGGTGGGATCGGTCATCACCGAGACGAAGGGCAGCGCGCGCTCGCGCATCCGCCCGAGCGCCGCGCTGGTCTTGGCCATCTGCATCAGCGAGAAAAGGCTCTCCTGCATCCGTGCGCCGCCACTGGCGGAAAAACAGACATAGGGCGCGTTCATCTCCAGCGCCGCATCGACTCCACGCACGAAACGCTCGCCCACCACCGAGCCCATGGAACCGCCCATGAAGCTGAATTCGAAGGCGGATGCGACGATGGGCGTGTCCTTGAGCCGGCCGCGCATCACCACCAGCGCGTCCTTTTCGGCGGACTGCTTCTGTGCCTGGACGAGACGATCCTTGTATTTCTTCAGATCCTTGAATTTGAGCGGGTCCAGCGACTCCAGGTCGACGCCAATTTCCTCGCGACCCTCGGGATCGAGAAAGGCATCGAGACGCCGGCGCGCTCCGATCCGGTTGTGATGGTTGCATTTGGGGCAGACTTCCAGATTGCGTTCCAGCTCGGCGCGATAGAGGATCGCGTGGCAACCGGGACATTTGGCCCAGACGCCTTCCGGGACCGCCCGCTTGGTGCTGGCCTCAATGCGGATACGGCTCGGGATCAGCTTCTCGAACCAACTCTTGCTCTTGCCCATCGCCTGCTTCAGGGCTGCGCCGGCTTCCGGTTCGGTCATGTGTGTTACTCCGCGGTCCGTGGTTCAGGCAAGGCGTCAACGGCGTCGATCGCGTGGCGCAGTCCGGCCAGAAAATCGGCGATGGTTTCGGGAATTCGCTCCGGGGTGTCGGCCAGCGTCTCGATACGGCTGACGATGGCGCTGCCGACGATCACCGCATCCGCGCCCCGCGCCACGCTGGCGGCGGTCTCTGGATCCTTGATTCCGAATCCGACTCCCACGGGCAGCAGGATCAGGGATTTGATCAGGCGCACCTGCCCGGCGACGGCCTCGGTATCCAGATGACCCGCCCCTGTCACGCCCTTGACCGAGACATAGTAGACGAAGCCGGAGGCAACGCCGCCAATCCGCGCGATGCGCGCCTCGGTGGAGGTCGGGGCGAGCAGATAGACCAGATCCAGGCCATGCGATTTCATGGTTTCGATCAGATCGTGCCCCTCCTCGGGCGGCAGGTCGACGATCAGTGCGCCATCCACGCCCGACGCCTGTGCCTGGCGCGAGAAGGCTTCGTAGCCCATGACCTCGATGGGGTTCAGATAGCCCATCAGAACCACGGGGGTCTCGGCATCCCGCTCACGGAATTGCCGGACCATCTCCAAAACATGCGTCAGCGAGACGCCCATGGCGAGCGCCCGCTCGGTCGCGCGCTGGATCACTGGGCCATCGGCCATGGGATCGGAGAAGGGCACGCCCAGTTCGACGAGATCCGCGCCCGCCGCGACCATCGCGTGCATCAGTGGGACGGTCACCTCGGGCGCGGGGTCGCCGGCGGTGACGAAGGGAATGAGCGCGGTGCGCCCCCGCTCCCGCAGTTGCTCGAAACGTTGCGCAATCCGACTCATAGAACCAACCCGTCGTGCAGTGCGACCGTGTGCATGTCCTTGTCTCCGCGACCGGACAGATTGACCAGGATGATCTGATCCTGGCGCAGGGTCGGCGCGAGTTTGTGCGCGTAGGCCAGCGCGTGACTGGACTCCAGCGCGGGGATGATGCCCTCGGTGCGGGTCAGATGGTGGAAGGCGGCTAGCGCCTCGTCATCGGTAACCGCGTCATAGTGGGCGCGTCCGCTATCCTTCAGCCAAGCGTGTTCGGGGCCGACGCCCGGATAATCGAGTCCGGCCGAGATGGAGTGGGTCTCGATGATCTGGCCGTTCGCGTCTTCCATCAGATAGGTGCGGTTGCCGTGCAGCACGCCAGGCCGACCGGCGGTCAGCGGCGCGGCATGATGCCCGGTCGCGATCCCCTCGCCCGCTGCCTCGATGCCGTAAATCGCGACCTCGCGATCCTCGATGAAGGGATAAAACAGCCCGATGGCGTTGGATCCGCCGCCCACGCAGGCAACCAGCGCGTCCGGCAGACGCCCGGCGCGCTCCAGGATCTGGGCGCGCGCCTCGCGGCCGATCACCGACTGAAAGTCGCGGACCATCATCGGATAGGGATGCGGTCCGGCGACGGTGCCGATGATATAAAAGGTGTTATCGACGTTCGTGACCCAGTCGCGCATCGCCTCGTTGAGCGCGTCCTTGAGGGTCCGCGAGCCGGAGGTGACGGGCACCACCCGCGCGCCGAGCAGACGCATCCGGTAGACATTGGCCTCCTGGCGCGCGATGTCGACCTCGCCCATGTAGACCACGCATTCCAGCCCGAGACGGGCGGCGACGGTCGCGCTGGCGACGCCGTGCTGACCGGCGCCGGTCTCGGCGATGATGCGGGTCTTGCCCATGCGCCGCGCGAGCAGCGCCTGACCGATGGTGTTGTTGACCTTGTGCGCGCCGGTGTGGTTGAGATCCTCGCGCTTGAGATAGATCTGCGCGCCGCCCAGTTCGCGGCTCCAGCGCTCGGCATGGTAGAGCGGCGAGGGCCGCCCGACATAATCGCGCAGATCCGCATCCATCTCGGCCTGAAAGTTCGGATCGGCGAGACAGGCGGCATAGGCCGCGCGCAGTTCCTCCAGTGGATGCATCAACGTCTCGGGGACGAACATCCCGCCATAGGGTCCGAAATGACCATGGCTGTCCGGTAGATCGTAGGTCGGCCCGCGACCCGGCTCCGTGCGCGATGCACGGAGGTTATCGGCGTTTGTCGCCATCGCTTACCCCTTGCAGAAATGCGAAAATCTTTGCGTGATCCTTGATGCCCCTCGCGGCTTCGACACCGCCGCTGACATCGACCCCATAGGGCCGCAGACGTTCGATGGCCTCGACGACATTCGACGGATCCAGCCCACCGGCGAGCACGATGGACGCGGCCAGCTCGGGTGGGATGCGTTCCCAGTCGAAGCGCTGTCCCGTGCCCCCGGCGCGTCCGGGCTCGAAGGTATCGAGCAGAAGTCCGGCGGCCCCCGCGAATCGCGCCCGCTCGGCCATCGGGTCGATCCCCGGACGCATGCGGATTGCCTTGATCCAGCGGCGGCCAAAGCTCACGCAGTGCGCGGGCGCTTCGTCGCCGTGAAATTGCAACAGATCGAGCGGCACCTGGTCCAGGGTCGCGCGAATCGTCGCGGGCGCGGCGTCGACGAAGAGCCCGACCGCGCTCACGAAGGGCGGCAGACGCTCGCATAGACAACGCGCTTGCTCGGGCGTCACCGCGCGCGGACTCGGCGGATGAAAGACGAAACCAACGGCATCGGCGCCCGCGGCCACGGCCGCATCGACATCGCTCTCGCGCGTCAGGCCGCAGATCTTAACCCGGGTTCGGGCCATGCGCGAGGAGCGGTCCGGAGCCGGATCGGTGGGCTGGGAGTCGATGGGGTAGGTCGGCATCAGTCGGCGGTCGATTCCGGCAGTGGTGAAGCGGTTTCAAGTTGAGGCAGATCAAAGCGGGACGGATAATCGGCACGCACGAAATAGAGCCCCTGCGGCGGCGCCGTCACCCCGGCCAGGGTGCGGTCGCGTACCTCCAGCAATTCCCGCGTCCAGTCGACCGGTGCATCGCCCCGGCCGATGGCGATCAACACGCCAGCGATATTGCGCACCATGTGATGCAAAAAGCCATTGGCGCCGACCCGGATCGTCAGCAGGTCGTCCTGCTCGGAGAGTTCCAGATAATGAATCCGACGCACCGGGCTCTTCGCCTGACAGGCCACGGCGCGGAAGCTCGAAAAATCATGCTCGCCGACCAGCGCCGCCGCGGCCAGTTGCATCCGCGCGCGATCTAGCGACGTATGCACCCAGACCGCACGGTCGCGTCGCAGGGGCGAGCGCGCGCGCTGGACCATGATCTGATAGCGGTAATGCCGGGCCATGGCGCTAAAGCGCGCATGAAAACCCGCCTCGACCGGATGCGCCCAGCGCACGGCGACATCCGATGGCAGGTTCACATTGGCCCCTAGCACCCAGGAACGCTCGCGCCGCTGTGCCGAGGTCTCGAAATGCACCACCTGTTCGAGGGCATGCACTCCGGCGTCGGTGCGTCCGGCGCAGACGACGCTGACCGGATGATCGGCTACCCGGCTCAACGCGGCTTCCAGACAGGTCTGGACAGTACGGACTCCGGGCTGCTGGGTCTGCCAGCCGCGAAAGTCGGTGCCGTCATACTCGATGCCTAGGGCGATCCGACCGGAGATCAAGGGGTCACACCCTCAAGGCTCAAGCCAACCGCTCCAGCAGGGCACGAGCCTCGGATTTCTGATCGTCACGACCCTCCGCAATGACCTCTTGAAGAATCTCGCGTGCCGCCTCCGCGTCGTCCATCTCAAGATAGGCGCGCGCCAGATCGAGCTTGGTGGCGGTCTCGTCCCAGATTCCAGAATCCATCTGCCACTGCGAGGAAAGTTGTTCGGTGAGAACGCTTTCCTGCCCCGAAGGCAAACCTGATCCGGACAACTCCTGCTTGCCCAAGGAGACTCGCGGAGACTCCGCCGCGCCGGATGGGCGAGCCCCCTCCAGTTCGTTGCGCGCCAACGTGGGTTCGTCTTCCAGCGTGGAATCGAACATGGAATCCAGATCTTCCGCGACATCCAGACTCGTCTCGTCCAGCGTGAGCACCAATTCGGACTCATCGCTGGTCGGTTCATGCGCGATATCGGCGAAAGGATCGCGATTCAGCGCCTTCTGTCCGTCGTCGGTATGCAGTGGGAGTCCCAGATCCAGTAAATCCTCTTCCAATACGAGGTCATCAAGATTTGCCGGTTCGGTGAGCATGTCGCCCAAGGCGTCATCGCTAAATTTCAGCGGCGAATCCTCCCGCGGCTCAGATTCATTCGCAACTTGCCTCCGCATCGGTGTCTGCTCGAAAGGTTCCGCGGAACCACGCTGTATTTCGCTGAGATCCAACAGCAGCGAATCGGTCAGGTCCAGAGAATCCGTCATGAGATCGCTGGAGCCCTTCTGGCCGGATTCCTGCGAAGAGGTTGCGCCAACAGCGACCATTGGCGCCGGCATGCCCGAAACTGCGGCTCCAACGGGCTGGATCTGCGCGGAAAGCTCCTGCAACCGCTTCCATTGTCCCGGCTGGGTACGGTCTCCGCCAGCCGATTCGATCGACTGCATCATCTTTTTCAGCCCCTGCGCATCCTGTGCTCCCGCATAGGCATCGGCGAGCTTGAACTTGATGTCCAGGCGATCCGGATAACGCGTCATTTCCTTGAGCAGAAGTTCTCGTGCCTCGAGGTGCCTGCCATAAGCGATATAGATATCCGCTTCCGAGAGGACATCCGCTTCGTCCGTCTCGGCGTCAAAATCGCTTAAGGAAGACAGCAGCGACAAGGGTGATTCGGGTTCCTCTTCATTGTCGGAGATCAACGGCTTCCCGGAGAGCGTTTCCCGCTCAGTCCGAGCGGCGGCCGCCTCCTCGGGAGCCAGAGTTGCATGGGGTCGAGGCGCATCTTCAGGTTCTGCGAAATCGAGCGTATCGAGAAACAAATCCTTTTCGGCGTCACCCTCATGCCGACGCCTGCGTCTGGCCGTCACCCATGAAAACGCCAGAATACCCAAGGCGGTGACTCCGGCGAACCCAGCCGCTGGCAGCATCAAAGACCGCCAGGTTGAAGACGATTCGAGCGAACCTGGTTCGCTTCCCTGTTCTTGGGTCGCGATGGGCGCCTCTTCCGGAGGTGAGGGAGCTTGTTGGCCAGCCTGTTCGACCGCCGTGTCGGATCGGCCCGTTACCGGGGTGGGCACGGGAATCGGTATCAATTCGCCTACGGCGCCGGCGGCTTGCGCCGATTCCGGCTCGATTGATGCGTCTGGTGTTTTGGCGACATCCGCCGGCAATGTCTCAAGGAGAGGCGGCTCTGTCGCGATCAGAGTGTCTTCTGGCGGTTGCGTGGTTGCCTTGGACGACAGTTCGCCAGAGACCGATTCAGCCAGCAATTTGGAGTCCAGATCCGAGTCCTTCGGAACGACTTCGCGCGTAACCTCGCCCAGGACGCCGGAAGCCACATCGTTCCCTTTGATCCGCTCTGCTTCGGCATTGCGCCGTGTCAGCAGGTTCTGGATATCCGCCAGTTGTGTCTCCAGCTCCTTGATGCGCTGTCTCAATTCCAGCGCTTCCTGGCGCGCGCTTTCACTGGTCTCCAGAGCCAGCAGAAGATCCTGTTCCAGGCGCGGGCTTGGTGGACTGGCAGACGCCGCCGCGGTTGACCCTGCATCGGGAACTGGCGCCGATCCCGAAGACACCGCCGCATCCGTTGGAAGGGCTCCGGCGATCCTCAAACGCGAGGAGAGCGCGTCCGGGGGAATCGCCGTCATCGGCGCACGGCGGACCGCGCCTCCGCGAAGCGCCGCGGCGAATTCCCGTTCCGCCGCCGCGGCGTCAAGCGCGAACAATTCCTCGCGGGTCGGAATGATCAGCGTTTTGCCGGCGATCAGGCGATTGATGTTACCGCGACTGAAAGCTCCCTGATTGTTCCGGTGCAGCGCCATGGCTGTCTGCGCCGTCGTGGCGCCAGCCGGGGCATGATTGAGCGCCAACCGCCAGAGACCGGCGCCCGATTCGATCGGCCCGATGTAGATTGGAAAGCCGTCGCCGGGGGCTGGAATATGATTTGCGGACGGAGACGTTTCGCGGCTCGCACCCGGAGCGGAACCGCTCCGGGCGCCGACGGCCCTGGGAGTATCGACGCGCGGAGCCTGACGATTGGCCAATACCGGCGGGTCCAATAGAACGGCGTATTCCTTGATCAACTGACCGCTGGGCCAGTAGACCTCGACCAGCAAGTCCATGTAGGGCTCGCGAATCGGCTCTCGGCTCGACACGCGAATCACTGGTTTCCCCTGGGGAGAAAGCTCCGGACTGAAGGTGAGTTTGGTTAGATGATAGTAGCGTTCGATACCAGCCTTGGTGAATGCCTCCTGAGAAGCGATCGAGACCTTGATGGCATCCAGTTCGTCAGGGTTGACGTCATGAATGTCGATCTCGCCGGAAAAAGGTTGATTCAGTACGGATAAGGTACGGATTCCACCCAATCCAAGGGCGAAGACATCGGTGCCTGCCAGGATCAGGGTCATGGTTGACACTAGAATAAGCTTGCGAGACATCCTCCACCCTCGTGCACCGCGCGATGACATAAACCGAACGAACAGGACGATCAGAGCACGGCTCTGTTCGTCCAACCCTTCAAGAAGCGCCCTTGATGAAACAAACGCATCTAACTCTGCTTAAATTGCGTCCAGCATAGCATGCGAGCGTCGAACCTTGATTCAGCCTTGCATGAACCAAACAAACGTCAGAGTCGACGCGGTTTCAGTATTTTGAATGTTATAAATGATTTAAACCGCATTTCACAGATCGCCGTTGGCGCCATGAGACGAGGGTCACTCAAGATAGCGCAATCGGCCTCTGGAAGTGGCTGAACGAGAGTTCATCCTGCCTGAACGCTCAACGACATCGTCGCGCGATCAGGCTCAGCGATCGAGCAGGATGCGGAGCATCCGTCGCAAGGGCTCCGCGGCGCCCCAAAGCAACTGATCGCCAACCGTAAAGGCCGAAAGGTAGTCTTTGCCCAGATTCATTTTGCGCAAACGACCGATCGGGACTGTCAGGGTTCCGGTCACGGCGGCCGGTGACAACTCTTGCACCGTGCGCTCTCGGTCGTTCGGGATCAGCCGTACCCAGTCATTTGCGCCCGCGATCAATGACTCGATCTCGGCCATCGGAACATCGCGCGTCAATTTAATGGTTAGCCCCTGACTGTGGCAGCGCATGGCACCCACCCGCACGCACAGTCCGTCGATGGCTAAGGGTTGCGCCTCCAAACCCAGGATCTTATTCGTCTCGGCCTGACCTTTCCACTCTTCCCGACTCTGGCCATTTTCCAATTGGGTGTCGATCCAGGGAATCAGGCTCCCCGCAAGCGGAGCGCCGAAATTGGCGGTGGGAAAACCTGGATCCCGCATTGCCGCGGTGACGCCGCGGTCGATATCCAAGATCGCGGAGGCCGGATCCAGGAGCAGCGGCTTGACGGATTCGTTGAGCGCGCCCATCTGCTCCAGCAGTTCGCGCATGTTTTTGGCCCCGGCGCCCGAAGCCGCCTGATAAGTCATGGCACTGACCCATTCCACCAATCCCGCCCGGAATAGTCCGCCAAGGGCCATCAGCATCAGGCTGACGGTGCAATTGCCGCCGATGAAGTCGCGTTTTCCAGCATTCAGCGCCGCATCGATGATGGGTCGATTGACCGGATCCAGAATGATGGTGGCGTCCGGCGCCATGCGCAGCGTCGAGGCGGCATCCACCCAGTAACCGCTCCAGCCGCGCGCGCGCAATTGAGGATAGATCGACTTGGTATAGTCGCCGCCCTGACAGGTGACGATCGCATCCAGGACGCGCAAATCGTCCAGCGACTGCGCATCCAGCAGCGGTTGGGCGCCCCGACCGACGTCCGGTCCAGGCTGGCCGACCTGGGAGGTGGTGAAAAAGACCGGCTCCGCGATCCGCGCAAAGTCATTTTCCTCAAGCATCCGATCCATCAGAACCGAACCCACCATGCCGCGCCAACCGACAAAACCGACCCGCTTCATCAACAACTTACTCCATCAAATTCAATAAAAAGAATTCTGAATCACAAAGACTGGACTCAGGCATTAATCCGTCGTGGAGAGCGCCGCCACAACCGCATCGCCCATCTCGACCGTGCCAACCTGGCGCATCCCGGCCGACAGGATATCGGGGGTCCGCAACCCTTGATCGAGCACTCGCGACACGGCGGTCTCGATCCGATCCGCCAACTCGGGCGCGCCGAGCGAATAGCGCAACATCATGGCGACCGAGAGAATGGTCGCCAGCGGATTGGCCACGCCCCGTCCGGCGATGTCGGGCGCCGAGCCATGAATCGGTTCGTACATGCCCTGCCCCGTCGCGTTCAGCGAGGCCGAAGGGAGCATGCCAATGGAGCCGGTCAGCATGGAAGCGCAATCCGACAGGATGTCGCCGAAAATATTGCCGGTAACCATCACGTCAAACTGTTTGGGCGCGCGCACTAGTTGCATGGCGGCGTTGTCGACGTACATGTGCGTCAGCGTGATCTCAGGATAGTCCGCCGCCGTTTTGATCGCGACCTCGCGCCACAGCTCGGTACATTCGAGCACGTTCGCCTTGTCGACCGAACAGACCCGCTTGTCGCGCTTCATGGCGATGTCGAAGGCGACGCGGCAGATGCGCTCGATCTCGGACCCGGTGTAGACCATGGTGTTGATGCCGCGACGCTCGCCGGATGGCAGGGTCTCGACGCCGCGCGGCTGGCCGAAATAGATGTCGCCGGTCAATTCGCGCACGATCATGATGTCCAGCCCCGCGACCACCTCGGGTTTGAGGGTCGAGGCATCCGCCAATTGCGGATAGAGGATGGCCGGACGCAGATTGGCGAACAGACCGAGCCCGGCGCGCAGACCCAGCAACCCTTTTTCCGGGCGCTTCGCGATCGGCAGCGGCTCCCACTTGGGTCCGCCCACGGCGCCGAGCAGCACGGCATCGGCGGCCTTGGCCGCGTTCAAGGTCGCCTCGGGCAGCGGATCGCCGACCGCGTCATAGGCCGCGCCGCCGACCAGAGCATGCTGGAGGGTCACGTCGATCGCGCCTTCGGCTTGCAGCACGTTCAAAACCTTGATCGCCTCGGCAACGATCTCCGGGCCGATGCCGTCGCCCGCGACGACCAGAATGTTCTTGCTCAAAATCCAAATCTCCAAGTCTTGAAAGCGAATCCTGCCGACATTGATCAGGCCCCGATAAATACCCAGGGCGCCTCGCTTCGACGGCGTTCCTCGTAGGCCCGGATCGCATCGACATGTTTCAGAGTCAGACCGATATCATCGAGCCCCTCGATCAGGCAATGTTTACTGCCCGCCTCGACCGTGAACGGGATGCAGGTTCCGTCGTCCAGCGTCAGGGTCTGCGCGGGCAGATCGACCGCGATCCGCAGCGGGCTTCCGCCCGTGGCCTGCTCGAACAGAGCATCCACGATTTTGGCGTCCAGCACGATGGGCAGAATGCCGTTTTTGAAACAGTTATTGAAAAAGATGTCGGCGAAGCTCGGCGCCAGAATGACCCGAAAACCGAAATCGGCCAACGCCCAGGGCGCGTGCTCGCGAGAGGAACCGCAGCCGAAATTCTCGCGCGCCAGCAGGATCTCGGCCTTGCCATAACGCGGATCGTTGAGTACGAACGTCGGATTCAAGGGCCGATCGGTGCAATCCATCTCCGGCTCGCCATGATCCAGATAGCGCAGTTCATCGAACAGATAGGGACCGAAGCCGGTCCGCTTGATGCTTTTCAGAAACTGCTTCGGGATGATGGCGTCGGTGTCCACATTGGCCCGGTCCAGCGGCGCGACGACGCCCGTGAAATTCTTGAACGGTTCCATTTACAGCGCCCTCACATCGACGAAATGACCGGCCACCGCGGCGGCCACGGCCATAATCGGACTCACCAGATGGGTACGTCCGCCCTGCCCCTGCCGACCCTCGAAGTTGCGGTTGGAGGTGGAGGCGCAGCGCTCGCCCGGCTCCAGGCGATCCGCATTCATCGCCAGACACATGGAACAACCCGGCTCGCGCCACTCGAAACCGGCTGCGGTGAAAATCTTGTCGAGCCCCTCGGCCTCGGCCTGCTCCTTCACCAGACCGGAGCCCGGCACCACCAGCGCTAACTTGATGTGGTCGCTGACCTTGCGGCCTCGGGCGACCTCCGCGGCGGCGCGCAGATCCTCGATCCGCGAATTGGTGCAGGAACCGATAAAGACCTTGTCGGGACGGATGTCGGTGATCGGCATCCCGGCGGTCAGGCCCATATAGTCGAGCGCGCGACGGATGCCGCCGGCCTTGACCGGATCGGACTCGGCGTCCGGATCGGGCACCCGACCGTCGATCGGCAGCACCATTTCCGGCGAGGTTCCCCAGGTCACTTGCGGCTGGATATTGGCCGCGTCCAAATCCACCACTCGGTCGAACGTGGCGCCCTCATCGCTGACCAGGGAGCGCCAGTGCGCGGCGGCGCGCTCGAACAGTTCGCCGGTCGGCGCGTAAGGGCGTCCGCGCATGTACTCGATGGTCTTCTCGTCGACCGCGATCAGACCGGCACGGGCACCCGCCTCGATGGTCATGTTACAGACCGTCATGCGCCCTTCCATCGAGAGCGCGCGAATGGCGTCGCCGCCGAACTCGATCACGTAGCCGGTGCCGCCTGCGGTGCCGATCTCGCCGATGATGGCCAGCACGATGTCCTTGGCAGTCACGCCCGGACCCAGCGCGCCGTTCACGCGGATCAGCATCGTTCTGGACGGACGCTGGATCAGACATTGGGTCGCCAGCACATGCTCGACCTCGGAGGTGCCGATCCCGAAGGCCAGCGCGCCGAAGGCGCCGTGCGTGGAGGTATGCGAATCGCCGCAAACCACGGTACTGCCCGGCAGCGTGAAACCCTGTTCGGGTCCGATCACATGCACGATGCCCTGACGATGATCGCCCATGCCGAATTCGGTAATGCCGAAGGTCGCGCAGTTGGTGCCGAGCGCCGCGACCTGGATACGCGCCACCGGATCGGTGATCCCGGCGGAACGCTCGCGGTCGGTGGTTGGAACATTATGGTCCGGCACGGCCAGGTTGGCCGACGTCCGCCAGGGTTGGCGACCGGCCAGCCGCAATCCCTCGAACGCCTGGGGCGAGGTGACTTCGTGGACCAACTGACGGTCGATATAGAGTAGGGCCGTGCCATTGTCGTCGACGCGGACGACATGCTCGTCCCAGAGTTTGTCGTAGAGAGTCTTGGCGCCCATGGCCCAACCTCGATGCAAAAAATGGAATCGACTAGGATAGTCGGGGAGCGGGGCAAACTCAAATCCGGCCCCGGAATTCGCTTAAACACCGAGCCGCTCCAGACCACCCATGTAGGGCCGCAGCACTTCCGGAATGCCGATGCTCCCGTCCGCCTGCTGATAGTTCTCCAGCACGGCAACCAGGGTGCGCCCGACCGCCAGTCCTGAGCCATTGATGGTATGGACCAGCTCGGGCTTGCCGGTTTCGGGATTGCGCCAGCGCGCCTGGAGTCTGCGCGCCTGAAAATCGCCGAAGTTGCTGCACGAGGAGATCTCGCGATAGGTCTGCTGACCGGGGAGCCAGACTTCCAGGTCGTAAGTCTTGCGCGCGGAGAAGCCTAGATCGCCGGTGCAGAGCGTCACCACCCGGTAGGCCAGCCCCAGCCGTTGCAGGATGGTTTCGGCATGTCCGGTGAGCGCTTCGAGCGCCTGGAGCGACTCCTCGGGGCGCGTGACCTGGACCAGTTCGACCTTCTCGAACTGATGCTGACGGATCATGCCGCGCGTGTCCTTACCGTAGGAACCCGCCTCGCTGCGGAAGCAGGGCGTGTGGGCAACCCATTTGCGCGGCAGATCGGCGGCCTCGAAAATCACGTCGCGCGCCAGGTTGGTCACCGGCACCTCGGCGGTCGGGATGAGATAGAGCGTCTTCTCGCCCGGCACCTTGAACAGATCCGCCTCGAACTTGGGTAACTGACCCGTGCCCTGAAGACTCTCGGCATTGACCAGATAGGGGACGTAGGTCTCGGTGTAGCCGTGTTCGCCGGTGTGGGTGTCCAGCATGAACTGGATCAGCGCCCGATGCAGCCGGGCCAGCGGGCCGGAGAGCACCACGAAACGCGAGCCGGTGACCTTGGCCGCGAGATCGAAATCCATCCAGCCGTTGACCGCGCCCAGGTCGACATGATCCTTGGGAGTAAAGTCGAAGACTGGCGGTGTGCTCCAGCGTCGCTCCTCGCGGTTGTCCGCTTCGTTCCGACCGTCCGGCACGCTGGCGTCGGGCAGGTTGGGTAGGGCCAGGCTGATGGCGCCGACCTCCTGCTGGATCTCGCTCAGACGCGCATCAGCGGCCTTGAGCCGTTCGCCCAGGTCGGACACCTCCGCCAGCAGCGGTTGGATATCCTGCCCGGACGCCTTGGCCTGGCCGATCGTCTTGGAGCGGGTGTTGCGCTGATTCTGTAATTCCTGAACCGCGATCTGCAAGCCCTTGCGTTCCGCTTCCAACGCATCGAAACGTGATTTGTCCAGGGTCAGCCCGCGCCGGGCCAGTTGTTCGGCGACGCGGTCGAGATCGGTCCGCAATAAACGTGGATCTAGCATTCTCGTTCCTGCTTCTTGATGAACGCCGTCGTGAAATCGCCCGCCAGATAGCCTTCCTCGATCCGCCAATCGGCGGCGAGTTCCTGGCCCAGACGCTTGATCTCGCTTGGCAGGTAGAAATTGTACGTGGGCGAGGTATTCCAGCCTTTCAGCAGGTTGAACACGAATCCCGTGTCGCAGACGGCGTAACAGTTGCGAATGAAGCGGTCGCTCTCTTCGCGGGTCAGGGTGTTCATGGCGCCGCTACAGAGATAATAATCGGCCTTGGGCAGCGGATCGTTCAGGACATCGAGGATCCGGATCTCGCAGCCGGTTCGCCCGCGCGCGGTCTCCACCATGGGCTCCATCACATCCAGCCCGAGATAGCGCCCCGGCCGCTCGCCGTGGCGTTCCAGATAGCAATAGAAATCGCCAAATCCGCAACCGGCATCCACCAGCGTCAGGCCGGAGAGGTCATCCGGCAGCAGGTCGCGCAGGACTCTGAACCGAACCTCCTGGGTCTCGGTGGAGTTCCAGTGCACCCCTTCGGCGGTCTCGCCGTGTGCCGCGAGGGCGCTGCGATAAAAAGCGTCATTATCGACTCTTGGCATCTTGGTCTTTCTCAACAGTTCCAGGGATCCCGCCGCCAACCGATCAAGGCTTGAGGTTGTCCGTTGTGGGAGCGCGTATTTCCAATCAAATCGTTGCTTAAAAACGACCGCTATCCACTGACCACGAGCGATGACGTCATGGATGGGACGGGAGCGGTTGGGCAATTTTCACGCAAGAGGCAGTCCGGACAGGCCGGTCGGGTCCGGCACGCCTGTTTGGCGTGACGAACGATCAGTGCATGGTACTCCTTGAAGAGCGGCACGTCAGGGCCGAGCGCCGTCTCCAAGGCGCGACGAATCTGCTCGTAACCTTCGTCGCCAGCAATCAGGCCGAGCCGGGCGAAAAGCCGGCGGGTATAGGCATCGACCACGAAAATCGGCCGCTCGAAGGCATAGAGCAGCATGTCGTCGGCGGTCTCCGGGCCGATTCCCTGGACCGCGAGCAGATCGCGCCGCAGGGTTTCGGTATCGCGCGCGTCCAGTCCAGCGAAGCCTCCCGCCGCCAGATAATACGCGCAGAAGACGCTCAACCGTCGCGTCTTGACGTTGAAGTAGCCCACCGGACGCAAAACTTCAGCCAACACAGCCGGATCAAGCGCGAGGATTTCGGCGGGGTCAAGCGCGATCGACTCCGTCAATCGCGCCAGCGCCCGCTCGACATTGATCCAGGCGGTGTTCTGGGTCAGCACGGCACCAACCATCACCTCGAATGGGCTGTCGGCGGGCCACCAATGTTGTTGTCCATACGCCGCGAACAGGGCAGCATAGACCCTTCGCAACCGCCTCCCGTCCAGCACTAGATCATTGGCCTGTTTTCGCAAGGGTGCCACCCTATCGGTTAAACTCTCATCATCAAGCCTTTCATCGTGGTGAAGCCAAAGTCACGATCGCGTTGTCAATTCTTCCGTCAGCCGTCATCCGCAAACCGCTCGAGACTTGAGGATTTCCCCATGACAGGCAAGCCCGCTGCCATCCGCCTGACCCTGCTCGTGCTTCTCGCCCTCCTGGCTTGCGGGCCGGCCGACGCGGTCGACGTGGTCTTGACGCTGGACCGCTCGCTCAGCATGAAGGGCAATGACCCAAACCGGGACAGTCTCAAAGGAGCGGAGCTTTTCAGCGAACTCCTCGGCGCCGAGGATCGTCTGGCGCTGACGACCTTCGCGCAAGAGAGCGAACGCCTGCTGCCGCTGACGCCACTGTCCGACACCGGAACCCGCGAACGGATTGCCTCCCTGATCCAGCAAGTCCGGATGGGTGGCATACGCACGAATTTCGAGGCCGCGCTGCGTACCGCGTCTCGGCTCTATCCAGACCAACCCCCGGATCCGGCGCACCCGCGGGTGCTGGTGCTGTTTTCCGATGGACAACTCAACCTCGGAAGCGAAGAGGCCAACCAGACCTCGCGCGCCGCCATCGTCGAGGAGATCATCCCAAAATTTCAGGCGGCCGGCATCCGGATTCTGGGGGTCGCCTTTTCTCCGGAGGCCGATCTCGCGTTTCTCCGTCAACTGGCCGACGCCACGGGCGGCCAGGCATTTCGCGCGGACAAACCAGCGGATATTTACGACGCCTTCGTCCGGCTGTTCGAGCAGACCGATCAACCCTTGACGGCACCCGTGATCGACGGCGCGGTCAAGGTCGACGCCAATGTCCGCGAATTGAAATTGCTCGTGAAGCGCGACACGGGCGATGGACCGATGCAGCTCACCGATCCCAGCGGTCGGACGTTCAGCGCGGGCGCGCCAGTGCCAGGGGTGGATTGGAAAAGCACACCCGATTTTGACCGCGTCTCGATTCAGCAGCCAGAGGCGGGATCCTGGAAAGTCACCGCGGATAACGCGGACAAGAAGGCGTATATCGAGAGCGATCTCGATGTGCACGCCACGCTTCCGGTGTTGGCGAGCCTGGACGAGACGGTGACCGTCGTCGCCAAATTGCTGTATCGCGGCGTGGCGGTCGATCCCAGCCTCATGAAAAACACACGCTTCACGGCCACCTCGCTCGACGCGTCCGGGGCCATCCAGCAGCAACTCGAATTACAGCCAGGCGCGAGCGATCCGTCCGCCCGGGATTATCGTGGCACGCTCGCCTTCAGCGCGCCGGGCCTGTTCCAGGTGCGCGTCAGCGCCGAAGGGGTGGATTTTCAGCGCCAAAAGACCTATTTCCTGACGATCGTCGGGGCGGAGCATCCGGTACCACCCGTTGCCCCGCAAGCGACCGGCCTGCCGGACAACGCCACGGCAGCGGATTCGCCGGATTCCGATCAGGCGACCCAGCGCACCGCATTCTTCATTTTCTTGTTAGGAAACCTCGGCCTTTTGGCCCTGGCCGGTCTTGGCGTCGGTGTCTGGTGGTGGCGCCGACGCCGTCGGATCGCGCCGGACGAGGTCGACCCGGATGACTAACGCCACCCCGCCATTCCACCAGATCAGCGCATGACCAACAGGGACAACTTCCCATCATGACTCCGGCTCACTATGTTTGGATCTATGGCCTGGCCGAGGCGCTGGCCCTGAGCCTGGTCTTCACCGCGCTGTTTGGAATTCAATGGTGGCGCCTGCGCCGGGAGCGTCATAAATTCGAGCGAAGCAGTCGGGCGATCGCCGGCATGCTCAAGGAAGAGATCGCGAGGCTCAACAACAAACCGACCGCAAGACCGGAGTTGCGCGGGAGCCTGGAAGCCTGCCTGAGCGCATTCTCGAAGCCGTTTAAGAAGCGACAACTGGCTGACGAAGAGGCGTGGAAAACGGTCGTGGAAAACGTCGGACATTGCTTCGATGATTTGCAGCGAACCACGCAAGGGGTGTCCGCGACAGGCCATCCGTCGGGACTCGACGCCAGCGACGACATGGCGGGATTGTCTGACACGGAACTGGATTCGGGGATCGATTCATTGCTGACCGGATATCGAGCGGGCACCTCGGCGATCGAGACCAATCGAGAGGCAACCGCCGAGCTGAAACGCAACTACCAACAATTACAGCTTGCCAACCGGAATCTCCGGCAAAAACTCCAGGTCGATAAAAACAGCGAGTTGTGGCAACTGTTCGACACCTCCGAACGCAGCAATGCCGTGTTCATGCGCACGCTCTCGGTGAAGGAGCGCAGCTATAACCTCCTGGTGAAGGAATTCGAGGCGCTGCGGGAACACGTCCATAATCTCCAGGCGACGATCGGCAACTATCGAAAATCGGTGCATAAATTAGTGCTCGAACAAAGCGGTCTCGCCGAGGAGAACAGACAGCTTCACGAACAGCAAGAAGTCACGACCAGGCTCGTGACCCGCTTGAATCGCGATTACGACACCTTACGCAACGAATACACGAAATTATTTGACACGATCCGAGAATGACCCTGCGACCGACTGAAGACATCAGGTTCGCTCAAACACATCCGCGCGGTTGCTCTTCCAAGATTGGCGGTGTTTTTCCAGTGCATCCGCAAGCGCTTGCGGGGTCATTTTACCCTGCCTGACCAGGACTTCACCCAGCGGGATATTCTGCCGAGCGAGTACCTTCATGGCCGTCGTGCAATCGTCGAGCGCCAGAATCCCCAGTGCATCGACGGCCTCGCAGAAGGTCGCCATGTGCTTCCATTGATAGGCACGCGCACGGGTGACATCCTCAATGGTCAGGGTTCCCTGCTCGATCAGCCGAAACAAAGGGTGAGCATTCAACTCTTTTTGCACTCTCGCGGCTTGCGCGATATCCGCCTCGCCCAGGATGTCGTTCAGAACCAGAAATCGGCCAAAGAGAACAGGAACATCCAGGAATGCCATCGCGTCGTCATTCATGATTCGCCTTCCGACACCGCGGCACCTTTCGACACCACCACAACCCCCTGGCGAGAGACGGCAAAACGCTCGCGATCCTGTTTTGCATCGAAACCGATCCGTTCCCCCGGCCCAATCTCGATCTCTTTCTCGACGATGCAGTGACGCAGATGCGCCCCCTCCCCAACCACGACGCCATCGAACAGGATCGACGCCTCCACGATTGCGCCGTCCTTCACTTGGACACGCGGAAAGAGGATCGAATGATTGACCCCGCCACCACTGATAATGGTGCCGGCCGCCAGCATGGAATTGACGAAGACGCCCTCGTTGCCCGTCGCCGCGCCAGGAACGGTGCGCGCCGGAGGATATTGTCCCTGATAGGTATTGATGGTCCAGTCCGGCTGATAGAGATCGAGCGGGGGTTGCGCGAGCAGGAGCGCCATGTTGGCCTGATAATAGTCATCGATGGAGGCAAGATCGCTCCAATAACGATCCAGCGTCACGCGCCCGCGCGTCTGGCCGAAGCGATAGGCGCAGACGCGATAATCCTGCGTCAACGGGGCAACCAGGTCGAGCGCAAGGTCATTGTCCGCAACGGCACAGCGTTCGATCCGGGCCAACCGTTCAAGCAGAAACTGCTTGTCGAACAGATAGACGCCCATGGTTTCGAGGTGTTCGTTGCGCTCAACCCCCTCCCCGTCGTCGCTCCCATGAAGCATGGCAGGTTCGGCCAATCCCAGAATACGCTCCTCATCATCGGCTGATTCAGACCCGACCCAAGGAATTCAAGCTCGACGGCGGGGACAGGCTCAAGTTCTTTCGGGAGATGCCAGACGCGGCGCAGCGACTGCGGCAGGTGAACGCCGTGCTGGAACAGTTGACGTAACCGACCCCAACAACACTTACCCGTCGCGCGAGAAAACGCCACAAGCCTCATCAAGTGACGTTGTCGCGCGTCCGCGTCGGACACCGAAGCATGACGATCACCCTCGCGGATCTGCTGAAAGACAGCGCCTACAAGCTCGGCCAGTTCAAGCTCGAGCAAATCGCAACGCTTGAGGCATCCATCAACCTCAAGGATTCCGGCAATAAACCGCCCCCATATTTAACCTGCCTGGTGCGCGGCCAGCAGATCAAGCTGACTCCTGAAGAGGCCGTTTGGCACTCTACATCATGGTGGTACGCGACGATCTCGGCTACCCCGCCAGCCGGATGGCCGTCGAGTACGAAGTCAGCTTCGGGCATGAAAAGAAGCGCGCCGACATCTGTCGTCTCTTCGACAAGGACAAACCCACAGCCACTTACCTCCGCCCAAAACACAGGTCGCATGAACCCTGACCCTTGACTCATTTCAGCATTCCGCCGGAATGATGGATCGGAGTCATCTATTGACTCCGAACGGATCGCTTTACAGACAACGCGGATCGCTGCTTGCGCAGGCGCTGGAGATCAAGACCGAGATGTTTGTACTGAGGAATGGACTCGCCCCTTGCCGCTTGATGGCTTGGTTTGTGTAACCCCAACTCGTGACGCCAATCACCGTATTGAATGCCGCCTCGGACCCAAGGCCAACGCCACCGCTAAGAACCGCCCCAATTCCAAGATTGACCAATTCGGGCCCGCCGCTCGAACCGCCAGTCTGCCGACCACCCCAGATCGTGTTATTTACAGAGGTACTGTTGCTGATATAACCCTGACTATCGGTACGCTGCATCCGATTTCCACCGTCATGGGAGACGGGATAGCCCAATTGGTTAATCAACGCGACCGCGCCCACAGCCAAACCACCGCCCGTAAAGCCATAGCCGTTCCAGCCATAATTGTACCAGCCGGTATTCGTGCCAGGGTAGGCGCCACTTTTTGGCGTCAGTTCAAGGACCGCGATATCGTTTTTGCACACGACACCCAAAGCGCCGGCCTGGCAGGGATCCGTTCCGTTAAAATAGGATGTCATTACCCAAGGTTGGCTAACCGACCAGCTCTGGTAGGGAGCCAAGTTATCATAATAGGCAGGAACGAAACTCCAGCTATTATAAAACTGCTTTTTACCAAAGGCGGCGACGCAGTGCGCCGCGGTGACGGCAAGACCTCGTTTAATCAATGAAGCCGAGCAGACGTAGGTATTACCATCGGGTTTCTTGAAAAACAGCTTGCCCGACGCCCTGTAGGGATAAAGTTTCGAGACGGTATTCGATGACAAGTCGACGCGCGACGTAGTGAAGGGCGTGTTTGCAGTGCCGTACTCCATTGGCGCCACGTCGTCCAGACCGCTGTCCATTGCGCCATCCATCTCCAGGCTGTTTAGGTTGATCTGTTCCTTCGGAAACAGACGAACCGGAAATTCTTTGCCATCCCCGGACGATCCCTTGGTGAAGCCTGGAGTACCTAGCTTCAATACCTCCTCTTCAGTCGCCATTTCAGGCGTAAGCATGTTGCTATTCGCCTGAGGTAGAGGCATAGCGTGCGCATTGGCGTAGTCAAGAGTGTCTGTCGGCGTACCTTTCTGAGCCGGCATGACAAGGGTCGTCACTTTACCTCGTTGCTCGATTTTCCCTTCACCTGCGAAGACTGCTGGCGCAAGGGCTACAGTGATCGACAGCGTCAAAACCGTGACGGCAACTGTTACCGAGATCTTTTTCATTGATTTTTACTACGGCAAGTTAAGGTAATTTAGTGTATGATGTAAAAAAATAATTTTCAATCTAAGTTAGGTAGAAATACTCAAACCGCATCCTGAGAGAGGTGGTCCCGCAAAACTTAACACGGCGATCAGTGGATGCTCGGTCCATTGATGATCCCCCGAAATCGGGAATTTCAGGGGACCAGAGCCTTCGCGAGCCATGGTCGCCCTCAGTCCGCATTGCCATCGGTCCGGCACCGACATCGCGGTGGATGCCGGCGAGGTGATCCTGATGCAGGGCGATCTGCGCACCATCCCGCTCAATTTCTTCTGGGCCTATGGCTACAACGTCGCCCTCATTCCGCTTGCCGCCGGAGTTTTCTATCTGCTGACTGACTGACTGGCTGGCTGCTCAGTCCAATGCTAGCGGCTGGGGCCATGAGCCTGTGAGCGTGTGATTGATCGGGATCAGCTAAAGGGTGACCCCGACGCCTCGCGCCGCGCTAAGAGTCTGTCCAAAAAGTTTAAGCTGGATGACAGAGTCTTCTGAGCATCAGACGGATTGATGCGAGTTTGAGAAAAGCGAGCGCCGTCGCGGTCAGATTTTCTACGTCTTTGGCGAGTCGGCGGCAACGACCGAACCAGTCAAACGTGCGTTCGACGATCCAGCGTTTCGGCAGCAAGACAAACCCTTTTGCCTGGTCGGATCGCCTGATCATGTCAATGGCGAGGTCCGGTAACCGCTCGGCAACTGCTGGTTTGAACTGAGGCCCCTGATCGCCGCCGTCGGCGAACAGCTTTTTGAGATCTGGCCAACGCCCCAGCCGCGTCGCTAACAACAGGGCTCCGCCATTACGCTCTTGGATGTCGGCCGGATGCACGGTGGTCTGCAAGAGCAAGCCGAGCCTGTCGACCAGAATGTGACGTTTCTTGTCGTCGATCTGCTTGCCGGCGTCATACCCGATGGGGTCAATGTGAGCCCCCTTTTTGCAGCGCTTTTCACGCTCTGGCTGTCGACGAGGCGCTTCAGCAGGCCTTCAGCGAGCTCAAGCGTTTGAAAGCGGCTGCGTAACATCAGTTCAGTAATAGTCCCGCCCACTGCGTCGCGCTGGCCGGTTAGACGCGACATGATCAACCTTCCAAAAATTCCACGTTTTTCGACACGACCACGACCCCCTGACTGGAAACCGTGAAACGCTCTCGATCCCGTTTCGCATCGAAACCGATCCGTTCCCCCGGCCCAATCTCGATCTCTTTCTCGACGATGCAGTGACGCAGATGCGCCCCCTCCCCAACCACGACGCCATCGAACAGGATCGACGCCTCCACGATTGCGCCGTCCTTCACTTGGACACGCGGAAAGAGGATCGAATGATTGACCCCGCCACCACTGATAATGGTGCCGGCCGCCAGCATGGAATTGACGAAGACGCCCTCGTTGCCCGTCGCCGCGCCAGGAACGGTGCGCGCCGGAGGATATTGTCCCTGATAGGTATTGATGGTCCAGTCCGGCTGATAGAGATCGAGCGGGGGTTGCGCGAGCAGGAGCGCCATGTTGGCCTGATAATAGTCATCGATGGAGGCAAGATCGCTCCAATAACGATCCGGCGTCACGCGCCCGCGCGTCTGGCCGAAGCGATAGGCGCAGACGCGATAATCCTGCGTCAACGGGGCAACCAGGTCGAGCGCAAGGTCATTGTCCGCAACGGCACAGCGTTCGATCCGGGCCAACCGTTCAAGCAGAAACTGCTTGTCGAACAGATAGACGCCCATGGTTTCGAGGTGTTCGTTGCGCTCAACCCCCTCCCCGTCGTCGCTCCCATGAAGCATGGCAGGTTCGGCCAATCCCAGAATACGCTCCTCGT
>NZ_NHSQ01000059.1:0-2597 GCF_016653465.1 Thiocystis minor | reverse complement strand
TTCAAGCAGAAACTGCTTGTCGAACAGATAGACGCCCATGGTTTCGAGGTGTTCGTTGCGCTCAACCCCCTCCCCGTCGTCGCTCCCATGAAGCATGGCAGGTTCGGCCAATCCCAGAATACGCTCCTCGTCATTGATCGTAACCCGCGCCTGGGTTCCGGACCCCGGCTCCGAAGTTGCGCGCACCGCAACCGTGATCTGAGCCCCGGATTCGCGATGCGCCCGCGCCAGTTCGGCGTAGTCCATGCGGTAGACCGCGCCACCGTCGAGCACCAGCACCTGACTGGCGCGATTGCGCTCGATCAGATAGCGATTTTGGCGAATCGCATCGACCGGACCGGCATACCATTCCTGGTTCTCGCGCATCTGCGGCGGCACCGGGGTGATGAATTCGCGTAGTTCGGGGTTGAAGATCGACCAACCGTCGCGCAGATGCTTATGCAGCGAGTGGCTCTTGTATTGGGTCAGGACCAGCACCTGGCGCAGTCCCGAATGCAGACAATTGGCCAGACTGAAATCGATGACTCGATACTTGCCGCCGAACGGCACCGCGGCCTTAGTGCGGTGGATGGTCAGGGGATCGGGACCAGCCCCGCGATCGATGGCAAGCACGAGGATCAGGGTATCGGCGGACATGGCGCTTCTTCGGATAAATGGAGACCGGTCGTCACAGCCGCACAGTCTAGCGGGAACGCGGGGCGAAAAGCCAATTCTGGCGTGGGGTTTGGAAGCCGACTCACGGGATTGCCGAATTGGAGTCGGCGTCTTACTCCGGTCTGACGACTGGAGTGCCGAGTACAACTCGGCGATCCCAGGGTGCGAGTCCACGACATGACCTGCGCCCTGCACGCGAGCAGAAGCAGCCAGCCATCCGTCTCGCGGTCACGCCGGACGATCGGCGAGGCGCGGTTGAATCATGCGCTTCATATCCCGCACCGCCTGATCCAGCCCGACGAACAGCGCCCGCGCGATGATGGAGTGTCCGATATTGAGTTCGCGCACGCCGGGGATGGCCGCGACCGCCCGGACGTTGTGATAGTCGAGTCCATGTCCGGCGTTGACCTCCAGACCCAACGCCAGCCCCAGATCGACGGCCTGACGGATGCGCGTCAGGGCATCCGCCCGCTCGCGCGGCGAGCTTGCATCGGCATAGTGTCCGGTGTGAATCTCGATCACTGGCACGCCCACCGCGCGCGCCGCTTCGAGTTGCGCCGGCTCCGCGTCGATGAACAGCGAGACCCGAATGCCCGCCTCGGTCAGCCGCGCGCAGAAGTCGGTCAGATGGGCCTGATTGCCGGCCACGTCCAGACCGCCCTCGGTCGTCAGTTCCTCGCGCCGTTCCGGAACCAGACAGACATCCGCCGGTTTGAGACGGCAGGCGATCACGCCCATCCCGGCGGTCGCGGCCATCTCCAGATTCATGCGGGTGTGGAGGATGTCGCGCAGCAGTTCCACATCCCGATCCTGGATATGCCGGCGATCCTCGCGCAGATGCAGCGTGATGGAATCCGCGCCGGCCTGTTCGGCCACCAGCGCGGCCTGAATCGGCTCGGGGTAAAGGGTGCCACGCACCTGTCGGACGGTGGCAACATGATCGATATTGACGCCCAGCAGCATCTCGTTGGGGCTGCGATCGTCAGTACGCATCGGTTTCTCCACTGCACTGAACTCCAGATGAGACTTCTTTATAGAAATTGATTTAACGCGAATTTTTCATAAAAAGCCGAGCGCGCCGTTGCGTCGCCAGATGTTCCCCCGCAGATAGCCCATCGCCTGACAGATCGGCGTGAGTTCCGGCGGGGCGGCGGCTTGCAGGGTGCGCGTGACTTTCATTCGCTGCGCGCCTTGGGTGGCGTGACGGAGCATTCCGGAAAATCGGCCTTGATCTCGCCCTGATACTTGCGCAGCCCGTCCAGCCGACAGGAAAAAGTGTGCACGATGGCCAGCAAATCCTCGACCATTTCCTGCGGAGGCGAGAGCGATTCCTGATTCGCCACCACCACCTCGCAGCCGTTGTGTTGGGCGAGGTGCTCGAACAGGTCGAAGCCGAAACGCATCAGCCGGTCCTTGTGGGCCACGAGGAGTTGGCGAATCTCGCCGCGTCCGATTTGTTCGACCAGCGTCAGAAAGCGTTTGCGCTTGAAGTTCATCCCGCCGCCGATTTCCTGTATCCACTCGTCGACCGCGATCCCGGCGCCCAAGCAGTAGGTCTCCATCGTTTTCACCTGAGAGGCCAGATCGTCCTTCTGCCCAGCGCTCGAGACGCGGCAGTACACCACCACCGCGCGTCGCTCGGGGACACCGCCCGTCAGCAGGCGCACGTCCGTTTCGTCGAAGTAGCGATGCCCGGACGGATGGCGCTTGGCCACGAGCTTGCCTTCGCGCTCCCAGCGCCGGATCGTCGAGGGCGCTTTCCCGATCCGTTTCGCAAGCTCGTTGATGCGCATATTTTGCTCATAAGGAGCAGTTTTAGCCCGGATTATTCATAAAAACGGGCGACACTCGTTTAACCAATTGATAAAATTGGTGTTCCGCCAAGAACGCTTCGGAGAAGCTAAACGAGGTCGCCCATGTTCCAGTCTACCCCAGAGCAGTTG
>NZ_NHSQ01000058.1 GCF_016653465.1 Thiocystis minor | reverse complement strand
GCAAGGGCGATGGCGAGCCCGGTTTGAAGACGATCTGGCTGGGCATGCAGCGCATCATGGACTTCGCCGCCGGGATCAAATAGGCCAGGGAGATGCCGGACACGGAAAGTTGTGTGTAATGGGATGCGTCAAAGGCTTCGTCGAGGATGGCGACGATACGCCGTTGATCCGGAAGCGGGGGAAGCGATAACTCAAACCTCGCCAGCGCCTCACCCGTGAAATGCTGAATTCCCGCACCGTTGAAATGCGCTTTCAAGGTTCCGTCGAGATCGCGAGCATGCAGGTAATAGAGAAACCACTTGCTGCGTTCTGGCTCGTGGAAGCGAACACGATGAAGTGCCTTTTGAAAGTAAATCGGCTCGTCCTGCTCCCAGATCGCCGCCCGCCCCGGATAGCCGCCTTCGCAGACCAGCACATCTCCCTTGATGGCGGTGTATTTCGCCGTTTCCTCCGGCAAGAACCGCATTTCAAGCACATCCGACAAATCAAAGTCGAACCAGCGCACGTTCAGATTTCGCAGGTATGGTTGCGGATCTCCTTTGTTTTTCGCCTTGTCGAGCATCTTGCCCAACGAGTGCTGGGCAATTTCGCTGATCTTCTTGCGCGGCCAGCCTCTGTTCATGGCACGACCTCTCCGTCCGTTCGTCCTGAGCTTGTCGAAGGATGGACCTGGCGAGTAAAGGCCAGGTTGACGCCATGGTGAGGCAGGATCATAGTCTGTAACAACATATGTAATAACGCTTCAGATACCGTCATGCTCAAGGTAAAAGTGACCGCAGTTGGTAACTCGATGGGCATCTTGCTTCCGAAAGAAGCACTTGGCAAACTGAACGTCAACAAAGGCGATACGCTGTATCTGGTCGAAAATGCCGAAGGATTCGCGCTGACACCTTACCGGCCAGACTTTGAATCCCAGATGGAAGCGGCCGAGAAGGTCTTGAAGAAATACAGAAATGCCCTTCATGAGCTAGCGAAATGAGCGAGCCGCGATGGGTTCTGGATGAGGTTGTCGTGTCGGTTCACGGAATGCTGATTGCCGAGCACGGCGGAAGTCCAGGTATTCGCGATAGGGGTCTGCTTGAGTCGGCCTTAATGAGACCCCGACAGCTTTACGCCTATCAACCGCAGTCAAGAATTTTCGATCTCGCCGCTGCTTATGCCTTTGGCTTGGCAAAAAATCATCCTTTCGTTGACGGCAACAAGCGGGCCGCACTCGCGATCGCGGCGGTCTTCCTGGAGATCAACGGATTCAGTCTCGATGCACCCGAGCCCGAGACCGTCATTGTGATTGAACAGCTCGCCGCCAGTCAGCTCTCTGAATCAGACTTGGCCACATGGCTCGGCGATTCATCGACTCCGCATCCCTGATGGTTCTTCAGCACGATTCGATCCCAGCAGTTCGCGAATCGTCGCCAGCACGTCCGCGCTCTCGGCATCCAGCGCGGCAATCTCGTCCATGATCGCCAGCGGGCTGCGGTGGATGACCACCTCGCCGCCGTTGGGGTTCTTGACCGACAGATCCCAGGTCGCCGGGTCGATGCCGGCGGCATCGACGCTCCAGCTCTTGGGCGAGTCGGCGAAGGTCTGTTGCCGTTCGACGAACTCGGCCAGATCGGCGTCGTTGAGCGGATTAGTCTTGCCGAGGTTGCGGCCAGGGTCGAGCTGATAAAACCAGGTCTTGCGTGTCGGCGCACCTTTCTCGAAGAAAAGCACTACGGTCTTCACACCCGCGCCCTGAAAGGTGCCGCCGGGGCAGTCGAGAATGGTGTGCAGGTTGCAGCTTTCCAGCAGGAGTTTGCGCAGACTCACCGAGGCGTTGTCGGTATTGGACAGAAAGGTGTTCTTGATGACCACGCCGGCCCGTCCGCCGGCCTTGAGCATCTTGATGAAATGCTGGAGGAACAGAAAGGCGGTCTCGCCGGTGCGGATCGGAAAATTCTGCTGGACCTCCTTGCGCTCCTTGCCGCCGAAGGGCGGATTGGCCAGGATGACATCGAAGCGGTCCCGGTCCTGGATGTCGGACAGGCTCTCGGTCAGGGTGTTGGTGTGGGCAATGTTGGGCGCCTCGATGCCATGCAGGATCATGTTCATGATGGCGATGACGTAGGCGAGCGACTTCTTTTCCTTGCCGTAAAAGGTGCGCTCTTGCAGCGTCTTGAGGTCGCTCGTGGTCAGATTGGGCTGTTGTTTCAGATAGTCGAAGGCTTCGCACAGAAAGCCCGCCGAACCGACCGCGCCATCATAGATCCGCTCGCCGATCCGGGGTTTGACCACCCGGACCATGGCGCGAATGAGCGGGCGCGGGGTGTAATACTCGCCGCCGTTGCGCCCGGCGTTGCCCATGTTGCGGATCTTGGCCTCGTAGAGATGCGACAGCTCGTGCTTTTCGGTCTGGGAGCGGAAGCGTAGTTCGTCGATGTGGTCGATGATCTCGCGCAGGTTGTAGCCGCTGTGGATCTTGTTTTTGATCTCGCCGAAGATCTCGCCGATCTTGTATTCGAGCGTGTCCGGCCCGCTGGCCCGCCGCTTGAAACCGTGCAGGTAGGGGAAGAGTTTGCCGTCCACGAAGTCGTGCAGATCGTCCCCGCTCAGCGCCCGGTTATGGTCGATCCTGCCATCGGCGCCCTTGGGCGCGGCCCAGGTGTCCCAGCGGAAGGCGGTACCGAGCAGAAAAGAATAGGGCTTGCCTTCCAGCTCGGCCTCCATCGCCTTGTCCTGTTCCAGTCCATCCAGGTACTTCAGGAACAGCAGCCAGGAGGTTTGCTCGGTGTAGTCGAGTTCGGTGGTGCAGCCGGCTTCTTTACGAAGCACGTCGTCGATATTTTTGAAGGCTTGTTCGAACATAGCTCGGGGCAGTCACTCAAGGCAAAGGTGCCAAACTCGACACTCTACTTGAAGGAGCCCCGTCTGAGGTGTGGCGAATGCATCCCACGCTCGCCGAGCCTTGCTCGCGACCGCCTGTCATGCGCGGTTCACGGCATCAACAGCATTTCACCTCAGAAGGGGATGTCGTCGTCGAAATCGCCGCCATGACCTCCGGACGGTGGCGCGCTACCCGACGGCGCGGGAGCCGCGGCTTGAGGATGGCTACCGCCACGCGATTGAGGTGCGGGTGCATCGTCGAACGGCACCGAAGATCCGCCGCCCTGACGGCTGTCGAGCATCTGCATGGTCCCATTGATGTCGACAACGACCTCGGTCGTATAGCGGTCCTGACCGTCCTGGCCCTGCCATTTACGGGTCCGCAGCTTGCCCTCGACATAGACCTTCGAGCCCTTGTGCAGGTACTGCTTGACGATCTCCGCGATCTTGCCGAAGAAGACCACGTTGTGCCATTCGGTCCGCTCCTGCTTTTCGCCGGTGTTGCGATCCTTCCAGGACTCGCTGGTCGCGATGCGGATATTGGCCACGGCATCGCCGCTCGGCATATAACGCACCTCGGGATCGGCCCCGAGATTCCCGATCAGAATCACCTTATTCACGCCTGCCATGTCAGTCTCCCGCTCACGCGACGCGCAAGCGCTGGTTGTCTCGCCAAAAAGAGGGGGGATCCGTGCCCGAATGGATCGTCAGGCACCGACCGAAAACGTCTGTAATCTTGCCCAATCGAGCGTTCGCTTGTCCACTTTGAGATAGGCGACGCCCTCGTCGATCGCGATCACCGCCTCCCGAACGCCGGGCACCTCCAGCAGACGCCGCTCCAGGGCCAGGATGTCGCCCGCCGTCGGCAGTTCCAGCGCGAGCACATGACGGGTCAGATTCTCCGGTATCGCCATGGTTGCCAGCAGCGCGATCCAGAGCAGCGAAATCAGCGCCCCGAGCAGATAAACGGCATCGGCGCCGAAGCTCCCGTGCGCCCAGCCGCCCAGCAGACCGCCGAGAAAGGCGCCGAGAAACTGGGCGCTGGAAAAGACCCCCATCGCCGTCCCGCGCGCGCCGGCGCGCGCCACCTTCGAGACCAGCGAGGGCAGGATCGCCTCCATGAGATTGAAGACGGCGAACACCAGGATCAACAATCCGGCCAGCGCCCAGAGCGAGTGATTGAAGGCACGGAACCCCAGCAGCGACAGCCCCAGGACGATCACGGACCCCAGCAGCACCGGGCGGATCTGGCCGAACCGCTCCGCGAGCACGATGAAGGGCACCATGGCGAGGATCGCGAGCAGCACCACCGGCAGATAGAGCATCCAGTGATCCAGCGGGTCGAGTCCAGCCCCTTCGATCGAGAGCGGCAGCACCACGAAGAGGCTGATCATGGTCAGATGCAGCAGGAAGATCGCGGCATCGAGCCGTCGCAGGGTCGGATTCGCGAGGACGCCCGACAGTTGATCCAGCACCGGTTGCGCGTCGCGATGGACCATTGAGCGTTCCGGGTCCGGCACCACGCGGGCCAGCACCAGCATCCCGACCACGGCCAGCAGCGCCGTCAGCCAGAAAACGCCGGCGATTCCGAACCAGCGCGCCAGCGGCGGCCCGATGACCAATGACGCGGCGAAGGAGAAGGCGACGCTGATGCCGATGATGGCCATGCCCTTGGTGCGCACCTCGTCGCGGGTCAGGTCAGCGGTCAGCGCGGTGGTGACGGCGGCGATGGCGCCGGCGCCCTGAATCGCCCGACCCAGGATGACCCAGACGATATGGTCGGCCAGCGCGGCGACGACGCTTCCCAGCAGGAAGACCGCCAGACCGGCATAAATCACCGGCTTGCGCCCAATGCGATCCGACAGCAGACCGAGCGGGATCTGAAACACCGCCTGCGTCAGGCCATAGGTGCCGATCGCCAGACCGATCAGCAGCGGTGTCGCGCCGGGCAGGTCATGGGCATAGAGCGCGAACACCGGCAAGAGCATGAACAGACCCAGCATGCGGGTCGAAAAGATGGCGGCCAAACCGATGGTCGCGCGGCGCTCGGTCGCGGAGAACGGAACCTTCGGGGGGGTGAAGTTTGGTCGATCTGCTGGGGTCACGGTCGACAGCCTTTGCGTCCGGGGGGCGAAGCTCCGCATAATAACAGCTTGGCCTGACCGAGAGCAGGCGCCAAATCCTCGGGCGATGCCAACTGCCAACGCCACCCTGTCCATCGCTCAAGCGAACTCCATCCCCCATGCACACCATCCGCATTCGCGGCGCTCGCACGCACAATCTGAAGAGCGTCGACCTCGACCTGCCGCGTGATCGGCTGATCGTCTTCACCGGACTCTCCGGTTCGGGCAAGTCCTCGCTCGCCTTCGATACCATCTATGCTGAGGGTCAGCGGCGCTATGTGGAATCGCTCTCGTCCTATGCCCGGCAGTTTTTGTCGGTCATGGAAAAGCCCGATCTGGACCACATCGAAGGGCTGTCGCCAGCGATTTCGATCGAGCAGAAAACCACCTCGCACAACCCGCGCTCGACAGTCGGCACCATCACCGAGATCCATGATTATCTGCGTCTGCTGTTCGCCCGCGTCGGTCAGCCGCGCTGTCCGACCCACGACGCACCGCTGGAGGCCCAGACCGTCAGTCAGATGGTCGACCAGGTGCTCGCTCTGCCCGAAGGCGACAAGCTGATGCTGCTCGCCCCGGTGATCTCGGCGCGCAAGGGCGAGTATCAGCGACTGCTTGCCGAGTTGCATGCACAGGGTTTCGTGCGCGCCCGCATCGATGGCGCGCTCTGCGAACTGGACGCCCCGCCCGAGCTGGATCTCAAAAAGAAGCACGACATCGAGGTGGTGATCGACCGCTTCCGGGTCCGCGCCGATCTGGCGTTGCGTCTGGCCGAATCCTTCGAGACCACGCTCAATCTCTCCGGCGGACTCGCCCGGATCGGCTGGATCGACGAACCGGAGCGCCCCGAGCTGACCTTTTCGGCCAAGTTCGCCTGTCCGGTCTGCGGCCATAGCATCCCCGAACTCGAACCGCGCATCTTCTCCTTCAACAACCCGGCCGGTGCCTGTCCCACCTGCGATGGGCTGGGCGTCGAGCAGTTCTTCGATCCGGCCAAGGTCGTTGTGCATCCCGACATGAGTCTGGCTGGCGGCGCCGTGCGCGGCTGGGATCGGCGCAACGCCTTTTATTTCCAGATGCTCCGCGCGCTGGGCGAGCATTACGGATTCGACCCGGAAACCCCCTGGCTGAAACTCAGCGAGCAGGTCCGCTCGGTCATCCTCTATGGCAGCGGCAAGGAAAAGCTCAAGCTCAAACTACCGCACGAGAAAGGCAGCGCCAAGGCGCAGCCCTTCGAGGGCATCGTCCGCAACATGGAGCGCCGCTACCGTGAGACCGAATCCAACACGGTGCGCGAGGAACTGGCGCGCTATCTCTCGCACCAGCCCTGCCCCGCCTGTCAGGGCTCGCGGCTGAACGAGTCGGCACGGCATGTCTTCCTCGGCGATTCCTTCGGCTCCGCTCGGGACCGGTACAACCTGCCCGCCGTATCGCGGATGCCGGTCGGCGAGTCGCTGCGCTTCTTCGAGACCCTGGAACTCCCCGGCCAGCGCGGCGAGATCGGCGCCAAGGTCATCAAGGAGGTCGCCACCCGGCTGCGGTTTCTGGTCGATGTCGGGCTCAACTATCTGACCCTGGAGCGCAGCGCCGAAACCCTGTCCGGCGGCGAGGCCCAGCGTATCCGGCTCGCCAGCCAGATCGGCGCCGGACTGGTCGGGGTCATGTACATCCTGGACGAGCCATCCATCGGACTGCATCAGCGCGACAACGCCCGGCTGCTCAAGACCCTGACCCATCTGCGCGACCTCGGCAACACGGTGATCGTGGTCGAGCACGACGAGGAGGCGATCCGCGCCGCCGATCTGGTGGTGGACATCGGCCCCGGCGCCGGCGTGCATGGCGGCGAAATCGTCGCCCAGGGCAGCGCCGGGGAGATCGCCGCCGAACCCCGCTCGCTGACCGGCCGTTATCTGTCGGGCGAGTTGCGCATCGCGATCCCGACCCAGCGCACGCCCAACGATCCCGCGCGCCAGTTACGCATCCTGGGCGCCAGCGGCAACAATCTGCGCGGAGTCGACGTCTCCATCCCGGTCGGCACCTTCTGCTGCATCACCGGCGTCTCCGGCTCCGGCAAATCGACCCTGATCAACGACACGCTCCACCCCTTCGCCGCCCGTCATCTCAATGGGTCCAGTCTCCAGCCCGCGCCGCATCTCGCCATCGAGGGCATGGAGCAATTCGATAAGGTCGTCGACATCGACCAGAGCCCCATCGGTCGCACCCCGCGCTCCAATCCGGCGACCTACACCGGGTTGTTCAACCTGGTGCGCGATCTTTTCGCCGCCGTGCCCGAGGCGCGTTCGCGCGGCTACGGGCCGGGGCGGTTCAGCTTCAACGTCAAGGGCGGACGCTGCGAGGCGTGCAAGGGGGACGGACTCATTCGGGTCGAGATGCACTTTCTGCCCGACATCTATGTCCAGTGCGACACCTGCCGGGGCCGGCGCTACAACCGCGAAACCCTGGAGATTCGCTACAAAGGCAAGACCATCGACGAGGTGCTGAACCTCACCATCGAGGACGCACTGGCGTTCTTCGCCCCGGTCCCGGTCATCCACCGCAAGCTCCAGACCCTGATGGATGTCGGCCTGTCCTACGTGCGACTCGGCCAGAGCGCCACCACCCTCTCCGGCGGCGAGGCCCAGCGGGTCAAACTCAGCCGCGAGTTGAGCAAGCGCGACACCGGGCGCACGCTCTATATCCTGGACGAGCCGACCACCGGACTGCACTTTCACGACGTCAAACATCTGCTCGACGTGCTGCACCGCTTCCGCGATCAGGGCAATACCGTCGTGGTCATCGAGCACAATTTGGATGTCATCAAGACGGCGGATTGGATCATCGACCTGGGGCCTGAGGGCGGCGACCAGGGCGGCGAGATCGTCGCGGTCGGCACACCCGAGCAGATCGCCGCCACTGAAGGCTCGCATACCGGGCGGTTCCTGGAGCCGTTGCTGGAACGGGGATGGTGACGATCCTGTCCAACTGCGACCGTTCACAAAAATCAGCAGGAGGTCTTCAAGCGGACAATCCTGAGCAAGGGCATGCAATCGCTGTTTTTCGCCAACGCCCTGCCGCAAAGTGACAGAATAGCGACCCTTGTTTTGACAAGCCGGGTTCTGCCGGTATCAGAAATTCGTTCAACACAACCGACGAGAGAGGCCAATTCAAACGATGGATACCACGACGAAACACGTCTTCGCCTTCGAAGAAGGTAACGGTAAAAACAAACATCTGCTCGGCGGCAAGGGCGCCAACCTCTGCGAAATGACCCAGATCGGGCTGAATGTACCGCCGGGTTTCGTGATCTCGACCGCCGCCTGTCTGGACTATCTGGCCACGCCCGATCACGCCTTGCCCGCCGGAATCATGGACGACGTGCATGCGCAGATGCGCGCGCTGGAACAGAAGACCGGCAAGGGCTTCGGCGACTCCGAGAACCCACTGCTGGTCTCGGTGCGTTCGGGCTCGGCCATGTCCATGCCCGGCATGATGGACACCATTCTCAATCTGGGCCTGAACGAGCAGACCCTGCAGGGCGTGATCCGTGCGACCGGCGATGCCCGCTTTGGCTACGACGCCTATCGGCGCTTCATCCAGCTCTTCGGCAAGGTGGCCCTGGGCGTCCATGACGAGGCGTTCGACAAGGAGTTCGCGGCGATCAAGGAGGCCGCGCACGCCAAGCAGGACGTCGATCTGTCCGCGACCGACCTGAAGGAGACCGCCGAGCGCTTCCTCAAGGTGGTGCAGGACGCGACCGGCCGACCCTTCCCGTCCGATCCCTACGAACAATTGGAGATCGCGATCAAGGCGGTCTTCAATAGCTGGGGCGGCAAGCGCGCGGTCGACTACCGCAAGCAGTTCCATATCACCCCGGAGATGGCCAACGGCACCGCGGTCAACGTGGTGACCATGGTGTTCGGCAACCGCGGCGACGACTCGGCCACCGGCGTGGCCTTCACCCGCAATCCGGCCTCGGGCGAGAACAAGCTCTACGGCGAATATCTGGTCAACGCGCAGGGCGAGGACGTGGTCGCCGGCATTCGCACCCCCAAGCCGATCGATCGGCTCAAGGTGGAGATGCCGGAGATGGCCAAGCAACTCGACGAGTTGCGCGACAAGCTGGAATCGCATTATCACGAGGTTCAGGACTTCGAGTTCACCATCGAGCAGGGTCAGCTCTATTGTCTCCAGACCCGCAACGGCAAGATGAACACGGTCGCCATGGTGCGGACCTCGATCGAGATGGAGCAGGAGGGCCTGATCAACAAACAACAGGCCCTGCTGCGCATCGCGCCCGATTCGCTGGAACAGATGCTGTTTCCCCGCCTGGATCCCACCGTCAAGGCCGACGCGGTCGCGCAGGGTCTGCCGGCCTCGCCGGGCGCGGCCTCGGGCATCGCGGTCTTCGATGCCGACCGCGCCGAGCAGTTGGGCCATGAGCAAGGGCTCAAGGTCATCCTGGTGCGCGAAGAAACCAAGCCCGAGGACATCCACGGCTTTTTCGCCGCCGAGGGCATTCTGACCTCGCGTGGCGGCAAGACCTCGCACGCGGCGGTGGTCGCGCGCGGCATGGGCAAGCCCTGCGTGGCGGGCGCCGAGGGAATCAGCGTGGATGTCGACCGGCGCGAGGCGCGGGTCGGACTCACCAGCTTCAAGGAAGGCGACGTCATCACGCTCGACGGCACCACCGGCAAGGTCTATCTGGGTGCCATCCCGACCGTGGAACCGGACTTCACGCCGGAACTCAATACCCTGCTGGGCTGGGCGGACGCGGTGGCGCGGCTCAAGGTTCTGGCGAATGCCGACACCCCGGACGATGCCCGTCGGGCGCGCAGCTATGGCGCGGTCGGCATCGGTCTGGCGCGTACCGAACGCATGTTCAACGACGTGGAACGGCTGCCGATCGTGATCGAGATGATCGTCGCCGAGACGCCCGAGAAGCGTCAGGAAGCGCTCGACCGGCTGCTGCCGCTCCAGCGCAAGGACTTCCGCGAGTTGTTCGAGGTGATGTCGCCGAACCCGGTGACCATCCGTCTGCTCGATCCGCCGATCCACGAATTCCTGCCCGACGAGCATGTGCTGGAGCGCGAGCTGTCGGAACTGCGGGTTCTCGCGCAGAACGCGCGCGGCGTGACCGTCCTGGCCGGCGCCATGGGCCTGCTGCACGCCTCCGACGCACTCCGTCACGAGGTCGACACCGCGCGCCGTCATATCGATCCGGCTGTGGTGGAAGAAGTCATCGCCAAGAAGGAAGCGATGCTGCGCAAGGTCCGCGCGCTCTACGAGACCAACCCCATGCTCGGTCATCGCGGCGTGCGGCTCGGCATCACCTTCCCCGAGATCTATCAGATGCAGGTGCGGGCGATCCTGGAGGCGGCGGCCGAATGCGCCAAGGCAGGCATTCAGGTCAAGCCCCAGATCAAGGTGCCCCAGGTCTGTACCGCGGCGGAACTGCGCAAGGTCAAGACCTTCGTCGACGCCATCCATGCCGAGGTCGCCGAGCGTTACGGCAAGCCGGTGAGCTTTAAGTTCGGCACCATGATCGAGGTGGTGCGGGCCTGTCTGCGCGCCGAGTCGCTGGCCGAGGAGGCCGAATTTTTCTCCTTCGGCACCAACGACCTGACTCAGGCGACTTTCTCCTTCTCGCGCGAGGATGCCGAGAACAAGTTCCTGCCGCTCTACAACCAGTCGGGCATCCTGCAGGACAACCCCTTCGATGTCCTGGACGTCAAGGGCGTCGGCAAGCTGATGAAACTGGCGGTGGACTGGGGACGTTCGGTCAAGCCCGACCTGCATGTCGGCATCTGCGGCGAGCACGGCGGCCATCCCGCCTCCATCGCCTTCTGTCACGAGGCCGGGCTGGATTATGTGAGCTGCTCGGGTCCGCGAGTGCCGGTGGCGCGTCTGGCGGCGGCGCACGCGGCGCTGCAAGGCCAATGACGGCCATTCGCAAGTGACGCATACCCATTGGGGGCGCTGGCGCCCCTGGTGGGTGTGGCAACAGCCCGGCATGCCGACAGCACCGGCGGTGAACATCGGCGCGCCACGCTCGTCAACTTCGGGATCGACGCCTCCCGCGGTGATGAACGCATCCATTTCGACACACCGGAGTCGCTGACCCAGCTGGTCAGCGTCTCTATGCAGGGACCGCCGCTTGACAGCCGCGACCGCTATGGGATCGACCCCCGCGCGGGGTTTCCGATCCAGCCGGGTTCGGTTGCGATTCAAAACACATGACATCGCCACGACCAGGAATCCATCATCGGCGATCGCGACGGACGCGACGCCCGCCATCGCCCTCGCCCTCGTTCGAAACCGGAGGAAATCACCTGATGTGGAAACCCCTCGCCACCTTCCTGACACTTCTGATCCTGTGTCCGCCGCTCTTTGCCGCACAACGCTCGATCATCGTCCTCGATGCATCCGGTTCGATGTGGGGCCAGATCGCTGGCGAGTCGAAGATCGAGATCGCGCGGCATGCCTTATCCGAGGTCTTGGCGTCCGTCCCCGCCGATCAGGAACTTGGACTCATGGTCTACGGGCATCGCGAAAAAGGCGCCTGTTCGGATATCGAGTTGGCGGTTCCTCCCGCGCCGGGCGCCGCGGGCGCGATCGCGGCCTTCGCCCAGCGCGTGAGTCCGAAGGGGAAAACCCCGCTCACCGATGCCGTGCGCCAGGCGGCGGACGCCTTGCGCTTCACCGAAGAGACATCGACCGTGATCCTGGTGACCGACGGCCTGGAGACCTGCGATGCCGATCCCTGCGCGCTGGCCCGTACCCTTGAAGGCATGGGGGTGGATCTGACCGTGCATGTGGTCGGGTTTGGTCTGTCCGACGCGGAGGGTCGGCAGGTCGCCTGTCTCGCGGAAGGAACGGGCGGACGCTATCTCAAGGCCGCGGATGCCGGGACGCTCGGCGAGGCATTGCGGGTCACGGTCGCTGACGTGCAAGCCCCGCCAAAGGTGGCCGAGCCGGAACCGATCCCCGAGCCAACGTCCGCCAAGCCCGAGTTCAATGTCGTGGCAACCGCCGTGCTGGCCGAGAATGGACCCTTGCTGGAGGAAAAACAATTACGCTGGGAGTTGTTCCCGATCGGCGCGGACGGTCAACCCGAGCGGCGCGCGACCAAGCGAGTCTATGGTTCCCGCGGCGAGGCGAGCGTCCCGGCTGGACGTTATCTGCTGCGGACCAGTCTCGACAACGTCGTCAAGGAACAACCGTTCGAGGTGACCGAGACCGCTGTCAGCGAACCGAGGGTGATCCTGGATGCCGCCGTGCTGATAATCACCCCAAAACGCCGGGCTGATGACAGCGAACCGGACGCCAAGGCCCGCGTCGATGTTATGTTCAAGGACGGCAAGGCGCATGGCTACGGCGCCACCCGGTTTTATGTCCCCGCGGGTCCGCTCGCCCTTCAAGCTCGAATCGGCCAGAACGTCGTGGAAGAGACGTTACAGGCGACGGCTGGCGAAGTTATCGAGAAAACCTTGATGATCGGTTCCGGTCGACTCGTGGCGACGACATTTTATGCCGATGGCGGACCTGTCGTCGAGGCTTCGGTTTATTACACTGTGCTCAAGGCGGAGGCGGGCATCGATGGGGAGCGTGAGGCCGCGATCCGTGGCTCGCGTCAGAACGAGTGGGATGTCCCCGCCGGCGAGTTCGTGGTCCAGGCCGCGTTCGGAAAGGCCAAGGCGCTGAGCGCCCCCATCGTCGTCAAGGCGGGAGAACGCACGGAGGTCTCGATCAACCTCAATGCCGGCGTACTGGCGGTCACGGCGCCGGGCGCGTCTCAGATCCGTTTGCTGTCCGGCACACCCGACCTGCAAGGGAAACGTGAGCGAATTGGCGGGATTCGAAGCGATGCCTACCAAGAGACGCTCCCCGCAGGCGAATATCGGATCGAGGTCGAATATCAAGAAGATCGCCCCAATCAGGAGCGCATGGTGACGATCAAGGCCGGCGAACGCGCCGAAATCGCGCTGGACTGACGCCGCTTCCCTCACCGCCATCGGAGAAACCTCGTGGATCTCAAGCTCATCATCGCGTTGGCCATCCTGGTCGTCGCGGCGCTCTACACGATCCAAATCTACAACCTGCTGGTTCGACTCAAGCACAATGTCGCGCGCGCCTGGTCCAATCTCGATGTCGCGTTGAAGCAGCGTCACGACGAACTGCCCAAACTGGTCGAGATCTGCAAGCAATACATGGGCTACGAACAGGAAACGCTGGAGCGCGTCGTACGCGCGCGCGGCGCCGTGGCGGAGGCCAGCCGGCGGGCCGACCCGCGCGCGCTCGGGCGGGCCGAAACCGACCTGCGCGCGGGCCTGGGCAGTCTGTTCGCGCTGGCCGAAAACTATCCCGAACTGCGCGCCAACGACAGCTTCCGCCATCTGGCCGAGCGCGTCTCCCGGCTTGAGGAGACCATCGCCGACCGGCGCGAGTTGTACAACGACAGCGCCAATCTCAACAACATGCGCATCGAACAGTTTCCCGACCTGTTGGTTGCCCGTGCGATCAAGGCCAGGTCGGTCGAACTGTTGGAGTTCAAGGAAGCACGCCAGGATCCGAATCTGCACGCGCTGTTCCGCTGATCCGCGCGCCATGCTGTCGGCAGCGGACCCGATCGAGTTCTGGATGCTCATGGCCGCCCTGCTGGCCGCCGCGCTCTATCTGCTGCGTCAGGGCCTCCGGGCGTTCTGGCGTCTGCGCACCATCGCCGATACGCCCGCCGCGCGGATTCGCTCGGCCTCCCAGGGCTACCTCGAACTTTCCGGCATCGCGGGCAACCATCATGGTTCCATCCCGGCGCCGCTGACCGACACGCCCTGCGTCTGGTATCGGTACCGGATCCAGAAGCGACAGGATGGCGGGCGGAATCGCGATTGGACGACGGTCGAGGAAGGCACGGCCGAACGCCCCTTTCGACTCGACGATGGAACGGGCCAATGTCTGGTCGAACCGGCGGGCGCCCAACTCAAACTCCATCGCCGCGTCCGCTGGGAAGGCCCCAACCGCGATCCGCGCCAACGTCAGGCCAGGTTTGCCTGGCTGGGGATTGGCGGGCGTTACCGTTTCACCGAGGAACGCATCCATAAGGGCGATCCAGTCTATCTTCTGGGCCGCTTCGAGACCCCGCGGCGCGGCGTGACCGAACGCGAGCGACTTCAGCGCGCCCTGCTGCGGGTCTGGAAGCGCGATCCCGAACGGATGCGCCGTTTCGATCGCAACGGCGATGGGCAAATCAGCTTGGAAGCCTGGGAACGGGCACGCCAGGAGGCGGCGCGAGTCTCCGCCGATACGGAGGACCGACTCCAGCGGAAACCGATCTTGTCGCGCGTGGTGGATACTGGCGAGCCAGATGCGCCTTTCCTGATTTCAACCTATCCCGTGGAAGATCTCGTCCGCACGTTACGCTGGCAGGCGCTTGGGCTCACCGCCGGCTCGCTAACCATCGCCACATTCCTTGGCCTGAGTCTGATCGGACAGTTAGGCGCACCTTGACGTTTGAAACCCGCCAAGACCATGTCTGGACATCAGATGCGAAGGCTTTATACCCGGCGCCCAAAGGGCTTCAATTTTCTACGTCCAGAATGAAGTATCCGACATCTTCACTCACCTGACTCGTTGCCATATCGACCTCTTTTGCCCCCTGAACCCAAAAATCGACCCGATCCGAGTCGATAAAATTGATGCGCAAGTTAGCCCCATCCACATTGTTGGTCGTCAACAAGTCGCCCATGAAAAAAGGAGTGCTCGCGTAATCACCCTGATAGAACATCCGGTATGTCATGGCGTTGACAGCCTCGCCCAGACGACCGACTTCGAAACGCAGATTCTGCATTACACCAACCGATGACTCCCAAGCGACAAAATCGATGCGCTCCGGTACGGATCTGACATCATAGGCATCCTGGTCGAGCAGGCCGACGAAGAACCCCGAGTGATTAACCCGATTGAGCCGTGCGCTGACCGCCTGTGTCGCATTGAACGAAGAAACGGATGCGAGGACGACCGGCGGACTTGCAAATCCTTGACTGAAACCTTGATATTCATAGGCATTGGTCGCTGTTGTCAGGATCGATCCAGCCTCCAGCCAGGTGCCGTTGTCGAGTTGATGACGGCCTCGTTCGATGGCAAGGTAGTTCGCCAAATCGAAACCATGCCCCGCATCGCGATAATCCCATTCCTGAATCCTCACCCAGAAGCCCTGCTGGTCGATGCCATTGACGCGGATCACGTCAGGATGAGCGCCGTAAAAGCTCAGAGGCTTGATCACAACGACCGGATCCATGAACGCTTGCTGAAAGTTGATCCGCTGCCACATTTCATTGACATTGATTTCGCCGATCTCCATCTGGAAATTTGCCCCGATTACCGAGGCCGGATTCGGAGAAGTCGCCTGATCGTTAGAGGGCGGTGTCGGAATCTGCTCGCTCGGGATTGTCGCCCCGATGATGTTGGAGATTGCACTACACAGCAGTCCCGATCGATCACAGGCGCGGACCGCAAAAAAATAGGTCGTGCCAGTCCCCAAGCCAGCGACTTTCAGCGACGTGGAAGTTGTTTCAAGTCGATGAATGTACTGCTCAGGCGTGTAACCGATAAAGATTTGATAGTGATCGATGCGAGCATCGTCGACTTGGTCCCAGGCGAGATGCACCTCGGCCGCGGACACACTCTGGACGGTCACGCCCAGAATGCAGAAAGACAGAAGGGAGAAATACATGTGATCGACAAGACAGGGAAAGTGTCGTCGACTGGCCATCGCGCCTGGAGTCGATAGACCGGAATCCACCTTCCACGATACACGTCCATCGAAAATCCGAATACGACCGCGATTGGGATCAAGCATTGGCAATAGAAGCGATCTGAGAGCCATCATTGCTGTACCTCTTCATTTATATACGTCGCCGTGGTCGTTCATTTGATTATTGTGTTTTTGGAATTCGGAAGGCTATCGTGAGTGATCGATGCGTGGATCACGAAGAGGTGACAAAATCTGACACGCAAAAGCCGCAGTGCCCCTTGGGGGCACTGCGGCAATACTAGTAACGGGTCAACTACATTTCAACATCGGCGAGGAAATAGCCCACCTCCTCCTTGCCATGAGCGATTTCGCTATCCTTCGACTGTTCTTCCTGGACCCACATCTCGACGCTCTCCGGGTTGAGCCCTTTCCAGCG
>NZ_NHSQ01000057.1 GCF_016653465.1 Thiocystis minor | reverse complement strand
TCACCCATAAACCGCCAACATCTATCTTCAATAGGGGCATAGTAAATGAAGATTTATTGCGCCTAATAAAAAATAACTTAAAATTCATTAATTTATGCGACAGTCAAAGTTAACAAAGTAGAACTACGGTCGTGCCTTTGATCCACGCTTCTTTCAGCTTGGCCTCGCGGCGTCCGCCTTGCGCTTCACTACGGTTGTCGTCACTCTCTCCGGCGACCTCTTTGCAGGTCGCAAGTCTTGGCCCATGCCGGGCACACTAGGGGCGAATTCACTCGCCTCTACAGCCCTACAGCTAGTTCTACTTTGTTACCTTCAAAAAATCTTTAAGTGTTTAAATTTTATGATAATAAACAAAAATACACATAAACAATAGGGTTCTAGTGGCGCGTTGAGCGCCTATAATCACCCATAAACCGCCAACATCTATCTTCAATAGGGGCATAGTAAATGAAGATTTATTGCGCCTAATAAAAAATAACTTAAAATTCATTAATTTATGCGACAGTCAAAGTTAACAAAGTAGAACTAGATAGCCGGTGGAAATGTCACAAGGGCTCCAGCCTGGTCCAGGCTCCAGCGAGTGCCGTCACTCGCAATGATACCGGTCTCGATCCGCCAGCGTTCCGGCAAAGGCCGCGGCAGGGCCAGCATGCCGCCGCCGGGAGTGTCCAGCAGGGTGAACTCGATCTGGCCACGAATTGGCTGACTCAGGTCGACCCGAACCTTCCAGCAGCCGTTCCATTCGCGATAAAAGTCGTAGCGTAGTTCGACTGGACCAATCAGTTCGGTCAGAACGTCCAGAATGAGCGTGCGCGCGCTGGAGACACGTCGACGTAGATCGGTGAGTGGAGCAGGGGTGTCGTTCATGCTAGACAGGGCGGCCAGCCGCCAGCCTCCAATGGTTGACCGTGATATGGGCGAGCCGGCACATTCATCGCCTGGAATGACGGTTCGACATGCGCTTGAGATTCTTCCTTTCATGATAACCAACTGTCATACTGGGTTCCATGCCGCAGCCATTTCAGGTTCTGTCGCCGGCCTGGCTTCGCCCTCAGGAGCCTACCGACCTTCTCTCTCCGCCCGAGCCGTCGTTCGCAAGCGACAGGAGTTGCCTGCATGGCGCAAGAGGGCTTGAATTTTTGCTTATTCGAAAGAATTAGTTGACCATGAAACCTTTGCCTATCTCTCCCGATGAGTCGACGCTCCTCCCTGCCGGAGCGACCTCCGCAGTTCTCGATGCCTATGCGGTGCGTGCCCAGTTTCCAATCCTCGGCACCAAGGTCAATGGCCGACCGCTGGTGTACCTGGATAGCGCGGCCAGTACGCAGCAGCCAGAGACGGTGATTACGGCGGTCAGCGACTATCATCGCCATCATCATGCCAATATCCACCGTGGTGTCTATCAACTTTCGCAGACCGCGACGCGGATGTACGAAAACGCGCGTCTGACCGTGGCACGCTTTCTGACTGCCGCCGAGCCAGCCGAGTGTCTTTTCACCGGTGGCGCGACCGCGTCCATCAATCTGGTGGCTTCCGCCTGGGGTTCGGCCAATCTCAAGCCCGGCGACGAGATTCTCCTCTCGACCCTGGAGCATCACTCCAACATCGTACCCTGGCAGATCGTGGCGCGGGCTACCGGCGCCCGGATCAAGGTTATCCCCATCAATGACGCGGGCGAGATCCTGCTCGACGAGTATCGCCGTCTGCTCTCGCCGCGGACCCGGCTGGTCGCGGTCAATCAGGTTTCCAATGCACTCGGAACCATCAATCCGGTGCGCGAAATCATCGCCGAGGCGCATGCCGCGGGCGCCCTGGCACTGATCGATGGGGCACAGTGGGTCGCGCATGGCATCACCGATGTGCGCGCGCTCGATGCCGATTTTTACGCCTTCTCCGGGCACAAAATCTACGGACCGACCGGGATCGGCGTGCTCTACGGCAAGCGCCATCTGCTCGACGCCATGCCGCCTTATCAGGGCGGCGGCGACATGATCGAACGGGTGACCTTTGCCGAGACCACGTATGCGCCGCTCCCGAGCAAATACGAGGCAGGTACCCCGAACATTGCCGGCGCGGTTGGTCTGGCGGCGGCCATCGCCTGGGTCGAGTCGATCGGGCTTGCGCGCATTGGCGTTCACGAACAGACCCTGCTGCGTCACGCTACCGAGCGTCTGTCCGTTATTCCGGGGCTGGAGATCAAGGGGACGGCGCAGCGCAAAAGCGGGGTGTTGTCCTGGGTGTTGACCGATCCGCCGATCGCCACGCTCGATATCGGCGCGCAGCTTGATCTGCGGGGTATCTGCATCCGCACCGGGCATCATTGCTGCCAGCCGTTGATGGATCGGCTCGGGATTGCCTCGACCGCGCGCGCCTCTCTGGGCGTCTACAATACGTTGGAAGACGTCGACCGGCTTGCCGGTGCGGTGGCCGACATCGTTGATCGTGCCAGGCATACAACCCGTGCGACCGTTGCCAATATCGGGGTTGGTTCTGGCTCGGGCATGGCACAGGAGCCACTGACCGCCGTCGTCGCATCAGCCGATGTCGAGGCGGAAGGGATCTACCCGGTCGCCGTGGCTGAGTCGCCTCAGGCCGCCGCCGATGACATCGCGGAGGTCTTTGCTTTCCTGCCCGATTGGCCGATGCGCCACCAGTACATCATCGATTTGGGCGATCGGCTGCCGCTCATGCCTGACACGCTCAAGACCGCGGCCAATTCCGTTCAGGGTTGTCAGAGCACGGTGCATATTGCCGCCCGGGTCAGGCCGGGCTCGGGCGACATCATCGAATTTCTGGCCGATAGCGATGCCAATCTTGTGCGCGGCCTGATCGCACTGTTGCAACAGCTTTATTCGGGGCAGCGCGCGTCCGCGATTTTAGCGTTCGACACGGACGCCTTCTTCGCCCGGCTTGGGCTCGATCAACATCTGAGCATGTCCCGTCGCAATGGTTTGGCCGCGATGGTACAGCGTCTTCGCAACCTCTCTCGTCAATCTGCTCTAAGCCTGGACTCGTCGATGTCTGGCGGATGATCTTGACAGGATGCCGTCAAGCTCCTCAGAGACGCTGGTGCGGCATTTGAACGGCGTAAACGGGCAATAAAAAAGGCCGGCGATCCGCCGGCCTTTTGACGCGGTCGAACAGTTCGGTCGAAGCGATGAGTCGGCTTCAGTAGCCGCCCTTGCGCATCACCGCCGGCAGTCCCGCGATCTTGGTGCCCTGCTTGGTCGGCGCGAGCGGAAAGAGGGTGTACAGATCCTTGCTGGTCGGCTTGGAGCCCCAGAGTTTCCCCATGTCCTTGAGCACGACACGTTCCATCGGCTGGTTCTGGGCGTTATCGATATATTCCTCGCGGAGATACTTGATCACGTCCCAGTGTTTGTCGGTCAGTTCGATCCCTTCGATTTCCGCCAGCTTGCGCGCGACATCCTCATTCCAGTCGGCATAGTTTTCCAGATGTCCGTTATCGGTCGTCGCGATGGTTTTGCCATTGACCTCGATGGCCATGATGAGCTTCTCCTCTTCGTCATTATTGTCAGTGCGCCATGGTCTGCATGACCGGAGCGAATGTTTCAAGGCTTGATCAAAGCCCGCGAATTCTATGATTTTATGATGGAGCCGTCATCAAAACGATTTTTATCGCTACCCGTGCTTGACCGAATCGATCCCCTTATGCGGGATGAAGATCCCGCATCCCATCAGGCGATGGCTGCCAAGCCCGGTCTGCTGGAGCTGGATCGATTCCTCCGCTGTCAGGCTCGCCAGCATCAGGCTGCGGGTCTGGAGTGGGCCGTCCGGGGTGGCGAGCGCCGTGGTTTTGCCGCAGAGCGCCTTGCGCACCTGGACCCCCATCCCGGAGAGGGCGCGGACGGCGATCTCAAGAAACTCCTGTTCGTCCCGAGCGTCGTTGCCGGTTACCACATAACGGGAGAAGAGGGTGGCGTCCTTGCACAACGGCTTGATCTTGCCGACGCCCACGGTCAGCGGATGACCGTCGAGTTCGAGGCGGATGCCGGGCAGTTGAGCCAGGATGTCGTCGATCCGCGTGCGGGGCGCGCGAATGGTCAGTTTGGTGCGGCGCGAGAGAATCAGCTCAGAATCGGTGCCGTGCGTGGGGCGTTCCCAACCGTTCTGGGATCCCGCAACATGAATGGTGTGCAACGCCATGCCCGGTTCATCCGCGATCCAGGGCAACGCCGCCTGGAGCGCCGAGGAGAGCAGGTGCGCGTGGTCCACCGGAATACGCTTGCAGTCGATCGCAAAGAGGAGGTCGACGATGTCGTCAGGTACCTGGATTTCGTCGGGGTTTTCTTCTTCGTTCCAGAACATGATTCGTCTCATGGAAAAGCAGGTGGTGAAAGCGATTGGCGCTAAACCGAGTCCGGGCAATGCCACGCCGGACGCGGTTTAACCAAACGGCAAACGCTCCTGCAACGCTTCGCGGTCGAACCACCAGACATCCTGGACCAGTACATCGACCACATTGCGCAGGCGCACCAGAAATTTCTCCGGTTCCTTGAGTTCCAGTTTCTCCATCCAATGGTCCAACTGCTCGCGGGAGTCTACGCCGCTGTGGCGGCGGGCGACGTTGCCGAGCAATTGGGTGGCGAAGAACATCAGATCTTCGCGCTGTCGGCCATGTGCTCGGACATCGGCGAGAAACAGCGCAGTGGTCGCCGCGACGGCGGCACCATCGGCGTCGTCGGGGGTCTCGTCGATGACATGGCTGAGGAGTTCGATGGTCAACTCAGGGTCGATCGGGCAGGTGACCGCGAGCCAGATCCCTTGCCCGAGCGCGGCGATCGAGTCGGGTTGATTGGCCTGAAAGAGGACATCGCAGGCGTCCGCCGCAAGTTCGAACTGGTCCCCTGCGATGAAATGATCCAGCGCCGCGCGCCCGAGCGGCCAGGCGTCCTCGCCGCGATCCAGATTGACCAGGGTTCGGGCCATCTGCAGATGCAAGTCGGCCACGCGATCCAGGGTCGCCCCGGTCCGCTCAAGATGCATCATCTGCTCGGTCAGGATCTGAAAATGGGATTCTAGCGTGGCCGCTTCGAGACCCTGGTTGACAATCGAGTCGGCGGCTTGATCGGAGAGTCGGGTGGCGAGGAGTTCGAATTGCTTCATGACGGCATGCCCAAGGCCGGGGTTAACGGATAAGTCCACTGAATGCGGCCTCAAGTCGATCTTCCCAGTTCTCGGGCGTGTCGGGATAGGGAGGCTTTACGTCCATTCGGAAAAAGCGCTCGCCGCCGCGGGCAATGGCCTGCACGAGTGGGATGAGTTCATCAAAGGATTCGATGCCTTGATTGGCGACCAGGATTTCGCTGAGCTTTAGCATGGTTTACCGTCACCGCTCCTACTCGTGGTGTTAATGATTCAAAATAAACGCCGTCACCAGTCGGTCGGATCGAGGTTGCTGGGGCGGGTTCATGGTTCGGCGACATGCGAGCCGGTTGCGTGTCTGGCGCATAGGCGATCCGGTCGAGATAGCGCACTCGATAGAGCAGGCGTCGTTCGGTTGCATGTCTGTCTTCGGTGAATCCTGAGCGATTATGTAATACGTTGTGTGCGATCACGCCGTCGCCAGATTGCATCCTTAAATTGAATGTGAAGTCCTTTGCTTGTGAAAACAACTGCTCGAACGCTCGTCTCGCGGCATCGGTCGCGGGTGACTCGCGCCAGCGCACGTTGCGCCCGCGAGACGAATACCGTAGATGCAGGCAGCCAACTTGAACCGAGAAGACGGGGCCGATGCTGTCGGGTCGAATCGTCCGTCCTGGAGATTGGCCGGAGGTGACGGGCGCGACGCATTCCGCCGCGCTCGGTCGCTCCAGAGGTTCAATGGGGACGTGCAGGTCACGAAGGCTGGCCGGATGGCAGGAGAGTTTGCGGGCTCTCCACTCCCGATAGCCGGCTTCGTCGGCGAGGTCGAATGGGTTCCGCATCGGGAGAGGCGCCCAGGAATATAAGAAAACGATTATATTAGTGAACGTTGACTTACCCGTCATCGGGCTGTAGCATCCGCGCATTCCAAATGCAAGACGTGACGACCAAGTGGGGGGACACCTACGTCGGCGTCTGACGTTTCATTCGCCCGAATCGCGAGCCATCGAAAGGGCTATATCCCGAAAGAGATAGACGATCGGTCGGCGGCCCTCCCAATCGTGGAATAGGCGGCTGCCGGATTCATCGGTACATTAGCATTCGACGATGAAATGATCGGCAGGAAAGAATCGCTGCTTGAAATGGCGATCGCTTTCCATCCGAAAGAATAACGTGACGTGATGCATCGACGTGTTGCCCCGGTTCGCCCGCCGCGGCGCGAATGTGCATGCGAACTCAATCCTCCCTTTCCTGGTTAATTGATAGGAGAGAATGCGCAATGGCTATCGATAAGCACATTACCCCGATGCTCGACCAGCTTGAAACCGGCCCCTGGCCGAGTTTCATTTCGGGCATCAAACGTCTGCGCGACCAGCATCCGGACGCGCGGATCAACGAGATGACCAATGACCTGCTGGGTCAGCTAGAGCACTCCTACGAGACCCGCAAGGGCTATTGGAAAGGCGGCACGGTCTCGGTCTTCGGCTATGGCGGTGGCATCATTCCGCGCTTTTCCGAGGTCGGCAAGGCCTTCCCGAAATCCAAGGAATTCCATACCCTGCGCGTGCAGCCCCCGGCGGGCAATCACTATTCCACCGGCATGCTGCGCCAATTGGCCGATAGCTGGGAGAAATACGGTTCCGGTCTGGTGACCTTCCACGGTCAGACCGGCAATATCATGTTCATCGGGACGGATTCCCAGAACACCCAGCATTTTTTCGACGAAATCAACGAATACGGTTGGGATCTCGGCGGTGCCGGTCCCTGCGTGCGCACCGCGATGTCCTGCGTGGGCGCGGCGCGCTGCGAGATGTCCTGCACCAATGAATTGAAAGCCCATCGCATGCTCGTCAACAACTTTGTCGACGACGTGCATCGCCCGGCGCTTCCCTATAAGTTCAAGTTTAAGGTCTCCGGCTGCGCCAACGACTGTCAGAATGCGATCGAGCGTTCGGACTTCGCGGTGATCGGCACCTGGCGCGACGATATGAAAGTCGACCAAGCCGAGGTCAAGAACTATATTGCCGACAAGGGCCGTCAGTATTACATCGACAATGTGATTACGCGCTGCCCGACCCAGGCGTTGTCGCTCAATGATGACAATACGCTCGCCGTCAATAACCGCGACTGCGTGCGCTGCATGCACTGTCTCAATGTCATGCCGAAGGCGCTGCATCCGGGCGACGACAAGGGCGTGACGATTCTGATCGGCGGCAAGCGTACCCTGAAGATCGGCGATTTGATGGGCACCGTGCTGGTTCCCTTCAAGAAGCTCGAAACCGAGGAAGACTACGAGTCCATGGTCGAGCTGGCCGGGACCATCATCGACTTCTGGGCCGAGAATGGCCTGGAGCATGAGCGCTGCGGCGAGATGATCGAGCGCATCGGGCTGGCGAACTTCCTGGAAGGGATCGAGGTCGACCCGGATCCGAACATGCTCAGTCACCCGCGCCAGAGTTCCTATATCCGCATGGACGGTTGGGACGAGGCGGCGGAGGCCTGGTTCGACCGTCAAGCCGAGGCTGGCAAGTAATTCGGTCTAGTCCGTTGGCGGCTGACGCTGATCAGTCCGCCTCGGGCCGAGCGACCCGATCCTGACGACCATACTCAAATTTCGACAGAAAACTGGAGGACAGGCAATGGCGGACATGCGCGAGCCGATCGAATCTGGCTGCCCCGATCCCTGGCAGTATCTGCATCCCACGATGCGCAAGAACTTCGGGCAATGGAAATATCACGAACATCCGCGCCCCGGCGTGTTGTTGCATGTCGCCTACAGCGGCGACAAAATCTGGACGGTCAAGGCCGGCACCCAGCGCATCCTGGATGTCTTCACCCTGCGCAAGCTGTGCGATATCGGCGATCAGTTCGCCGATGGGTATGTTCATTTCACCCTGCGCTCGAACATCGAGTACATGGTCAATGACGAGACCAAGGTGCAGCCGCTGATCGATGCGCTCGAAGGCGCCGGTTTCGTCGTCGGCGGCACCCAGAACTCGGTGGCCATGATCTCCCACACCCAGGGCTGGCTGCACTGCGACATCCCCGGCACCGACGCCTCGGGCGTCGTGAAGTCGATGATGGATGAACTCATCGACGAGTTCCGCAACGCCAATATGCCCAACCGCGTGCATATCACCACCTCCTGCTGCCAGATCAATTGCGGCGGGCAGGGCGATATCGCGATCAACATCCAGCACACCAAACCGCCGAAGATCAACCATGATCTGGTCGCCAACGTCTGCGAGCGTCCCTCGGTCGTGGCGCGCTGCCCGGTCGCGGCCATCCGTCCGGCCATGGTCAACGGCAAGCCCTCGCTGGAAGTCGACGAGCGCAAGTGCATCTGCTGCGGCGCCTGCTATCCGCCCTGTCCGCCCATGCAGATCAATGACGCCGAGCACTCCAAGCTGGCGATCTGGGTCGGTGGCAATCACTCCAACGCGCGCGGCAAGCCGACCTTCCAGAAGCTGGTCGCCGCCGGCATTCCGAACAACCCGCCGCGCTGGCCGGAAGCCACCGCCATCGTCAAGCGCATCCTCAAGGCGTACAAGGAAGGCGCGCGCGATTGGGAGCGGGTCAACGAGTGGATCGAGCGCATCGGCTGGCCGCGCTTCTTCGAGGAAGTCGAGCTGCCGTTCACCAAGTATCACATCGATACCTGGCGCGGCGCGCGGGCGAGCTTCAACAGCTCCACCTATATCCGCTTTTAAACCGCGTCCAGTGTGACAGGCGCTGTGTCAGCCGACATGGATCCAGGAGCCATCTGGTGACGTTGGCGAGACGCGGTTTAAAAGTATGATTTTTGATTTACCTGTTTTAATGGAATCGCCTGGGATGTCGGGGTGTCCATCGCCTCGGCCTCTAGGCGGGAGAGGTTCCAGGGTTCTTCAACTGACAACTGACAACTGACAACTCTTTATGAGGTCGACATGAAGTTCGCACTTCAGATCAACGAGGGACCCTACCAGCATCAGGCGTCGGACTCGGCCTATCAGTTCGCCAAGGCCGCGCTGGAAAAAGGGCACGAGATCTTTCGGGTCTTTTTTTACCATGATGGGGTCAATAACTCGACGCGTCTGACGACGCCGCCCCAGGACGACCGTCATATCGTCAACCGCTGGGCCGAGCTGGCCGAACAGTACGATCTCGACATGGTCGTCTGCGTCGCCGCCGCCCAACGTCGCGGGATCGTGGACGAGGGAGAAGCAAGCCGCAACGGTAAGGACGCCACCAACATCCATCCCAAGTTCCGCATCTCGGGACTCGGGCAATTGGTCGAGGCGGCGATCCAGGCCGACCGTCTCGTCGTCTTCGGCGATTAAGGGGATCCAGACATGTCGGAAGTCGTGAAGAAATTCATGTACCTCAACCGCAAGGCCCCCTACGGGACGATTTACGCCTGGGAGGCCCTGGAAGTCGTGCTGATCGGCGCCGCCTTCGATCAGGACGTGAGCGTCGTGTTTCTCGATGACGGGGTCTATCAGCTCACCAAGGGTCAGGATACCAAGGGCATCGGGATGAAAAACTTCTCCCCGACCTATCGCACCCTGGGCGACTATGAGGTCAAGAAAATCTATGTGGATCGCGCCTCCATGGAAGCGCGCGGGATCACTCAGGAGGATCTGGTCGAGATCGCCTGGGAGGATTTCGAGACCGAGGAAGAGATCGACAACATCGTCGAGGTGATCGATTCGGCGCGCGTCAGCGAACTGATGAACGACTCCGATGCGATCTTCAGCTTCTGATCCTCTGTCTCGCGATCCTAAAGTCTCCGGGGAGTGACTCGCATGGCCATTCTGCATACCGTTAATAAATCACCCTTCGAGCGGAATTCGCTAGAATCCTGTTTGAAGTTTGCCACCGATGGCGCGGCCGTCCTGCTGTTCGAGGATGGTATCTACGCGGCGCTGTCGGGTACCAGCGTGGAGGCCCAGGTGGCCGGCGCGCTCGACAAGCTTAAAATCCATGTGCTCGGCCCCGATCTGAAAGCGCGGGGTTTTTCCGATGAGCGCGTGATCGCTGGGATCAGTGTCGTGGACTATGCGGGCTTCGTGGATCTCACCGCGGAACACGACACGGTTCAAGCCTGGTTGTAGTTTTCGTTTTTACCGAAATCAAGAGAGGAATAGCGCAATGTCAGACACGATCGAGGTTGACGGCAAGCAGTATGCCGTGGACGAAGAAGGCTATCTGGCCAACCTGAACGAGTGGGTTGAAGGGATTGCCGGCGTGATGGCCAAGCAGGACAACCTGGAGCTCACCGAGGAGCATTGGGACATCATCAGATTCCTGCGTGAGTACTACGAGGAATATCAGATCGCCCCCGCCGTGCGCGTCCTGACCAAGGCCGTCGGCAAGAAGCTGGGCAAGGAAAAGGGCAACAGCAAATATCTCTACAGCCTGTTCCCTTACGGACCCGCTAAGCAGGCGTGCCGTTTCGCCGGTCTTCCCAAGCCGACCGGCTGCGTCTAAGGCAGCGGTTCTCCGGGGAGCCCTCGGGCTCCCCGGACCTTATTATCGATCCACCGAGGTAGCGGAGACATGGCGTTTCTGACGAATTTCTACGTCTTCCTGTTCTATTTTGCCGCTCTGGTTCTCGTCACTGGCCTGGTCTTCAAGATCGCGCAGTACACGATGACCCCCGCGCCCTTGAAGATCCCGACGACGCCGGCGCCGACCACGACCCGCGGCGTGGTCTTGCGGATGACGCGCGAAGTTGTCCTGTTCGAGAGCCTGTTTCGGGGCAACAAATGGACCTGGATCTTCGGTTGGATGTTCCATTTCGGACTGCTGCTGGTCACGCTGCGGCATCTGCGCTATTTCATGGAGCCGGTCTGGTTCCCGATTCAACTGGTGCAGCCCTTCGGCATTTACGGAGGCATGGCCATGATCGTGGGCCTCGGCGGTCTCTGGGCGCGCCGTTTTCTGGTCGACCGCGTGCGGTACATTTCATCGCCCTCGGATCACCTGATCCTGGCGCTGCTGGTTCTGATCGGTTGCACGGGCCTGCTGATGAAATTCGTGTTCCATACGGACGTGGTGGAAATCAAAGCCTTCTTCCTGGGGCTTTATACCTACGAGATCCAGCCGCTCCCGGCCGATCCGTTGCTGTTGTTGCATCTTTTCCTGGTCGCGCTGCTGATGATCGTGTTCCCGTACAGCAAGCTGCTGCATGCCCCCGGACTCTTTTTCAGCCCGACCCGCAATCAGGCCGACAACCCGCGCGAGGTTCGTCATATCGCGCCCTGGGCAAAACAACTCGAACAGAAATGAGTCCAACGCGAGACCCCCAGCGCGCCCAAGGCGTCGCTTGCATACGAGGTTGATCCATGGCCAAGGCAACATTTGTAGTTCCGGAACTGACCCAGTACACCGAAGTTCCGGCGGTCACTTCCGGTGCGATGGCGCATAGCCTGCCGTTTGTGGCGAAGCCCGAGTTCCAGGACGCGCTTGGTTTTCCGGGCGAACTGGTCGATGACTGGCAGGCGAAGGCCATCGACAAGATGGGCGACCTGCTGGGCAAATACCGCTCGCTACGGGTCTACATGGACTCCTGCGTCAAGTGCGGCGCCTGTACCGATAAGTGCCATTATTTCCTGGGCACCAGCGATCCGAAGAACATGCCGGTCGGTCGTCAGGATCTGATGCGCAAGGTCTATCGGCGCTATTTCACCCTGGCGGGGCGGTTTTTCCCGAAACTGGTCGGTGCCGAGGATTTCACCAAGGAGGTGCTGGACGACTGGTACAGCTATTTCCACCAGTGTTCGCAGTGCCGCCGTTGCTCGGTCTTCTGTCCCTATGGGATCGACACGGCCGAAATCTCGATGGCCGCGCGCGAGATCATGGACAGCATTGGCGTCGGGCAGAAATACTGTAACGAAATCATCGCCAAGGTTTACAAGATTGGCAACAATCTCGGGCTGCCCGGCCCGGCGCTGGCGGATACCCTGGAAGGGTTGGAAGAAGACGTTTTCGACGACACCGGCGTCAAGGTCCGCTTTCCGATCGACCAGGAGGGGGCCGAGATCCTGCTGGTCACCCCCTCGGCGGACTTTTTCGCCGAGCCGCATGTCGACGGTCTGATCGGCTACGGCAAGGTCTTCCATGAGGCGGGGATTTCCTGGACCCTGAGTTCGCATGCCTCGGAAGCGGCCAACTTCGGCATGTTCATCGGTTCCTACGAGAACATGCGCCGCGTGTCCCAACGCATCCGCGAAGCTGCCATCAAGCTCAAGGTCAAGCGCATTATCTTCGGCGAGTGCGGTCATGCCTGGCGCGTCGCCTACAGTTTTCTGAACACCTTGGCTGGCCCCTGGGATTTCCTGGATCCGCGCTATCCGGTGCCGCAGCATATCTGCGAGTTCACCCACGACCTGATCCAGCGCGGCAAGCTGACCTTCGACAAGAGCGAGAACGACGACAAGGTTCTGACCTATCACGACAGTTGCAACGTGGCCCGCGCCTCGCGGATGGGCGACGTGCCCGGCGGTCAGTTCGATATCCCGCGCGACATTATTCGAGCGGTCTGCAACCATTTTTACGATATGGACGAGGACACCATCCGCGACCGGACCTTCTGTTGCGGCGGCGGCGGCGGTCTGCTGACCGACGATCTGATGGAACTTCGGGTCAAGGGCGCCAAGCCCCGTCTCGATGCGCTGAACAATGTCATTCAGGAAAAGGGCGTCACCCACATGGCCGCCATCTGCGCCATCTGCAAGACGCAGTTCAGCAAGGTGTTGCCCTATTACGGCATGGAGATGGATCAGATCATCAGTCTGCATCAACTGGTGGGAGATGCCATCGTGCTGACTCCAGGACCCGATGACGACGCCGAGGATGATGACCTCGACGACGAAGACGATCTGAACGACGCCGATCCGAACGAAGAATAACGAGACAGACGAGGCGGCCTGACCGGGGCCATCCGCAAGGGCAGGGCGTTGCCCGCTGCGCGACCCGGCCTCGCGACCTGATACGAACCCCCCTGATCCCGCGTCAGGGCATCATTTGGTAGAGGAGACTGAACACGATGGCGACTTCCAGCGACGAGATGAAGACCAAGCCCTCATGGCGCCGTTTTGAAGACGGCAATCATGTTTGGGACAAACTGACCGACAAGATTTTCAATCAGGACACCTCACACAAGTGTCCGACCTATGTCCACAAGACGCCTCCCTGTCAGGGAAGCTGTCCCTCGGGCGAGGATATTCGCGGCTGGCTGCAGATCGTGCGTGGCATGGAGCAGCCGCCGGCGGGCATGGATCGGCATGAATACGCCTTCCGCCGCTCCACCGACGCCAATCCCTTTCCGTCCATGATGGGTCGGGTCTGTCCCGCGCCCTGTCAGGACGGCTGTAACCGCAATGAGCTTGAAGATTTCGTCGGCATCAACGCGGTCGAGCAATTCATCGGCGATACCGCCATCGCCAACGGTTACAAGTTCGACGCCGCGCCGGCCGACACCGGCAAGCGCGTCGCCATCATCGGCGGTGGCCCAGCCGGTCTGGCGGCGGCCTATAACCTGCGTCGCAAGGGGCACGCCTGCACGATTTTCGAGTCGAACGAGGGTCTGGGCGGCATGTTCCGTTTCGGCATCCCCGGCTATCGCGTGCCGCGCGACAAGCTCGACGCCGAGATTCAGCGCATCCTCGATCTGGGCCAGGTCGAGGTCAAACTCAAGACCCGCGTCGGCACCGATGTCAGTGTGGAACAGCTTGAGAAGGACTATGACGCCATCCTCTGGGCGATCGGCTGTCAATCCGGGCGCGGTCTGCCGGTGCCGGGCTGGCAGGGCACCCCGAACTGCGTCTCGGGCGTCGCCTTCCTCAAGGCGTATAACGAAGGCCGGATGAAGTTCACCGCCGACAAGGTGGTCTGCGTCGGCGGCGGCGACACCTCCATCGACGTGGTCTCGGTCGCGCGCCGGCTCGGTCACATCACCAAGACCGGCAACAGCGATCTGCCCGAAACCGTCATCCGCGATGGCTACGTGGCGCACGATGCCGCGAATGCCGCCGCCGCCGAGGGCGCCGAGGTCACCTTGACCTCGTTGTTCACCCGCGACAAGATGACCGCCTCCGAACACGAGGTACATGACGCCACCCGCGAGGGCGTGACCATCCTCGACGGCGTCATGCCGCTCGAAGTCATCAAGGACGCCAACGGTCGCGCGACCGGTCTGAAGGTCGCCGACTGCGCCATGACCGATGGCCGTCCGACACCTGTCGAGGGCACCGAGCGCGTGCTGGCCGCCGACCTGATCGTCTCCGCCATCGGGCAGGGCGGGGATCTCTCCGGTCTGGAAAAGTTCGACAATGGCCGCGGTTTGATGGACTCCGACAAGTTCTATCAGGTGCCGGGGAAGGCGGGGCATTTCGTCGCCGGCGACATTATCCGCCCGCATCTGCTGACCACCGCCATCGGTCAGGCCTGGATCGCGGTCGAGTCCATCGACGCCTATGTCAATCAGGCCGAGCACAAGCGCCGCCCCAAGGTCGACGTGCATCACTTCAATCTGCTGGACAAGATGACCGAGGCGCATCTGGCCCCGGAAGCCTTCAAGCCAGCCGAGCGCGGCGACATGCGCGGGACGTCTTCCGCCAACTACGCCATCCACAACTACGAGGATCGCTCGGGCGCCGAGGTCATCCCGCACGACGAACTCTTCCTGGGACACTTCAACTACGTGGCGCGCAATCTGCGCAAGGAAGAGGTGCCGAGTTCCGAGGACGTGCTGGGTCATTTCCACGAGCGCGTCATCGGGCTGACCGAGGCCGAAGCGATCGACGAAGCCAAGCGCTGCATGAGTTGCGGCATGTGCTTCGAGTGCGACAACTGCGTGATCTTCTGCCCGCAGGACGCTGTCTTCCGGGTCGACAAGAACAGTCGGACAACCGGCCGTTACGTGGATACCGACTATGCCAAGTGCATCGGTTGTCACATCTGCGCCGACGTTTGTCCGACCGGTTACATCAAGATGGGACTGGGCGAGTAAGGCCCTTGGAGGCGTCGATGGCTACAGCCGTACTCAGAGCGAGCCTCGTCGCCGTCGGATTGGTCTGGACGCTTGCCGTCCAGACCGTTCAGGCGGAGGACGTGAAGCGTTACGTGGTCGAAGGCTCGCGGGCCGCGGGGCTTGAATCCTGTGTCGAGCCAACCGAACGGATACGCCGTCAGCACATGGAGTTCATCAAGCATCAACGCATCGCCACGGTTCATGAAGGCATCCGAACCGAGAAATACAGCCTGTCCGGTTGTGTCGACTGCCATATCAGCTACGACCAGGAACGGGTTCCCAGGCCAATCAACGATCCGGATCAGTTCTGTGGCGCCTGCCATGCGTTCGCCGCCATCGACCTGAATTGCTTCGACTGTCACGCCGCCGTGCCCAATGGGGCGCGACTCGATGCCACGGCCATTGCCGCGCATCGGGCGGCGGGTGTCGGGCCGTTGGTCCAGTCTCGTCGCGATGGAGAGGACCACTGAGATGAAAGACGAAAACGAAGCCATCGATGAAGCGGTCGATCCCAGCCGCCGCGCCTTCATGGGCGTGGCCGCCGGCGTCACGGCCGCGGTAGTCGCCCCCGGCGTGCTGCTGCATGCGGTCGCCGCTGCGCCGCGCTCGGAGCCGGTCACCGCCGATGTTCGCTGGGGTCTGCTGATCGATACCGCTAAATGTGTCGACGGCTGCTCGGCCTGCGTTGCGGCCTGCGATCGGGAGAACGGGCTCGATATGCAGTCGAAGCCGGAGAGCCAGTCGCCGCTCAAGTGGGACAGTCAGAAGGCGGTCTGGATCCGCAAGGTCAAGCTCCAGGACAACCAGACCGGGCGGGTCACCACGCTGCCCATGATGTGCCAGCACTGCGAGCATCCGCCCTGCGTCGATGTCTGTCCCACGGGCGCCTCGTTCAAGCGCGCGGATGGCATCGTCATGGTGGACCGCCACCTCTGCATCGGCTGCCGCTATTGCATGATGGCCTGTCCCTATAAGGCCAGAAACTTTATCCACGAGGCCGTGCACGGTCAACTCACGGCCGTCCCGCGCGGCAAGGGTTGCGTCGAGAGTTGCAACCTCTGTGTCCACCGCCGCGATTTCGGCGAGGAGTCTACGGCCTGCGTCGATGCCTGTGCCGCCGAGGGCCACCATGCGATCGTGTTTGGCGATCTTAAGGATCCCGCGAGCCCGATCAGCCAATTGCTCAAGGACATGCCGAGCCGGCAGATCCGCGAGGATCTGTCCCTGAACACGGGCGTGCGCTATTCCGGCGTCTAAATCCATTCCGGCGTCTCAATCAGGCGAGTGAAACCGATCATGAAACGAATCGTCTATCGCGAGTGGCGTATTCCACCCGCTCGTTATTGGAGCATCCTCGGCATTCTGGCCGCGGTCGCGGGGACGGCCGTTCTCGCCTTCGGCTACATGGAGCACACCGGCCACTGGGTCACCGGCATGAATAACTCGGTGGTGTGGGGTACCCCGCACGTCTTCGCCGTGTTCCTCATCATCGCCGCGTCCGGCGCGCTCAATATCGCCTCCATCGGCACCGTCTTCCACAAACCGATCTACAAGCCGCTCGGACGTCTCTCCGGCTTGCTGGCCGTGGCGCTCCTGATGGGCGGTTTGCTGGTGCTGGTCATGGATCTGGGGCGTCCCGAGCGACTCATCGTCGCGATGACGAACTACAATTTCAGCTCCATCTTTGCCTGGAACATCTTCCTCTACACCGGTTTCATGGTGATCGTCATCGCCTATCTCTGGACCATGGCGGATCGTCAGGGCGGGCCGTTCAATCGGCCGGTCGGCATCCTGGCCTTTCTGTGGCGCCTCGCGCTGACGACCGGCACCGGCGCCATCTTCGGCTTTCTGGTCGCCCGCCAGGCCTATGACGCGGCGATTCTGGCGCCCATGTTCGTCATCATGTCCTTCGCCTACGGACTGGCAATCTTCATGCTGGTGCTGCTGTTCGCCTTCAACGACGAAGGCCGTCCGATCGGACCCAAAGTCTTGAGACGTTTGAAGAATCTTCTGGGCGTCTTCGTCGCCGGTGTACTCTATTTCACCCTGGTGTATCACCTGACCAATCTCTACGGCGCCAAGAACGATGGCTTGGAGCACTGGCTGATGCTGAGCGGCGGAATCTATACCTTCCTGTTCTGGGTTGGCTGGGTGCTGATCGGCGGTCTGCTGCCGCTCGGGATTCTCTATCACCCGGAGTTGAGTAAGGAGCGCAACTGGATCGTGGCCGCCTGTTCCCTGGTCATCCTGGGCGGACTAGCGACCCTCTACGTGATCATCATCGGTAGCCAAGCCTATCCCATCCAGATGTTCCCCGGTCAAACCATCCTGGAGTCCGGCTTTTTCGATGGCGTCAACGGTCAGCCTGGACCCTACAGTCCCACCATCCCCGAGGTTCTGCTAGGGCTCGGCGGAGTCGCGATAGCACTGATCATCACGGTGGTGGGTGTGCGGGTGCTGCAATTCCTGCCCGAATCGCTGGCGGACGACGTGGTGCCGGTCGACGAGGAAACCCTGAGCGAGGAGGCATTCGCCAAGCCGGCCTGAGACCGATGGCCCATCTCTATCTCGCCGCGCCGCAGAAATCCTCCGGCAAGACCACGCTGACGATCGGACTCTGTCGCGAATGGCGCAATCGCGGTCTGGTCGTACAGCCTTTCAAGAAAGGCCCTGACTTCATCGACCCGCTCTGGTTGACGCAGGCCGCAGGACGCGCCTGTTTCAACCTGGATTTCCACACCATGGACCGGGCCGAGATCGCCGCCGCCTTCGGTCACGAACTCGGCACCGCCGATCTCGGGCTGATCGAGGGCAATGTCGGCCTGTTCGACAGCACCGACCTGGCCGGCGCCAACAGCAACGCCGAACTCGCCAAACATCTGCAAGCCCCGGTCATTCTAGTCGTCAACTGTCATGGCATGGCGCGCGGGATCGCGCCCCTCCTGCTCGGCTATCGGGCCTTCGATCCTGATCTCAATCTTGCTGGTGTCGTGCTCAATCGGGTCGGCGGTACCCGTCATGCCGTCAATCTTGTCCGTGTCGTCGAGCACTATACGGATCTGCCGGTGCTTGGCGTGCTGCATCGGGATGACGCGATCGCGATCGAAGAACGTCATCTGGGGTTGATGCCCAGCAATGAAGCCGATGGCGCCGAAGCCTGGATCGAGGGGATTCGTCGCCGGATCGCCGAACAGGTCGATCTGGATCGACTGATCGCGATTGCCGAGCAGGTGCCGCGCCCCGATCCAGTCGCGCCGCCCGCATCGAGGGTCGCGTTTGACGGTGCGCCCCTACGAATCGGCATCGCCCGAGACGCGGCATTCGGTTTCTACTATCCGGACGATCTACGTGCACTCGCCGCCGGCGGCGCGGAACTGGTGTCCTTCAGCCCAGTCGCCGACGCCGAACCTCCAGACGTGGACGCGCTCTTTCTCGGCGGCGGTTTCCCCGAATGCCGCATGGCCGAACTGGAAGCCAATCGCTCGATGCGTCAGGGAATCGCCGAGTTCATCGCCGACGGCGGGCCGGTCTACGCCGAGTGCGGCGGCCTCATGTATCTCTGCGAAGGCATGAGCTGGAACGGCGAGCGCCGCGCGATGGTCGGCGCGCTCAAGGCCGAGGTCGAGATGCGCCCGCGACCGCAGGGCAGGGGCTATGTCAGATTGCGCGAGACGGCGGATTTTCCCTGGCCGCGACTCACGCCTCGACCCGCTGACATCGCCGCCCATGAGTTCCACCACTCAGCCGTGGTGCGGCCCGATCCGTCCTGGATCTATGGTTACGACATCCTGCGTGGCGCCGGGGTGGACGGAGCGCATGACGGAATCGTGCAAGGCAATCTGCTCGCCTGCTACAGTCATCTACGCGATGTCGGCGGAAACGGCTGGACCGGTCGGTTTCTCGCGCATGTGAGACGGTGCTTGGGGGAGTGATGAAAGTGCCGCAGATGGAGATCCGTGTTTAAAACGCGTCTTTCGCTTCAAGGCGTGCGCCGACGCTGACTCATCTTCCTAGTCCAACCATTTCCTGGTCAGTTCACCTTGGAGGTTAAACGGATTCGGTCTAATACCGTAAACATGGAATCTATGTGGTGCCATAAGTACGGATTCTTTCTAATTCACCGTTGAACTCATCCGCTCTGCGGGCCTTGGTCGAGGCTCGCCTCCAAGTCAGTGATGACAGTCGATCGCTTCATCGTCGTCCAAACTCGCCGTGACCCAATCCGGGTTGTTGACTGAGGATCGGACGACCAACGGCGCATCGACCTCCACCTCAATGGCGCCTTGGACGAGCTGACGGGCGCTACGGCGCACCCACCCCTCCAAGGGCAAGCCCAGCTTGTCCAGGATCGGTGTGGACAGCGGGCTTGCACCGCCGGTCTGCTTGCTCGTATGGTCGTTGCATGCCGCTGATTCTCGCAAACCTTGCCCGTGTCTTATGCGCCGTAAAACCAATTCTGTTGGATCCATGTGAGCCGAGAGGATTGATGCCGGTCGAGAACTTCACAATGCGAACTGAGCGCCGTTCAGATGGGAAGTGCGCGGCGTTTCCAGACGAATGGCAGTAACAGCAGTTGATCCAGGCGTGAGTCTCGTCTGCCCCTGAGATACTCCAGTCCCAGTTGCATGTGCCTCTGTTCTTTGTAAGGGACAGTGCTTACGGTGTTAAACAGATAGTCAAACCAGGGAAACACCGCACCATAATTGCTGTTCGTGTGACGTGGATCACTGCTGTGATGCAGGCGGTGGAAATCGGGTGTCACAATAAACCAGCGCAACCTCCGGTCAACCGATTCCGGGAGATCAAGGTTGCTATGGCTCATCAGGGCAATCATTAACCGCAGCAGAGCCACGAACATTACGATTACCGCAGGCACATTGAGGAGGAAGATGATCGACATGACGATGAGGGTGGTGGCAAGCACTTCGACAATGTGGTGCCGGTGCGAAGTGGTCACGTCGACTTCCGTATCGAGATGATGGACCGCGTGAAAGCGCCACAGCAACGGGCTGACGTGAAACAACCGGTGTAGTGCATAGGTGATGCCCTCCACGATAAAAAGGAGGAGGAGCAACGCCAAGGCAGGGTGCATGTGCTCCAACAAGCTCTGCTCTGGTCTCAGGGCGGCGAACCAAGAGGACTGTTCCACAAGACGGAGCAGCCACAGAATGATGGCAAAGTTGAGGTAACCGAGCAGCCAATTATTCCACCAACGACTGATCGGCAAATCAGGTGAATGACGGCGTGGCCAGACGCGCTCCCACATCAACAAGACCAGCATGCCGCCGAAGGTTGCGACGAGCATTATCAGGTCTTGGTGGTTGAGCAGCAACGTTAGCGCCACATGCTCAGAGGACGGTCCGAGGATGTTGACTTGGTCTGTCATATCACAATTCCCAGAAATAACCTTATATCAGGCGCTAGGCGCCAGACATAAGGTCATATCACAGTCGATAACGCACCGGGCCGAATTTGTAAGTTGGCTGTAAAGCGTACAGGTTGGAACCGAGGGGTGGGTCAGTGGAGTACAGTTCGGCGGAAGAGTCAGCGCGTTGACTTGCATCGGCACACCAGATTTATTATCAAAATAATTTAACGGGCCGCAGCCGAACGAGAAAACTTTCCCCGCCGGAATGTCGATCGTAAACCCCATCACGGCGGCATCAGCATCGCGCATCAGCGCGAAACCACCTGCGGCGCTGGCTAAAGACCCGATGACCAGGGTACCTGCAAGGAGCGAGATAGCGTTGCCACGGCCCTGGTTCTTGCGTATGGCCTGATAGGCAAGAAACCCGAGAAACAATGCGACCAACAGGAGTGCGGTACCGCCCAGCGTCGGTATACTGGTCCCCACTGGCCCAAATGTAATGCTGCCGTTCGTCTGCGCTGCGGCTAAGCCTGGCAAAAGCAATAGTACACTCAGCCCTCTCCACTTCGAAATCAGCGTAAGTCTGTTCATCTACTTCATCTCCCCCCGACATAAGATTGCATCACAGTCGATAACGCACCGGGCCGAATTTGTAAGTTGGCGGTAAAGCGTACAGGGTGGATACGAGTAGTCGTCGTCGGGGACGGTCGTTAGAGTACATTTCGACGGAAGAGTCAGCACGTTGACTTGCATCGTCACACCAGAAAGATTTTCAAAATACATGTCCGGGGCGCAGCCGAACGAGATAACTTGCCCCGACGGAATTTTGATCGGAAACCCGAACCCGGTCCCGGCATCAGCATCGCGCATCAGCGCGAAACCACCTGCGGCGCTGGCCAAAGACCCGATGACCAGGGTACCGGCAAGGAGCGAGACAGCGTTGCCACGGCCCTGGTTCTTGCGTATGGCCTGATAGGCAAGGAACCCGAGAAACAATGCGACTAATAGGAGTGCAGTACCGCCCAGCGTCGGTATACTTGTCCCCACTGGCCCAAATGTAATGCTGCCGTCGTCCACCTGCGCTGCGGCTAAACCGGGCATAAGCAATAGTACACTTAGCCATTTCCATTTCCACTTCGGTCTGTTCATCTGCTTATCCCTATAAATTTGAATTGCTTAAACTGCATTGACTCCGGTGTCACGCAGGGCTGCCAACCTAGCCGACCTCTCGAAACGGCACATCTCGTTATGGACGCGATTTAGACAGAATGACCTATTGGCGTACCAGCATTCATAACCACCTTCTTGCTTACCCCTAAAAATCCTAAAAATTTTCAAAATTTTTAGGAAATTGATCATTCTTCACCCGCTTCCCTCCTGCTGCCGGGGACTGGCAAGACCCCTTCCGGCTTTTCCTTGAGCCTCCAATCCCCAAAAAGGGATCCATGTTCCCGCACAAGCATCATCAATTTCTCGTGATCATCGTGTATTCCCTTGACAAACACAAGCAAGGATCGAAAGGATCGGGGTCATGTCTCGCATCGTAGCATTTAAAAATGAGATGTTGGCCAACAAGCGCGGCAGTTACGATTAACAATCGCCTCAGTACAGTACATATCTAATTAACGTGAGTTCTGGATAAGGGCGGCGGCTCTTGGGGGCGAAACCCGCTAAGGTTACCATCCTGACCTCCCGGAGAGCCGCCATGATCGATTTTTCTATTGGTGTTTAGATCGTTCCCTGCCTGCCGAAAGGGAGCCGCGACGCTCCTCCGCATCGCGGTCGTCGCCCTTGCCAAGCAATTCGCCCACGATCTCCTCGCCCGCGCGCCGGCCGGAGTGCAGCGCCCACTGGATCGACGGTGCGGACTGGTATTCCCCGCAGGTCCATAGCCACTCCGATTGACGCAGAGGCGATTTGCCGGGGTATCGCACGGGCGACGTCTGCGCCGGCAGGGCATGAGGAATCCGGTAGACCGCAAGACGCGTCCAATCATCGACCGCGGTGCCGAACCAGTGCGCGAGTTCATGGCGCAGGTCGGTTTCCAGCGTGTCTGGGTTGTGGTCCGCGCCGTGCGTATTGACGGCGATCAGGGTTTGACCGGGCGGGGCGTAGTGTGCCGAGAGATTGCTCGGACAGAGCAGACTGTTGATGCGTCCCCGTCCCTCGCCATTGAGCACGAGATAGGGGCCGTCGAAGGGCGCTTGATCGGCCCCAAAGTAACAGCAGGTCGTGCCGCGAGTGGCCATCGCGGCGGGTTGCGGTTGGCCGAGCAGACAGGTGGTTTCGCGCATGTCGGTGGCGATCACGATGGCGCGGGCGCTTAGACGTTCGCCGGAGTCCAGCATGGCCTGCCGGTCCGCGATGCGCGCGACCCGGCAACCCAGCCGGATGCGGTCCGCCGGGAGTCGCGCCGCGAGTTGGGCCGGAATCTCGCCCATGCCGTGGGCCGGGAGCGCGGTGTCGCCCAGCGCGAAGGCACGGAAAACGAACTCGAAGGCACGCGAGGAAACGCTCAAATCCGGCTCGAAAAAGACGCCGCTGAAGAAAGGTTTGAAAAAGCGCTCGATCATGCGCGCCGAGAATCCGGCCGCGCGCAGCCGTTCCAGCGCGGTGCATTCCGGACGGTTGTAGAGGGTTTCCAGGTCGCCCTTCAGACAGCGCTGACCCGATGCAACCGGCCCTCGGCGTGGACCAGCGCGCCGGGGTAAAAGGGACGCAGATCCAAGCGCGCGAAGTCGAGCCACTGTCGGGCCTCGGGATACCAGGTCTGCAAGACCTGGAATCCGCGGTCCAGCAGAAAACCCTGGCGATGGTCGGTGCGCACGCGACCGCCGACTCCATCGGCGGCCTCCAGCACCAGCGGCTCCAGACCGCTGGCGCGCAGCCGGAGCGCGCAGGCTAATCCCGACAAACCGGCTCCGATGACGATCACGTCCGCGTGCATGACATCACCTCGTGTTTTCTTCGTATCCTTTGGCTGGTTGCGTTCGCATCAACCTAAATTCGGCATTTTGAACCGCAAAGGCGCAAAGGACACAAAGAATAGCAAGGGCTTGCAATATGCATGACGATCACCCTTTGGGTAACTCTCGTCATCCAGACAAGACATTGAACGACTTGGCGTTCTTCGTGTTTTTTGCGGTTCAACTGTTCTTTTTAGGATCAATGATACTGCTCGGTGGTGTACTGGCCGGGCGCGTGGCGACGATGGCGGACGAGTCCGCGTGCCTCCAGGATCGCCTTCGCGTCCTTGATCATGGCCGAGTTCCCGCACAGCATCACATGGCTGGTCGCCGGATCGATGGTCGCGCCGACCTGGGCCTCCAACTGGCCGCCGGTCAGGAGATCCGTGATGCGGCCGGGCAGGGCGCCCGGAGTCTGCTCGCGGCTCACCGCGGCGATGAAGCTGAAGCGATCCCCATAACGGCCGGCGATCTCGGCCAGTGTTTCGCCATAGGCAAGGTCCGCTGCTTGGCGCACGCCATGGACCAGGATCACGCGCTGGAAACGCTCCCAGGGTTCGGCGGTGCGTAGGATCGAGAGATAGACGCCAAGTCCGGTGCCGGTCGCGAGCAACCAGAGCGTCTCGGCCGGCTCCACCGTTTCGAGGGTGAAGATGCCGCCCGCCGTGTTCGTCATCCAAACCTCGTCGCCGGGATTCAGGGCGGAGAGCGGCGGTGTCAGCGGACCTTCCGGAACCTCGTTGAAATAGACTTCCAGCGGGCGATCCTGTGGGGCATTGACCAGCGAATAAGGACGGCCGATGCGCTCGCCCTCGATGTCGAGCGCGACCTTGATGTACTGACCTGCCTTGAAATCGGCGATCGGCGCGTCGAATTGCAGACTGTAGAGACCCTCGGCCCACTGGTGCTTGCCGATAACCTTTGCTTTAACCCAATCGTTCATATCCGTTCCGTTGTCTGTGGTTGATCGTCGCCCGCGAAAGGCTGCTGTGGCGTTCAAAACATGATCGGTGCGGGTGCGGGTATTGCAATCCCGCCCGAACCGCCCGACCTGTTTTTCCTGACCCGTCCACTCTCACCCGAAAGAGATCGTTCATGTTTCAATCCGCGCCCGGCTAAGCCAGGCGACACGGCTACTGAATGGGTTACCCCCTGGGTATTATCCCCCTGAAGGGGAGGTTTCAACCGGAGGATTGCGATGAAAAATACCCTGTTTGCGCTTGGGCTGACCGCTGTCAGCGCTACGGCGGCGGCCGACCCGAAAAGCTGTTCGTCCCTGCTGGATCTCGATGTGCGCCGACTCGCCGGCGAGGAGAGCGTGAATCTCTGCGAGGCGTATCAGGGCAAGGTGATCCTGATCGTTAACACCGCCAGCAAGTGCGGTTTCACGCCTCAATACGAGGGGCTCGAAGCACTCTTTCGCAAATATCAGGATCGGGGGTTCGTCGTTCTCGGCTTCCCGTCCAACGATTTCGCCAATCAGGATCCGGGTTCGGAGGAAGAGATCCAGAAATTCTGCCGACTGACCTACTCGGTGGAGTTCCCCATGTTCGAGAAGGTCAGTGTGAAGAAGGGCAGGGCAGCTCCCCTGTTCGAGCGCCTCGCCGCGGCTGGCGCGCCCTATCCGAAGTGGAATTTTTATAAATATCTGATCGACCGCAACGGCAATCTCGTCGATCATTTCATCAGCACCACCGGACCGGAGAGCGCGAAGGTGGTAAAGGCGATCGAAAAGCTGCTTTGAATGAAACCACTGACCAAAAGGAGCGAGACCCATGGCGACGCCCACTCTTCGGGAGGGAAGCCTCGAAGCGCCCACCCGCCATCCGCTCGATTGGCAAAGCCCTGCGTTTTACGACGAAGACGCGCTCTACCAGGAATTGGAGCGCGTCTTCGATGTCTGTCACGGCTGCCGCCGTTGCGTGAGTCTCTGCCAATCCTTTCCGACCCTGTTCGATCTGGTCGACGAGTCCGAAAGTCTGGAGGTGGACAGCGTCGCCAAGGATGACTATTGGAAGGTGGTCGATCACTGCTATCTGTGCGACCTCTGCTACATGACCAAGTGTCCCTATGTGCCACCGCATGAATGGAATCTCGACTTTCCGCATCTGATGCTGCGGGCCAAGGCGGTCAAATACCGACAGGGCAAGGTCAAATTCCGTGATCGGGTGCTGACGAGCACGGATCGGGTCGGCGCGCTGGTCGGCTTTCCAATCGTCAATGGTCTCGTAAACGCGGTCAACGCAAACCCGCTCGGACGCCGCGCGCTGGAGGCGATCCTTGAGGTCCATCGGGATGCCCGCGTCCCCGAATACCGAAGTCGGACCCTCCGCAAGCAAGAGAAGGCGCGGATCGGTCGGATCGCGACGGGCGAGCCGGCCGGAACCACCACCGGCAAGGTGGCCTTGTTCACGACCTGCTATGGCAATTTCAACGAGCCCGACGTCGGTCAGGATCTGATCGCCGTCTTCGAGCATTCGGGTATCCCGGTGACCCTGGCGGAAAAGGAACACTGCTGCGGCATGCCCAAGCTGGAACTGGGCGATCTGGATGCGGTGAAGGCCGCCAAGGAGGCCAATATCCCGGTGCTCAAGCGGCTGATCGAGGACGGCTGGGACATCGTCGCGCCGATCCCGTCCTGCGTGCTGATGTTCAAGCAGGAACTGCCGCTGATGTTCCCCGAGGATCCCGATGTCCAGTTGGTCAAGTCGCGGATCTTCGATCCCTTCGAGTACCTGATGCTGCGCCACAAGCAAGGCAAGCTGAACCTGGACTTCAAGCAGCCCCTAGGTAGCGTGGTCTATCAGGCATCCTGTCATCAACGGGTCCAGAATATCGGACAGAAGACCCGCGAGATCCTGGCCTTGGTGCCGGGCACGACGGTCGAGATCGTCGAGCGCTGCTCGGGCCACGACGGGACCTATGCCGTGAAAAAAGAATCCTACGACGCCGCCATGAAGATCGTGCGACCGGTGGCGGGTCGCGTCGACAAGGCGGCGCCCGATCATTTCGGCAGCGATTGCCCGATGGCGGGCGCCCATATCGCCCATGCGCTGGGCCGCGACGGCCAGCAACGTCATCCGCTGAGCCTGCTGCGCCTGGCCTACGGTCTCTGAAACAGGTTTTCTGACACTCGGGCACCCGCTGCAGGGCGCTGCCAGATCAAGCGGAGACGAACATGCATCTGACGCGAGACGATTTGTACAGCCTGGAGCAGTACGCGCAGGTTCGCGGCGACTTTCGCGCCAGGGTCATGGCGCACAAGAAGCACCGCCAAGTCGCCATCGGCGCCTACGCCGCGCTCTATTTCGAAGACCGCCTGACCATGCAGTATCAGATCCAGGAGATGCTGCGGGTCGAGCGCATCTTCGAGTCCCAGGGGATTCAGGACGAACTGGACGCCTACAATCCCATGGTCCCGGACGGCGCCAACTGGAAGGCAACCTTCATGATCGAGTACGAGGATGCCGAGGAGCGCCGCGAGGCGCTGGCGCGTCTGCGCGGGATCGAGGATCGCGTCTGGGTCCGGATCGCCGGATGCGACAGGGTCTATGCGATCGCCGACGAAGATCTGGAGCGCGAGGGCGCGACCAGAACCTCGGCGGTGCATTTTCTGCGCTTCGAGCTCTCGGCGCCCATGATCGCCGCGCTCCAGGAAGGCGCCGCGCTGTCCATCGGCATCGACCATCCCGAGTACTCTCATCGGACCGATGTCACGCCAGCGGTCCGTGCATCTCTGATTAGCGATTTGGAAAGCAGCGAATAGGAGTTCGTCGAACTCGTCGACTTGCAGTCGGCGCTCCGGCCGTTAGGCCGGAGCGAAGCCGCCGAGCGCAACTCGGCACCCCCTCTTCCGGGATCGCCGGGCCAGGGGAATTGCAACCCTCAAGTAGCCGGGCTATCCTGATGCTGCATTGCAGCAAGAGCGCCGAGCCCCGTTCAGGCATGTCCGATCAATTCGTCGATATGGGCGCTCACGCAACGCCCGAGCGCCGACAGCGTGTAGCCGCCTTCCAGACAGGACACCACCCGCTCCTGACAATGCTTGAGCGCGAGCTTGTGCAGCTCGCGCGTGATCCAGCCATAGTCCGAGGTGTGCAGATTGAAGTGGGCCATGTCGTCTTCAATATGACCGTCGAAGCCGGCGGAGATCATGATCAACTGCGGGGCGAAGGCGTCGATGCGTGGCAGCCAGGCGGCTTCGGCGGCGGCCTTGAAGGCGGCGCCGTCGGTGAGCCTTGGCAGCGGCAGGTTGATGACGTTGGGCGCTTTGCTGTCGGCGCCGGTGCCGGGGTAAAAGGGATGCTGGAAGCTGGAGCAGAAGAGTACGCGCTCGTCGCCGCTGAAAATATCCTCGGTGCCGTCGCCATGATGCACGTCGACATCGACGATGGCGATGCGCTCCAGTCCATGCTGTTCGAGTGCGTGGGCGGCGCCGACGGCGAGGTTGTTGAAGATGCAGAATCCGCTGCCGCTGCGCCGTCCGGCATGGTGGCCCGGCGGACGCACGCTGCAGAAGGCGGCGTGGTGCTTGTCGCTCATGACCAGGTCCACCGCCTGGATCGCGGCCCCGGCGGCATGCAGCGCCGCCTCCAGCGAATGCTGGTTCATGGCCGTGTCGCCGCCGTCGATCCAGGTCAGCGTGTCGGCGTCTCGCGGCGCGGTGTCGAGGATGTGCTGGATATAGTCGGGATCATGGACGCGGGCGAGCTGCTCGACGCTGGCCGCCGGTGCGTCATAATGACTGACCAGCATCTCCATGCCGGAGGCGATCAGTCGATCCTGGATGGCGTAGAGCCGCTCGGGACATTCGGGATGATGTGCGCCCATGCGGTGTTCCTGGCAGGACGGGTGAGAGATAAAGGCGAGGTTCATGTCAGCTCCTCAAGGCTTGATCGCTGTGCGTGACGCGGCTGGTCCCGTGCGATTCTTGATTCAGGCGATGTCCAGATTTTTCATTGCCGCACTCCGGCGGCAGTACCGCAGATTAACCGCTTTTTTGCCCCGGAGGGCAAACCCCATGCGCTTATCAGATATCGATCAACTCTTTACACCCAGTGCCGTGGCGGTTTTTGGCGCGAGCGACAGTGAGGGCTCGATCGGCGGCATGGTGTTTCGCAACCTGCTCGCGGGCGGGTTCAAGGGTCACTGTTACGCCATCAATCCGAAATACGATCAGGTCGCCGACGAACCTTGTTATCCGAATCTGAAGGCGCTCGACAAGCAGGTCGATCTGGCGCTGATCGCCGCGCCCGCCGAGGCGGTTCCGGCGATTCTCGATCAGTGCGGCGGCTACGGCGTCAAGGTGGCGGTAGTCCACTCCGCCGGTTTCGGCGAGCACGGCGAACGCGGCAAGGTCTTGCAGGAGAAGATGGTCGAGGCGGCCCGGCGCCATCGCATCCGGGTGCTCGGACCGAATTGTCTGGGGGTGATGCGTCCGCAGCACGGACTCAACGCAAGCGTGGGCCAGGATCTGCCGCACCCCGGCAACGTCGCGCTGGTCTCGCAATCCGGCGCCATCTGCACCGCGATGATCGATTGGTCCGAACGGCGCAAGGTGGGCTTTTCCGCCGTAGTGTCCCTGGGCGCGGCAGCCGATGTGGACTTTGGCGACATTCTGGATTATCTCGCGCTCGACACTCAGACCCAGTGCATCCTGCTCTATGTGGAAGGCATCCGCCATGCCCGCCATTTCATGAGCGGATTGCGCGCCGCCGCGCGGCTCAAGCCGGTGATCGTGGTCAAGGCCGGACGGCATCCGGCCGGGACGCGCGCGATCAAGTCGCATACCGGCGGTTTTGTCGGCTCCCCGGACGTGTTTCGGGCCGTGACCGAGCGCGCGGGCGTGGTCCAGGTCTCGGATCTGGATCAGTTGTTCGCCGCCGCCCAGGTCTTCGGCACCCGTCGCCGGCTGGCCGGGGACCGCATCGCCATCATCACCAACGGCGGCGGGCCAGGCGTCCTGGCGGCCGATCGCATGGTGGAACTGGGGCTGACGCTGGCGCAGTTCAGCGATGCCACGCGCCAGACGCTGGAGCAGGGGCTGCCGGGGTACTGGTCGCACGGCAATCCGGTGGATATCATCGGCGACGCGCCGCCCGAGCGCTATCGGTTGGCGCTCAATGCCTGTCTCGCGGACGATGAAGTCGATGGGGTGCTCTGTATCCTGTCTCCGTTGGTCTTTGGGGATCCGGTCGCGACCGCCAATCAGGTCATCGAGGCGGCCAAGGCTAGCCGCAAGCCGGTGCTGGCCTGCTGGATGGGCGGCAAGCGGGTCGTCGAGGCACAGGCGCTGCTGTCCGCGAACGACGTTCCGCAGTTCGAGAGCCCGGAGGCGGCGGCTGAAGCCTTTTCCTTCCTGGCTACCCATCACCGCAATCAGAAGCTGCTGATGCAGTCGCCCGCGCCGCTCTCCCACGAGGATCCGCCCGATGTCGAGGGGGCGCGTCTGATCATCGAGGGCGTGATGGCCGAGGGCCGCAAGACGCTCGGCACGGTGGAGGCTAAGGCGATCCTGTCGGCCTTTCGCGTTCCAACCATGCAGGCGGTCTTGACGCGCACGCCGAACGAGGCGCTGATGGCCGCCGAAGTGCTGGGCTTTCCGGTGGTGATGAAGATCAACTCGCCGGATCTGGAGCACAAATCGGATGTCGATGGGGTGCGGCTGAACATCGACGACGCCCTGTCGGTGCGCCGGATCTTCACCGAGATTGTCGACCGCGCCAAGCGGCTGCGTCCCGAGGCGCGGCTCGAAGGCATTACCGTCGAGCACATGGCCTCGACGCGGGCCGCGCGCGAGTTGATGGTCACCGTGTTCCGCGACAAAATCTTCGGCCCGGTGATCAGCTTCGGGGCCGGCGGCACCCAGGAGGAGGTGCTGGAAGACCGGGCGCTGGGTCTGCCGCCACTCAATGCCTTCATCATCGAGACCATGATCGATCACACCCGCATTGTGCGTTTGATGGGCGCCTTCCAGCACATGCCGCCGATGAATCGCGTCGCCCTGGCCAAGATCCTGCAACGGGTCTCGGAGATGGTCTGCGAGTTGCCCGAGATCATCCGCATGGACATCAATCCGCTGATCGGCAACGACAAGGAAGTGATCGCGGTCGATGCCCGCATCCATGTCGACTATCGCCCGCCCCAGCAGCCGACCTATGGCCACATGGCCATCCATCCCTACCCGAGCCATCTGATCGAACGCGCGCAACTGCCCGACGGTCGGGATCTGGTGATCCGTCCGATCCGCCCCGAGGACGCCGAGCTGGAGCAGGAATTCGTGCGCGGCCTGTCGGAGCAGACCAAATATTTCCGGTTTATGCAGGCAATCAAGGAACTGACGCCGGAGATGCTGGTGCGATTCACCCAAATCGACTACGACCGCGAGATGGCCCTGATCGGGGTGGTCGAGAACGACGGCGTCGAGATCGAGGTCGGCGTGGCCCGCTATATGTCCCGGCCGGGCGGCGAGGACTGCGAGTTCGCCATCGTCGTCTCGGACACCTGGCGCAATCTCGGGATCGGCGCCCGGCTGATGCGCTCGCTGATGCAGAACGCCCGCTCGCGCGGGTTCCGGGTGATGGATGGCGAGGTATTGACCGCCAACAACCGGATGCTGGCATTGGTCAAATCGCTCGGATTCCGCATCGAGAGCGATCCGCAGGATTTGGCGATCAAGCTGGTAAGCAAGGTTCTCTAGCTAGGCAGATGCGGCTTCTTTCTCCGACGAGTGATCCAGCGCACGATTTCGCCTGAGGATAAATTGTGTTTTTTCGCCGGTTAAGGTTAAATACCTAAGCATTTATTGCGTTAACAATCTGTCGACATTTGAATCTGTTCGATCGACTTGATTGCGGCGATTGCTCTGCTGATTTGTGTGCTCATGAAACCTTGGTTCATGACTCGAAATAGCACACTAGCCGTATAAAAGCGGAGGCAGTTTGATTTAGGCGATTGCGTGTACAAGGAGAGGCGGATGGAAAACACGTTACTCCCCCCTGTTCGTTTCCTTCAGAGTGCTTGGAGGAGTTGGGTAAGCTGGTGGATTACTGAAGTGCCCGATGATCTCGCACGGTGCCAGTTTGACTGCGAAGAAGCCGATGGTTGCACGCAACTTGACTGGAGAAGTTGTCAGGTTCGCTTGGACTATATTAAAATGCTTCAAGAATCAAGGAGAAACAAGGAATAACGCTTGGATGGCACGATTTGTGTCATGAGAGTCATTGTGATTGGACTCCAGCGCTCGCATCACAAGCGCTGGAAGTTCCTGCCGTCATCCGATTCCTTTATCTGGGCGATTGCCAGCGGTCACTCGACAACACGATAGCTGAACGACCCGGGCTCAACAATCCACGCGTGGTTGATAATAATCCGGGATCAGGATCGTGGGTACGCGCTGGCTGGCATCCTTGTTGGGAAAATCCAACGTGTAATGCAATCCCCGGCTCTCGCGGCGGCGCAACGCCGATTGAATGATGAGATCCGCGACTTCGAGCAGATTACGCAATTCGATCAAGTCGTTGCTGACCCGGAAGTGGCTGTAGTATTCGATCACCTCTTGGGCAAGTAGATCGGCCCGCCGCTTGGCGCGACGCAGTCGTTTATTGGTTCGCACGATGCCGACATAATCCCACATGAATCGGCGCAACTCGTCCCAATTGTGCGTCACCACCACCTCCTCGTCGGGTTCGGTCACCCGGCTCTCGTCCCAGTCGGGCACGTCCGGCGGCGCTGGATACCCACCGATCCGACGTTCGATGTCCTGGGCCGCCGACTCCGAATAGACCAGACATTCCAGCAGCGAATTACTCGCCATGCGATTGGCGCCGTGCAACCCGGTATACGCGGTTTCGCCGCTGGCATAGAGACCGGTCAGGTCGGTGCGGGCATGTTGATCGACCATCACACCACCGCAGGTATAGTGCGCGGCGGGGACAACCGGAATCGGTTCGCGGGTGATGTCGATCCCTAATTCAAGGCAGCGCTTATGGATGGTCGGAAAGTGCTCGACGATAAAATTCGCCGGACGGCGAGAAATGTCCAGGTACACGCATTCGGTGCCGAGCCGCTTCATTTCGTGGTCGATGGCGCGTGCGACGATGTCGCGGGGCGCGAGTTCGGCACGGCTGTCGAAGCGCGGCATGAAGCGCTCGCCGTCGGGCAGCAGCAGGTGCGCACCCTCGCCCCGCAATGCCTCGGTGATCAGGAAGGTGCGCGCCTCCGGATGATAGAGACAGGTGGGGTGGAACTGCATGAACTCCATGTTGGCGACCCGGCAGCCCGCGCGCCAGGCCATGGCAATACCGTCGCCGGTGGAGACATCCGGATTGCTGGTATAGAGATAGACCTTGCTGGCACCGCCGGTCGCAAGCACGACGAAGCGAGCCAGAAAGGTCTCGACCCGGTCGATTGCGCGGTTGAAGATATAGGCACCAAGACAGCGGTGCTCCCGGTGATCTTGAAGATGTCTGGAGGTGATCAGGTCGACCGCGATATGCTGTTCGTAGACTGTGACATTGGGTCTGGCACGGACCTGGGCCTCCAGCGTGGTCTCGATGGCATGCCCCGTGGCATCGGCGGCATGCACGATGCGTCGGTGGCTGTGGCCGCCCTCGCGGGTAAGATGATAGCCGCCGGCGGAGGCGAATTCCGCGTCGCGCGTGAATTCGACGCCCTGGTCGAGCAGCCAGCGGATGTTGTCGGGGCCGCGCTCGACGACGTGCCGCACCGCCTTGCGATCGCAGAGCCCCGCGCCGGCCTTGAGGGTGTCCTGAACGTGCGATTCGATCGAGTCCGTGGCATCGAGAACCGCGGAGATTCCGCCTTGGGCATACAGCGTGCTGCCCTCGCTGAGTTCACGCTTGGAGATGACCGCCACGGAGAGATCCTCGCGCAGACGCAGCGCCAGGCTAAGGCCTGCGGCGCCGCTGCCGAGGATCAGTACGTCATGACGAAAAGAATGTTCGGACATGGAATGTGCTCACTTGGAAGGCGGAAAAATTCAGTCCGCGACGGTCTCGGATGCGCCAGCGCTGCTGCGCTCATAAAACCCGGTGGTATCCAGAACCTACCCTTAAGTCGACCTGGATCAAGATTTGGTTGATGATTTGGCCTGCCGCGGCCGCATCTCATCCATTTTCAAGAACTTCTTTTTCGGTGAATTGTCCATGCCAACGGAACCGATGGTTGCAAGCCCGGCGGAACGAATTCATGTCTGAGCGCCAGTCCGATCACGAACTGGTTGGGCGTGCTCAGGCGGGAGACACGCGTGCCTTCGACCTGCTGGTTCTGAAATATCAGCAGAAGGTAGCAAACTTGATCTCCCGATACATCCGGGATTCGAGCGAAGTCATGGATGTGACCCAGGACGCCTTTATCAAGGCGTATCGTGCCTTGCCGGGGTTCCGTGGCGAAAGCGCTTTTTATACCTGGCTTTATCGGATCGCGGTCAATACCGTCAAGAATCACCTGGTCGCCCAGGGGCGCCGGCCGCCCGGCGACGATATCGAGGCCGAGCTGGCTGAACAGATGGACATGGGGCGCCGCCTGCGCGAGTCGGCGACCCCCGAGCGGCTCCTGCTGACCGATGAGATTGCCATGACGGTCCAGCGCGCGCTTGACGAGTTACCCGACGATCTGCGCACGGCCATCGTGCTGCGGGAATTTGAAGGAATGAGTTATGAAGAAATCGCCACTGCCATGGACTGTCCGATCGGCACCGTCAGATCACGGATCTTTCGCGCCCGGGAGGTCATCGACAAACGGCTGCGGCCCTTGCTTGAGGACTGATTCGATGAAGCGCTGGCACCCGACTCGGTCAGGTGGCGCGCAAGCCGGTCCGGACCTTCGATGGGGCGTATGACGCCACGTCGATCACTTGGAACCCAATTGAAACCCGACGATATCCAGCTCAGGCGTGAACCCAATGACCGATGAGCATCGACTGATTGACGAGCAACGACAACGGCTTTCCGAATTGCAGGATGGCGAACTCGACCCGGCGAGCGCCGCGCGCCTGCTCGATGCCCTGGCAGAGGATGCGAGCCTGCGCAAAACCTGGGAGCGCAATCATCTGATTGGACTCGCGATTCGTGGCGAACATTTCGCTTTCGAGCACCGGGGGGTCGCCGACCGGGTACGCGAATCGCTTGCCTTGGAGCCGCCCCGAATCCTCCCGCGTCGACACGCACACCGGACACGGCTGCAGTACTCGTCGCTCGTTGGCATGGCGCTCGCCGCCAGCGTTGCCTTTCTGGCGATCTTCGTGGCTCCAACCCTGCTGCGGGATGCCGCCATTTTCTCCAACGGCGCAATCAAGATGACGCCACTCGCCAGTCGCGAACCGCTCCCCGATCGGATGGGCGGGCGTTGGCAGTTGGATCGCCCCGATCTCGCCAGTAAGCTCGATCTGTTTCTGGTGACCCACCAAGAGACCGCACCCGCGACCGGGGCCAAAGGTATGCTCCACTATGCGACATTCGTCGGTTATGAACTTCCACGCTAGCCCGCGGATGTCCTTTCGGCTGTTTGGATTCCTCTGTTTGTGCGGGCTCGGCGCGGCCGGTCCGGCCCTGAGCGCAGCGACCGCGGAGGAGATGCCGCCCGCGGACACGACACAGCAAGTCGGGATTCTGCTCGAACGCATGGCCGAGGCATTGCGATCGTTAAACTACGAGGGAGTCCTGGTTTATCTGCACGAGAATCGTCTGGAGACACTCAGCCTTCTGCATCATGTCGAAGAGGGACGGGTCCAGGAGCGGCTGATTTCATTAAGCGGTCCAGTGCGCGCGGTGGCCAGGGAACGCGATCGCGTCCTGTGCGCGCTCCCCGATGGACATCCGCTCTCGGTCGAGCGTCATGGCGGCGGTCATATCCTCGCAACCGATGGAATCGATCCCGCCCTGCTGAAAAATCATTATCACGCGGGAATTCTTGGGACCGCTCGTATCGCGGGCCGCGATACCGATGTGGTCGGCATTATCCCGCGGGACCGGCTCCGTTACGGCTATCGGTTTCATATCGACCGAGAGACCGCGCTGCCGCTGAAGTCCGACCTGATCGACCAGGATCAGGAGCCGCTTGAGCAACTGATGTTCACCTCCATCGTCTTTAAAGCCTCCGATGGTGTGGCGCCTGCCCTGGTTGGGCAGCCCGTTCGCAATGCTCCCGTGACCGAGTCGATGAGCCGCTGGCGCTTTAGTGATCCTCCCAAGGGTTTTCAACTCGTGATGCACAATAAAATCAAGCAGACCGATGGTTCCGTGGCCGAACATTTCCTGTTTACGGATCGACTGTCCGCCTACTCGATCTATGTCGAGGATGGTGCCGAGGAGGGTCTGGACGGTCTGACCAATATTGGCGCCGTGCATGCCACCGGCAGGAAAATCGACGGGCATCAGGTGACCGTCATCGGCGAAGTGCCGGCGGCAACGGTCGAGGCCGCGATCGCGGGCGCTCGGTTGATGCCATGATCGAGGAACAGGGGACCGTGGTCGCGCGCTCCGGGGATTCGGTTCGGGTACGGACCCAGCGGCGAACCGCATGCGGAACCTGCGCCGTCCAGAACGCCTGCGGGACATCGTTCCTGGAACGTTATGTCGGACGGCGAGCCGTCGAACTGTCCGCGCTGAACCAGGCAAATGCCGCGGTTGGCGATCAGGTGGTCATCGGGATCCCGGAACAGAGTCTACTGAAGGCCGCCGCGGCGGCCTATCTAGCGCCGGTTCTGGCCTTGCTTGCCGGCGCGCTGATGGGCGAAACCCTGGGGGGTACCCATGCCGATGCGACCAGCTTGTTGGGCGCCCTCCTCGGTCTTGCACTGGCAATGATCTGGCAGCGCGGCTACAGTGTCACCTCCGCGCCGGATCCGTTGATCCTGCGGCGGCTTGAAGTCGCTGCGAGCGCGGTTCCGCCGCCAGAGATTCGCGAAGATTTCCAAGAATGAAAATATTCCAATCCGCAAACCTCTCTATGACCGGAGTCACCATGCGACCCATGCCCGTCCTGTCGCTCGCTCTGACCGCGTTACTGATTGTGACGCTAACCCCTGGAAGTGCCTTAAGCCGAGAGCTGCCCGACTTTACGTCCTTGGTCAGCGATAATGGCCCTGTCGTGGTCAATATCAGCACCAAGCAGTCGGCACAATCACTGACGGCCCCTCGCGAATTTTCTGTTCCGGACCTGCCGGAAGACAGCCCGCTGCAAGATTTTTTCCGCCATTTTTTTGGCGAAGAGGGTGAGACCCCAGACGATGCCCTGCAATCGCGTTCGCTAGGCTCGGGCTTCATCGTCTCGTCGGACGGTTATATCCTGACGAATTCGCACGTTGTCGATGGGGCCGACGAGATTGTGGTACGGACCAGCGATCGCCGCGAGTTCGTCGCAACCTTGGTCGGGACCGACAAGCGCAGCGACATGGCGCTTCTGAAAGTGGCTGGCGAAGGGCTGCCGGTTGCCAGAATCGGCTCCTCGAAGAATTTGCAGGTGGGCGAATGGGTGCTTGCGATCGGCTCGCCTTTTGGTTTCGAGGCATCGGCCACCGCCGGCATCGTCAGCGCCAAGGGCCGCAGCCTGCCGACCGAGAATTACGTGCCTTTCATTCAGACGGACGTGGCCATCAATCCCGGCAACTCCGGCGGACCGCTCTTCAACCTGAATGGCGAGGTGGTGGGCGTCAACAGTCAGATCTACAGTCGCACCGGTGGCTTCATGGGTCTATCGTTCGCCATCCCGATCGATGTCGCCATGGATGTGGTCAATCAGCTCAAGACCAAGGGTAAGGTCAGTCGCGGCTGGCTGGGCGTGCTGATCCAGGACGTGACCCGCGAGCTGGCCGAAACTTTCGGCATGCCCCAGCCGCGCGGCGCGCTAGTCGCGCAGGTCTTGCCCAATAGCCCGGCGGCGGCGGCCGATCTGCGCCCGGGCGATATCATTTTGAGCTTCAATGGCCGCGAGGTCCTGACATCGAGCGACTTGCCGCCATTGGTCGGCGCAACAGGGGTCGGCGAGACGGCGACTCTTCAGGTGTTGCGGCGAGGCGAAAAGGTCGACCTCGGCGTCAAGATCGAGGAACTCCCCGAGGACGAACAGCTCGCGGGCGAAGAGTCCCCCCGCAAGGAGATGCCGGCCAATCGAATCGGTCTCATTGTGCGTGACCTGACCGCCGAGCAGCGTCAGTTGCTGGAGATCGAGAAGGGCGGCGTGTTGGTGGAAAGTGTCGATGCCGGACCCGCTCATCAAGCCGGTCTGCGTGCGGGCGATCTCATTCTCATGCTCGATCATCAGCCCGTTGCCGATATGAATGAGTTTAACCGGATCCTCGAATCCATTCAGCCCGGGCGCCCGGTGGCGGTTCTGGTCCAGCGCGCGGACAGCCGCATGTTTTACGTCATCCAGATGCCGAAGCTCTGACGCCGGCCAGAAGCGGAGACCTGGCGGGATCGGTGCGTCGTCCGTCGCTGAGTAGCCAGAGCCAGTAGCCAAACGGATCGGTGCGCCGATCCGCTCAGGTCTGTTACTATGACGCGGTTTCCCGTGCAGGTTCGTTCGTGAGGTGGCCGGTGGCCTCGGTCGCCGCCAGCGCCCCTGGTTGGCGTCGTCCCGACCCTCTGTCATGGACCCCTGTCCCCATCGCATTTATTAGCCCCCGGCGTCCAGATTCTCGATGACCGACATCAGCCATATCCGCAATTTTTCGATCATCGCCCATATCGATCACGGAAAATCGACCATTGCCGACCGTTTCATCCAGCTCAGCGGCGCGCTGACCGACCGCGAGATGTCCAGCCAGGTGCTGGACTCCATGGATCTGGAGCGCGAGCGCGGGATCACCATCAAGGCGCAGAGCGTGACGCTCGACTATCTGGCCCGCAATGGCGAGACCTATCAGTTGAATTTCATCGACACGCCGGGGCATGTGGATTTCTCCTATGAGGTCTCGCGCTCGCTAGCCGCCTGCGAGGGCGCGCTGCTGGTGGTCGATGCCGCCCAGGGCGTCGAGGCGCAGAGCGTCGCCAACTGTTATACCGCCATCGAACAGGGGCTGGAGGTGCTGCCGGTCCTGAACAAGATCGACCTGCCGTCCGCCGAGCCGGAACGGGTGATCCGGGAAATCGAGGAAATCATCGGTCTGGATGCCGAGCATGCGCTGCGTGTCAGCGCCAAGACCGGCGAGGGTATCCCGGATCTGCTGGAGGCGCTGGTCGAGCACATTCCCGCGCCGACCGGCGACCCCAAGGCGCCGCTGCAGGCGCTGATCATCGACTCCTGGTTCGATCCCTATGTGGGCGTGGTGTCGCTGGTGCGGGTCATGAATGGCGAGATGCGTCGGCGCGATAAGATCCTGATCATGTCGACCGGTCGTACTCAGCAGGTCGACGGGGTCGGTGTCTTCACCCCCAAGAAGACCGAGCGCGACGTCCTGAGCGCTGGCGAGGTCGGTTACATGGTCGCCGGCATCAAGGAGATCGACGGCGCGCCGGTGGGCGATACCATCACCCGCCCCGACCACCCGGCGCCCAAGCTCCCCGGTTTCAAGGAGATGCGTCCGCGGGTGTTCGCCGGGCTCTACACGGTGATCTCGGACGACTACGAGGATCTACGCGAGGCGCTCGCCAAGCTGCGGCTCAACGATGCCGCGCTGCATTACGAGCCCGAGGTGTCGCAGGCGCTCGGGTTCGGTTTTCGCTGCGGCTTCCTTGGGATGCTGCACATGGAAATCATCCAGGAACGTCTCGAACGCGAATACGATCTCGATCTCATCACCACCGCCCCGACGGTGGTCTACGAGGTGCTGCGCAGCGACGGCGAACTGATCAAGATCGACAATCCCGCCAACCTGCCCGAGCCGGGCAAGTTCAGCGAGGTGCGCGAGCCGATCATCGAGGCCCATATCCTGGTGCCGCAGGACTATCTGGGCGCGGTCATCAATCTCTGTATCGAGAAGCGCGGCGTTCAGAAGCAGCTTCAGTATCTGGGCGGTCAGGTGCAGGCGACCTATGAACTGCCGTTGAGCGAGGTGGTGCTCGACTTTTTCGACCGGCTCAAGTCGTGCAGCCGGGGCTTTGCCTCTTTTGAATACGAATTCAAGCGTTTCCAGACGTCCGATCTGGTCAAGCTGGATATCCTCATCAATGGCGACAAGGTTGACTCGCTGTCCTCCATCGTGCACCGCGCCGTTTCGCAGGCGCGCGGCCATGACGTGACCGTCCGCATGAAGGATCTCATCCCGCGCCAGATGTTCGAGGTCGCGATCCAGGCTGCCATCGGATCCAAGATCATCGCCCGCACCACGGTCAAGCCTTTGCGCAAGAACGTGACCGCGAAATGTTACGGCGGCGACGCGACCCGCAAGCGCAAGCTGCTGGAGAAGCAGAAGGCAGGCAAGAAGCGCATGAAGCAGGTCGGCAAAGTGGATATCCCGCAAGAAGCCTTTCTTGCCGTGCTGCAAGTCGGCAAGGATAATTAAACCGCGTCTCCACGGAGGCCGAAAAAGCCCTTAGAACCCGACATAAAATGAACATGACGCATTTCGTTCGGGGCGCGGTTTCAAGTGATACGGCCGAAAACACCATAAGGATTCCTAATGACGTTTGATTTCCCCGCTTTTCTCGTCCTGGCATCGGTCCTGACCGGTGGTATCTGGCTGATCGATGCGCTGCTGTTCGCGCCGCGCCGGCGTCGGTTGGCCGATGCCGCCGGCGCACAGGTCGAGGAGGGCAAATTCGGCTATCGCGAGCCGATCCTGGTCGAATACGCGCGCTCATTTTTCCCGGTCATTTTCGCGGTTCTGATCCTGCGCTCCTTTCTGGTGGAGCCATTCCGGATTCCGTCCAATTCGATGATGCCGACCCTTTTGACTGGCGATTTCATCCTGGTCAACAAATTTGCCTACGGTCTGCGGCTGCCGGTGCTGAATCGCAAATTCATCGAACTCGGCGAGCCCCAGCGCGGCGATGTGCTCGTGTTCAAATTTCCCCTGGATCCCACGACCGACTACATCAAGCGCGTGATCGGTCTGCCGGGCGACGAGATCGATTATCGGAACAAGACCGTCTTCGTGAATGGCGAACCCATGGGCCAACTGCCGATCGGCGCTTTCTCGGGCGAGGGTTCCGGGATCGAAATGACCGGCGCGCGCGAGGCCCTGGAGAGTCTGGACGGGGTCGAACATCGGATCCTGACCCGCTCCAACGCACCGAATCTGCCTTTTGGCTGTCAGAAGCTGGCGCTCGGTTCGATCCGGGTTCCGCCGGGGCACTATTTTGTGATGGGCGACAATCGCGACAACAGCAACGACAGCCGGTGCTGGGGGTTCGTGCCGGACGCGAATCTAGTCGGTAAAGCCTTCGCGATCTGGATGCATTGGGATGGGGCGCGCGACGGCCTGCCGATCGCCTGGTCGCGTCTGGGCGATGGAATTCACTAAACCGCGTCCTTAGGAGAGATCTGTAATGCGCAAAATGTCTGGGTTCGGTTCGCGCCAGCGCGGCATGGGGATGCTCGGCATCATCTTTACCATAGGGCTGATCGCCTTTTTCATGACGCTCCTGTTGAAGCTCGGACCGCTCTATCTCAACTTCTGGACCATCCGCTCTATCATGACCGGCGTGGCCGAGCAATCCGAGACCCTTCAGGGCGGAGCGCGCGGGATCGCCGATACGATCGGCAAGCGCATGGATGTCAACAGCGTGGCCAATATCACCACCAAGGATTTCGACATCAAAAAGCTGGAACAGAATACCTATCAGGTGACGGTCAACTACGAACAGCGCGTGCATCTCTTTTTCAATGTCGATGCTGTCGCGATGTTCACTTACCAGGTGGATGTGAAGACCCAGTGAATGCGGATCCGCGCCGTCTGGCGCTTGCCCTGGGGCATTCGTTCAAACGCGAAGACCTGCTTGAACAGGGACTGACGCACCGTAGCGCGGGGGCGTTCAACAACGAAAGACTGGAATTTCTCGGCGATGCCCTGATCGGTTTCCTGATCGCCGAGGTGCTTTGGGAGCGTTTTCCCGAGGCTGACGAGGGCACCCTGAGTCGCATGCGGGCCTCGCTGGTGAAACGCGAATCGTTGGCCGGGCTGGCGCGCGGTCTGCGCCTTGGCGATTATTTGAGGCTGGGTGCGGGCGAGTTGCGCACCGGCGGCCATGCGCGCGATTCCATTCTGGCGGATGCGCTGGAGGCCGTGCTGGGCGCCGTCTATCTGGATGCCGGTTTCGCGGCCACGCAAACCGTGGTCATGAGACTGTTCGCCGAGCGGCTCGACGACACCAGCGCGGCGCAGTCGGGCAAGGATCCCAAAACCCGTCTCCAGGAGTGGTTGCAGTCGCGCAAGTGGCCCCTGCCTGACTATGTCGTGACCGAGATCGGCGGCGATCAGCACGATCAGATCTTTACCGTCAGTTGTCTGTTGACCGACAGGAATCTGTGCGCTTTCGGCACGGGCAGCAGCCGTCGGCGCGCCGAACAGTCGGCCGCCCAGGCCATGTTGGAGCAAATCGAAAAATGACCGACCAAAAGATGCCGGACGAGAGTGTCGCCGACGCCGCGCCCGGACATTGCGGCTATGTGGCCATCGTCGGCCGTCCCAATGTGGGTAAATCGACGCTGCTCAATCGCATCCTTGGACAGAAACTGGCCATTACCTCCCACAAGGCCCAGACCACGCGCCACTCCATCCTCGGCATCAAAACCCGTCCCGAGGGTCAGATCCTGTTCGTCGACACGCCCGGTATCCATCAGCGCGGCGGCAGCGCGCTCAACCGCTATCTGAATCGCGCCGCGCGCACGACGCTCAGCGACACCAATCTGGCCCTGCTGGTCGTCGAGGCGCTGCGCTGGACCGAGGAAGACGCCAAGGCGCTGGAGGCGGTCGCCCTGGCCGGCGTGCCAGTGATCGCGGTGGTCAACAAGGTCGATCGGGTGGCTGACAAGCAGGCGTTGCTCCCCTATCTGCAAATCCTGTCCAAGCGTCATGATTTTGTGGCCCTGATCCCAGTTTCCGCGACCCATGGGGATCAGGTCGAGGCGTTGGAGCAGGCGGTGCTGGCGGCCCTGCCAAAGGGCGAACCGCTGTTTCCGGAAGATCAGCTCACCGACCGTTCCGAACGCTTTTTCGCCGCCGAACTGGTACGCGAGCAGTTGATGCAGCGTTATGGGGAGGAACTCCCGTATCGGACATCGGTCGAGATCGAACGCTTCGAGCAGGTGGACGGACGCTATCAGATCCATGCGCTGATTTGGGTGGAGCGCGCGAGTCAAAAAGCGATCATCATCGGCAAGCAAGGCGAGGCGCTCAAGGCCGCGGCCAGCCAGGCCCGCCAGGAGATGCAGAAGCTGTTCGACTGCCCGGTGCATCTGGAAGTCTGGGTCAAGATCAAGAAGAGCTGGTCGAGCGACGAGGCGGCCATCGCCAGTCTTGGGTATCGCGAAGACCAATAACGTTTTCAGTGGTCGGTTTTCAGTTGTCAGCGATCGAATGACATGACCGGACTTGCACCCGCGCGTACTCGGGATGGACTGTTCCAGGCGTTTGTGCTGCACCGGCGCGACTATACCAATACCAGTCTGCTGCTGGAGGTCTTCGGGATCGGGGTAGGGCGCTTTGCCGTGATCGCCAAGGGTGCGCGTCGGCCGCGCAATCCGGCGAGTGCGCTGCTGCAACCTTTTCAACCCTTATGGCTTGGGGCGGTCGGGCGCGGCGAGGTCCGTACCCTGACCCGCAGCGAGGGCGCGGGTCGCCCGATGGCACTTCAGGGGCGTGCCCTGCTGGGTGGTTTTTATCTCAATGAACTGCTGGTTCGCCTGCTCGCCCGGCACGATTCGCATGACCCGCTTTTCGCCTTCTATCAGGACGCGCTCGCGCGTCTGGCCGAGGGAGTCGAGCTTGAGACGCTGCTGCGTCGGTTCGAGCTGCGTCTGCTGGACGAATTGGGCTATGGTCCGACGCTGGATCGGGAGGCGGGCGGGCGGGAACCCGTGCTGGCGGAGCGGTCTTATCGTTACGAGGCGGAACGGGGATTGCGCCGGGCGGCGGCGGTCGAGACGGGGCCGGTGCTGTCCGGCGCGACGCTGCTGGCCCTAACGCGGGGCGAGGATCTGGATCTCGCGCAGCGACGGGAGGCGCGGATCCTGCTGCGCGGGATACTGACGCCCTATCTGGGCGAGCGTCCGCTGAAAAGCCGCGAACTCTATCAACGCTGGTACGGTGCCCGGAATGAACTGGGTGTATAGCGCATCGAGAGCATGGTTGCGTTTCATGAAGGCTTTTTCGCCAATGCCTAACCGGCCGGTTCGCTAGCTTGTTGCCTGGCGTCAATCTGGACAGTCGACATGACCAGGATCGTTGACCGAGGACATGCCGAGTAAGCGACGCTGTCCAAAACCGACATCATAAGGTTTAAACTTGTGACAGTTCCAAAGCGGATAGCCAACAAGTAAAGGTCCGAGATGTTCAAACTCACAGCAGCAGCCGCCGAACAGGTTATCAAGGCGGCGAATCAGGGTGGCACCGAGGGTATGTCGTTGCGCTTGGCTGCTGCCCAGCAGCCGGATGGCAGTATCGACTATCGCATGGGGTTCGACGAACTGACCGAGGATGACATTCGGATGACCTGTGAGGGTATCGATATCGTCATGACGCCCGAGCAGGTTCCGCTACTGGATCAAGCGACCATGGATTTTGTCGAAATTGAACCGGGCCAGTTCCATTTCATCTTTCTCAACCCGAAAGACCCGAACTATAAGCCGCCGATCGAGGATTAGCGATGCTCGCTTCCCCATCAGCAAGGGCGTCTTGATTCGATGGATCTCAGTCCCGAGGATACTCTCAGGCTCAACGTCCTGCTTGCCAATCAACCGCAGGCGATCCGTATCGACGAGAGCCGGATGATTGTTCAGAGCCTTGGTGTTCAGGGCGAAGTCACCATCCGACTGAATCCCAATACTCGCGCGGATCAGTATCTGCGCCGGGTCAGGGAACTGCTCTCCGGCCATGTCCTGGGCTCCCCCGGCGGTTACCCTATCTATCTGCAACGCTGGACCCGGATGGGCCAGATGCGCGACGAAAGCCTCGCGCAACTGTTGCTGCTCGGCGAGCCAGAGGCCGTGGTCGCCGCCGTCTGCGCCCCGGGCCTAACCGACGAACTGGCGCGGCGCGCCTGGTGGGCCATGGAAGACGCCGGCAATGCGCGGCGCATGCTCTCCAATCTCGCCGTCGCCCGAAGCGCCATGGGCCAGGTTCTCGCGGAGTATCTGATCGAATATCTGCCCTTCGAGACGGAGAGCGAGGCGATCGTCGAATCGGTTCGGCTGGTGTTGCAGCCGGGATTGCTCGACCGCGAAGGGCGCGGCGACCTCTGGCGTAAAGCCGCGCGCAAGCCATCTTATCTGGTTGGATTTCTCCAGGCATTGCCGGACGATCTGCCGGAACCAGCTCCCGCGCGTGCGCTCGCCGGAGCCGTCCATGACCTGGCGGGGCAGGGCGATGCTGTCGCGGTGCTGCTCCAGCGGGTCTACTCGGAGCGCGGACAGGCGTTCCTTAAGACGGTTGCGGCCGTGCTGGCCAAGCCGCCCAGTCAGGATGTCGTGCTCGCGACCTTCGTCTGTCTGCGCGAGTATTTCGCCGTGCTGCGGCCGGCTGGCGACCCCGATCTCGCGATCGACGATCTGCTGGCGGATGCCACGCGGTTCGCCAACCCGGATAGAGCCTACCTTGATGTCGCCAAGATTCTGCTGCAGGAGCCACTCCTCGCCTCCGAAATCGCGGCCATGCGGTTCCTCTCTGGTGTGGGGTATGGCCTGATTCGGCCGATCCTGCCTGACTCCACCACGCTCGGCAGTCTCATGCGCCGCAAGCTTGCGCCTGTCATCATTCCTCTCCAGGACTCCTTAGACCGATTGCGCCGCATCAGTCGTGAGTTCGTTTAAATCGCGTCAATATCCGGACGCTTGATGGCTCCGGTGAGATGGAACCGTTGCACGAACACCAGATGCTATGCCAGATACGTTGTAAAAAACGATTCACAAAACGGATGGCCGCGCCTGGATCCAGAGTGTCCGTGGCCAGGGCGATCAGTTGATTCGGGAATACCCCCCGCGATGGGACGCCTGTTCTGGAAGTTTTTTCTCGCCTTTCTGCTGGCGCAGGGGCTCGCAGCGATTGCGTTGTTCCTGACGATCGCCATCGTCGATGGCTCCTGGTCGCCGCGACCGCCAGAGCCGCCTCCCCGCTTCCTGCCCGATGACTGGCGGATGGTCGATCCCGAGTCCGGTGTCCGATGGGAGCTTGGCCCGCCAACCGGTCCGCCCCCTGGGGTTCCGGGCTTTGGTCCACCACCGTCGGGTCATGGACCGCCACCACCCTATCTGCCGATGCTCGCCATCCTGCTCGGCTGTCTGTCGGCCAGTGCCTTGCTTGCCTGGTACTTCGCCAAGCCGGTTCGCAACCTGCGCTGGGCCTTGGGAGCCGTGGCGGAGGGTAGGCTGGACACGCGGATCCAATCGCGGATGGGGCATCGACGCGATGAGGCCAGCCTGCTTAAGTTCGACCCGGTATCCGGTCTTCGCTTGAGTTTCGGCAGCGGGGTGGTGCATGATCTAGCCAGACTGGAACAGAAGATCGGCGAACAGCATGGAGTCTGAGATGCGGGATCTTTCCTCGCTGTCCACGGATCAGCAAATTCGTCGTCTGCGCTGGCAGTGTCGACGCGGGATGCTGGAACTCGATCATCTGCTGGATCGCTTTCTCGATCTTGGCTACAGCGATCTGACCGAGCCGGAGCGGCTGACCTTCAGGCGATTGCTCGACAAGCAGGATACCTGTCTGAGCGATTGGTTCATGGCGCGCACCGATCCCCCGGATCTGGATCTGCGCGAGCTGGTCCGGCGGATCGTCGAGGTCACGCGGGAGCGGCCGACCTCGCCCGACGCAATGCTGCACGGCCAGCGGACGCCGCCTCGGACCGAACGGTAATCCGGCGTGGCGTTTCACCGCGAACGTCCGCCACTATTGATCCGTCCCCGACGATCCTGGCGACTGGCCGTCTTTACTGGATTGACTCACGGACTGGCCGGCGCGGTCGTCGTCATGCTGCCGATCTATCCCTATCGTGATCCTTTATGGATTCTGGTGGGACTTAGCGCCTTCCATGCCTTTGCGGTTCATGTGCTGAGACGGGCGCCCTGGTCGATTCGGACGGTGCTGTGGCAATCCGACGGGGACTGGCTCCTCACCCTGAACTCTGGCGCCGAAATCGAGGCGAGCCTGTCTCCGGCGACCTTCGTGAGCCTGCCCCTGGTGGTGCTCAATTTTCGCTCCGGGCGGCTGCGCCGCCATGTGCTGCCCTTGTTCGCCGACGCGCTCGATCCCGAGCAACTGAGACGTCTGCGTCAGCGTCTGCGAATCGACGGAGGGACTCACGGGCCAGACTTGACGGACGCCTGATTCGGCTACACTAGCAACTCCATTCCAAAGAATAAGGAGAGGTGCGATGCGGGTTCTGGTGACGGGCGGGGCGGGGTATATCGGTAGCCACACCTGCGTGGAACTGCTGGCGGCGGGCATGCGGGTCGTCGTTGTCGACAACCTCAGCAACAGCAAGGAGGAATCGCTGCATCGGGTGCGCGGAATCGCCGGCAAGGATCTGGGATTCGTGCAGGCCGATCTGCGGGATCGTCCAGCCCTGGACGCCATCCTGCGCGAAGACCGTTTCGATGCCGTGATCCACTTCGCTGGACTCAAGGCCGTTGGCGAGTCGGTCGAGATGCCGCTGCATTACTACGACAACAATCTTGGTGGCACCCTCTCGCTCTGTCAGGCGATGGCGGCGGCCGGGGTTAAAAATCTCGTTTTCAGCTCCTCGGCGACCGTCTATGGCGATCCCGCCAGCGTGCCGATCCGCGAAGATTTTCCGCTCTTGGCCACCAATCCCTATGGTCGCTCCAAACTCTTCATCGAGGAGATCCTGCGCGATTTGTCTATCTCGGACCATGCCTGGAATATCTCGCTCCTGCGCTATTTCAATCCGGTCGGCGCCCATCCGAGCGGGCGCATTGGCGAGGATCCCAACGGAATTCCGAACAATCTGATGCCCTATGTCGCTCAAGTCGCCGTGGGCAAGCTGCCGCGGCTGCGGGTGTTCGGCAACGATTATCCGACGGCCGATGGCACGGGTGTGCGCGACTATATTCATGTCGTCGACCTGGCGCGCGGTCATCTCGCGGCCCTGCGCAAGCTCCCGTCGCAACCGGGGGTGATGGTGCATAACCTGGGAACCGGACAGGGGTACAGCGTGCTGGAGATGGTCGCCGCCTTCGAGCGGGTGAGCGGGCGGCCAGTTCCCTATGACATCGTCGCGCGCCGCGCGGGCGACATCGCCGTCTGTTACGCCGATCCTACCCTGGCGCGGACTGAATTGGGATGGCAGGCCGAGCATGGGATTGACGACATGGTGACCGACGCCTGGCGCTGGCAGTCAAAAAATCCGCACGGCTACTGAATCGGCGAGAGTCGAGTTGACCCGCTAGGAGACTGGCGTATCGAGACCCGTCACGCCTTCCGCGGTTTGAACGAGCAATGGCGCATGGCGTCAACCTCCTGGATTGCGCATAATGTATATGCTGGTTGCCCCATTGCTCCTCCAGAGCCTGTCAATACCGCTAGAGGAGAAATTTAACCAACGCTACAGAGGAATGCAAGCCTACAGTGACAAAATGACCGCTTAAGATGCTACTACAGGCGAATGATTGTTGCCCATAGAATCATCAGCGGAGACACAGCATGTCACTCGGCAAAAATATGCGGCGCATGCGCCAAGACAAAGGCTGGAACCAGCTTCAGGTATCCGAACGGACAGGAATCCGAGTGGGCCATATTTCGAAACTGGAGCAAGACGAAGGAGACCCGAAGCTCTCGACGCTTTACAAGCTGATGGAAGCCTTCAGTTGCTCGCCGGATTCCTTGCTCCTAGACATCAGCAAGATGAACCAAGACGCGATCCTGAAGCAGACATTGGAACGCGCAATGAATCTTCCCGAGGCGAACAAGGCCGCCATCATCGAAGTTGTGGATGGCTACTGCCGTGCGTGCGGACTGGAACAGAATTTCGCCCCTGGAAACAAAACCTGGCTGACCATCTACGCGAACGCCCCTGAAAGAATTCCACTACCAGCCACAAAGGAAAAAGAAGGGTAGGGCGCGGCTCAATCACTACCGCCAGAGAGATCCATCCAGGGTCTCCGCATCAATCGCGCGAGGCATCACAGCGTAGAACCTGACCACAGCCGCGCCGATTGACACTCCGACCCGGAGAGACGGCCTGTTGGGACGCTCAACGCCCTTAGTGGTATGCCCAGGGCAGCGGATCCCGTGACACCTTATCCCGATGCAGGGGGCCTCTACCGGTGCAAAGGTGAAGAGGTTCGGCCAGGGTGAGGGGGGGCGAAAGCGTGTCACCCATCCTGATGACACCGCGCGGCCTGAGAGCGCCCTGGAGCGCCCGGAGTGCCCTGGAGCGTCCGGAGTGACCCAGAGACGCCCGGATGGCTTTGGAGAGGCTATAGCGCGTTCTGAGAGCGCCCTGGAGCGCCACGCGTCCTTCTTGCGGCTCCGCAGGCTTCGCCGCAAAGGACGCGGACGCCCCCGCGCCTGTTCAGAAATTCCAGTCTGCAAAAACTGAACAAGGCCGACCCCAAGGACTTGGAGCGCCCTGGAGCGCCCCGCCGCCTTGGTGCCCACCCAAGACGATTGGCCAAAAAGCGACGAGTGCGCAAATTGGCCAAACAAGGAACTGGGCGACTGCCGAACGTAATGCCACGATTGAGCGTTTATCAGGGGAGGGCAAGACTCAGCGTGAAATAGCGGCTGAACTTGGTATTTCTCAACAGACTGTTTGTAGGCCGTATTCAACGTGTTTATCCAAAACGGTCCTTGTCCGATTTGGATAAACAAAACGTAAAAATGCGGATTGAGGTTCGTAATCAAAAATCAACGCCTAACCCTTCAAAACCCGCCGATTCCGGCCCCATGATGTACCTGTCCCCTTGGTGACTCGGCCCCCTTGGTGACTACGCCCCCTTGGTGACTAAGTCTGATAGCGTTCAATGGTGACAGGTTATCGGATGACGTAACACGTTGAATCTGAATCGTCCCTAGACTTGGCAATCTTGTTGCTTAGCTGGCGAGGGCAAGACTCAACGGGAGATAGCTTCTGAGCTTGGCATGACTCATCGTGGTGTTGGCAAGATTCTTGAGAACAAAATCCAGTCTGGAAAAAGTACTCAAGATTCAACGCCCAACCCCTCAAAACCCGCCGATACCGACCCCTTGGTGACTCTGGCCCCGTTGTGACTCAAGACCAATAAGCGCGCGACCCATAAGCGCGCGACCAATCACGATAAGAATTAATCGCGATTTTTGGTCGATCCAACGTCAGGCCCATCAACTTTGCACGTCGCCGGCCTTGCTCGCCTTGTGCGCGCAACCAGTCGTAGAGATTCGCCCAAATACGTTTTTCAGTCGGACGCCATACCACCTGATGACCGGCCTCTAACGCCAGAAAAACGCCCTCGAAGAATCGCATACCCGCCACGTCAGAAATTGATGACGAAACCCCGAACACATGAGTAAAGAGCCGATTGCTAGGCAATGACTCCCCGAGGTATGGCGATTTCATAAAGGGCTTGCCCGATGCATGGACCAAGAAAAGATCGGCCCCTGGGCAGTCGCGACAGCTATAAGGCAGAACGCGACGAGGAGGTATCGTTTTGAAGTTGAATGCACGATAAGAATCTATCCTTGGGTAATGCGCCGCCAGCGCCTTACATTGCGCTTCTGATCGGATGACCAACTCAACAATGGGGAAACCACGGGCTATTTTCTCCGCATCGCATTGATGAGTCACCGCCATTTCAACAGCCAAGACTCGATCCGACCTGGAATCGCTCAACAACACATCCACCACGCAGCCCCGATAAGGCGCTTCGATTTCGACCCTATCGAATATCCGAGCCAAATCATGAAAAGCGTGTTCAGAACGGTATTCACAATCGGCGATGCCACACAAAAGCGGACGGTCATAACACAGCTTGACCGCTCGCCCGCCTTCACGCGCCGACTCGAAACCGCGAACAAACATCAACTTTCCCAGCTTGTGGAGGTAAGACTCACCCGAACATGTTGCCGCAACCGAAACCGCATGCGCGAAATGATGCGTTTTGACCGCTCCCAGCTTGGGTATCAAGCCCCGCCCGCAGGCGATACAGGTATAAGGCCCGCCCCTGGAATCGGAGTCCAGCTTGGACACATCCACAAGCACGTTTGACGGGTCATGAGCCCAGCGGTAAAGAACATCGACCGACATTTCATGCCACCCCACGCGAAACTTAATCTTCGAGAGATCCGGACCGAACCGCCCTGTCGACTGTCCCAAAACGGAAGACTTCCGAAATGGGACAGTCAACGGAACCGATCAGGCCGAAAGACCTTATTTCGCTACCCTGGCATCGAGCCAAGCCCGAAAATGATCGACGCCGCCGGGATAATCCAACAGCGCCAACAGAGCGGAACCGGCCGAGCCTTCCAAGAACTGCATAAGTACCTCGCGCCGACGATCTATCTCTAACTGTCCCATTTCGGACGTTGGCGCAATTGGGACAGTGTTCAAACGCCGCTGACGTTTCTTCCCTTGGTGATTGATTCTTCGGTAAATGGTCGATTTGGAGAGCCCCTTGGTTGTCCCGTATTCCTTCTGCATCTGTTCGGCAATACCGCGAACGCTATACGGTGATTTCGCGGTCATGACAGCTCCGGCAAATCAAGAATCGCTGGCGAAGACGGACGCGAGGAGGCGAGGGGGGCCGTCCGCAACGCCCGCTGTTGATTCTGATAGTCCATCAAGGAATTGAATTGGTCATCGGTCAGACCTTCCCAAGCCCACAACAGCAACCGTTGAAACGGCCAGCGCAGCGCCACAAAGCAGACCGCAGAGAGGACATCGCCCGCCAAGCAAAGCAGCGTTGAGCAAGATAGCCACGGATGACCAAGACGCCATTGGTCCACGGCATCGCCCCACGCCCAGGCGAACAAGGGCGACGGGTTGACCTGAAAATCAGAATCCTGAAATTCAAACGAATTGAGTTGTACTTGAATTGCCATTTCGATTTTTCCTTAACGAAGCCAGCCCACCCACAATTGATGACCACGGTCATAGACTTCGACCAAGCAATAATCCGCCCGCCAGAAACGACGAACCGCGCGCATCGCTTGACGCTGGCTGGCATACAAACGCGCCAAGTCCGCCGTCAATGACCAAACCGTAATCAGGCCGCCAGGCGGCCGCCATTGATAGTCCATCAAGAATTCGTCGCGCCCGTTGGCCACGGCCACGCCCAGCAACACGCCATCCGGTTTCATGTCCAACCTCATTCAATGGCGTACTGGGCATGGTCCTACGCCGCCAGCCGCCGCAATTGTTGTAAATGGTCCCAACTCTCGACCATCTGGAACTCCATCAACGAACGCCGGAAGGGAACCACCGTCCCCGCCGACAGATCCGCATCCGACAACCCGGCCGCGCGCAGAACCGCAAGATTGCGGTACCAAGTCGGCTTGGAAGACATTTCCCGCGCCTTTTCCCAGCCATACGCCTTAATCAAGGCCCAACACCCGATGGCCGCCTTCGCCTGACCTGACGTCTTCGCCGCTGTATTGATTCGTGTCTCTAAGTACCTCAATAGAATCAAGAGTGGCGAGTGAAAATATCGACTTCGGTTCAGTATTTTAAAATATCTTTTAAAATTAATATTTTATATTATAGATTTTTATAAATTCAAAGAATTTGCTCCTACAAACAATTGTAATAAGGTACTTACATTCATTTCGGTAATCTCTGAAGTACCCAACATGCGATGAAAATAGTTCGCCCATTTATTCTTTAGGTCTTCTGCCGTGATCTCTAACCAATGCTTGCCAGCGCGTTCACGCCACCATTGCGCACCAATCGTACATTCCAATCGCAATAAGGCATTCGCTCCCATCAATTGCTCGGGGCTGTATTCCGGCCCACGATAGTTCTTGTTGCGCAGTTGGTATTCCAAATGCGGTCCTTTCGCATACGCCTTGCCTTTCATGAGACGGCTTTTCCCGCCCCAATACACCGTATCGCCCGCCTGCTGGGAGACGCGATAGCGCCCGCCTTCGCAATTGCGCAGCACCGCCAGCGCCGCGCGCACATCCGTCGGACCGGAGAGCAACAGATTCGCCGTCACATCGACCCGCGAGACCACGCACCGCTCGACCGGCGGAGCGGACACGCCCAGGACCGGCAAGACGAAATCACGCATCCGCCGAACGCAGCCGGCCAGATCCAGCGCCGCGGCCGCGCCCGAACTGAAGGTGTTGTCGCCATCGCCGATGACCCGAGCGGGCGAACCCTGGAACCAAAAGGCATCGGAACCGCAGCGATACGACAGCCCGTGAGAATCCGACCGGATCGAATCCCAGGCCGAGGTTTCCCAACGCAGCTCGCCGGTGCGCGGATCGAGCCGTTGAATCCGATCGCCCAGCAGGCGGAGCTTGTCCCAATCCGCCGCGGAAAAAGCGTCGAAGGGAGCCCGTGCCGTGACCCAATCAATCAGCACGCGGAACCCCGGTTTTCGGTGTCGGAGTCTCACCCATGAGACAAAGTGCCCGTGTTACAGGTACGGGCACCTAACGCCGCGAGTTCCGACCCCAGCGCCTGGACCTGACCCGCAAGCGCCTGGAGCTGCATCGAGAGCGCCCGATCCGCCGCCTGACGCGCGCCCGCATCCGCCGAGGACTCCAAGGCCGCCACGCGCGCCTTGAGCGTCGCGTTGACTTCTTGGTAGACGCTGACCTGTTGGCGATAGAAGACCAGGGCGAAGAATTCCGCCGGCGGGATCCCGCCACGGGAGTAGCCCGGCGGAAACAGATAGCCGTTGTGAACTTCCCAGCCAGCCCAGCCCGACCACGGGACATAGCCCGCGAGGATGGACAGCAAGCGCAGCGCCGTCGGATCGGGGTTGCCGCTGGCGAGCCAACGGCGATAGGTCCGCAGCGACACCAGACAGGCGGACGCCGCTTGTTGGTCGGAGAACCGGCAGGCCCGCTGCAACGCGCGCAAGGTCTTGGGATTGACCGCGAATCCTTCGGCCAGCAGTTCGGCATCCGACCAGTCGGCGGACGTGGACAACTTGACCAAGGTCGCGGGCGACGCGGACAAGTTGTCATCGGTCTTGGCTCGCCGTGTGCGCCGTTGGGGCCGCGCCAAGGCTGGCTCGGTGCCCGCCTGCGCCGTCTCCTGGATTGCGCATAATGTATATTATGTTAAGTCGTTGTCATCTGTGCGATCCTAAATATGCTCCAACAAGTTCGGATCGCCTTCGCCCTGTACAATTGCCTCCTTTAGCGACCCAACCACGGAGCAATCATGTCGAAATATCATATCTACGGAATCGGCAACGCACTGGTCGACATGGAGTATGAAGTGGATTTTCATGATCTAAACATTCTGGGCATCGACAAAGGGGTTATGACCCTGGTCGACGAGGCCCAGCAGACGAGCATCATGAACCATCTCAAAGACCACCATCACCAGCGCGGATCCGGCGGATCGGCGGCCAATTCGATCATCGCCTTCAGCCAGTTTGGCGGAAAAGGCTTTTACTCCTGCAAGGTCGCCGACGATGAGCTGGGCCATTTCTACATGCGGGATCTTCTCGATGGCGGCGTCGATACCAACCATCATACCGAGAAGGCCCAAGGCCACACCGGCCGCTGCGTGGTGTTGGTGACCCCGGACAGTGACCGAACCATGTGTACCTTTCTTGGCGTCAGTGGCAGCCTCTCTACCCAGGAACTGATCGAAGAGACCCTGCGGGACTCCGAATGGTTCTACACGGAAGGTTATCTGGCGACCTCGGATGCCGCGCGTCACGCTTCCATCGAGGCAAAACGGATCGCCGACGCGGCTGGCGTTAAGACCGCCCTCTCGTTGTCCGATCCCAACATGGTCAAGTTCTTTAAGCAGGGACTGCTGGAGATGATCGGCTCTGGCGTCGAGCTGCTGTTTGCCAATGAATTCGAGGCCATGGGCATGGCTGACACTGGGGATTTGCCGCGTGCCTTGGACTATATCAAGACCATCAGCAAGAAATTTGCCATCACCCGCGGCTCCAAGGGAGCCCTGGTCTGGGACGGCAGAACGCTGATCGAGATTGCTCCAGTCAAGGTGGATGCCGTGGATACGGTTGGCGCTGGCGACATGTTCGCCGGGGCCTTCCTATTCGGCCTGAGCCAGGGCTGGGATCACCAGCGCGCAGGCGATCTTGCCTCCGCCGCCTCGGCCAAGCTGGTCACGAATCTTGGGCCACGGATCTCGACCGCAGAAACCCGGGCCATCCTGCAGTCCTTTCTTTAAATTGTCTCTAGAAGCCAGCGCGGAGACGGCCGCACCCGATCTCACGGTCACCAACGCGCTCGGTGCAATGCGGTTTCGGTCTCAAAGCAGTGAATTCGCCCCGACGGATGTGCTGAACTTGCGTATTCATTGGCACATCCGAGCACGCCCTTCGCGCTAGCATCTCAGGAACGACACCGAGCCCCCACAGAACCGAGCGACCGCGATCAACACTCCTGATGGTTGTGGTTCTGCCTCGTTTCGTGATCGGAGTATGCGCCATGCTGATCTTCGATGCCCCTTCATTACCATCCCCGCTGACGATTCGGGAATACGCTCGCCCACGTTTCGATGGCAGTCTGGATAAATTGAGCGACTGGCTGACGGCGCTCAGGTCCGCCGGAATACGCCATTCGGGACCGGCGCTGATTCTGGCGCTGGAACACTTGCGCAGGGCGGAGCTTTCGAGCAACCGACGACTGTCCGTCTTGTCCGCGCTGAAGATCCCCCTGCTCAAGACCTGCGCGGGTCTCCCCAAACCCGATTTTGCCGATGCGCAACCCCTACCGATACCTGGCGGCGTCACCCTCGAACAGCGTCTCTACCGGCTCATGTTCATCAACCTGAACCAAACCCTGCGCCAACTCGATCGACAGAGCAACCCGGGATCTGAGCGACATGAGCGCCAACGCGAATGGGCGATTCGCAACCTGTTCCGATTCGCCAGCCGACAGCTTCATTACGCGGCACGCTGGAAAACCCGCCTGCCACTCGAAACCTGGCGCGATCTTCACGCGCTCCACATCGATTTGATGACTCAACGCTTAAGCTTCACCGCAGCAACCAGGCGATCGGCAACAGGCGCCAGTTGGACCGACCCTGAGTTGGAGTACAAACAACTGCTGCTGTTTGGACTGGCGGCTCAACTCAATGAGTCCGTCGTCAATACCGACTCGTTCCTGGAGGGACTGGCAGGCTGGGCCACGCAAGCATTGCTGGAAGATCCTCAGCGAATGCTGGGTCGAATCCGACTATTTCTCGTGGCGATTTCCGAGGACGAACCGCCACGCCAGCAAGCCGCCCCACTCGACTCCACCTTCCGTGGTTGGGTTTTGCAGGCGCCCTACTCTTTTGTTCATCGGCTAGAAAATTCCGAGTATACAATTGCGTCTCCCCGGAACTCGTGCGGATCGAACGACTGCCGGGTAAGATCATCCCGAACTTTTCACCCTCAGGGCGATCGCTTATCCAGTGCAAGAACTGGCCGGATCACAAGCAACGTATTGTAAAAGCCTGTTTGTCGCGCCCATTTCTTTTGCGCATCGGTCGGCTGCGATCCGGTTTCCTGAAAACCGACGAACCTCCTCTGCCCTGGCTACAGACCATGAAATTGCTTGCGATCGACACCTCCGGCGATGCCTGCTCCGCCGCTCTTCTGATGGATGGAGCGATTGATCAATTGTTCGAAATCGCACCCCGCCGACATGGCGAGCGTATCCTGCCAATGATGCAGACGCTGTTGGATCGGGCCGGGCTTCGCCTGACCGATCTCGACGCACTGGCCTTTGGACGAGGCCCCGGTTCATTTACCGGAGTGCGGATCGCGGTCTCGGTCATCCAGGGCGCCGCGTTCGGTGCCCATCTGCCCGTCGTCCCAATCTCGACTCTGGGTGCGCTGGCGCAGGGCCAGTTCCGCCGCGGCGGTCAACGTCGCCTGCTCGCTGCGCTCGACGCCCGCATGGACGAGGTCTATTGGGGATGCTTTGAGGTGTGCGATGACGGGCTTGCCGCGCCCCTGTGCGAGGAACGGGTGTACTCTCCGGATCGGGTCGAGTTCCCTGCGGAGATCGACTGGTATGGCGTTGGTTCCGGATGGGCCGCCTACGCAGCCCGTTTGAGGACGCGCGTCGGGGACGCCCTGTTCGACGCCAATCCGGATATCTTTTGCGAGGCTCGTGACATCGCCGTCATGGCCGCCGCGAAAATGCTTATGGGTCGGCAGATGCCTCCTGAGTTGGCTGCACCCGTGTATCTCAGGGATCAGGTCACACGGACGTAAGTAAGCGATGACGACAACGATCCGGGGTTCGACAATTGGAACCGCCGCGAGACCGGCGTTCATCGCTAAAACAAATCGATTGCCTTAAAGCAATCGATTTGCTTCTGTGATCTGCATTTATTTAGAGAGACTTTTTGCAATTTCGATGTACACTAGACTTCTATAAAGCAACGGATTCCAGCGAAACCAAGACCTGTGGATCCGCCCCGTTCGCCCCTGTCAAATCATCGCAGGGAGTTGCCTTATGAACACTGAGTGCTATCATTTTACTAATGTTACTTTTGCAGCCTGACTTCCCTTCCTTTATTGATCTGGCATGAACCGCCCATGTGTTGCTCCTTAACAACGGCTCAATTTGAGCTTTCGGTAGTTCTTGAAATTCATTTTTTAAAATGATTAAGTCGGTCGGTTGAGACCTGCTTGTCGGAACCCCGAAGCTACGCATACCTTAGATGGGTGCGGTTCAACTTGGGGTTTGTGGTGTTGAATGGAATTCCACTCGGTTTCGAGTGGGCGTGACACTGGCCTCACGAAGAGGCCGGGTTTGAGTAATGCCAACTCAGGTTGGTACGTCTAAAGTGATGAGGTCGATATGGCAGGCGAATTGGTTTCCGGTACGGTCAAGTGGTTCAATGACGAGAAGGGTTATGGTTTCATTGAGCGGGAGGGTGGCAAGGACGTGTTCGTCCATCACAGCGCCATCAATGGCGCAGGACGGAAAACTCTGCTGGAAGGTCAGCGGGTGACAATGGAAGTGACCCAGGGTCCAAAGGGGCCGCAAGCAGAGAATGTCACTCCGAACTGATCGGCGGTTTGACCGGTTACCGGTAACATCGTCCCATGAGTGACATCCGCAGGATCCGTTAGCGGATCCTGCGGTTTTTATCGGGTATCGTTCGAAAAAATCCGCAAGCCTTGGTTTATTTTCAGATATTGCGTGATTGGATCGTTGTGGAAAATCTTTTTTAACAGCAACTTCGCAGTATTTCCACAAGCTTGTTTATTCGAATAGGCTTGGTTGCAAAGTCATTCATCCCAGCATCCAGGCAGGCTCGGCGATCTTCTTCCGTTGCATTGGCCGTCAGCGCGATAATCCTTGTCCGATGCTGACCTGGGAGTTGCCGAATCTGGCGGCTGGCACAGATGCCATCAAGTTCTGGCATTTGGATATCCATCAGAATGACGTCGTAGAGGCGCTCTCTGGCCGCCGCCACCGCCTCTAGCCCATTGCTGACTACTTCAGCTCGAAGACCGATCGACTTAAGCAGCTTTAGCGCCACCAATTGGTTGATTGGATTGTCCTCGGCGAGCAGAATCCGTAAATCGGGCAGCAGATCAGTCTCCTGTTTTCGTGGCTTGGCTGGTCTGTATTGCGATGGGATCGATGGTTCGCCGCCCTTGACGTGATCGAGATGCTCGCGATCTTCATCCATGCTATCAAAAGCTGACTCTGCCGCTTGCTGATGCCGGCCTGCCGTCATCGAAAAAGAACAGGAAAAGGTGCTGCCCTGCCCTGGAACGCCGCTGCTGTCGACCTCGATGCTACCTCCCATCAGTTCGGACAAACGCCGACAGATCGCCAGCCCCAAACCGGTTCCGCCATAACGCCGGGTCGTGGACGCGTCCACCTGGCTGAATTTTTTGAACAGCCGCGACTGCGCCTCCCGGGGAATGCCGACGCCGGTATCCTGTACCTTCAAGATCAGCCGGTAGACGACATCGATGTCCAGGCTGCCTGCTGACGTCGCGACGCCGGGCGAGCAAGACGCCGCGTGATGCCCGGTCAGCGAGATGCCAATACTCCCCCGTTCAGTGAACTTCACCGCGTTGCTGACCAGATTGACGATGATCTGTCTCAGGCGACGGTCGTCCCCGATGAATTCGCGCGGTAGGTTCGGATCCAACTCGACATGCAGGTCGAGGCCTTTCTCCCGTGCTCGGTTCCTGACGATGCTTAGCGCGCCCTGAACGCATTCCTTGAGGTCGAAGCGGATGGGATGAAGCTCCAGCATCCCCGCCTCGATCTTCGAGTAATCGAGAATATCGCTGATCAAATCAAGCAACGCATTCCCGCTGGTCTCGATAATGCTGACAAAGTCGCGTTGGGTCGAGTCGAGTTGCGTCGCCGTCAGCAGTTCGCTCATGCCGATGATGGCATTCAGCGGGGTGCGGATTTCATGGCTCATATTCGCTAGAAATTCGCTCTTCGCGTGATTTGCCGATTCCGCGTTCAATTTGGCCTGTTTGAGTTCGGCATCGACGCGGCTCAAGCGGATTTGCGTATTCAGACGGGCCGCCAGCTCACTTACCTCGAAGGGTTTGTTGACGAAATCCACCGCACCCGCCGCAAAGGCTTTGACTTTGCTATCGACATCGCTTTTGGCGCTGAGCATGATGACGCGCAAATGCGCCAGGTGCGGATTGGATTTGAGAATCTCCAACACCTCGAAACCATCCAGGCCGGGCATCATGATGTCCAGCAGGACGACGTCGATCGCATCCTCCGATTCCAGCATCACCAGGGCATCCGTGCCATCGGCCGCCTGCAGGATGTCGTATTGGTCTTTGAACAGTTCGCGGATAAACTCGCGAATACTCTGTTCGTCATCCACGATCAGCAGCTTCGGGCGAGGCTCCATTAGCCGCGCCCCCGGAAGCTCTCGATCAGTTCGATCATCTGCTCGCGGCGGAAGGGCTTGGTGACAAAGCCGTCCGCGCCGGCCTCGCGCGCCCGCTGCTCGTCGATCTGCTGAGTGGCGGCGGTAAAGATGATGATCGGCGTATCCTTGGTGTTGCTGTTGCGCTTGAGGGTGCGACAGATATCGTAGCCTGAAATGCCGGGGATCCAGGCGTCCAACAGCACCAAATCCGGCTTGCGGCTGATCGCCTCCCGGATGGCGGTCGCGCTGGTCAGGGCGCTGAGAATCGTATAGCGCTCTTCGAGCAGATCGCGCGTGAACGTGATCACATCCGCCTCGTCATCGACCACCAGGATGGAAAGACGCTGGTCCTCGGGCAGATCGATCTGGGGCTCCTCCGGTTGCTCGAAATGAATGACCTTGAACGCGGGCGCACTCTCGTCCGCTGTGCGCACGCGCAGCGGCCTGACGACGGAGTCGTCGCTGAGCGGCGTCTGATCCGCGGCGATCGGCAGGATCACATGGAAGGTGCTGCCCTGGCCGTATTCGCTCTCCACCCGGATCTCGCCCTCGTGGGCCTGCACGATGCCCTGGACGATGGAGAGCCCAAGACCGGTGCCGCCCGCCATGAACTCGTTCTTGCCGGTGCGGTGCTTGGTGATATCGCCGAGCGTCGAGAACCGCTTGAAGAGTTTCCCGAGATCCTCTTGGCGAATCCCGATGCCGTTATCGGTCACCTCCAGATGCACCTGCCCGTCCCGCGCCTGGACACCGATCTTGATTTGCCCCCCATCGGGGGTGTATTTCACCGCATTCCCCAGCAGGTTGATCACCACTTGGGACAGACGATCCAGATCGCCGTTGACCAGCGGCAGGTCCTCAGCGAGTTCCAGGGTCAGCGTGTGGCCGCGACTGTCGAGATAGGGCTGCTGTTCGTCGGCAATCTCCCGGACGATCCGGCTCAACGAAACCGGCATGCGTTCCAGCACCAGTTTGTTCTCCTCGATACGCGAAATGTCGAGCAGTTCGGCGACGATGCGGGCCAGCCGGGTCGCGTTGCGCGAGACCGTATCCAGCATCTTGCGCTGGTCCGCCGAAATCTCACCGCCTTTCCCCTCGCGAATCAGGTCCACATAACCCTGGATCGCAATCAGTGGGGTGCGCAGCTCGTGCGAGGCCATCGAGATGAATTTCGACTTGAGCTGGTCGAGTTCCAGCAATTCCAGGTTGGCGGTCTCGATCTCGTCGATCTTGGTCTGCAAATCGTTCGCCATCTGATTGAAGGTCGCCGCCAGATCCTCGATCTCGTCGCCGGAATGCAGTTGGATCCGATGACCGAGATCTCCCGCGCCGACCCGCCGCGAACCCTCGGCCAACGTATGGATCGGTCGCGAAATACTGCGCGCGAAAATCAGCGCGACCGGGATCAAGGCCAGCACGATCCCAAAGAGCAGCCACAAAAAGGTCTCGACCAGCGACTGCGCGCGCGCGTTCAGCATGGCGGCGGTGCGCTCGCGGCTCTGCTCGATCTTCTGATTGGTGAGCAGCGCTGGCGCGATCACCTCCCGCACGGGCACCGCGATGGCGACGCTCCAGCCCGTGACCGGGATCGGGTGATAGGCGAGAAAATACTCCTCGCCGGTCTTGGAATCGGTATAGGTGGTCAGTTCGTGCGCGCCCTGCCCCATGGCCGCGACAATCCGCTGAAAGGCCGGATCGCGCACCTTGCTCAACTGATGGGCAAAGGCCTCGTTGCGCTTGAATTCGCCCTCGAAACTCCCCTGGAATTCGAGGAACTCGGACGCCCGTTCCGGGAACGCGATGGCCTGACCCGTGCCCGACATCAGAAAGGCGAAACCGCTCTGCTCGACCTGGAGGCTTAGGATGCCCTTGACGATCTGATCGAGCGTGATATCGATGCCGGTGACGGCGACCACTCGATCCCCGCGATAGACCGGCGCGATGCTGGAGACCATCCAGCCCAGACCCGCCGGATCCCAGTAGAGTTCGGTCCACGCGGGGCCGCGATCCGGGTTGTGCTCGGCGTCGGCCAGATAATAGAAATCGAAGGCGGTGACATCCGGGGCCTGACTGAATTGTTTGGGACCGTCGACCCATTTGAATTCGCCGTTGACGAACGGCATGCCGCGCGACAACTGTCCGGCGGTGTTGATGTACATCTGGACCGCGTAGGGGTTGGTGGCGGCGATGCTGTTAAAGAGGATATCCATATATTCGGTCAGTTGGATTTCTTTCAGCGTCTCCTTGCTGACCCGCCCCTTCTCATCGACTTCGTTGCCGAAGACTGCAAGCCAGGAATTGCGGTTTTCCTGTCGGCTGCCGAAGGATTTGTGTTCCGGCGCGGGCTCGTAGGTACTCGGCAAGGCGTAGCGCTTCAGGGTCTCGGCATGGTTGTAGAGATAGGTTCCTAAATCGGCCAGCTTCACCGTATCGCCCTGCACCTGCTTCAGAATTTCGTTCACATCGCCGGCATGGCGTTCGGTGAGGGCCAGCAAGCGGGTTTTGAGTTCGGCGGACAGGGCCGCGCTGCTGTCGGACATCGCCAGCTCGGCGACTTCGCGGTTGGCCTCCGAGGCAATCTGGCTGATGCTGAGGGTACTGCGATAACCGACCCAGCCGACGATCAACAGCGGAACGAGCGCGGTTAGGATCAAGATGATCAGTAGCTTGCTTGTGATACGAACTTTCATGCCAAATTGCGCCTGCGGTGAAGTGCATGGTTTCGAGCAATCTCAGCCGAACGGCGACCGGCAGTGATCGATCATCACGGTTCGGAAACAACCTGAACGGCAGGCTCGGCGCTCATCGGTCCAACGGGGAGCAAGGCCGGGAAGATTCGTTTTTTGCACTTTGACCCCGCATACCGATCACTAATCATACCATTCGTTCGCGCCAAAGCGCCGATACACCGTCCAATGCTGCTCGCCCCGCGTCCCTTGCAAGCGGTCGACATCGGGGCGGAATTCGCGCGAGAAAACGCCGATAAGATTATAATGCTCCGGAATATTTGGAGATTCGCATGGCACAGGCAACACGTTACGGTCAATTGACGTTCAGCGATTACGTTGAGCGCGCGCTGCGCGAGGGCGCCATGTGGACCCTGATGTGCGTGGCGATTTATCTGACGATCTCGCTGATGAGTTATTCGCCAGCGGATCCCGGCTGGTCCTACGTGAGCGAGACCAGTCAGGCGACCAACGCCGGCGGCCGCGCCGGCGCCTGGTTTGCGGATGCCGCACTGACTCTATTCGGTTTTCTCGCCTACCTGCTCCCCTTTATGGTGGCATGGAGCGCTTGGCTGGTGTTCCGCGGACGCGGCGAGGAACCGACCCTGCGCGCCTGGCTGCTCTCGCTGCGCTGGGTCGGCTTCCTGTTTACCATCGCCGCGGGTTGCGGTCTTGCCTCGATGCACGTTCAAGCCTTCGGACTCCAACTCCCCACGAGCGCGGGCGGCGAAAGTGGCGAAGGCGCCGCGGGCGGATGGCTCGGCAGGCAGGTCAGCAGTTGGATGCTGGATGCCTTCAATGCTCCCGGCGCGGATCTGCTGTTAGTCGGCGCCTTGCTTGTCAGCGCGACCCTGTTTTCCGGGATCTCCTGGCTGGGGCTGCTCGACAACATCGGGGCAGTGGTGCTCCAGGGCGCGCGTTCGGTTTGGACGGTGCTTGGAGGTGCCACCGCCCACCTGTCCTTCGCCCGTCGAACGGGCGCCGCCGAGACGGACGACGCCGGTCACGGCTTGCCCAGTGAATTGAACCTGATCGACCCTCCATCATCGAAAGCTCTGTTGCACGAGTTGACGCATGCGCAACCCGTCATCCGCGCTCGGCAACCGTCCGCGCGATTGCCGCGGAGTGTGCAAAATGCCATGGTCGAGCCGGAGGAGATGGAGACCGATTCGCCAACCGAGACGGATGAAACGAGGGACATCGCGGATCCGATCCGCATGCAAAAGCCCGTGCTCCGAGATGCGCCGCCGGTGAAAAAGATCCTAAAAATGCTTGCAAAGTCAGAACCGCGGATCGCGCCGGCGCTCAATGCCCTTCGATCCGATCAAGCGCCTTTAGGAGAGCAGGCCCGCCCGCCGCTGGATCTGCTGGATGCCCCGCGCAAGACCGGACGCGGCTACTCCGAGGAACAGATCGAGGATCTCTCGCGCCAGGTGGAATCCAATCTGGCGGATTTCGGGGTCGAGGTCAGGGTCGTCGCCGTCTATCCCGGCCCCGTGGTCACACTCTTCGAGCTGCAACTGGCCCCCGGTATCAAGGCCAGCAAGATCACCGGACTGGCGCGGGATCTGGCGCGCGCGCTCTCCACCATCAGCGTGCGCGTGGTCGAGATCATTCCGGGCAAATCGGTGATCGGGATCGAAATCCCCAACAAAGAGCGCGAAACCGTTTTCCTGCGCGAAATCTTCGCCTCCGCGATCTACCAGGAGGCAGCCTCGCCACTGACCCTGGGCATGGGCACCAACATCTCCGGACTGCCCGTGGTGGTCGATCTGGCGCGCATGCCGCATGCGCTGATCGCGGGCACCACCGGTTCCGGCAAGTCGGTTGCCATCAATGCCATGATCCTCAGCCTGCTCTACAAGGCCGGGCCGGAGGACGTGCGACTCATCATGGTCGACCCAAAAATGCTGGAACTCTCGGTCTACGAGGGCATTCCGCATCTGCTGACGCCCGTCGTCACCGACATGAAGGAGGCCGCCAACGCGCTGCGCTGGTGTGTCGGCGAGATGGAACGCCGCTACCGGCTGATGGCCAAGCTCGGGGTGCGCAACATCGGCGGCTATAATCGCCAGGTCGCCGACGCCGAGGCCGCCGGAGAACCGATTCCGGATCCGATCCTCGGCGCCGATTTCGACCTGGAGTCCGGCGTCGCGGTGCCCACGCTCGGCCATCTGCCCTATATCGTGGTCATCATCGACGAACTCGCCGACATGATGATGGTCGTCGGCAAGAAGGTCGAGGAGCTAATCGCGCGTCTGGCGCAGAAGGCACGCGCATCGGGCATCCATCTGCTGCTCGCCACCCAGCGCCCCTCGGTGGATGTGCTGACCGGCCTGATCAAGGCCAACATCCCCACCCGCATCGCTTTCCAGGTCTCCTCGCGGATCGACTCGCGCACGGTGCTTGACCAGATGGGCGCGGAGCAATTGCTCGGCCATGGCGACATGCTCTATCTGCCGCCAGGCGGCAATATCCCGCAGCGCGTGCATGGCGCCTTCGTCGACGATCACGAGGTCCATCACGTCGTGGACTTTCTCAAGCAGCAATATGGCCCGCCGAGCTATATCGACGATGTCTTGCGAGAACCCTCCGAATCGCTGCCGGGCATCGACCCCGAACCGCGCGGCGAGACCGAGGATACCGATCCGCTGTTCGACGAAGCGGTCCAGATCGTGGTGGAGAGCCGCCGCGCCTCCATCTCGGGGGTCCAGCGCCGGCTCAAGATTGGTTATAACCGCGCCGCCCGCATGATCGAGGAAATGGAGCGCATCGGTATCGTCGGCGCGGCCGAAACCAACGGTAACCGCGAGGTTCTGGCCCCGCCTCCGGTCGGGGATTAACCGCCCTGAGACCGCCGACATGTTGTCGGCGGTCTCGCGGTCTCCCCCACTCCGAAACCAATCACACCTTTAAAGACGACGAACGCAACACCAGGAAGTCCGACCATGTTCCCCACCGCCAACCCTCCGACGCCCGGTTCAATCACCCATCGCGCGCTCGAACCGCACTGGCAACCCTGGCTCGCCGCCCTCATCCTGTTCTGGCTTGTCGGCGCGGCCAGCGCCGATGGAGCGAATCGGGTCGACGCCTACCTCTCCAGCCTGAACAGTCTCCGGGCGGATTTCGAGCAATACACCTTCAACGCCGACCGTACCCAGATGATGGAGGCTCGCGGAACGCTCTATCTCCAGCGCCCAGGCCGTTTCCGCTGGGAGTACGCCACCCCCACGAAGCAGGTCATCATCGCCGATGGCAAGCGCGTCTATCTCCATGACCTGGATTTGAAACAGGTCTCGCATCAGAGTCAGGACAAGGCGCTGCGCGGGACACCGGCGCTTCTGCTCGCCAATCCAGGGCCGATCGAGCAGCATTTCGAGGCGCGATCGATCGAGAGCACGGATGGCCGCGACTGGGTGGAATTGATTCCAAAGGATCAGGAAACCGACGTCGTGCGGATCGAGATCGGCTTCGGCAAGGACACGCTCGACAGTCTCATCATGCAGGACAGCTTCGGCCAGGAGACTCGGCTCAATTTCACCGGGGCGCAGCGGAATGCCAATCTCAAAGCCGATCTCTTCAAGATTGATCAGCGTGACGTGGACGACTTCCTACAGATTGATTGACACCCATGATGACCGGATCCGAGGACGCGCCGCTCGCGGATCGCCTGCGTCCTGTCACCCTGGAGGAATTCGTCGGACAGGCGCACCTTCTCGCCCCCGGCAAACCCCTGCGTCGTTCCATCGAGTCCAGCCGGCTGCATTCCATGGTTCTCTGGGGACCGCCGGGTACCGGTAAAACCACGCTGGCGCGCCTGATCGCGCGTCAATCGGGCGCCCATTTCCTGAACCTGTCGGCGGTGCTGGCCGGCGTCAAGGAAATCCGCGAGGCGGTCGCCGAGGCACAGCGCATGCGTCGGCTGGAGCAGCGCGGCACGCTGCTGTTCATCGACGAGGTCCATCGCTTCAACAAGGGTCAGCAGGACGCCTTTCTGCCTCATGTCGAAAACGGCACCCTGACCTTCATCGGCGCAACCACCGAAAACCCTTCCTTCTCGCTCAACAACGCGCTGCTGTCGCGGGCGCGGGTCTATGTCCTCAAGGCGCTGACGGTCGATGACATCCGACGGGTGTTGATGCGCGCGCTCGCCGACCCGACCCACGGGTTTGGCGAACAAAACCTGATTCTGCCGGACGAGGCCGCTCGACTCCTGGCCCAAACCGCGGATGGCGACGCCCGCCGCGCCTTGAATCTGCTGGAACTGGCGGTCCAGTTGACGACCGGCAAAACCATCGAGATCGCAACCGTCGCCGAGGTCATCGCCGATCCGGTGCGACGTTTCGACAAGGGCGGAGATATCTTTTACGATCAAATCTCGGCCCTGCATAAATCGGTACGCGGTTCAGCCCCGGACGCCGCGCTTTACTGGCTGGCGCGGATGATCGATGGCGGTTGCGATCCGCTCTACCTCGCCCGCCGTGTCGCGCGCATGGCCAGCGAGGATATCGGAAACGCCGATCCGCGCGCGCTCGATCTCGCCATGAACGCCTGGGATGCACTGGAACGGCTCGGCTCCCCCGAGGGCGAATTGGCGCTGGCCCAGGCGGTCATCTATCTGGCCTGTGCCGCCAAGAGCAATGCGGTCTATACGGCATGGAAAGCGGCACTAATGGATGCGCGCACCTCCGGTTCGCTTGACGTTCCGGTCCATCTGCGCAACGCGCCCACTAAACTGCTGAAGGAACTCGGTCACGGTCGCGCTTATCGCTACGCCCACGACGAGCCAGAGGCTTACGCCGCCGGCGAGGTCTATTTCCCCGAGGAATTGGGCGAACGCCGCTACTATGAACCGGTGGATCGGGGTCTGGAGATTCGCATTCGCGAGAAGCTGGAGCGACTCCGGACGCTCGATCAGGCGGCGGGGCGAGGTTCAAGGTGATTTCCGAGAAACTTCACCCCGTTGACGCCTGAGACGGATGGATGGGCGGCTTTGACTCACAAATCGCCCGATCTCAGCGGCCCCATTTGGGACCACCGTGACGCGTCGGTCCTCCCGAAGAGGTCGGGTGCCCGATCTTTGGTCCGAACTTGCGCGGCCGCGGCCGTTCCGGCACGCTCAGTCCGGCCAGCGCCATCAGGGCGGTCTGCTCTTCCTCGGTCAGAGGACGCCAGTTGCCGGTAAAGAGACGCCGTCCCAGTTCGATATTGCCGTAACGGATGCGGATCAGCCGGCTGACGGTACAGCCAGCCGCTTCCCACAACCGGCGCACCTCGCGGTTGCGACCCTCGCGCAGCACCACATTAAACCAATGGTTCGCGCCCGTTCCGCCCTGATCGGTGACAGCGTCGAACCGGGCTGGACCGTCCTCCAACTCGATGCCGGTGGTCAGACGCTCCAGGGTACCGTCAGGTATCTCGCCGAGGATACGCGCCGCGTATTCGCGCTCGATCTCGCGTGACGGGTGCATCAAACGGTTGGCAAGTTCGCCGTCGTTGGTGAACAGAATCAGGCCGGAGGTGTTGATATCCAGTCGGCCCACGGCGATCCAGCGCCCCTCCTTCGGTCTGGGCAGACGCCGAAAGACGGTCGGTCGCTCCTCCGGGTCGCGCCGGGTCACCAGTTCGCCCTCGGGTTTGTGATAGGCAATGATCTGAGGGATGGTCTCGCGCTGGCGCTTGAGCTTCACCTCCCGGCTATCGATGCGGATACGGTCCGCGCTGGTCGCGCGATCGCCAAGCTTGGCCAGGGTGCCGTTCACCCGGACCCGACCTTCCGTGATCCAGCACTCGATCTCGCGGCGCGAGCCCAAGCCGGCCTCGGCCAGCAACTTTTGAAGTCGCACCGCCTCCTCGGTGGAGGGATACCGCGGCGGACGTCGGTCGTTTTTCATAAAAAATCACACTCGCGCGGCGTCCCCCACAGCTCAGGAGGGGGAGGCACCGCGTCCTCATTGATGAGTTATCTTACAGAAATGCTGAAACCAAGGCCGGAACGGGAATTCATGCCGAATCGAAAATGCATCCTAACATGTCGAAAATCCGAAGGACGCGGATCTGTGCATCAGACATACGCCTAGTGCAACTGAGCGAAAGTCCCCAGACCGTCTCAGGTCGTTGTCGTTGTCGTTGTCGATTATTCGCCATGTCGAGACCGCGATTACGACAACGACAACGACAACGACAACGAGGAGGCCCCGGTCTCGGAACTTGAGCAGCGAAGCACTAGATCTCTGCACGGGGCGTTGCAAGCGTCGCAGGGGTCTCGGAGTGCGCGATCGCCGACTCGATCAGCAGCAGAAAATCCTGCTCGTCGCGCACCCCCGCGACATCCACCGAGGAGACCGTGTAGCCATGGGGTCGGGCGATCGCCTCGTAGCGGGGTACCCGCGAGTGGAACAGGCGCGGAAAGACCCAGCGCGTGAAGGCGTCGGGTTCGATTTCGGCGACATAGTCCAGCGCATGCTCGGCCAGATAATCCTTAAGTGCGGCGCGCAAAAAATCGGGTCGATAATAGAGCGGCTTGGGATCGGCCTGAGCACGCTGAATCAGCTTGATTTCGTCCGCCTCCGGCACGCGGATATAGAAAATCAGGCTGTGTCGGGCGAGCAGATCGATGACGCGCGGTTCGTCGAGTTCGCACAGACTCCCGCCGACATCGTTGACCAGATGCGGATAGCAGTAAATCTCGCGCGCCTTGCGCACGAAATCCGGCACATCGAGCATGGCCGCGATCTCGGCCTCGCGATAGAGCGCCTGACGCCGGCTGAATTCCGCCAGCGGCAAACCGCCCAGTTCGGGATTGCCGAGCTTGCCGATGAAGCTCAGGACCGGCCCCAGATCGTGAATCTTGATGATGTTGCGGATGGTGATCCAATCGCGGCGCAGCAGATCGCGCAGGAAGGGATCGCGCATCGCCCGCGCCTTGATCAGATCCAGGATCGGTTCGTCCAGATAGCGGGTGCCGATGCGATAGTCGCCCGAGTAATGGAACCAGTCGCTGTTGCGCAGCATCGCCGAGAGATAGGTCTTGCCGACCCCGGACATGCCGAGCAGGGTCACGCATTTATGCTTCCAGGCGCGGAATTCGTCGACCGTGAACTTCAAGGATTAAGACTCCAGCAAAGGGCGAGACGTCAGTCGTCGAGGGTTTCGATGGTAATGCAGTGCGCGCACCGCTGGCTACCGGCCCGTTAAACGCGCGGCGGGACCGACCGATGAAAAACGAGGCTCGTCCGCCAAGGCGGGTCGGGAATCCGCAGACGGGTGCGGCTGGCATGGGGAACCTCGAACAGAAAGAAGGCGTCCTCGGACATCCGCAGCACCTCGGCCGCCAGGATCCGGATGACTCCGCCATGGGTGACGAGCAGGCTGTGCGGATCGGGCTCGCTCCGCAGGGCGCGCCAGCCGTCCAGGACGCGCGCTCGAAACGCCGTGAAGGTCTCGGCGTCCGGCGGCGTGTAGCCGACCGGATCGGCCCAGAAGTCATGGAGCGCCTCGGCGGGAATCTGGTCCACGGCGAGCCCTTCCCAGGCGCCGAATCCGCGCTCCCGGAACGCCAAACGCGCCTCGATCGGCAACCCCAAACCGTCGGCCAGCTCGCGCGCGAACTCGACGCAGCGACGCGACGGCGAACTGAGGATACGCGTCCAGCCGGTGAGATCCGACGTGGCGAGCCGCATCTGCTCCCAGCCGAGCGGGCTCAGCGGATCGTCCCGATCGCCGCGAAAACGCGTGCCGCCCTGGACCTCGCCATGGCGCAATAGATCCAGGAAACGCTCGGCCACGATCTCAGACCTCGCTCACCCCAGCCTCCGCGAAGGTGGCCATCCGCTGGTGGACGACGCAGGCGAGCCGCAACAGGGGAACCATGGTCTCCGCCCCGGTCGCCTCGCCGAGCCGCAGCCCCAGGTCGAGATAGGGATCGGCGCCCAGCGCTTCCATCATGTGGCGGTGACCCGGCTCGGCCGAGCGGTGCGCGAAAAGCATCCAGTCGCGTACACCAGGGTTGAGTCGCACGGCGACAAGCGCGGCCGAACTCATGATGAAGCCGTCCACCAGGATCGGCAGCCCCCGCTGGGCGGCGGCGATATAGGCGCCGGCGCTGGCCGCGATGTCGAAGCCGCCAAGCCGGCGCAGCAGTTCGAGCGTTGCGCGGCCGGGTGCGGCATGCAGCGCCAGGGCCTTGGCGACCACGGCCGCCTTGCGCGAGACGCCGCCGGCATCGAGTCCGGTCCCAGGGCCGGCGAGCGCGGCCGGCTCCAGACCCAGCAGTGCGCAGGCGAGCGCGGTGGCCGGGGTGGTGTTGCCGATGCCCATCTCGCCGCAGACGAGAAGTCTGGCCCCGTTGGCGAGCGCGCGCTCGACTGCGGCGCGCCCGAGAGCGAGCGCCGCCGCGAGTTGTTCCTCGGTCATCGCCGGTTCGCGCGCGATGTTTCCGCTGCCCGCCCCGAGACGCTCCGACCGCACCCCCTCGATCGGACCGGGGTCGGTCACGACCCCCAGATCGAAGATCTCCATCCGGGCACCGACCGCCTCCGCCATGACCGAAACGGCCGCACCGCCGCGAGCGATGTTGTGGAGCATCTGGACGCTGACCACCTGCGGAAAAAGCGAGATGCCCTCCGCGGCTACGCCATGATCCGAGACGAACTGGAGGATCTGGACCGGGTCGGGCGAGGGCGTCGCCGTGCCCTGCATCCCGCAGAGCCGGATGGCCATCTCCTCCAGACGCCCGAGCGACCCCCTGGGCTTGGTGAGCTGATCCTGGCGGCAATGGGCCGCCTCGGCGGCGGCCAGATCGATCGGCGGGCAGGGATTCTGGATCCAGCCAACACTGTTATTCATCGTGACATTCCCGTGAGTGGATGGCCGCTAGAGTGCTTGAGGGCGCCAAATGCTTGCAGATGAGTCAATGTTGTCGTTGTTGTCGTTGTTGTCGTTGTCGTAATCGACAATCCGACAACGACAACGACAACGACAACGACAACGGTCACTGTGCAGCTTGCTCAAGCGATGATCATGATGGCAACAGGAGTCGATCGGACGCCATCGTCAATCCGAGAACGACCGCGAATAGACAGCAGAGGGCAATCAAGGTCAACGCGCGACGCAAATCCGCGGCCCCGAGACCGGCTGGCCAGTTCGGATCGCCCATGAAGACCTCGCGATTGATCAACTGGCCGTCGCGCCAGACCGGACCCAGCAGTCGGACCCGCAGCGCGCCCGCACAGGCGGCCTCGCTCCAGCCGGAATTGGGACTCGGGAGCAACCGGCGATAGCGCCAGGGCGAGCGGAGGGCGAGCCAGGGGTGCAAACGCAGGAGAGCGGCCGAGACGGCGATCAGCAAGACCGAGATCCGCGCCGGCAGCCAATGCACCAGATCGTCGCTGCGCGCGCCCGCCCAGCCGAAACGCTCGTAGCGCGCGTTCCGGTAGCCAACCATGGAGTCCAGCGTCGAAACCGCCTTGACCAGAATCAGCCCCGGAAGTCCGAACAGACAGAGCGCCCAGAGCGGCGTCAGCACCGCGTCGGTCAGATTCTCCGACAGGCTTTCGATGGTGGCGCGGACGATCCCGTCGCGTTTTAGCGGCTCGGTATCCCGTCCGACCAGCATCTTCATGTGCTCGCGCGCGGCCGGAAGATCCTCAAGATCTCTCAGGACACGCCAGCCCTGCTCCACCAAGCCACGCAGGCACAGCAGGCTATAGGCGATGTAAAGATCCCAAAGGAACGCCAGCCAGGGGTGGACGAGGCCAAGCCCGGCGCGGATCCCGAACCAGACGCCCAGCGCGCCCGCCACCGTCAGCAACCAGTGCAGCACGCCGCCCAGCCGCCCGTTGAGCCCAACAGCGAAGAACAGGCGCTCGCCGGCCAGGATCAGGTCTCCGACCAGGCGGATGGGGTGCCAGCGATAGACCGGATCGCCCAGGGCGACGTCGAGCAGGCAGGCGGCGAGGATGAGCGCCAGGTGCTCGGTCATGACCACTTGCTCACAGCCATTTGCGCTCGAACCCCTTCACGACCGCCAGCGCCGCCAGTCGACCGGGCGGCAGATCCTGACGCGCTTGCAGCAGGGCACGAAAATGACCGAAATGCTCGGGCGTCACGGCCACCGCCGCCGCGAGCAGGGCCGCCTGATTCAGGATCGCCTCGCGGGCGGCCTCGGCATGCAGCACCCCCGTGCGCGTCAGGTCCAGGATCTCGGCGAGTCCATAGGCCGCCGCCGCGCTCAGGGGATCATGGACAAGGGCGAGCAGGTTGCGCTCGAAACAGTTGGCATCCGCGGCATCCAGCTCGCCATGCGCCAGCTCCAGCAGGGTCGGTTCGTCGCAGCCATGGCGCCCCAGTGCCCCGCAGAGCGTGCGCCGCAGCTCGGCGCAGACGCCGTTTTGCAGCAGCAGACAACGAGTCACCGCCTCATGGGTCGCCCGTCCCAGGAGTTCGCCCAGGGTATTGTGGCTCCCGGCCCAGTGCCGCTCCCAGTCGTCCGCGCGCGCCAGCGGCGCGGCGATGGCGAGTTGATCGGTCCCGGTACCGGTCGCCAGCCTCCCCGATTGCAGACTCGGCATGCGCAGGTCCAGCACGGCGGCGCTCTTGCCCTCGGTGACCAGGGTCGCGGCCCGTACCAGACAGGCCGGGGTGCAAGGCTGGTTGACGAAGACCAGGGTCACGATGGTCCCCGCGCCCGCCTCCGGGGGCGCGATCGCGGCGGCGGCCTGGACCGGACAATCCTGGCCGTCCTCGCCTCCCAGCGGGCGACTGCCATCCCGGTGCTCGTGCAAGCCCGCCGGATCGCCGGCGCGGGTCGCGTTGCCGAGCACGCCGGCGGTCGCCGCCACCGAGACCGACAGATCCGCGTGATCCGCGCGCGCCAGCACCGCGCACTGCATATTGGCCGCGGTCGCCATGAGCGCGGTCGAGGCGGGCGGGAGCTGGCCGGCCGCGCAGGCGGCCCGGTGATAGGCATCGAGCCCGGAACCCAGGTCATGGCCTTTCCGCACGACATGGGCGACGCCCTCGCCGCTCTGGTGGTTGGCGATGTGGGTGAGATCCTCGCGCAGCCCGCCGTTGATCCGGCAGGTACTGAGCACGCGATGCGGCCGCCTCAGCTCGGCGGTCAGATAGCGCCCGTGGCGACTGAGGAGATAGCGGTCGGTCTCCTCAAGTCGCATCGGTCTCTCGCTCGTCGCTGGCTGAACCGGCCTCCCGCGCCGGACGGAAACGGCGCGGAAAGGCCGCGTCGTAGAGCTTCGAGGATTGGCCGGCGGCGCGTGATCGGGCGCCCAGGGCCGGGCTGACCAGGATCAGCGCCTGCCGCTCGACCCCGGCGTCGCGGCAGCGCCCGGCGATGTCCTCCAGCGTGCCGCGCAGAACCAGTTCCTCGTCGGGCCAGGTCGCCTTGTGCACGACCACGACCGGGGCCGTGCGCGCCCAGCCGGCCGCGATCAGATGCTCGACCACGGCCGCGATGCGCTCGATCGAGAGAAAGATGCACAGGGTGCAGCCATGCGCGGCCAGCGCGGTCAGGGACTCGTCCTCCGGCATCCGGGTGCGCTCGGATAGCCGGGTGAAGATGACGGTTTGGGTGATCTCGGGCAGGGTCAGGCACTCGCCCGCCGCGGCGGCGGAGGCCATGGCGGAGGAGACCCCGGAGACGATCCCGACCGGGATGCCGGCGGCATCGAGCGGACGCGCCAGCTCGGCGAGGACGCCGTAGAGGGTCGGATCGCCGGTCTGGAGCCGTACCACCGTCGCGTGCCGTTGGGCGCGCTCCAACAGCCATGCCGTGACCTGTTCCAGGTCCATCGATTTGGAATCGGCGATCTCGCAGTCCTTACCCGCCCATTGCAGCACGGTCTCCGCCACCAGCGAACCGGTATAGAGGATCGCCCCGGCCTCGGCCAGCAGCCGCGCGCCGCGCACCGTGATCAGATCCGGGGCACCCGGCCCCGCGCCGACGAACCAGACCTTACCCATTAGGCAGGTTCCGTACCGGTGCCTGCCAGCCGAGGTTCGGGAAGCAGCAATTCTCAGTATGGCCTGATGAAGCGAAAAACCCAGACGAATCATGTGAACAGTGAAGGATTTCCCGTTCGTCCTGAGGCTCTCGAAGGGCGAATGGGAAATCCGGGGCTCGGCGCGTGAAGCCGTTCATGGTTCGAGGGCCTCACCACGAACGGCTTCAGGGACATCGCGAGCGACTTCAGGGACACCACTGCTCGTACAGTGACGTTCAAACTGAGAATTGCTGCTCGGGAAGCGGGAGGGTTGCATGGCGGATCATCCTCATCTAAGGTTTCGCGGATTCAATCGAGCATTCTTCTTGTCAGCCTCGCCCCTTGTCAAATCTCTCTCGGCGATTCCTGGTTTGGCGCAATCCACCACCGTAGGAGCCCGCTTGCGGGCGATCTTGCCCGGTCTGTCGCCTGCAAGCGGGCTTCTGCCGACCCAACCGGACGTGCTGGTCATCGGCGGCGGCGCGGCGGCCCTCTGCGCGGCCATCGCCGCGCGGCGCGCCGGGGCCTCGGTGCTGCTGCTGGAGGAGGCGCCCCGCTGGCTGCGCGGCGGCAACACCCGGCATTCGCGCAACCTGCGGGTCATGCACGAATCGCCCTCGCCGCTCTCCGTCGGTGTCTATCCAGACGCGGAGTTCGCGTCCGATCTCCAGCGCGCGACCGGTGGCACGACCGACCCCGCCCTGGCCCGGCGCTTGATCCAGGGCTCGGCGGAGATCGCGGACTGGCTCGCCGGCGCCGGCGTGCTGTTTCAGCCGACCGCGAGCGGGGTGCTGCCGCCCTCGCGCAAAACCGCCTTCCTGCTCGGCGGCGGCACGGCCATGGTCAACGCGCTCTACGCGACGGCCGAGCGGCTCGGGGTTCTGATCCGCTACGGCGGCGCGGTACGCGACCCGCGCATCGGCCAGGGACACCTGGACCGGATCCACTGCCAACAGGGGTCGGACACCAGGACGCTCCAACCGCGCACCGTGATCGTCTGCTGCGGCGGCTCCCAGGCCAATCGGGACTGGCTGCGCGACCAGTGGGGCGATGCCGCCGACGGCTTCATCAATCGCGGCACGCCCTTCGCGACCGGGGAGGTCTTGCACGCCCTGCTGCGTCAGGGCGCCCTGCCGGTCGGCGATCCGCGCGGCGCCTATCTGGTCGCCGTGGACGCGCGCTCGCCAAACGACGACGGCGGGATCGTCACGCGGGTGCGCTGCATGCCGGCCGGGATCGTGGTGGATGCCAGCGGGCGGCGCATCCACGACGAGGGCGGCGATACCGCCTCCACGCGCTACGCGCTCTGGGGCCAGCGACTGGCCGCCTGTCCGGGACAGATCGCCTATCTGATCCTCGACGCGCGGGGTCTGCGGGAGGCGCCGCCGTCGCTCTATCCGCCGCTCGCGGCCGAGAACATCGCCGGGCTCGCGACCAGACTGGAGATCCCGGCGGCGGCGCTCGCGGAGACTGTCGCCCGCTACAACGCCGCCGTCCGACCGCCGGTGGCGGGCGCGGACGACAGCGACTGGCGCACGGACGGGCTGGAACCGCCAAAATCGCGCCACGCGCGCCCGCTGATCGAGCCGCCCTTCGGCGCCTGGCCCATGCGTCCGGGCATCACCTTCACCTATTTCGGCATCGCCGTGGACGCCGACACGCGCGTGCGGCTGCGCGACGGCGGGACCGTCGAGAACCTCTTCGCCGCAGGCATGATCATGGCCCCCAACCTCATCGGACGCGGCTATGTGTCGGGTCTGGCCCTGACCATCGGCTGCGTCTTCGGGCGCATCGCCGGCGCGGAGGCGGCGCGTCATGCCCGTGGATGAATCGCTCGCCGAGGCGCGCCGCGTGCTCGGGATCTGCAACGTCTGCGGCTATTGCAACGGCTTCTGCGATCTCTTCGAGTCGGCGAAACGCCGCCCCGCGCTGACCGACACCGATCTCGCCCACCTGGCGAACCTCTGTCACGGCTGCCGCAACTGTCTCTATGCCTGCCAGTACGCCCCGCCGCATGTCTTCGCCGTCAATGTCCCGCGCGCGCTGGCCCGGACGCGCCAGCGCAATGATGCCGAGTACGCCTGGCCGCGAGCCTGGTCCGGTCTGCTCGCCCAGGAGCCGCGGATCGCCCTGCTCGTCACCGGCGGCGCCATTGGGCTGCTGCTCGGAATCGTGCTGATCGGCGTCCCCCCGGAAACGCTCTTCGCCGCCCACGCGGGCGCCGGGGCCTTCTACCGCATCCTGCCCTGGTGGGTCATGGTGCTGATCGGCGTCCTCCCGCTCGGCTGGTCGCTGCTGGCCATCGGGACGGGTCTGCGCCGCTACTGGCGCGCCACCGGGGCGCCGGAGCCGATCACGGCGCCGGTCCTCTGGTCCGCCGTGCGCGATGTCCTGACCCTGCGCAACCAGCGCGGTGGCGGACCGGGCTGCAACGACCTCGACGACCGCCCCTCGCACTGGCGCCGCTGGCTGCATCAGACGCTGCTCCTCGGTCTGCTGCTGTGTCTCGTCGCCACCTTGACCGCCGGCCTCTACCACCATTTCCTGGGCTGGCAGGCGCCCTACCCCTGGCTCAGCCTGCCGGTTGTCTTCGGTACGCTCGGCGGCATCGCCATGACGATCGCCGCGCTGGGACTGGCCTGGCTCCAGCGGCGGGAGGATCGCACGCCGACCGACCCGGCGGCACGCGCCGCGGATCGCGCCTTCCTGGCCCAGTTGTTCCTGGTCGCGGCGACCGGCCTGGCCCTGCTCGCCTGGCGCGCCACGCCGGCCATGGGCCTCCTGCTCGCGTTCCACCTGGGCAGCGTCCTGGCGTTCTTTCTCCTGCTGCCTTACGGTAAATTCGTCCACGGCGGCTACCGCTTCCTTGCCCTGGTGAACGAAGCGATGGACCGCCGCCGTGGCGATGCGCGTGCTCGCGGTCCGTAGGAGCCCGCTTGCGGGCGACTGGCGAGGTTGAACGGCTCTATTTCGGCAAACGATCAGGTTCGGTGTTCCAATGCAGACCCAGACGAAGACTAAAATCCTCATTCTCGGCGGCACCACGGAAGGCTACGCCCTCGCCGACGCGCTCACGACGCGCGCGGATCTGCGGGTGATCAATTCGCTCGCGGGACGCACCGACCATCCCCGGCTGCCGGCGGGCGAGACACGCATCGGCGGTTTCGGCGGCGCGGCGGGCCTCGCGGACTATCTACGCGAACAGGGGATCCGCGCGGTCATCGACGCGACCCACCCTTTCGCCGCCGGCATGGGCTGGAACGCCGCCGAGGGCTGCCGCGTCGCGGCGGTGCCGCTGCTGCGGCTGGAACGTCCCGCCTGGAGCGCCGTGCCCGGCGACCGTTGGGAGTCGGTCGCGGATTGGGCGGGAGCGGTGGCGACCCTGATCGGGGGCGGGTCGCGCCGGGTGCTGCTGGCGGTCGGGCGTCAGGAACTGGCGCCCTTCGCCGGACTCGACGCGATCTGGTTCCTGATCCGCGCGGTGACGCCGCCCGATCCCCTACCGCCCTTCCCCGCCGGCGAGCTGCTGCTCGCGCGCGGACCCTTCGATCTGGGCGGCGAGCGGGCGCTCCTCGACGACCAGGCGATCGACACCATCGTCTGCAAGAACAGCGGCGGCGAGGCAACCGCCGCCAAGCTGACCGCCGCGCGCGAGCGGGGGATTCGGGTCATCATTCGCGAGCGCCCGGCGCGGCCCGCGCTGCCGACGGCGACGACGGTCGCGGAGGCCATCGCCTGGCTGTCGCCCGCAAGCGTGCCCCTACCGTAGGAGCCCGCTTGCAGGCGACTGGCGGACGAGCGTCCGCCTATAACCATCGCGCATCCCAATGCGGATAATCCCGAACCGAGGACACCAATCCCGAAGAGGCGGCTTTGCACGCGCTTGCTTTACACGTCACCATTGATGGGCGAAGATCGCTCGTCGAAGCATGAAGCCATGGGGATGTCGGAGGATGTCATTGAACGAGGCGGATACCTGTCGGGTCTATGTGACCCCCAGGCTCAGGGAGGCGGGATGGGAGCAGCATCCTCATTCCATGACCGAGCAGCAGACCTTCACCGACGGACGGATCGAGATCCAGGGAAATATCGCCCGTCGTTTGGATCGAAAGCGGGCTGACTACTTCTACTTTGTTACCTTCAAAAAATCTTTAAGTGTTTAAATTTTATGATAATAAACAAAAATACACATAAACAATAGGGTTCTAGTGGCGCGTTGAGCGCCTATAATCACCCATAAACCGCCAACATCTATCTTCAATAGGGGCATAGTAAATGAAGATTTATTGCGCCTAATAAAAAATAACTTAAAATTCATTAATTTATGCGACAGTCAAAGTTAACAAAGTAGAACTACCTGCTTCGCTTTATCCGCGATTTCCTGATCGCGGTGGTCGAGGCCAAACCGGAATCCGATCCGCCCGGCACAGGCTTGCAGCAATCGAAGGATTACGCCGAGATCCTCGGCCTCAAGTTCGCCTATGCCACCAACGGTCACTGGATCATCGAGTTCGATTATCTGACCGGGCGGGAAACTGAGCTGACCGCTTTTCCGACACCCGCCGAACTGTTCGCCAGATTGCAGGCCGGACTGGGGATCGAGCCGCGTCTCGCGGACAAGCTCTTGGCCCCCTATCACCATGTCGCCGGCTACGTCCCTCGCTATTACCAAGAGATCGCCATCAACCGAACGGTACAGGCGATCCTGCAAGGCAAGCGGCGCATTCTGCTGACCATGGCGACGGGCACCGGCAAAACGGTGGTGTCCTTCCAGATCTGCTGGAAGCTCTGGAACGCCCGCTGGAATCGGGAGGGCGCGCACCGCAAGCCCCGCATCCTCTTTCTCGCCGACCGCAACGTCCTGATCGACGACCCCAAGGACAAGACCTTTGCCCCCTTCGGCGATGCCCGCCACAAGATCGAGGGCGAGGTCATCAAGAGCCGCGAGATCTATTTCGCCATCTACCAGGCCATCGCGATGGATGCTCGCCGACCCGGTCTGTACCGTGGTTATCCAAGGGATTTCTTCGATCTGGTCATCGTCGACGAGTGTCATCGCGGCAGTGCCCGCGCTGACAGCAACTGGCGCGAGATCCTCGACTACTTCGCGCCAGCCTATCAGCTCGGCATGACGGCCACCCCGCTGCGCGAGGACAACCGCGATACCTACGACTACTTCGGCAATCCGCTCTACACCTACAGTCTGCGTCAGGGCATCCAGGACGGTTTCCTGGCCCCTTATCGCGTGCATCGGATCGTGACCCAGGCGGATGCCATGGGCTGGCGCCCGAGCAAGGGCGAGGTCGACCGTTACGGCCGCGCGATCCCGGACGAGGAATATCAGACCAAGGACTTCGAGCGGATCATCGCCCTGCGCGCGCGCACCGATGCCATCGCCCGCCATCTTACCGACTTCATGCGGCGCACCGACCGCTTCGCCAAGACCATCGTCTTCTGTGTCGATCAGGAGCACGCCGACGCGATGCGACGCGCCCTGAACAATCTCAACACCGATTTGGTCCAGAAATACCCGGACTACGTCGCCCGCGTCACCTCGGAAGAAGGCAAGCTCGGCAAGGGTCATCTGAGCCGCTTTCAGGAGCTTGAAACCACCAGTCCGGTCATCCTCACCACCTCCCAGCTACTCACGACGGGCGTGGACGCGCCCACCTGCAAGAACGTTGTCCTGGCCCGTGTCGTCAACTCCATGACCGAGTTCAAACAGATCATCGGTCGCGGCACCCGGATGCGCGAGGACTACGGCAAGACCTGGTTCAACATCCTAGACTACACTGGCTCGGCGACCCGCAACTTCGCCGATCCGGACTTCGACGGCTTTCCCGATCTCGAAGAGGAGATCACCATCGATGGCATTGGATGCGAGATCAAGGAGGAGACGCTCATCACGACGACGGGCGACGACATGCATGTCGATGACCGGGAGGGTGAAGAGCCAGAAACGATCGACATCGACCCGGATGAGCCCGAGGAACTTCCGCCACCCCCGCCTCCGCCACCCCCGCCGCCACCGCCTCGGAAGTTCTACGTGGATGGCGGCCAGATCGAGATCATCGCCCACATCGTCTACGAACTGGATGCCGAGGGTAACCAACTGCGCGCGGTGCAGTTCACCGACTACACCGCCGACAAGATCCGCACCCTCTTCACCTCGGCCGATGAGTTACAGGACCGCTGGGCCGACCCCGTGCAGCGGGAGGAAATCATCCTGGCGCTGGAAGAGCGCGGGATCACCTTCACGGAGTTGACGGACGTCACGGGTCGATCCGACGCCGACCCGCTCGACCTGCTCTGTCATCTCGCCTTCGAGTCGCCCTTGCGGACCCGCAAGGAGCGCGCCCAGCATTTGCGCAAGGCGCATCCCGACCTCTTCGACCAGTACGGCCCCGAGGCGCGTCAAATCCTCGCTGCCTTGCTCGACAAGTACAGTGATTTCGGCCCAAGCCAGTTCAACATCCCCGACGCACTGGGAGTTCTGCCGATCTCTAAGCACGGCAACGCCATGGAGATCGCCGGCCTGTTCGGCGGCGCTCTCCAGATGAAACAGGCGGTCGATCGAATGCAAGCCTTGCTGTATCAGCATTGAGCATGCCGCCGACTGGCCAAAGATCCCGCGACGCCCAGATGGGATCAATATCTCTGATTCCCAATTTGGGAACCGTTAACCTACAATGAAGGTCGTCGGCCGAGACAAGCTCGTCTCCTTCTGGGAGCGGCGCACCAACGCCAAGGCGGCACTGGAAGCATGGTTCGACGAGGTCTCGCGCAGCACCTGGTCCACTCCGCAGGACATCAGGAACCGGCACCGCAGCGCGGACTTTCTGGCCAACAAACGGGTCATCTTCAACATCAAGGGCAACCACTATCGCCTCGTCGTGAAGGTGCGCTACCAGCAGGGCTTGGTGGTGATCGAGTGGGTCGGAACCCATGCCGAATACAACAAGCAACGCTTCTGAGCGGGTGCAGACCATGAACCAGCCAAGAATCATCAAGACCGACGAGGCGCACCGCCAGGCGCTGGAGCGTCTGACCCACCTCATGGACCTGGACCCAGCGCCCGACACTCCCGAAGCCGAAGAGATCGATCTGCTCGCCCTGCTCATCGAGCACTACGAACAGGAGCGCTACCCGATCGATCCACCCGACCCCATCGAGGCGATTCGCTTCCGCATGGATCAGATGGGGTTCCAAAATCAGGATCTCGTGCCCTACATCGGCTCCAAGTCCAAGGTATCGGAAATCCTCAACCACAAACGCCCCCTCAGTCTCAACATGATCCGCCGGCTGAGCGAAGGGCTCGGCATCTCGGCGGATGTCCTCATTCGAGAACCCGCACCGCGTGCCGCCACCGACCGCGACAGCCGCCACTCCGATCTCATTGCAACCCGCGCCTGACCCAGACGAGCCCCCATGCCCAGACAGAAGACCGCCAGTCAAAGTCAACCCATGACCACCGCCGCGCAACTCGGCGGTATCGTCAAATCCGCCCGCCAGATCATGCGCAAGGACAAGGGGCTCTCGGGGGAGCTGGACCGCCTGCCCATCCTCACCTGGATCATGTTCCTCAAGTTTCTCGACGACCTGGAGCAGCGGCGCGAGACCGAAGCGATCCTGCGGGGCAAGCCATTTCAGCCGGCTATCGTCCCGCCCTACCGCTGGCGCGACTGGGCGACGGATGAAGGCGGCATCACCGGCGACGAATTGATCGCCTTCATCAACCTGGAGCGCGCCGTCCTGCCGAACGGTCGCGAAGGCCCCGGACTCTTCACCTATCTGCGCAACCTTCAGGGAACGAATGGCGGCGACCGCCGCGACGTGATCGCCACTGTCTTCAAGGGCCTGCAGAACCGCATGCAGAACGGCTATCTGCTGCGCGATGTCATCAACAAGGTCAACGGCATCCACTTCAACGCCTCCGACGAGATGCACACCCTGAGCCGTCTCTACGAGACCATGCTGCGCGAGATGCGCGACGCGGCGGGCGACTCGGGCGAGTTCTACACCCCGCGTCCGGTGGTGCGTTTCATGGTGGAGGTGACCGATCCCCGCTTGGGCGAGACCATCCTCGACCCCGCCTGCGGCACCGGCGGCTTTCTGGCCGAGGCCATGCGCCACCTGGAGACGCAATGCCACAGCGTCGAGGACCGCGCCACCCTACAGAACAGTACGCTCCAGGGTGGCGAGGCCAAGCCCTTGCCCTATCTGCTGGTCCAGATGAACCTGCTGCTGCACGGGCTCGAATACCCCCGGATCGACCCGCGTAACAGCCTGGACGTGAAACTGAACGAGATCGGCGACCGCGACCGGGTGGATGTCATCCTCACCAATCCGCCCTTCGGCGGCGAGGAGGAGAAGGGCATCCTTGGCGGCTTCCCCGAGGACATGCGCACCGCCGAAACCGCGCTGCTCTTCCTGCAACTCATCATGCGCAAGCTGAGGCGGCCGGGACAGGGTGCTGAGAACGGCGGACGCGCCGCCGTGGTCGTCCCCAACGGCACCCTCTTCGCTGACGGCATCGCTGCGCGGATCAAGGAGGCGCTGGTCAAGGGCTCCAACCTGCACACCATCGTGCGACTGCCCGAGGGCGTCTTCTCGCCCTATACCGACATCCCCGCCAATCTGCTCTTCTTCGACCGCTCGGGACCGACCCAGGACATCTGGTTCTACCAGATCCCCCCGCCGGAGGGACGCAAGAAGTACAGCAAGACCAAGCCCATGGACTATGCCGAATTCGAGGCGTGTCTGGCCTGGTGGGGCCAGCGCGAAGAGAACGCGCGCGCCTGGAGACTGCCGTTCGCCGAGCGGCTGACCGCCGCCCGCGAACAGGCCCAGCCCCATTGGGACGCCGCCGAGCGGGCGCGGCAGGAGGCGCTGGAGACCGAGCGGACACTGCGGGATCTGGAGAAGCGGCTCGCCATCTGGCGCGAGCGGCCGGAGCACTCGCGCGCGGAACAGGAGCGGGCCGAGCGCGAGATCCGCGACTTGAAGCATCGGCTCCCGGCTCTGCGCGCCCGGCAGAAAGAGGAGCAGGGCATCGGCGACGGGCTCTACTGGCCCCTGTTCAATCTCGACATCAAGAATCCGCATAGCCTGGAGGCGTTGGAGCATCGGTCGCCGGAGGCGTTGATTGCGGAGATGTTGGAGAAGGAGCGGCGGGTGATGGAGGTTATGAAAGAAATTGAGCAACTTCTACTAGACGAGCCTGTCTGATGGGCCATTTCAAAAATTTGCGAAGCCGCTATACAATGAAGGCCGTTTTGACTTTCGCCTCTCAGCTATTAATAAAAAGAGCCAGCTCTTTAGCGCCAGAAAAGCAGTTAAATGCATCCCATTACACACAACTCCCCGTGTGCGGGTAAAATCCGGTTTTGGCACAGTTGTTCGATGGGGTCTGCATGGGCTGGGCAGAAGACGAATTTCGCGGGATCGCTCTGGGCGACGCGCGCCGCGATCGGCGGGTGGTTCAATTGGTGGAGCGTCTGGCCGAGCGACCCACGGCGAGCATTCCGGGCGCGTGTCATGGTTGGGCGGAGACCCAGGCGGCGTCTCGCTTTCTGTCCCAGGAGACGTTCGAGTGGATGGATATCCTGGAACCGCATCGCCAATGCACGCGCGAACGCATGGCGAGCCAGCCGGTGGTGCTGTGCGTGCAGGACACCACCGAGTTGAACTTCAACGGACAGGCGATTGACGGCCTGGGTCCACTGAGCTTTGAAGCCCAGCGCGGGATGTACTTGCACCCCACGTACGCCATCACCCCCGCGCGCGAACCGCTGGGCGTGGTGGATGCCTGGATGTGGGCGCGGGAGCCGAAAGACCCCGACGGCACCCGTCCGGGGATCAAGGAGAGTGTGCGTTGGGGCGAAGGGTACGCGCGGGTCGCGGACCTGGCCGCCGAGCTGCCGCAGACCCGGCTGGTCGACCTGGCCGATCGCGAAGCCGATCTGCTTGACCTCATGCGAGGCGCGCGCGATTTGGGCAACCCCGCCGACTGGCTGCTGCGTGCCAAGCACAACCGCGCCCTGCCCGACGGCGATCGCTTGTGGGACCGGGTGCTGGCGAGCGAACCGTTGGGCGAGATCCGCTTCGTCCTGCCGGCGGGGCGCGGACGGGCGGCGCGCGAGGTCCATCAACGGCTTTACGCGCAACGGGTGACCCTCCCGGACGGACGCCGCGGGACGCTGGAGGCGACCTGCGTGATCGCC
>NZ_NHSQ01000056.1 GCF_016653465.1 Thiocystis minor | reverse complement strand
CGCTGGCAACCGTCGCATCGAGGGCTTGATGCGCGTGCTCCAGCCAGGCGGGACGGGCGTTATAGAGGTTGGTCAGGGTGCGCTTCTTCAACTCAGCGGCATGCTCGGGCTTGGGGACGATGCGCTCTGGGTAGCCGGGGACGACCTCGGGGACGCGCTCGATCCACTCGGGCGGGTTCAGCCAGTTTTCGCGCAGGGTATTGAGCCGGTGGGCGGCTTCGGCGATGACTTGAGCCTGGGGCCGATGCGCCGGGGCGACGACGGGAATCACCGCGCCGCTGTCCAGCGTTTCGGTTGCGCCGGTGGTGTCGGCGGGGGTCAGCCCCTCGGGAAACGGGAAGGTCTCGAAGCAGGATTTGGCATTGTAGGTCGGATCGTTACCGACACCATGCCGCGAAGCATTCGCCAGTGCCCAAGCCGAATGTAACCGTGACGAGAGGATGCCAAAGTTTGCATCGTCCTCCCGACAGATAGCGTAGAGACGCGAGTCGGGAAGGACTGCGGCAGACAGCCAGACAAAGAAGCGGTGCTTGGCAACGCGAGGTGTTGCCGCGTAGCGATTCAGCCGAGCCATCTCCCGCCGTAAGGCCGGAACCGTTTCCCCGTGCCGCCACCAATACCGCTTTCGTAGCTCGCGTCGTCCCGCCTCGCGCATCGGTCTCACAAGTTCCACGACACGCCGAAACGGAGCTTCGTAGAGCGACGCATCCGCTTCCGACATCCCGCCCCCAAAGTCGACGATCCAGGTGTCGGATGGGCGTCTCGTTAGATCCTGCCCGTTCGCCCACGGACGAAGCACTTCACGGTTCGGTCGTCCGTGAGGATTTGGTTCTTCAAGCCAGGCGCGCGCGACATTTCCAGGTACGTCAAACGAGCCGACTTTGACCGGTCCCTGAAACGCAACCAGCTCGTTCTGTGAGAGAGTACGTGCATCGGTCAGACGCAGACCCACCTGAGCAGAAGTCAGGTCGGGGTCGACGCCTGCGACAGGCTCACCGTTTAGGTTGACCGGACGCGAATGGTCCTTGGTTGTGAAAGCGACCAACGACACACGAACATCCGCCCCGTCGTTGACCCAAGGCTCGTCTGACCATGCCTCGAAGATTGCGCCGTACATGGCAATGCTATCGAGCACGGCGCGGTTGCTGCCCTTCCGAATGGATTGTGTGGAAACCAGTCCGGCATAGCGCACCCTTCCCGCCTCAATCTGCGCCCGCGCCTTCTCGAACCAATAGGTAACGAGATCCGCGCCGCCCGGTATGCGCCCCTGATAGAGTTTGCGCACCCGCTTGACGTATTCCTCGCCCATCGCCCCGAGCATCTTCTTGTCGCCCAGAAACGGCGGATTGCCCACGATCACATCGGCCTCGGGCCACGCGGGTTCGGTCCCGTCCGCGTTCACGATGGCATCCTGCTGGCGGATGGTGTCGAGCGGTTTGAGGATGGGGTTCTTCGACAGCGAAAAGCCGTGGTTCAGCATCCACTGAATCTCGCCGATCCAGACCGTGACGCGGGCGAGTTCGGCGGCGTAGGGGTTGAGTTCGAGCCCCAGCACGTTCTCCGGGCCGACGCGCGGGAAGCTGCGTGGCAGACCGAGCGTCTCGGCTTCCAGGATGACGCGGTGCTCCAGATCCTTGAGACCCAGCAGGGCGAGCAGCAGGAAGTTACCCGAGCCGCAGGCGGGGTCGAGCACCCGGAAGCGGGCGAGCCGGTCGAGGAAGCCTTGCAGGACACCGTGGGCCTCGTTGACCGCTTTGGTGCGCGCCGAGGGGGATTTGGCGGCGCCGGCCTTCGCCATGAGGGCGGTGATCGCGGCGTGTTGGGTCGCCCAGGCGTCCCGCAACGGATCGAGCACCACGGGATCGACGAGGCGCATGATCGAGCCTGGATCGGTGTAATGGGCGCCGAGTTGGGAGCGCTTTTCGGGATCGAGACCACGCTCGAACAAGGTGCCGAAGATCGTGGGGTCGATGGCCGACCAGTCGAGATCCGCCAGGGCGCGCAGGCGTTGGATGTCCTCCGGCGCCAGCGGGAGCGCGGCGGGCGAGGCGAAGAGTCCGCCGTTAAACCAGTCAATCGCCTCGAAGCCGATCCGCCCGCCCGTCGCCATCGCGCCGAAGAGGTCTTGAAGCATGGCAGGCAGGTCGTCGGGGCGCTTCTGTCCAGCCTCCAGGAGCTTGCTGAACAGCTTGTTGGACGGAGCCGCTACGCGGAGAAAGCCCCTGCGGCGTCGTCGCCTTTAGAATGTAACCTCACGCCCTCGTCTACGAGGGGCCGCCTGTTCCACCTTAAGAGGTTACATCACCATGCCCGCATCCTGTCAGGAGCGCTTCGAGCGCCACTACGAAGCGCATCTCAAGCACCTTCGGCTCAAGGGCTTGCAGCCGAAGACCGTCGACGCCTACGCGCGCGCCGTGCGCACCATTGGCGCCTATTTTGACGGCTGCATCGATGATCTGTCCGAGCCGCAGCTGCTCGACTACTTTACCGACCGGCTCGAAACCCACTCCTGGAGTGCCGTCAAGCTCGACTTGTACGGGCTGAGGTTTTTCTACGCCCATGTGCTGCGCAAGCCTTGGGTCAACGTCGACCTCGTCAAACCGCCCAAAGGGCAGCGCCTGCCGGATATCGTCACCGTCGCGGAGGCCCAGCGTCTGATTCAGGAGACGCGCACGCTCAGCTACCGGGTCTTCTTCTTCACCCTCTACAGCCTGGGGCTGCGCCTCGGCGAGGGGTTGGCTCTGACGGTGGCCGATATCGATGCGGCGCGCCGGCGCGTGCACATCCGCGCGGGCAAGGGCAACAAGGACCGGTTGGTGCCGCTGCCCGACAGAACGCTGGAGCTGCTGCGTCGCTTCTGGCGGATCCATCGCAACCCGGTACTGCTGTTTCCCAATCGCGCGGGCGGACTCAAGGCCGCGGCCACGGCATCCTCGCCGCTCGATCGCGGCGGTGTGCAGGTCACCCTGCGCCAGGTCGTCGAGGGATGCGGGCTTAAAAAAAGATTACGCCTCATAGCCTTAGACACAGCTATGCCACACACCTGATCGAGGCCGGTGTCGATCTGCTGGAAGTCCAGAAGATCCTTGGCCATCACTCCATCCTCACCACCGCCCGCTACACCCACCTGACCGCTCGGACCACCGGCAACGCCGAGCAGGCGATCAACGCCTTGATGAGCGGCTTCTCCATAGACTGGAGGGGCGTGAAATGATCCTGCTCTCCGCGATCATCGCCACCTTCGAGGCGGACTACCTAGCGCAGGCCGGGGAGGCGATCCTGCCCAGTCAGCTCAACGCCCTGCACGCCCTGAAGACCTGCCGGACCTCGGCCAGCCCCCTGATGCGGGCGCAGTGCACCGCGTGCGATCACACCGAGT
>NZ_NHSQ01000055.1 GCF_016653465.1 Thiocystis minor | reverse complement strand
ATCGCGGCGCGCGTCGCCCAGAGCGATCCCGCGAAATTCGTCTTCTGCCCAGCCCATGCGATCCCCAATGAACGTGAATGCTCAAACCTATTTTACCCGCACACGGGGAGTTGTGTGTAATGGGATGGCCTGAAGGGGGTGACGAGTTCGCGCGGTCCGATTTCCATTGGGATTCCCTCGGGCGTCGACGCGGGTTCGATACCGAGCCTGGCACTCGCCGGTCACGAGTATGCTGTTTTCGACAAAAGTATTTTTGCATCGAATCACGGATTGAATCAATTGGTCAGCTTTGGCGCCGTCTGGCGAACGATTGTCGTCAGGGATCGCATCTGGCTGGACGGGGTTGGCGAAGGTACAATCGAGCGTTGGAAAACGCTCGAACATTTACATACCGGATAACCGCCGCCAGCGGCGACATCGATCGGTTCTGGCCAGGCCGATTTCGAATGACGATGGTCACGCCTGGCGCGGTTTAGAAGGTCATCGGGAGAAGATATGCGTACCCTACTGGTCACCGGCGGCGCGGGTTTCATCGGCGGCAACTTCGTCCATTTCATCCTGGACGAGACCGACGCCCGCGTGGTCAATCTGGATCTTCTGACCTATGCCGGCAACCTGGACACCCTGGCGGCCCTGCAAGGCAATCCGCGCCATGTCTTCGTGCAGGGCGATATCGGCGATGCGGCGTTGGTCGGCCGGCTGCTTCAAGAGTACGAGGTTGACGCGGTGGTGAATTTTGCCGCCGAGAGTCATGTTGATCGCTCGATCGACGGCCCGGCGGAATTCGTCAACACCAATGTACTCGGCACCTTCCATCTGCTCGACCGCGCTCGCGCCCATTGGTCCAATCTCAGCGGCCCCGCTCGGGATGAATTTCGCTTTTTGCATGTCTCCACCGATGAGGTTTACGGCTCGCTGGGCGCGACCGGGCTTTTCACCGAGACCACGCCCTATGCGCCGAACTCGCCCTATTCGGCAAGCAAGGCAGCCTCGGATCATCTAGTGCGCGCCTGGTTCCATACCTACGGTCTGCCGGTGCTCACGACCAATTGCTCCAACAACTATGGTCCCTATCAGTTCCCCGAGAAACTGATCCCGCTGATGATCCTCAAGGCGCAACGCGGCGAGCCGCTGCCGATCTACGGGGACGGCGGTAATATCCGCGACTGGCTGTTCGTCCTAGATCACTGCCGGGCCATCTGGCGGGTGCTGGAGGCGGGTGTACCGGGAGAAGTCTATAACGTTGGCGGCAACAGCGAGCGGACCAATCTCGACGTGGTCGATACTCTCTGCGCGCTGCTCGACGAACTGCTGCCCGATTCGTCTCATCGTCCCCATACACAGCTTAAGCGCTTCGTCGCCGACCGCCCCGGACATGATCGCCGCTATGCGATCGACGCCAGCAAGCTCAAGCGCGAACTTGGCTGGCAGCCCGCCGAGACCTTCGAGTCCGGGATGCGACGCACCGTCGGCTGGTATCTGGACCATCCGGATTGGTGCGGTCGAGTGACGGATGGCAGTTATCGCGGCGAGCGACTCGGGGCGGGGGCATGATGGCACAGTTGGCAGTTGGCAGTTGGCAGTTGGCAGTTGGCAGTAAAAATTGTGGTTCAAACTGGCGCTATGTCAAAGTCGAAGTCGGACACCTGATATCTGACACCTTGAAATTTCACAATGAACAATATGAATCGCATTGATCGCAAAGGCATCATCCTGGCCGGCGGCTCGGGAACCCGACTCTATCCGCTGACGCGCACCATCAGCAAGCAACTGCTGCCGATCTACGACAAGCCGATGATCTACTATCCGCTCTCCACGCTGATGTTGGCGGGGATTCGCGAGATTCTGATCATCTCCACTCCGCAGGATCTGCCGATGTTCAGATCCCTGCTTGGCGATGGCTCTCAGTGGGGGCTGGCACTAAGTTACGCCGAGCAACCCGATCCGGGCGGTCTGGCGCAGGCATTCCTCATCGGCAAGGACTTTGTCGGCGACTCGCCATCCTGTCTGATCCTGGGGGACAACATCTTTTACGGTCACGGTTTGGTCGAGCAACTCAAGGCCGCGAGCGCGCGCGAACGGGGCGCGACGGTCTTCGGTTACTACGTCTCCGACCCGCAGCGTTACGGCGTGGCCGAATTCGATGCCGACGGTAAAGTGGTGCATCTGGAAGAGAAGCCGCGCGACCCCAAATCCAACTGGGCGGTGACCGGTCTCTATTTCTACGACGGCAAGGCGTGCGAGCTGGCCGCGACGCTCGTGTCCTCGCCGCGCGGCGAGCTGGAAATCACCGACCTCAACAACTGCTATCTCCGCCACGGTGAACTCTCCCTGACCCGCATCGGGCGCGGCACCGCCTGGCTCGATACCGGCACCCACGAATCGCTGATGCAGGCCGGTCAGTTCATCGAGACTATCGAGAAACGTCAGGGTCTCAAGATCTGCTGTCCGGAAGAGATCGCCTATTTTAACGGCTGGATCGACGACGGCCAGTTGCGCGCCATGGGCGAGGAGTTGAGAAAGAGCGGTTACGGCGAATATCTGCTGGGTCTGCTGCAACGGGGTCGGATATGAAGGTTATCGAGACCGCACTGCCGGGGGCGCTCATCATCGAGCCCAAGGTCTGGGGTGACGAGCGGGGCTATTTCCTGGAGACCTATCGGACCGACCGCTATGCCGAGTACGGCATTCCGTCCCCGATGGTCCAGGACAATCAATCCTTCTCGCGCAAGGGCGTGCTGCGCGGTCTGCATGTCCAGCATCCGCGGGCGCAGGGCAAGCTGGTGCAGGTTTTTGCCGGCGAGGTCTTCGACGTGGCGGTGGATATTCGTCGCGGCTCCCCCACCTTCGGACAATGGGTCGGCGTCACCCTGTCGGGCGAGAACAAACGCCAGTTCTGGGTGCCGCCCGGATTCGCCCATGGTTTCCTGGTGACCGGCGACAGCGCGCTCTTCGTCTACAAGAACACCGATTATTACAGCCCGGAAACCGAATTCAGCGTGCGCTGGGATGACCCGGACATCGGCATCGACTGGCCGTTGGACGGAACCCCGGAACTCTCGCGCAAAGACATCGATGCGGCGCTCCTGAAGGACATCCCGGTGGAACGCCTGCCCGGCTACGAGGATTACACATGACCCAACATGCCATGGCCGGACATCGGCCGCGTATTCTGCTGATCGGTGCCAACGGCCAGGTCGGCTGGGAACTCTGCCGGACGCTTGCCGGGCTCGGCGAGGTGATCGCGGCCTCCATCGAGGGCGATCATGGCCCATTCATCGACCTCATGGACGCGGCCTCGCTGGCGCATCTGGTCCATGATACCAAGCCCGATGCCGTCGTCAACGCCGCTGCCTATACCGCCGTCGACAAGGCCGAGATCGATCGGGAAACGGCCCAGCGCATCAATGCCGACGCGGTCGGCGAGCTGGGCGCCCTGCTGGCCGCGCGGGGTGTCCCGATCATTCACTATTCGACCGATTTCGTCTTTTCGGGCACCCTGGACCGTCCCTACACCGAGGATGACGTTCCCGATCCGCTGAATGTTTATGGCGAGACCAAACTCGGCGGCGAGCGCGCCCTGTTGGAATCGGGCGCGAAGTCGCTGATCTTCCGCACCAGTTGGGTCTATGGCGCGCGCGGGGCAAATTTCCTGCTGACCATGCTGCGCCTGTTTCGCGAGCGCGACGAACTGCGCGTGGTCGACGATCAGATCGGCTCGCCTACTTGGAGCCGGATGCTGGCCGAAATGACCGCGCTGGTGCTCTATCGGGTGCTGCGTGGCGAACTGGATCTGGAGCAGGTGGGCGGGCTCTACAATCTCACCGGCTCCGGACAGGTAAGCTGGTACGGTTTCGCCAGCGCCATCCTGGAATCGAGCGGGCTGGATTCCAACCTGATCCCCATTCCGACCTCGGAATATCCGGCCCCGGCCAAGCGACCCATGTATTCGGTCCTGGATAACAGCCGTTTCCGGAAGACCTTCGGACTGATCATGCCGGATTGGCGGCTCTCGCTCGATCAGTGTCTGGAACAGTTGAAATGACGCTCGATTCCGGTGTCGCTTCAGTCGGATGACACATCGTCTACAATTCCATGTTCCCGCGATATTTCTTTTCGCAGCGCAGGACGAGTTCCAGCGTGACGGTGAGAATTCCTTCCTTGACCGCTTCCTTCTCGATGATGCGTCGGATGATCGGCCGCAGGAAGGCCGGCGCCTCGTGCACCCGTTCCTGGGCGTTTGCGTGCCAGCTCACCCCAAGCTTCTTGTTGACCCAGCTCCCCGGCGTGGGCAGCGGCTCGATGGCGTCGGCGATCGACAGCCCCGGATCGCCCCCGAACGCGGCCTCGGCGAACACGTTGGACATCCCCTGCCCGAAGGCGCGGGTAAAGACCGGGAAGGCCGGATCGTTGCGGAAGAGCACCTTTTTCAACGCCAGCACCGCGTCGCCACGCGCCTTCATGGATACCGCGTCCTCGTCGCGCGCGGCGGGTTCGAGATAGGCCGCGCGCCAGGTCTCGACAACGGCCGCGAAGGCTGGGAGAAAACGCTCGGGTTCCAGCGGCTTGAGCGGGCAGTACAAAAGGTGGGGCGAGGTGACCGGACGCAGCCACTCGACCTCGGCGTCGGGGAGTTCCAGCGCCGTCCGCTGCGTCTGCGCCACCGCGCCGAAAGGGGCCATGTCCAGCGTCGCGGAGCAGGGCGCGAGATCCAGGATGAGCAGCGTCCGCGCCGGCGGCATGCCGCCAATGTGTAGCAGAAAGGAGGGAATCGCGTACTCCAGGCGTGGGTAGGCGAAAATCACCAGACCGCCCCGGCCCGGCTTGAGGGTGTACTGATGAATCATCACCCGATCGAGCTTCTCGCCATGGTAGATGCGGGAGCGGGCCAGAATCCGCGTCTCGGCGGCCTGTCGATGGCTGCTGTATTCGGTGAAATTGTCGCGTTCCAGACAACCCTGCAAACGGTCGAGGAACAGCGCCTCGAAGCGGTCCCACAGCGACGCTTCGGCGTCTGGCGTTCTATCGTCGGGCATCCCGTCTTCCATCCTCGCGCTTGAATGCGGGGACTATAGCGACGCGCCGGTTGCTTGGCAAAGCGGGCGCGGGCTCCTACCTCATTGTCGTTGTCGAATCGAATAACGACAACGACAACGAAAGCAAGAACGGCTACAGCGCGCCGGGGTATTCACCCCATAGGCGCCAACATAGCCGGCAGCCCTTGCAAATCCGTGGAAAGCCGCGGCTTGTTGCGATTTTGCCGCCATGTCCCACGCACCCCAGCCCGTCGATCTTGCGTTTGAAGATTTTCTGAAGGAACTGCCACCCGAGTACGCGACGATGGCGCATGCGTTCAAGGCGTTCGCGCGCCCGCGCAAACTCAAGACGCCGGCGCAATTGCGACAAGTGGTGATGCTGTCTTGCGGGCTCGACCAAGCCCTGCGAACGACCGCCGGGAGCTTCACGCTGCTGGAGGAACGCATCACCGAGACCGCGATCCGCCAGCGTTTGCGCGCGTGCGGACCCTGGCTGAAGGCGTTGCTGCACACGATGTTACCCGTGACGGAGACCCCATTGACCGCGTGACGGTTGCTGATCGTCGATGGCTCGTCGCGGCAAGGACCGGGTGCCGAAGGAACGGATGACCGGGTCCATTTGGCACTGGATTTAACCCAGATGACCGTGCATGCGGTGGACGTCACCCGGGTCGATGGCGGGGAAAGCCTGAAGCGGTCTCCCTGGCAGGCCGGCGACATCGTGCTGGTGGACCGGGGCGACAATCAACCACGCGTGATTCTCGACCTGTCCGCCCGTGACGTCGGGGTGAGCGTGCGCTTGAACCCAACGGCGATGCCCCTATTTGCACGTTCACTCGACGCGGACGCGTTCGATCCCACCGCCACGCGGTTCGATGTCGCGGCGCATTTGCGCGCCCAATCCGGCGACATGGTGAGTCTCCCAGTGTGGCTGCGCGCGCCGGAGGCGAGCGGACCGGGTTGGCTGCACGCCGTGCGTCTCCCGCCCGAGGCGGCGGAGGCGGCCCGCCGGCGTTGCCGACAAGCCGCCCAGCGCAAGGGACGAACCCCGCGCGAGGCCACGCTGTTTCTGGCCGGCTGGGTGATGGTGTTCACCACCGTGCCCCCCAGACGTTGGATGGCCCACGGTCTTGGCGCTCTACCGCTGCCGCTGGCAAGTCGAGCTGGCGTTCAAGCGCCTCAAGACCCTGCTTGACCTCGATGCCTTGCGCACCCCGCAAAACAGCCGCTTGGGCGAGGTCTGGATCCGGGGGAAATGGCTCTATGCACTGGTGATTGAGCGACGCGCCCAGCGTCACACCACGGGCGGTTTCGACCCGCTGGACCGGCCCCGTCGGTTGACCCCGTGGCGGCGGCTGGTGATCGTTCGTCAAGCGGTCGATCGCTGGATCCTCGATGTGCAACGCCGGCGAGACGATCGCTGGGATGCCTGCCGCGACGTGCTCAAAGAGCGTCCACGCCGCCGCCGTGTTTATGCCGACCGAAAATTGACCATTTAGAGAGGCGTTGGTGCATAAACCTGCCGAAAGCGTCTAATCTAGCGGTGGTTTCAGCGAAGAGCATCCCCAGACATGTCATCGACCGTTCCCGACAGTGGCGTAGACGTCTCTCCCAAGACAGCGAAATACCGCGTCACCAACTGGTCGGAGTATGACCGGGCACTGGTGGCCCGCGGGGACATCACCTTCTGGTTCGATCAGGAAGCGATCACCCAGCGCTGGACGCCGGCGCCAACGGGCAAACGC
>NZ_NHSQ01000054.1 GCF_016653465.1 Thiocystis minor | reverse complement strand
TCCTTCATCTCCTGCTTGCCTTTGAGGACGCGGTTCAGGTTGCCCACGTCATACTCAATCGCAGCACCGAGCGCGGTTTGTGTCATCCGCCATTCGGCGTGCCGATCCGTGAGGGCTATCATCATCGTGCGGGCGTCGGGTGCGGCTTGTGGGCCGGGGGCCTGGAACGCTTGATGTGCGGTGAGTGTGGCCATGTTGGTACTTGTACAAAGATCGTTATTTCTACTTTGTTACCTTCAAAAAATCTTTAAGTGTTTAAATTTTATGATAATAAACAAAAATACACATAAACAATAGGGTTCTAGTGGCGCGTTGAGCGCCTATAATCACCCATAAACCGCCAACATCTATCTTCAATAGGGGCATAGTAAATGAAGATTTATTGCGCCTAATAAAAAATAACTTAAAATTCATTAATTTATGCGACAGTCAAAGTTAACAAAGTAGAATTATGCAGCATGGAATACCTCCGGCCATTCGCCCGCGATGAAGTCTTCGACGCGGTGTTTCATCTGGCGTAACAGGTCGCGTTCTTCCGCTTCCTTGGCCTTGTGGGCGTCCACGCTGGTCATGTCATAGACTGCCGATAGGGCGTCCTTGGTAATCTGGGTCAGGTCGCGCGGGTGCAGGGCATCAAGCTCTACTGGCCTTTGGTCGCCATACTCTGCAAGCCATGCCTGATAGTTCGGATCGGATTCCTTCGCGGCGTCCGGGGAGAGGGGTAGTCGGTATTTGCTAATCTGGTCGGGATTCAGCGCCACGCGGATTAGCTCAACCTCGACCGAATGCCAGTCGGCCATGTTGCGCTGCAAGGCTTTGGGGATGGCGATCCCGGACGGATCAAGATCGCCAAGATAGATCAGGATAGGACGTTTCCCGAGCATCACGGCCCTGTCGAAGCGTTCGGCCATCGCGTTGACCATCGTCGCCGACACCTGCCCGCGAACGATGTTCAGTCGGGTGCAGAAGTACCAAACTGCCTCCGACATGATCGACGAAAGCGCGTCCTTCTCCGTCGCGACCTCGACATAAACCGGCTGGTCCTGGATGTAGCACCTGCCATACCCGTAGGGGTCAAGGAAGGATTCAATCTGTCCCTGGATGTACTCGCCCACGTTTGGCCTTCCCCGTTTGCCGAAGGTGGTTCGGGTGCGGTCCTCGATGGCGTGCCAGGGCAGCAGATCGTGACGGCGCAGGGTGGTCAATAACCGCGAAACCTTGCGATATTCATTCTGGTGATTCTGAACCAGCAACCGCGAAACGGCTTGGTAATATGTCTGGCGAACGGTTAGCGGCCAGTATTCCCGTAGGTCACCGACGATGGTGATTAGCTCGGCGGCCAGGGCGCGATTCTTGCCCTTGAATAGTTCGGCTGGGATGGCAACGATAGGGGCGGCGTGAACCGCCCCGTCCTTGGGGCTTGAGGTCATTACGCGATCCCTCCCAGCAAAAACACGGACACAATCAAGACGAGGTTGGTCGTGATCGCGAAGACCGACAGCCAATCGAAGATCGCGATTAGGGTTGCGTTCTTCATTCTGCCACCTCGCTCATCGGCTCCGCGTCGGGGTTGGGGGCAGGATCGGCGACCTCGACCGCGCGAACAACGGACTCGATAAGTCCGCACGCCGATTTCAGCGTGTAGATAGCGCAGTGAATCGCGCTGGCATCGCTGGTCGGCTCCAGATTGGACGCGGCATTTACCAGCGTCTCAATCGCCGATGAGGCCATGGACGCGGCTTCGTTCAGCGCGAAGCCAACCGGGATACCGGCATTGACGCTGAAAAAATTAGCGTCTTCGCCAAGGACGGGAATTTCGGAAAAACGGGTGTTGGTGGTTTTCATGCGGTCGATCTCCAAACAAAGATTGGTTGATCGACTGAACGGATAGCGGGGCAGAGGCAGGACGCGGAGAGACGCACGAGGGGCGCTTTTTGGGCGCGGGTGCGTTAAAATCTTCCTGCCGGTGCTCAACTGGTTTCGTCAGTCGGGCTTTGTCGTGAACCCTTGGCGGGGTTCACGAACGGCAACAGAATACGCGCCTTGATGATGCTTTGCCAAGCCGTGCCGGATCGCCCCCGGTGCGGCTTTTCTGTGTCTGGCGGATGACTTGGCGCGCCATGGTGGCGAGTGGTTTTTGGAGATGCTCATCGCGCAGCGCTCCCAGCTTGACCGCTGGCGGCGTCCATCTGGCGCTGCATCCAGCCGTCGATAGCATCCTCGGGCCAAACGGAGCAACGCTCGGAGAGCTTAACGGGAGCGGGGAAAGTGCCTTCTTGGACGCGCTTGTAGATCGCGCTCTTTTTCAGCGCGACTCGGCGAGAGACTTCGGGGAATCGAAGGAATTGCTTGGAACTTGGAGCGGACATAGAGTGCCTCCCCGCCTGATGCGGTATTGAGGGCACTCATGCGCCGGTTAAATTGTGATGCCGTGTGGTTACACGACAGATGCAAGGCTAGGACGGAATACCGCGTCTGTCAACAACCTTTTGCGGTTAGATCGCTCGCTTGCCACAAGATGCGGTGTCAGCCTGCCAGCCGAAGCGGGATCACGTCCGCGCCGCGCATGAGTCCATCCAAATAATCCGCCCACGACTGCATCATGTGGCGGCGGGCGTCCAGATGCGCGGTGCGGTTGTAAGCGCGCCCGTTTGGATCGCGCACGGCATGGGCCAATTGATGCTCGATGAAGTCCGGACGAAAGCCTAGAACCTCGTCCAGGATGGTTCGAGCCGTCGCGCGGAAACCGTGCCCGCTCATCTCGTCCTTCGGGATGCCCAATCGACGCATGGCGGCGAGGACGGCGTTATCGCTCATGGGTCGGTCATTGGCTCGCGCGCTCGGAAAGACGAACGTGGAGCGCCCGGTGAGCGGTTCCAGATCCTTCAGGATGCCCATGGCCTGCGTGGAGAGCGGAACGATATGCAGGGTGTCGGTCTTGCTGACGCGGTAGCGCCATTCGGCAGCGTCCAGATCAACATCCGCCCATTGTGCTTTTCGCAACTCGCCAGGGCGGACAAATACGAGCGGGGCCAGCTTCATCGCCGCGCAGACGGTCGGCGTTCCCTGATAGCCGTCGATCATCCTCAGGATCTCGGCAACCCGCGCGGGGTCGGTCGCGGCTGAGAAGTGCCCCCCTTTCACGGGCGGCAATGCACCGCGAAGGTCGCCGGAGGGGTCGCGGTCGGCTCGCCCGGTGGCGACGGCATACCGGAAAACCTGTCCGCAGTTCTGCAAGGCACGGTGCGCGGTTTCCAGGGCACCACGCTTTTCGATCCGCTGAACCACGGCCAGCAATTCCGGTGCGAGGATGTCAGCAATGGGGCGACCGCCAATCCAAGGGAAAACGTCACGCTCCAGGCGGCGGATAATCCTGTCTCCGTGCGAGGGAACCCAATTCGGGGCGTGCTTGGCGAACCACTCTCGACCAATGACCTCGAAGCTGTTTCCCGCTCGGTCCTCTCGCGCCGATTTCTTGGCTTTGCGGTGCTCACCTGGATCAACCCCATCGGCCAGCAGCTTGCGGGCCTCGTCGCGGCGAGTGCGGGCGTCCTTCAGCCCAACGTCGGGGTACACGCCAAGGGATAGCAGTTTCTCCTTACCCCCAAACCGATACTTGAGTCTCCACCACTTACCCCCGCTCGGCGTCACGATCAGGAATAGCCCGCGCTCGTCGGTCAGCTTGAACGGCTTGTCGGCGTGCTTGGCGTTGCGAACGGCGGTGTCTGTCAGCGGCATTGGGGGTAACTCCTGATGGGGGTTACTGGGTTACCCCAGAAAGTTACCCCCGCCCGTTAGTGGATGCTCACGGACGATGTTACCCCTATATGGACCAACAAGGCAATAAAAAACCCGCACTTAGGCGGGTTCTCGAACGTCCGCGGATGGTCGCGGATGCTGAAATGGTGGAGCCGAGGGGGATCGAACCCCTGACCTCCGCATTGCGAACGCGGCGCTCTCCCAGCTGAGCTACGGCCCCAGGATTGAACATCCAGTTCATGAACCGACAGGCGACCCGCGAAACCGGTCTCCTGCGCGACTGGTCAATTCTGCATCTTTTCGGCGCTTGGATACAAGGCCCAGTTCAAATGGAATTACGTTTTCAGAATAAATTCCAGAACCGCCTTGGTGCCGAAATAGGCGAGGATCAGGATGACGAAGCCGCCGAGTGTCCAGATAATCGCCGTGCGTCCGCGCCAGCCCTTGCGGAAGCGGCCGACCAGCAGACCGCCGAATACCAGCCAGGCAAGCACCGAGAGGACGGTTTTGTGCACCAGATGCTGGGCGAACATGTTTTCCAGAAAGGCGAAGCCGCTCAACAGTGCCAGCGTGAGCAGCACGAAACCGGCGGTGATCATCTCGAAAAGCAGGCTTTCCATGGTCTGAAGCGGCGGCAGGGTGCGGATGAAGCCGCCAGCCCGACGGCGTCGCAGATGGCGATCCTGCACCGCGAGCAGGATTGCCTGGCCCGAGGCTAGCGTCAGCAGGCTGTAAGCGAGCATCGACAGCAGGACATGGATTTTCAGCGCCCAGCTCGCCGTGGGTCGCAGAAAACCGACCTCGGCAAAGTTGGCCTCCAGAATCAGGCTCAGCGCGGCGGCCGGCAGCAGGATCAGACCGAGATTGTCGACCGGTTTGGTCAGACTGGAGACGAGCAGCAGCGCAATGATCGTCCAGGAGGTCAGGGCCAAGGCATGATAGAAGCCCAGATTGAGGCCGGCACTACTGAAAATGCTATCCCACAAGAGCCAGCTATGCAGGGCCAGGCCAGCGAAGCCGACGAAGATGGCGAGATTGCGCTCGGGGATCCATCCCTCCTTGCGAAACAGGCGCAGACCGATCAAGGCGGCGGCGGCCAGGTAGCAGAGGGTGGCGACGGTGGCAAGGAGGGTATGAGTCATAAGCTCGACAGCATTGTGCAAGTAAAGTGGGACTGAAAACGACGCGGGGCATTGCGTGCGTCATATTATACTCGCAAGTTATACGCTACATCGCTGACAGTCTATTTTATCGCTGACAGCTCTCTTTTCGAGGTCGGATCATGTTCGAGAATCTCCAGGATCGTTTTGAAGGCGTCCTGACCAATCTGCGGGGTCAGGGCCGTCTGACCGAGGACAACATCAAGGAGACCCTGCGCGAGGTGCGCATGGCCCTGCTGGAGGCGGATGTGGCGCTGCCGGTGGTGCGCCGGTTCGTCGAGGAGATCCGCGAGAAGGCGCTCGGCGAGGCGGTGACCCGGAGTCTGACCCCAGGTCAGGTGCTGATCAAGATCGTCAACGACGAACTGGTCAGCATCATGGGTCAGGCCAACGAACAGCTTGACCTGACGACGCAACCGCCGGCGGTGGTGCTGATGGCGGGCCTGCAGGGTTCGGGCAAGACCACCAGCGTGGCCAAGCTCGCGCGCTGGCTCCAGGAAAAACAAAAGAAATCGGTCATGGTGGTCAGTTGCGACGTGTACCGTCCGGCCGCCATCGAACAGTTGAAGACGGTTGCCGCCGAGGTGGGGGCGGAATTTTTTCCGAGCAGCGGCGATCAGGGTCCGGTCGAGATCGCCAAGCGCGCCCTGGACAGCGCCCGCAAGCATTATAAGGACGTGCTGATTGTCGATACCGCCGGCCGTCTGCATGTGGACGTGGCGATGATGGACGAGATCAAGGCCATCCATGCTGCCTTGAATCCCATCGAAACGCTCTTTGTTGTCGACGCCATGACCGGCCAGGACGCGGCCAACACCGCCAAGGCGTTCGACGAGGCGCTGCCGCTGACCGGCGTGATCCTGACCAAGACCGACGGCGATGCGCGCGGCGGCGCGGCACTCTCGATCCGCCAGATCACGGGGAAGCCGATCAAGTTTCTCGGCACGGGCGAGAAGACGGCGGCGCTCGAACCCTTCCATCCGGACCGGGTCGCCTCGCGCATCCTTGGCATGGGCGACGTGGTTTCGCTGGTTGAGGAGGTCCAGGCCAAGGTCGACCGGGACAAGGCCGAAAAGCTGGTCAAAAAGCTCAAGAAAGGAAAGGACTTCGATCTGGCCGACTTCAAGGAGCAGTTGGAGCAGATGAACCAGATGGGCGGGATCGCGAGCCTGATGGAAAAACTCCCCGGCATGGGTCAGATTCCGGAACATGTCAAGAATCGCGCCAACGACCGGGAGATGGGCAAGCTGGTCGCCATTATCAACTCCATGACCCTCAACGAGCGCCGTTTCCCGGCCGTCATCAAGGGCTCCAGAAAGCGCCGGATCGCGGCCGGCTCGGGGACTCAGGTGCAGGACGTGAATCAACTGCTGAAACAGTTCATGCAGATGCAAAAAATGATGAAAAAGATGAAGGGCGGCGGCATGGCCAAGATGATGCGGTCGATGCAGGGCCGGATGCCGCCGGGCTTCGGGTCGGGCGGCGGCTTGCCGCCGGGTGGGATGCCGCCCGGCGGGTTTCCGATGTGAGGCAGATTCGGATGTTCAACGTGAAAATTTCGCATCGTTCGGACAGAACCATGTATGCGCCGTTGCTGCTTGGCGCGCTGCTCTGTCTGTGCCTCCCCGCGTCGGACGGACTGGCCACCCCCTGGGCGGAGGTGAGATCACCAAGCCAGGGGCCGGTCCAGGTCATCGGGGGCGTGTCCAACGGTTGTATCGGCGGCGCGGATGTGCTGCCGGAAACGGGCGCCGGTTATGTCAGCATCCGGCGCTATCGCAACCGCTATTACGGTCATCCCGAACTGCTCCGGTTCATTGAGGAGGTCGGGCGCGCCCAGCAGCGTCGGCGCGGTCTTGCGATGATGGTCGGCGATCTCAGCCAGCCGCGCGGCGGACTCATGTCGTCCTCGCATCGCAGCCATCAGAATGGTCTGGACGTGGATCTCTGGTTCACGCTGGCGGACTCGCCCGCTGACGGCAGACGACGGATGGACCAGCAGCCCGACCCTAGGAGCATGGTGCGCCCGGACGGTCTGTTCGTCAGCGATGCCTGGGGCGAGGATCAGCGCTTTCTGATCGAAACCGCCGCGCGTCACCGCTCGGTGGATCGTATCTTTGTCAATCCGGCGATCAAGCGCGAATTGTGCCGGAGCGCGACTGCCGAGCGCGGCTGGCTGCGCAAGGTGCGCCCCTGGAAGGGACATGACGCCCATTTCCATGTGCGTCTGGCCTGTCCGCCCGGGAGCCCGCAATGCGATCGACAGGCTGCACTGCCGCCCGGAGATGGCTGTGGCGAGGAGCTTACCTGGTGGTTCAGCGAGGAGGCCCGCAAGCCCGTCAAGAAAAAACCCGGCCAGGGTTCTGGCGCACCCGTTCCTCCTGCGTCCTGTCGCGCGATCTTGAATGGTTCGTAACTTTTAAACCGCGCCCAGGAGACCGGGATGCGTTGTTTTGAGCGCTTGGCTTGGGCGAAGCAACCACGCCGGCATTGGAGTCGAACGCGGCTTAAGAGCGGCGTTGAAGCTCCTGATCGCCGGCTCCAGCCGTTCTCTCATCCTCGTCGCCGCCCGAGCAAAGCAGGTTACCGAGACTGTCTTCGTAAAAGTGGATGCGCGCTTGGAGCGCCGAGAGGCGGGTATTCGCTTCATCCAGCTCGCTGTCCTGGTTCAGCTTGCGGATTTCCAATGCCTGTAATTCCTCGCGCAAGCGAGCGAGACGTTCGCGCTCCGTGTGTGCGGATTTTTCGAGCGCCTTCAGATCCCGCGTGGACTCGCGCAGGATTTTGGTGTCGCTGGATGCGTTCCCGCGCGACCAGAAGCCTTTTTTGATCCGCCGGTCCGTTGCGGCGGACTGCGCGGTTGCTTCGGCGATGGCTCGCGTCAGAGTGGCTGCCTGCGCCTGCCGTGCGGCAAGTTCGCTTTCCGCCGTCTCGATTTTCTGGCGGCAGGTCTCGATCCCTTCGCACAAGGTGCGCCCTGTCTCGCGCAGCGCGGCGCGCTCCGCGACCTGCCGCGCTTCCAGGCCGCGCAGTCGGTCGATTTCCTCGCGCATGCCGGTCTGACGCACCTGGAGCGCTTCACGCCTGCGCTTGATGTCCAACTCGCCGATCAGTCGCTGCTCGGCCTGCTGACGTTCGAGGTCGGTCTGGCGGATCGCCGCCTGGTGCTGCTCGCGGAGTCGCTCAATCTCCTGCGCGCGCAGACGCAACTCCTCCCGCGCCAATGCCTGCGACTGTTCAAACGTCTCCCGGTGCTGGCGCAAGCTCTCCTCTTCCTGGGTTTTGTGTCGCTCCCATTCCTCGCGTGCCTGCTGCAACTCGTTCGCCAGTTCGCTCCGGCGATGGTCCATGCGCGCCTTGGTCTCTTGATCGAGTTGCGCCTGTACTTGCGCAATCCGCAAGCGCAACTCCTGATCGTAAGCCGTCAACTCAAGGTTGCGGCGGCGTTGCGCAAAGTCCTGCTCTTGGTCGAGATTCTCCCGGCGACGGGCGAGCAGTTCCTCCTCGAAGGACAGTTTGGCCTGGTATTTCAGCAAAGGCTGACGGATTTCCAGCAACGCCTGGCGACGGGTCTGGAAGGCTTCAGGATCTCTCTCGAAGGCCTGCCACAGACGCGCGAACTCGACCGGATTTAGACGTTTCGCGGGATCTTCCGGCAGTTCGAAGCCGGGGATCTCGGCCAAGCCGCCAGCGAGATATTTGCGATACTGCAATTGCAGGCTCTCATTGAAATAGGCGCTCACGGCGGGCGGCTCGAAGAGCTTGAGCGCGATCAAGGCGAAGAACAGGACGCCGAGCGCCGCCTGTGAAAACCCTTCCACCGTCTCGAAATGCGGCACGCCGCGCTCGTCGGGACTCTCGCGCAGCGCTTGCAGGATCCTGGAGCGCGCGGCGAACGTCAGACGTGGCGGCTGCGCCTCCACCTGCCGCGCGGTCTCCTCTGCCGTCGCCTGATCGAGGCGTTGCTGCCGTTCCTGTCGCAGGAGCCGCAGCGTCCCCGATTCGGTGCGCAGCGCCTGTTCAAGCTCGTCGATGCGTTGCGCGACCGTCGCTAGGCGGCGGTCGATTTCCGCTTGCTTGGCGGTCAACGCCTCGGCCAGCCGGCTGGCATTGGCCTCCCATTTGCGCGCCTCCGGTCCCCGGCCCTCGGGACGCCCATCGCGCCCCATCAACTCGTCGCCGACGCGCGCTTGCGCCGCCGCCAGATCCTGCCGCAGAACCGCGATTTCGGGCGCATATTCGGCTTCGATCCGGGCGCGTTGTTCGCGCTCCAGCGTCAGCGATTGGTTGAGCCGCTCAATCTGCGCCTCCAGCGGCTGGGTGCGGTCTCGATACAAGGCATCGATCTGGGCGGTACGCGCATTGACCTGCTCCCGCAGCGCCGCGTCGCGCTGGGCGAAATACTGTTCGACCTGGCGCTGATGATAGGAGGCGATATCGTCGGCCCGGATCAGCTTGGCGAGAAAGGGCGCGGTCACATACAGCGAGACCGCGACGATGGCGACCCGGACCAGCAAACCGAACAGCCAGCGCGTGAGCGGGCCGATGCCTTGAGTCGTCCCAGGAATCCCGCGCCGCAAGCGCAAGACTGGCCGCTCGGATAGAATCAGCGAGGCGTCGACGATCCAGATGATCGCGAACATCAACGCGAACAAGAAAAGCCCGGCCACCGGACTCAGCCAGCTGGCCCCCTGGGGGACGATGGAGGCGCCGATCAGCCCCCAGACGATCCCCTCGATACTGGCCATCAACAGAATGACGACCCAGGCGAAACCCAACCAGACTGTGACGGCCGGGGTCGCCAGGTTCTCGCCATAAGGCCTGAGCCTGAGAAAATTCAAGCGTGGAACGTGAGAGAACAGATCCAAACGCATGCCCATCGGTTCGCTCTCCTGATCGGACTCGCATGATGCGCGAGAAGTTTACGCGTTCGGCGAGCCGCCGACGAATGGCATTCGGCCCGCGGCTGTCGCTTGCGCCCGGTCCATGGAGCCGAGCATCATGTCGCATCCGACGGTGCCCGGTGGGTCGCGACGTTCGGTCGTTAGGACGTTCGACACCGCCTTAATTTGACGACATTTTAAGAGGTTTTCATCCCGATATGGATCGCCTGACGCGTAATGCCATCATCGTCTCCGCCCTTTTGCTTGCCCTGCTGGTGTTTTCGCTGGCCTGGAACCGCCTCGGAATGACCCCGCGCATCTGGCAGCTCAACGCACTCTTGGAACAGGATCCCGTGCTGGCGAGCTATCCGTATGATTTCCGCGCCGTCCTCTTCCTCAATGGGATCGTGACCCTGACCAGTCCGCATGCCTCGGTCGCACCCGTCGAGCCCTTCCTGAAGGTCATCGATCCCGATCTAGCGGACAAATCGTCCGAGGATCCCGCCATGCTCGCCGCCGGCGAGCGTTTCTGGCGGCAGGAACTGCGCGCGATCGAACTGATGCTCTCCCAGCCCGATGTCGACTCGGTCATCTGGTCGCTGGATCGAGCTTGGTATCACCGGCAGGGTCTGCGCTTGGAACACCCCTAAACCGCCTCTCGCCGATCGTCGGAAATCATGGCCCGTCTGGAGCCGCCGAGATCGCGCCGTTCACGCTCGACGCGGTTTCGATCCGGCCACTGACACTGTAAAGGTCACAGACAATGGAACATCTTTATTTTTTGCTGGGACTGAGCGCCCTCGTACTCCTTGCTTTCATCCTGAGTGTGCGGCGGAGTCTGAAAAGCCGTTTCCGCCTGCCTTACGTGGCTGACGCAACCTTGTTTACGGGCTCGCAGCGGGCCTTTAAGACGGTGCTGGAGCGTGCCGTCGGCAAGGAGTATCGGGTGTACGGCAGAGTCCGGGCAGCCGACGTGATTGGGCTGCGCCCGCGCCTCTCCCGGCGCGAACAAGAACGGGCGCAGGATCGCCTGGAAGGGCGCTGCTTCGACTTCCTGATCTGCGCCCCGGAGACGACGGCCATTGTCTGCGCCGTCAATCTGGTGCCGCGATCGCGGCTGCGCCAACAACTCCCCCGGGATCGCCTCGATCGGATCTGCGCCGCCGCCGGTCTGCCGTTCGTGCGCGTTCGCGAGAGCGAGGTCTATTCCGTGGCGGCTATCGAGGAGCGGCTCTACGCGGCCATAGAGGCGCGCTGGGGCGTGACCGGGGATGCGGAAATCCCGATTGAGGATGCCGCGGCCGTGCTCCAGGGTCTGTCCGCGGTCATGCTCGATCAGGACGAGGATTCCGCGGGTCGTGCAACGGCTCGACGAACCAAATCGCCCAGCCAGCCGCCGCGACCAGTGCTGGCGCCCACGCGGCCGGCGCACAGCGATCTGCTCCAATCGCGGGTCGAATCGCGCCGGGAGCCATCCATTCGCGCGCGCGACGACATCGACGAAGGACCGACGTTTCGGATTGGCGACGCCCTGGACGACGACCGGGCAGCGCGGATCCGGTCGCTTTAGGAAACTCCCGGAAAATAACATGGCTGGACGGGGCATGCGCCCTGTCAGGATGTTTCAACCAGGTTCGCGGAAATGACGAATTCCCAGTGTTCGGAAAACGTTGTGACGGGGTGAATACCCCGTCGCGCTGTCGGCGTTCTTGCTTTCGTTGTCGTTGTCGTTGTCGTGGTCGTTGTCGAATCAAATAACGACAACGACCACGACCACGACCACGACCACGACAACGAAATCCTGTCCGTTCGCCGCCTCTCCGGGGGTCGATTATTTTCAGGAAATCACCCTAAAGCATAAAGGCCCGGACAAATTCGTCCGCGGGCATCGGTCGACCGAGCAGATACCCCTGGCAGGCGTGGCAGCCCTGGCGCGTCAGGAAATCCAGTTGCTCCCGCGTTTCCACGCCCTCGGCGATCACCTTCAGTTTCAAGTTACGGGCCATGGCGATGATGGTGGCGGCAATCTCCATGTCGTTCTCGTCCCGCGGAATGTCGCGGACAAAGCTCTGATCGATCTTGAGTTCGTCGATCGGAAAGCGCTTGAGATAGGCGAGCGACGAATAGCCGGTGCCGAAGTCGTCGATCGACAGCCGCGGACCGAGTGCCTTGAGCGCGCGCAGCAGTTCCACCACCTGCTCGCCATGCCCCATGATCATGCTTTCGGTCAGCTCCAGTTTGAGCAGACTCGCCGGCAGGCCGGTGTCTTCCAGAATAGCGGCCACGCGCCGCACCAGATCGCGCTGCTGTAACTGCCGTCCGGACAGATTGACCGCGATCTTCAAGTCGGAATGACCGGCATCCAGCCAGCGTCGACCCTGCGCGCAGGCATTGCGCAGCACCCATTCGCCCAAGGGCACGATCATCCCGGTTTCTTCGGTCAGCGGGATGAAGCGCGCGGGCGAAATCATGCCCTCCTCAGGCGAGTCCCAGCGTACCAGCGCCTCGCAGCCGATCAGCGCGCCGCTTTCGGTGTCGAACTGAGGTTGATAGTGCAGCACGAACTCGTCGTTGGCGAGCGCCCGATGCAGACGCGCCTCCAGGGCAAGGCGCTCATTCGCCGCAGCGGTCAGAGTGGGGGTGTAGAAACGGTAGGTGTTGCGTCCCTGTTCCTTCGCCTGATATAGGGCGACATCGGCGTGCTTGATGAGTTCGATCACGGAATCGCCATCGTCCGGATAGAGACTGATTCCAATGCTGGCACCCACGTAGAGTTCGGGGCCGCTGGGCAGGCGAAAGGGCTTTTCCAGCAATTGCAGCAGTGTCTGGGCGACACCCCCTGCGTCCTCCGGACGCTCCAGGTTCTCCAGCAGGATCAGAAATTCATCGCCGCCCAGACGACCCAGGGTGTCGTCTTCGCGCAACCGCTGGCTCAGACGACGGGTCAGCGCCTCCAGCAGTTCGTCGCCAACCGGGTGACCGAGGCTGTCGTTGACATTTTTGAAGCGGTCCAGATCCAGGAAGAGCACGGCGATCCGGTGCCGATACCGTTCCGCGTGTTCCAGCGCATGCTGCAGTCGGGACTGGACCAGGCGTCGATTGGGCAGATTGGTCAGCGGGTCGTAATGGACCAGATGTTCCAGCCGCGCCTCGGACTCCTTGAGCTGGCTGATGTCGGTCATGACGCCAACGTAATGGCTAGACTGCCCCTGACTGTCGTAAACGGCGCTGATGCTCAATAACTGCGGATAGAGTTCGCCATTTTTACGCCGGTTCCAAATCTCGCCCTGCCAATGCCCGTCGGCCGCGATGTTGGCCCATAGGGTCTGGTAGAAGGAGGGATCCTGCCGTCCGGACTGCATCAGACTGGGCTTGCGTCCCCGCACCTCGCCCTCGGAGTAACCGGTGATGTCGGTATAGGCGCGATTGACGCTCAGAATGCAGGCATTCAGATCGGTGATGATGACGCCCTCGCGCGTGCTCTCGAACACGGTCGCCGCCTGACGCAATCGGGTATCGGCGCGCACCCGCGTGACCGCCAGGCCCGCGATGCGGGCGAATTCGTCGATCAGATCGGATTCGGCCGATTTGAGCGATTGCGGCTCGACAGAGGTGACCGAAAAACGGCCCAAGGCATGGCCGGCGCCGTCCCGAAGTGGAATTGACCAATCCGCGCCGGGACGGTCCGCTGCGTCCGGAGCCTTGCTGGGGGATGCCAGAGGAGCGGCGGGCGCGCGCGCGGCCGGATCGGGGCGCTCGTCCCAAACCTCGATGGCGACTCGCAGGTGCGGATGGATCGCTTCCAGGCGGCTGGAAATACTGTTGAGAATGCCGGACAGGGGCTGATTGCCGACCAGTCCATCAAGCACCGTCAGGCGGGTTGCCTGCAACTGCTCGGCGGACTTGGCGTCGGTGACATCGTGCCAGGCGCCGGTCGCCTCGCGTACCGTCGCGTCGACCGTGTCCGCCAGACGGAGTTCGTCATGGATCCAGCGGATCCGGCCCTGACCGTCGAGGAAACGGTAGTCATGCGGAATCGACCGGGCAGCGCCGAGCGCCGCCAGGCGGGCCAGCGCCTCCTCGCGGTCGTCGGGATGCAGGTGGGCCGCCCACCAGCCCGGTTGCAGCATCTGTTCCGCCGTGTAGCCCAGCAGTCGGGAGATGTTTTCGCTGACCCAGGTCAGGGGCGCGTCCGGGCCGTCCAGACGGCGGGTGTACAAAATCGCCGGGCTGGAGGCGAGCGCCAGCTCCAGACGCTGGGTCGTTTCGCGCAGGTTGGCCCGTTCGCGGGTCAGAGTCTGTTGTCCCACCACCTTCTCCAGGGTGGCGGGAAGCTTGTGCAGATAGCCCGTGTGTTTGGAAATGTAGTCGTTCGCCCCGAGATGGATCACCCGCGCCGCCAGTTCTTCGTTCCCCTGGCCCGAAACCAGCACGATCGGGATCTCCAGACCGCGCTCGGCGCGCAGGATCTTGACCGCCTCCAGTGCGTTCAGACCGGGCAGGCGATAATCCAGCAGCACTGCGTCGTAATCGTCCGAGGTCCGCGCCGCGGACGGCAGGCGCTCCAGGACTTGCGCGATATCCGCGACCACGGTGAGACGGATGTGCGGGGCATGTCGCGCCAGATGGCGGCGCGTCAGGTCGATATCGGCGGCATTGTGTTCGGCATAGAGCACCCGTAGCGGATGCGCGCGGCGGGCATTCGCGGTGCGAAAACGCTGCAAGGCATCGCGCAGGGTCGCGGGCAGGCGGTCGGCGGCGCGATCCTTGCCGAGATAATCGTCCGCGCCAGCCTGCAGAGCCGCGATCGCCGCTTCCGGGTCGCCGGATCCGGTGAGCATCACCACCGCCAGCGACAACTGCCGCTCGCGGATCTGGGCCAGCAGTTCCAGGCCGGAGCCATCCGGTAGTTTCAGATCCACCAGCACCAAGTCGTAACGATCGGCCTCTTGCAGACAGAAGAGCGCCGCCGCCAGGGTCGACGCCGCCTCAACCTGAATATCCGGCGCCTGACGGGCCAGCAGACGCCGGGTCAGGTCGGCGTCGAGCGGGTTGTCCTCGACATGCAGAATACGCATTCGCTTACCTTGGTGGATGATTGATCAGACGCCAGTACTGCTCGATCCGGGCCGCAACCTCCATGAACGCCTCGAAGTTGACCGGCTTGATGATGTAGGAGTTGGCGTGCAAACGGTAGGCGGTCGCGATATCCCCCTCATCGCTGGACGAGGTCAGCACCACCACCGGCAACGCCTGGCTGATCGGATGCGCGCGCAGACGGCGCAGCACCTCCAGACCATCCACGCGCGGGAGCTTCAGATCCAGCAGGATGAGCAGCGGCAGCGGTTCGCCGGCCTCCCAGCGGGGGATCCAATCCAGCACCTCCTGACCGTCGCGCGCCACCTCGATGGGGTTGCTTGGGTTGCACCGGGCAAAGGCGCGCCGGGCCAGGTCCAGATCCATCGGGTTGTCCTCCACCAGCAGGATGGGACGGTTGCTTTGGCCATGGGTCATCGCGGCAGCTCCAGAAAAAAGGTAGCGCCCTGGCCGGGCGCGCTTTCGGCCCAGACGCGCCCGCCCATGCGTTCCATGGCCTTGCGCACGATGGCCAGACCGACGCCGGTGCCGGGATACTCCTCGGCGCGCTGCAGACGCTGGAAGATCTCGAAGATCCGGTCGTGGAATTGCAAGTCGAAGCCGATTCCCTGGTCCCGAATGGCGAGAATGATGCCGTATTCCGAGGTTGTGCCCTCGATCGCAATGCACGGCGGTGCGCCGGAGCGGCTGAACTTGAGCGCATTATCCAGCAGGTTGCGCAGCACCATCGACAATCCGTCCGGATCGGCGCGCGCGGTCAGGGACTCCGCCAGATCCACTGTCACGCTCCCGCCAAGCGCCTGGATATCATCCCGACGTTCCGCCAGGATACGCTTCGCCACGCTGGCCAGATCCAGCGTGACGTCATGCACTCCGCGCCGCTCCATGCGCGAATAGGCCAGCAGATCCTCGATCAACTGGCTCATCTGGTCGACGCAGCGACGGACATTGTCCAGAAACAGCCGTCCTTCCTCGTTCAGTTGCTGACCATGATCTTCCAGCAGCAGCCGGCTGTAGCCGTCGATGCCCCGCAGCGGCGCCTTGAGGTCGTGCGAGACCGAATAGGTGAAGGTTTCCAGCTCTTTATTGATGGCGGCTAGTTCGGCGGTGCGGGCTTGCACGCGGTCTTCCAGGTCGGCGTTGAGTTGGCGGATCTCGTCCTCGGCCCGCTTGCGCTCGCTGATGTCGTGGGCAATTCCAAGCACCCCGACGATCGCCCCCCGCGCGTCGCGGACAGGCGTCTTGAGGGTCTCGAAAAGACCGCGATAGCCGTCGCTGGCAAAGGTCAGCCATTCCTCGTTCGCGAGCGGGCTGCCAGCGGCGATCGCGGCACGATCATTCTCCAGGAAGAAATCGGCTTGTTCGGCGGGGACGAAATCATGGTCGCCTTTACCGAGGATATCGGACTCCCGGGCACCGACGCATTGCTCGAAACGCGGGTTGCAGGCGAGGAAGAACCCGTCCGCGTCCTTCAGCCAGACCAGATCCGGGATGGTGTCGAGCAGGGTCCGCAAGCGGACTTCGCTGCGGGTCAATGCCTGCCTGCCGCGCGCCAGCAGATAGGCGATGACGCCCGCGCCGCATGCGCTCAACAGCCCCAGCAGACGGATCAGCCAAAGCAGTCCGGTCGGCTGGCCCCAGCCCAGCTTGGGGGTGGCCGCCAACTGCCAGGCGCCGCCGGGGAGGACGATGTCCGTCATCACCGGACGCTGCGCATAGACGCCGGGATCGCCAAAGAACACCTCGCCCCTGGCGCCCTTCCCATCGGTGCCGCGCAACGCCAGACGCAGCGTGGAAATCGCCTCCATGATCCCGGTTTGCCGGTACAGCAGATCGACATCGAAGATGCTCGACACCAAGCCCCAGAAGCGCGGTCGTCCGCCGGCGTCCGTGGGCGGAATGAAGACCGGCTCGCGGGCCACGATGCCCATGCCGCCCTGTAACAGTGGCAGGGGGCCTGCCAGCACGGGTTGGCCGGTCTCCACCACGCGCAGGGCGGCGGAAGCCTGGGTTGGGTGAGTCCGGTAATTCAGCCCCATGGCGCCCTCGTTGCCGGCCAGCGGGTACATGAGCGAAATGACCATGTCTGGCGCGCCGGCGATGTTGCGCAGTGCATGGCGTTTGTCCACCAGTCCCCGCGCAATGCGGGCGAATTTGTTCTGGTCGATGTCCGGATTGGCCGAGATCACGGCGGTCAGTCCATGCACCATGAGCAGATTGGCATTGACCATACCTTCGATGCGTGCGCGCAGGGTCGAAAGGGTTGTCAGGACGCTGAGGCGTTCCTGTTCCCGTGCGCGGCTTTGCGCAAAGTGTTCGATGACCTGCTCGGTCACCAGGATCGGCAGCATGGCCAGAAGGGCGAAGGTCCAGGGTCGGTTGGAGAATGCGGATTTGATCGGTCGGTCCTGTCTCTAAGGCGCGTTCAGAGCGGTCTGCGTCGTTGCGAACGACCCCTTGACCCCGCGGGGATGGGCGAGACGCGGATTCATCCAGGACATTTCGATGTCCGGTCGTCCAATGCTCCGCCGAATATAACAAAAAGGGGCGCCTGAGCGCCCCCTTACTTACCCTTCGATCAGGCTGACCGGCCTTAGTTGACCTTGGGGTTCAATTCGCCCTTGGCATACCGGTTGGTCATGACTTCCAGCGACAGCGCGGTGATCTTGCTGGCGTTACCGGCGGTGCCGAAGGCTTCGTAACGCGCCTTGCAGATGCCCTTCATGGCCTTGGTGGCGGCGATGAAGTATTTGCGCGGATCGAATTCCTTGGGGTTTTCAGCCAGGAACTTGCGGATGGCGCCGGTGGAGGACATGCGCAGATCGGTGTCGATGTTGACCTTGCGCACGCCGTGCTTGATGCCTTCGACGATTTCCTCGACCGGCACGCCGTAGGTCTCGCCCATCGCGCCGCCATACTGGTTGATGATGGCGAGCCAGTCCTGCGGCACCGAGGAGGAGCCGTGCATGACCAGATGGGTGGTCGGGATGCGCTTGTGGATCTCCTTGATCCGCTCGATGGCCAGGATGTCCCCGGTGGGCGGACGGGTGAACTTGTAGGCGCCGTGCGAGGTGCCGATGGCGATGGCCAGGGCGTCGACGCCGGTCTTCTTGACGAAATCGGCGGCTTCCTCGGGATCGGTCAGAAGTTGGCTGTGATCCAACGTGCCCTCGGCGCCGATGCCATCTTCCTCACCGGCCTGTCCGGTCTCCAGCGAGCCAAGGCAGCCCAGCTCGCCCTCGACCGAAACGCCGCAGGCGTGCGAGATGGCGACCACCGAGCGGGTCACGTCGACGTTGTACTCGTAGGAGGCCGGGGTCTTGCCGTCTTCCTGGAGCGAGCCGTCCATCATGACCGACGAGAAGCCGAGCTGGATGGAACGCTGGCACACCGGCATGGAGGTGCCGTGATCCTGGTGCATGCAGACCGGGATGTGCGGCCATTCCTCGATCGCGGCCAGGATGAGATGACGCAGGAAAGGCGCGCCGGCGTATTTGCGGGCACCGGCGGAGGCCTGGACAATGACCGGGGAATCGGTCTCGTCGGCGGCTTCCATGATGGCGCGCATCTGCTCCAGGTTGTTGACGTTATAAGCCGGGACGCCATACCCGTGCTCGGCGGCGTGGTCCAGCATTTGACGCAGTGAAATCAGGGCCATTCGGTTTTCCTCGTGGTTGTCGGTTGTCAGGTTTCAGTTGTCGGTTTAAGTCATCGTGAACGATATTCGTCAGTGTCGACTGTCTATCTCGTAGCCCCAACGCTGAAATTGTTGTTGCAGCTCGGGGTTGTGCTTGAAGGCTTGAAAATACAGGAATTCAGGAGCGAAGTCCGCACCGTTTGGCCAGACAATCGTTTCAAGTTCCTCGTCTACTCTCAGCTGCGAAAACATTGATCGATCCCGAAGAGGCTCAAAAACAGGACCGTGCAGGACAGAAGCTAAATCGACGACGCCTTCTTGACCATCATTGAAGCGCACTGCGATTTTAAACTCTTCGAGATATCGAGCCGCTGAGACATGAAGAAACCTGTTTACTCCAGCGGAGGGATCGATTTTAGCGCTTCTCTTTTCTGACACAGGTTCCAATCCTCCAAGAGTTCATCTTGATGCAGTTCATGCCATTCAAGAACATGGCGTAGAGCGCGTTTGGGAAAGGCTCCCTTAACCACGCCGGTCAGAATGTCGATCGTGATTTCGTACTCGCCGTACTTGGCATGAAAATGCGGCGGTGAGTGGTCATCCCAATACATGGCGATCAGGATTCCCAAAAATCGGCTAATAATCGGCATCCGGATTCACGACTTCAAAGGCGTTTGCAGCAGTTGCACGTCCTTGATCCAGACGGTGCCGGCGCCTTCCAGGGTCAGGTCGAGTTGAATCAGGTCGGGTTTCTGACCTCGTTTAAGATAGAAGGGAATTTCATACTCGGCCCAGTCGTTCGTGCCCTGCGCCGCCTGTTGAAATCCCTTCGAGAAAAACTCTCCCCGCCCCGGCAGTCGGCACCACATCTCCAGGTACGCCCGGCGTTCGACGCCTTCCGTCCTCAGCCGCGCGCGGTAGGTTAGCATGCAGCGCTCCACGTCGGGTTCCCGCACCTCGAAGAGGCGGAAGGTGCGCGGCTCGGCACCGCCCGCGATCCGCCAGGCATCGCCATCCAGCGCGATCGAATCCCCGGCGATGGTGGGATCGGCGAGATCGAACGCCCTCAGCGTTTGGGGCGGTCCCGCGGGTTGGGGTGCCCGCAACCAGGATTTGAGCCATCCAAACATAAGCAGGTCACTCCCGCATGCCGTGCATGCGTCTGGGTTGACGCGCAACTGGCGCGACGGCGCGAGGCATCAGTCGTCGTCCAGCAGCCGATGCTCCCCGACCCGCATAATTTTCATGATATTGGTCTGACCTTCAACCCCCGAGCGGTCGCCCTTGGTGATGATGACCAGATCGCCGTCACGCACAGTGCCCCGGCGCAGCAACTCCTCGATCACCTCGCAGTTGACCTCGTGGATGTCGGTCGTGGCGACATCGAAGCTGACCGGATAGACGCCGCGAAAGAGTCTTACCTTCCGTCGGGTCGGCGCGAATCGGGTCATGGCGTAGATGGGGATGCCAGAGCTGATACGCGACATCCATTTTACCGTCGAACCGGTCTCGGTCAGCGCCGCGATCGCCTTCACGCCCAGATGGTTGGCGGTGTACATCGCCGCCATGGCGATACCCTCGTCCACCCGACCGAAAACGGTATCGATGCGGTGTCCCGAGCGAGTCACGCTCTTCTCGGCCTCCAGACAGATCCGGTCCAGCGCCTCGACCACCTTGGCGGGATACTTGCCGATCGAGCTTTCGGCCGACAGCATCACCGCGTCGGTGCCGTCCAGCACGGCATTGGCCACGTCGAAGACCTCGGCCCGCGTCGGGATCGGGTTCTCGATCATCGACTGCATCATCTGGGTCGCCGTGATCACCACGCTGTTGAGATCGCGCGCTCGGCTGATCAGCCGTTTCTGGACTGCCGGCAGTTCCGCGTCGCCGATTTCCACGCCCAGATCCCCACGCGCGACCATGATGGCGTCGGAGGCGTGGATGATGTCGTCGATGCCATTCAATGACTCGGCGCGCTCGATCTTGGCGATGATCCCGCCGCGCCCCCCGGCCTCCTGGAACAAGGCACGGGCGAGGCGCACATCGTCGCCGTTGCGCACGAAGGAGACCGCCAGATAATCGGCGTCGATCTCGGCGGCGAACCGGATGTCCTCCTTGTCCTTGTCGGTCAGGGCCGGCGCGGAGAGCCCGCCGCCCTTCTTGTTGATGCCCTTGTTGTTGGAGAGCGGACCGCCCACGACCACCTTGCAATCGATGCGTCCATTGGCGACCGACTCCACCCAGAGTTCGATGGCCCCATCGTCGAGCAGTAGGGTATCGCCGTGGCGCACATCGCCGGCCAGTTCGACATAGGTGGTACCGACCCGCGTGATATCGCCCGCCTCGATACCGCAGGCGGTATCGATCGCGAAGGCATCGCCCCGCACGAGATGGACCTTGCCCTCGGTAAATTTGCCGATGCGGATCTTCGGCCCCTGCAGGTCCATCAGGACCGCGATCGCATGACCGGCCGCCAGCGCGCGCTCCCGGATGCGCTCGGCGCGTTCGCGGTGCCGCGCGTGGCTGTCATGCGACAGGTTGAGACGGACCACATCGACGCCAGCGGCGATGATGTCATCCATGACCGACGGATCGTCGGTTGCCGGCCCCAGGGTAGCGACAATTTTGGTACGTCTTGGCATGTTTTAGCCTCCGGCGTGCAGCGACCAGTGTCCAGCGACCCGTCTCCAGCCGCTTGCTGGCGGCTGGTCACTGGCGGCTGGCGACTGAATCAATCCTTCGCCCGTGATTCGAGCATGGCGACCGCGGGCAGGGTTTTGCCTTCCAGATATTCGAGGAAGGCACCGCCGGCGGTCGAGATGTAGGACACCTTGTCATAGATGTCGTACTTTTGGATGGCTGCAATGGTATCGCCGCCCCCGGCCAGACTGAAGCCCGCCGCGTTGGCGATGGCCATGGAAATCGCCTTGGTGCCCGCGCCGAACTGATCGAACTCGAACACGCCGACCGGACCGTTCCAAACGATGGTGCCGGCCTTGGCGATGATGTCGGCCAGATCCTGCGCGGAGTTAGGGCCAATGTCGAAGATCATGTCGTCCTCGGCCACGTCAGCGGCATTCTTGGCCACGGCCGGCTCGTTCTCGTCGAACTTCTTGCCGCAGACCACGTCGGTCGCGATTGGGATGGTGGCGCCGCGCGCGGTCATCTTCGCCATCAACGCCTGGGCGGTCGGGATCAGATCATGCTCGCACAGCGACTTGCCGACCGGAAACCCGGCGGCGGCCAGGAAAGTATTGGCGATACCGCCGCCGACCACCATCTGGTCGACCTTCTCGGACAGGGCTTCGAGCACGGTCAGCTTGGTCGACACCTTGGAGCCGCCGACGATGGCGACCATCGGGCGGGCAGGATTCGCCAGCGCCTTTTGCAGCGCGTCCAGTTCCTCGGCCAGCAGCAAACCAGCGCAGGCGGTCGGGGCGAACTTGCCCGCGCCGTGAGTCGAGGCTTGTGCGCGGTGCGCGGTGCCGAAGGCGTCCATCACGAAGACATCGCAGAGCGCGGCGTATTGCTTGGACAGCGCCTCGTTGTCCTTGCCCTCGCCTTTGTTGAAGCGGACGTTATCGAGCAGCACCAGTTCGCCATCGGCGACTTCGGGCGGGGTATCGAGATAGTCCCGAATCAAGCGAATCTCACGGCCCATCTTGGCCCCGAGCGTATCGGCAACCGGCTTGAGCGAATCCTCCTCCGAGAACACGCCTTCCTCTGGGCGGCCCAGATGGGACATGACCATCACCTTGGCACCAGCCTTGATGCAGTGCTCGAAGGTTGGCATGGAGGCGGTGATGCGGGCGTCGGAGGTGACCTTGCCGTTCTTGACCGGGACGTTGAGGTCGGAACGGATCAGTACCCGCTTGCCGGCAAGATCGAGGTCGGTGAGTTTGATGAATGACATGGTGGGGTGTCCTCTTGGAGTGATGTTTTGTTTTGATGAAAGCGATCCGCAAACCCGAGGGTGTTGCGAATGGGGCGCTAATAGCGCGGCTATAGCTTATATTTCGTCTTCCCGGATTCCAGCAATCTTCATGAAATATCGAAGTAAGCCGGTTTTCAAATCCTCGTTCTTATGGATTGGCAAGGAGATACGCGACGGATTCCCCTGCTTCATATAGACATGATGGCTGCCGTTGATTCTCGCCAGTATCCAGCCCCTGTTTTCGAGTAAGCGCGCAAAGTGTTTTCCAGAAATGGATTTCACACAGCAAGATCCAGAATTCTATCGTTTCCGGAAAGTTCGATTTGTTCTAAATCCACTGAAAGGCAGGCTTCTACCGCTTCATGAAGATTCTTCAAGAGTTCTTCCATTGTGTCCCCTTGTGTGGCACAGCCCTGGATTGCGGGCACTTCTGCCCAAAAGCCACCTTCTTCGGCAGGATGAACAATGACTTTGAGTTTCATGCTGATGCGCTTCTCAGTTCTTGAGTTGAAACATTTACCCAGGGTTGACAAATCGGTTATTCGTCGAGACTGATCCGTCCTGGAAAATGAGGTGCAATCGCAGATCGCTCCAGCCTGCCTTGAGAAGTATAAAAACGGATATCGCCATCCAGGCACAACCAAACTTCCTGAGCGCCGCTCTCAAAATACAGCATCCGTTTTCCTTCCATCTCCTCATCCGTGTTGCTGTTGGAAAGAACCTCGATACAGATTTCGGGCGCAATCGAGCATTCGGTTTCGTGCTTGATTGTCTTGACCCTTTCCATGGTCGCCCATGCGACATCCGCTACCCGCGTGCCTTTGCGCGTTTTGATGGCGCATTCAGGCAAGGTTTTTCCATCCTGTAACAGCGAGCGTAACCGATACTCGATCTCTACCCTGGAAAAGCGAATGAATGACCTTGACCGCATTCATGACGATTTCGCCTTTTTCGTTCGTTTCGATCTTGAAAGGCAAATCTCGCAGGCTTAGGTGTTCGCAAACCTCTTGCCATTGCATCGGCTTGACTCCGGAGCGAGTTTTAAATTTAGATTTGGCATGCAAGCCACTGATTATAATACTACGCAGAGACGGGAAATATAGATCAAGGCCGAATCGGAGTCGTTATTACGGAAAAAACCTATAAATATCCTTTCGATTCATCACGATTTGCACAATCAAGATATCATCTTCAGTTTTCATGCCTACACGATACGAACCAAAGCGAGATTTATAGTAGCCTTGGTGTCCTTGCATCTTCTCAATAATGCCAGAATCAACAATGGACGCTGTGCTTGGTAAATGATCAAAAACGAAGGTTTCTATTTGAGACCGCGTAGTCGGAGGTAGCCTTGCAAGCTGTTTAAGAAATCGTTTACGGTAACTAACTTTCACTGGGTCTTTTTCAGCGTCCGATAATATGATTGAGCTTGCTCAAGATCGAATACCTCATCATCAGGTTTTTCTGCTTGCATCAGTCGGATGAGTCCATAATTTTCCAAAGTTTCTTCTATTTTCTTGAAAGTCTCGATGTCAAGTTGAACAGCAACTTTATGGTTAGATTCATCGACAATGTATTTACGTTCGATTTCCATGCTTCACCTTAAAGTAATCAAAACAATGTGGTCTGCAAAGGGTTTCTTTCGCTATATAAACTGCTTGATCGCTTATTTAAAGCTTATTGCGCTTATGCTTCTCGATTAGCAAAATAATTTCTTTTGCTAATTCTTCGGCTTTCTCAGGTGTTTCGCAACGACAAGCCGAATACCGTTCAATTATTACACCTTCGTTGCTTAAAATACGGGTTCTAGCATTGGCCTCGGCTGGGTTTTCTATATGTACGGTATCTCCATCAATTTCTAGGCAAAGAACCACACCGTCTTTGATAAGGATAAAATCAGGCTCGATGCGCGAATATTCTTTACCCCCCTTCAAAAATACAGGAAGAGGAGCAAAGGCCACTCCCTTCGATTTCAATGCTTTATAGATATTGATTTCTGGTTGCGACCGAAAAAGCAAACCATCACATTGGCGGTTAGCTATATTGTTGGAACGAACCCGGCCCTGATTTGTAATGCCTTTACCAGAAAGCCAGTCTCTGGCATTTTTCTGCCAGCTTTCCGATTCAATTAGCTGTGGAGAAAGAACTACGCCGCCAGTCCATGTGTCGTTGTAACGATTTAGTAAAGTGCGGAGTTTTTCTTCGATTGTCGTCGAAATTGCTTCAAGCTCTGCGTTGATCTCAAGATAAATAGTTTGAGGAATCTCCAGGTACACAGAATAAATGCAAATACCACCATCCCAGTTATCATATCCAGTTTGAGCTGCAGAAATATTAGCGTTCGAAAGAATGGAAACGAGTTTTGCATTACCCTCATAGGCAAAAAGTCGCGCCACGTTCTGCATCAGCAGATCAATGTCTTTTTCAAAATCACCGGTCTGTGGCATCGTTTTTTGCTAAATGTTAAGCGAGTAGGATAGGCAGAGCGGCCCTGTCACTTCGTGACGGTCGTCACCGACGTTTGGTGGCCGCGAAACCCATCATCCCTCGGACATCCGGCGAGGATGATGGGTTTCGCTTCGCTCTACCCATCCGACAAAGACTTACTTCGCGACGTGCTCAACCATGCGCAGCATGTTGCAGGTGTAGCCGTATTCGTTGTCGTACCAGGCGACGACCTTGACGAAGGTCGGGTCGAGCGCGATGCCGGCCTCGGCGTCGAAGACGGAGGGGGTGGATTTGCCGCGGAAGTCGGTGGAGACGACCTTTTCATCCGTATAGCCCAATACGCCCTTCAGATCGCCGGACTCGGAGGCGGCTTTCATCGCGGCGCAGATGTCTTCGTACTTGGCGTCCTTGTTCAGCTCGACGGTCAGGTCGACCACGGACACGTCGGAGGTCGGGACGCGGAAGGCCATGCCGGTGAGCTTGCCGTTCAGCTCGGGCATGACCTTGCCGGCGGCTTTGGCGGCGCCGGTGGAGGACGGGATGATGTTCTCCAGGATGCCGCGGCCGCCGCGCCAGTCCTTCATGGAGGGGCCGTCGACCGTCTTCTGGGTGGCGGTGGCGGCGTGCACGGTGGTCATGAGACCGCGCTTGATGCCCCAGTTGTCATGCAGCACCTTGGCGACCGGCGCCAGACAGTTGGTGGTGCAGGAGGCCGCCGAGATGATGGCCTGACCGGCGTAGGTGTTGTGGTTGACGCCGTAGACGAACATCGGGGTGGCGTCCTTGGAGGGCGCGCTCTGCACGACCTTCTTGGCGCCAGCCTGGATGTGCTTCTGGCAGGAGGCATCGTCAAGGAAGAAGCCGGTGCATTCGATGACCAACTCGGCGCCAATGTCGGACCACTTGAGGTTGGCCGGATCGCGCTCGGCGGTCAGACGGATCTTCTTGCCGTTGACGATCATGGTGTTGCCGTCGACGGCGATGTCGCCGTTGAAGTTACCGTGGACCGAGTCGTACTTGAGCATGTAGGCCAGATAGTCGGGGTCGAGCAGGTCATTGATGCCGACGACTTCGATGCCGGGGAAATCCTTGGCGATCGCGCGAAATGCCATGCGACCGATACGACCAAAACCATTGATGCCAACTTTGAGTGTCATGCGTAAAAGCTCCAGTGAAGAAAATGATCAGTGAGTAGGATGGGCAAAGCGAAGCGTGCCCATCCTGACCGCGCCGACGCCGATGATTGAAGGTTGGCGCGGGGCAGATGGGCACGGCCGATGGCCTTTGCCCATCCTACGAGAGGACGCCCTTCACCATCGCGACCAGATTGTCGACGGTGAAACCGAACTCCTTGAACAGCGGACCGGCGGGGGCGGACTCGCCGAAACGATCGACGCCAAGCACCGCGCCCTGGGTGCCGACATATTTCCACCAGCCGTCGGTGACCGCCGCCTCGACCGCGACGCGGGCGGTGACCGCCTTGGGCAGCACGGATTCCTTGTAGGTCGCGTCCTGGGCGTCGAAGGCGTTGGTGCAGGGCATGGAGACCACGCGGATCTGCTTGTCGCTCATCGCTTCGGCGGCCTTGACCGCCAGCTCGACCTCGGAACCGGTGGCGATGATGATCGCGTCCGGGGTGCCGGCGCAGTCGCGCAACACATAGCCGCCGCGCGCGATGTCGGCGATCTGCGCATCGTTACGGATCATGTGCGCGAGGTTCTGACGCGAGAAGATCAGACAGCTCGGTCCAGTCTTGCGCTCGATGGCAAGCTTCCAGGAGACGGCGGACTCGACCGCGTCGCAGGGACGCCAGACGCTCATGTTGGGGATCATGCGCAGGGTCGGGATCTGCTCGACCGGCTGATGGGTCGGTCCGTCCTCGCCCAGGCCGATGGAGTCATGGGTGTAGACGAAGATCGTGGGGATCTTCATCAGAGCCGCCATGCGCAGCGCGTTGCGGGCGTATTCCGAGAACATCAGGAAGGTCGCGCCGTAAGGGATGAAGCCGCCATGCAGCGCGATGCCGTTCATCATGGCCGACATGCCAAACTCGCGCACACCGTAATACACATAGTTGCCCGGCGCGTTGCCCTTGCCGACGCCCTTGCAGCCCTTCCAGAGGGTCAGATTGGAGCCGGCCAGGTCGGCGGAGCCGCCAAGCAGTTCGGGCAGCAGCGGGCCGAAACCGTTGAGCGCGTTCTGCGATGCCTTGCGCGAGGCGATGGTCTCGCCCTTGTCGATCACGGACTTGACGAAGGCGTCGGCCTGCGCGGACCAGTCGGCGGGCAGTTCGCCGGCCATGCGGCGCTTGAACTCGGCGGCCTCGGTCGGATACGCCTTGGCGTAGGCGGCGAACTTGGCGTTCCAAGCGGACTCGGCGGCGGCACCGCGCTCCTTGGCGTCCCAACCCTGATAGATGGTCTTCGGGATCACGAAGGGCGCGTGCGTCCAGCCCAGGTTTTCGCGGGTCAGCGCGATTTCGTCATCGCCCAAGGCCGCGCCGTGGCACTCTTCCTTGCCCTGCTTGTTCGGCGAGCCAAAACCGATGATGGTCTGGCAGCAGATCAGGCTGGGCTTGTCGGTGACCGCGCGCGCCTGCTCGATGGCCGTCTTGATGGCTTCCGGATTATGCCCGTCGACCTTGGGGATGACGTTCCAGCCATACGCCTCGAAGCGCTTGGGGGTGTTGTCGAGGAACCAGCCGGGCGTGTCGCCGTGGCCGCGAACCTCGCCATCGATGGAGATGTTGTTGTCGTCATAGATGGCGATCAGCTTGCCGAGACCCAGCGCGCCAGCCAGCGAGCAGGCTTCGTGCGAGATGCCTTCCATCAGACAGCCGTCGCCCAGGAACACATAGGTATTGTGATCGACGATGGCGTGACCGGGCTTGTTGAACTGGTTCGCCAGCGCATGTTCGGCCAGCGCCATGCCGACCGCGTTGGTGATGCCCTGACCCAGCGGACCGGTGGTGGTCTCGACGCCGGGGGCGTAGCCGTATTCCGGATGGCCGGGGGTCTTGGAGTGCAGTTGGCGGAATTGCTTCAGATCCTCGATGCTCAACTCGTAGCCGGTCAGGTGCAGCAGGGCATAGATCAGCATGGAGCCATGCCCGTTGGAGAGCACGAAGCGGTCGCGGTCGGCCCAGTCCGGATTGGACGGGTTGTGGTTCATGAAATCGTTCCACAGCACCTCGGCGATATCCGCCATGCCCATGGGCGCGCCCGGATGACCGGAATTGGCCTTTTGGACGGCATCCATGGCAAGCGCCCGAATGGCGTTGGCGAGTTCTTTGCGTGAGGACATGAGCCCCTCCTGGTAGTGATGAAAATGACCGAAAAGTTGCGCTGGCCGCGACCGTCGGCAGCCCGAGTCCGAAGGGCTGCTTACGTTGGGACGGATGGTGGCGCGGCGTCGAAAAGCGGTCTGTCGGGCGCGCGGCGATCTTGATCGCGGGTTCGATCTGGCGCGGCGACCTCCGCGCGCAAGAGATTGTCTGGCCGTAGCGCCTTCAAAAGGCATGCATTCTGGACTAAAAGACAGCAACCCCGGAATCAAAACAAACTTATGCCGGCAAAAGTTATTTTATCAGTTCCTAATATTAAGAATTGGCGGCGGAAATAACCAGCCTTTTCCGCCGCCGTCCCGCCGATGCCGCTGTCACTCCGCGCGCCACTTGATCGAACAGCCCATGCTCGGGATCTGCTCGGCCGGTCCGGCACCGGTTTCGGCGACCTGTTTCATGGCCTCGAACAGATCGCGGCGCACATCGGCGGGCGCGGCCTCCTTGCGGCTGGCGTCGAGTCGTCCCCGATACTGAAGCCCGAGATTGGCGTCATAGCCGAAGAAATCCGGCGTGCAGACGGCCCCGTAGGCGCGCGCGACCGCCTGACTTTCGTCCAATAAATACGGGAAGGGAAAGTCGAATTCCGCCGCGACCTGTTGCATGTTCTCGAACGAGTCTTCGGGATAATCGTTGACATCGTTGGACATGATCGCCACGCAACCGATGCCGAGCGCGGCCAGTTCGCGGGCATCGCGGACGATCCGGTCGCGCACCGACTGCACATAGGGGCAGTGATTACAGATGAACATCACCAGCAGTCCGCGTTCGCCCTTGCAATCGTCGCGGGTCCAGGTCTTGCCGTCGACGCCGGGGAGCGAAAAATCCGGCGCGGGGCTGCCGAAATCGCAGACAGGAGTTTCAAGTGAAGCCATGGGAAACCTCCGAGTGAGCAGGTAGGAAAAGCCTCCGGCGCATGGTACCGGAATGATCGCGAATTCCAAACCGGTCCAGCAGACGGCATCTCGCCCCGACCGGATTTTACGGCTTCCGACCGACCCGGTATGATGCGGCGTTTCATCAACAACGCCTTGTGGCGCCACGATCAGGCCACCGATATCTTATGAGCAAGGATTACATCTTCACGTCCGAGTCCGTTTCCGAAGGCCATCCCGACAAGATGGCGGACCAGATTTCCGACGCCGTCCTCGACGAGATCTATCGTCGCGACCCCAACCACGCCAAGGCGCGCGTCGCCTGCGAGACCCTGGTCAAGACCGGCTTCGTCATGCTGGCTGGCGAGATCACCGTCACCGACGCGGACCTGAAGATCGACTATGAGAAGGTCGTGCGCCGGGTCGTCAAAGAGATCGGCTACGACAACTCCGACTGCGGTTTCGACGGCAACAACTGCGGCGTGCTGATCGCGCTTGGCGAGCAGTCCAGGGACATCAACCAGGGCGTCGACCGCGCGACCGAGGAAGCCCAGGGCGCCGGCGATCAGGGTCTGATGTTCGGCTACGCCACCAACGAAACCGACCTGCTGATGCCGGCCCCGATCGACTACGCCCACCGGCTGGTCAAGCGTCAGGCCGCGGTCCGCAAGAACGGCACCCTGCCCTGGCTGCGCCCGGACGCCAAGTCCCAGATCACCATCCGTTACAGCGACGGCAAGCCGGTCGCGATCGACGCCGTCGTGCTCTCCACCCAGCACAGCGAGGATGTCAGCGAAAGCGTACTGCACGAGGCGGTGATGGAAGAAATCATCAAGCCCGTGCTCACGGAAACCGGCTGGCTGAACGCCGGCACCAAGTACCACATCAACCCGACCGGCAAGTTCGTCATCGGCGGCCCGGTCGGCGATTGCGGCCTGACCGGGCGCAAGATCATCGTCGACACCTACGGCGGCATGGCCCGTCACGGCGGCGGCGCCTTTTCCGGCAAGGATCCGTCCAAGGTCGACCGCTCGGCCGCCTATGCCGGCCGCTATGTCGCCAAAAACATCGTCGCCGCCGGACTAGCCGACAAATGCGAGATCCAGGTCTCCTATGCGATCGGCGTCGCCGAGCCCACCTCGGTCTCGATCGACACCTTCGGCACCTCGCGGGTCAGCGAGCATCGGATCATCGAACTGATCCGCGCCCATTTCGACCTGCGGCCCTACGGCATCATGCGGATGCTCGATCTGACCAACCGCGACCTGATCAAGTATCAGGACACGGCGGCCTATGGTCACTTCGGACGGACCGAGCCGGGTTTCACCTGGGAGCGGACTGATAAGGCCGACATGCTGCGGGAGGCGGCGGGGATCTGATTGAATTCGTAGGATGGGTAGAGCGGAGCGAAACCCATCGAATTCCGCGCGGACCTATCGGGTTCGCGCAGCAACGCCCTCGGTCTTGCGCGGGCGTTCAATTCAAGCGTTGGAGCAGTGATCGATGGGTTTCACGGCCAATCAGCGTTTGAATGAATCATCAGCGCCATAGCATGGCCGCTCTACCCATCCTTGTATGTTCTGTTCCCAGGAATTGACAAGGGATTGCGATAAAGGGAATTTATGAAGAGTGAACCGGGGAAGCCGTCCCAACCTGAGGCCTTGAGCCTGTACGTAGATTGGCTCCCCGCCCTCTTCGCCCATCCCGAAGAGTCTCCGA
>NZ_NHSQ01000053.1 GCF_016653465.1 Thiocystis minor | reverse complement strand
CGCGCCGATTGAGGCGCTGGTCGCCAAGGTCGATGCTCGCAAATTCGCTGGCCAGTGCGCTCATGACAACCCCTTGGTCTTGGTTTGCACACCCCAGCCGCCTGCCTCATCGCGCACCTGCAACATCGGTCTCGGACCCTATCGATTTAAAGGGAGCGAATGTCACACGCGACTGGGCTTGATGTCCAACCTCGCCAGCATCGGCCCGCTGTCGAGATATGGGTAATGCTATGATCTCAAGAGCATCAATGGCACCTGGGTCAATGGTCGACGGCCGGCCTCCTCCGGGCAAGTCGCTTACAAGGGGCTGGACCTCTACCGTATATTCGACCGGTTCCGCTCCGGAATCGGTTATGTGCCACAGCAGGATATCGTCCACCGTAAGATCCGCATCTGGAATGCGCTGCCTTGCACGGTTCGGTTAAGGCTTCCTCACGATACGATGACTGGCCGCCTTCGCCAACTCGCTGACAGCGCATGGCGCTCTATCGACTCGGATCGAGTTTTTTTACTTTTGTATCCGCGGGAACGGCTGTTCAGCAACGCCGATGCTGAATTTCTTCTGGAAACGAAGTGCCTCCCGGATCAATTGAAGCCGAGATCGGTCCCTGCCCCAGATCCCTTCCAGATGTCGATCAGGCCGCGGATCCTCGTCCCACAATCGCCACAGCAGCGCGGCATTCTCCCAATAGCCGGCGCCAATGGCATGGCCGTCGGGGCTGAACATGGCATGGGTGACGCTGCCGAGATTCGCGTCAAGCGTCAGATAGGCACCCATGGGTTTGGCATGCGCGCGGAGCGGACGCTTCCAGATCCGAATCGCACCGTCCCGCGAGGCGGTCAGGATCCAACGCCCATCCGGGCTGAATTGGGCGAAATCAACACGATTCTTGTGCCCGTTCAGCTCGGCAAGCAGGGTTCCATCGAGTGACCAGACATGCGCCTTGGCCTCGAACGAGGCGGTCACGAGCGCTTTGCCATCGGGGGCAAACTGGACGCTATACAAGCGCCCGGACTGACCGTCCAGATACCGAGGTTCGCCGCACGGACGGTCGGCGAACCCATCGCCAATCCGGTACAGCGAGGCGCGTCCATCCCGGCTGGCGGCGGCGAGCCAATGCCCATCGGGCGAGAAGGTCAGTTCGGTGATCGACCCTTGGTGCGCGTCCCACTGACATAGCCTGGACCAGGTGCCCTGCCGATCGCGGCGCATCAGCTGGAGCGCCCCGTGCTCGCTGCCCGTCGCCAACAAGACCTCGTCGTCCGCGGCGGCCGTCATGGCCGCGTCGCGGACACTGCCTTTCATCTGCGTGAAAACGTCCGGCAGGGGTAAGGCCGTGCAGTCCTCGGGATCCCAGAACCGGACCGGCTGGTCGGGATCGCTAGACGTCGTCAGCAGCCAACGTTCGTCCGGCGAGAACAGGATTCGATAGACGTTCGGACAGTCCGCCGCGCCATCGGTCCGACAGACCTTGCGTTGACTGGCGACCCGCAGACGACAGGTATTGGCGGTGTTCAGCGACCAGAGCCTGGCGGTGCCGTCGGAGCCCGCGCTCGTCAACCACTGCGCCGATGGCGAAAAGTCGACCCGGCGCACTCGCCCCTTGTGGCCGGCCAGCGATTTGAACCGGACGGGATTCGTGGTGCCGTTCGTGCGGCCATGGCTCCAAACTTCCACATGACCATCAAAGGCCGCGGTCGCCATCAGAGTCGCCCTGGTTGCGGTTGCGTGGCGCGCGCCGGGCGAAGCCGAAGAGAGGGGCGGCGTGTCTTGGGCAGCGGGCTCCCAGCCCGCTGGCGCTTCGGCCATGGCGACGTGCCAGACGTGATCGTCGTGGTCCAGCCGGAAGGCCAGAGGGTTCGCCGGTTCCGCCGACCACAGACGCGCCGAGCCATCCGCCTGCGCGGTCGTCATGATGAGGCGCCCATCCTGGCTGAACCTGGCCTCCGAGATCGCCTTGTCATGACTGAAGACCGCCAACGCCCTGCCGGTCGTCAGGCTCCAGAGGCGCGCCGTCCGGTCCTGCGAAACGCTGAGAACCAAATGTTCGCCCCGTTGAGGGTCGGCATTCGGGGAGATGCTGATCTGGTCCACGCCCAGATCATGCTGGCCGATGATCTCAGCCGAATGAGTGCGCAGATCCCAACGGACGACTTGCCCCGTTCCATCGCCGACCACCAGCGAGAGACCGTCCGGCGAAAAGGCGAGATCCCGGACTGCGGATTGATGGATCCGGATGGTGCGCGCGCCACGCTGGATGGCGCCGAGTTCCGCGATTTGCTTCCCGTTCAAATCGTAAACACGGACCAGTTCATCGAGCGAAGCCACCGCGATCCGCTGTCCGTCAAGGCTGAAGACCGCCCGCATCGCCGGCTGGGGCTGCGAGCCCTGGCGTGGCAGAACGAGCTGCTCGTCGCCGCTCTTGCTGTCCAAGATCCGCGTCAGCCCATCGCGCGATGCGCTCATCAGCCGTTGCCCGTCCGCCGAGAAGGCCAGACTTCGCGTCCAGGCCGTGTGCAGCGGCCGATCCCAGAGCGGGGCTCCAGGACGCGACAGGTCGAGCACGCACACGGCAAACTGGTCCGTCGGCGTTTTATGCGCAAGGGCCAGGAAGCGTCCTTCAGGGTCGAGCGCAATGGCGGTTTCCTTGATATCGCCGCAGCTCCAGTCCGGGGGTTGTTCGGGCTGGGCCGGAAGACGCCAGACGCCGGTCGCACCAATCCCCAGGATCATCCGGTTTTCGCCCCGGCCAGCGAAGCGGATCGCGTGGATGGGAAGCTCGGGTCCGGCGAGATCGGACGCATGCCGGAAACCGCCATCCTGCCGTATCCAGAGTTGCGCCCCGCTGCCGTTCGACACGGTTGCCAATTGTTCGCCGTCGTCACTCAATTGAGGCACGAACGGAGATTCCGCTGACGTATCCCCGGTCTGGATCATGGCAAGCAGTCGATTGCTGGAGAGCGCGCGGCTGATCACATCGGTTCCCGCTTCCGGCAGGTCGGGGCCAGCCATCAGGGCCAGACGGATCGCCTCGGGCGTGTTGCCGCGGCCGATGGCGATCTCCGCCTCGCGTAGCAATCCACTTTGCCGATTGAGCAGGGTCTGGCGCGAGGCGTCCCAGAGCGCGTACAGGGTGACGCCGGCGAACAGCATCAGCACCGCCAGCAGCGAGCCAATGACCCGACGGTTGCGTCGGCGCTGCAATTGCAGCCCCGACCAGGAGCGATCCAGAAATTCCCGCTCCAGGGGTTCGAGTTCCTGCCAGTGGGTTTGGGCGAAGACGCGCGCAGCAGCATAGCCGACCTCTCCCAGCAGATATTCCCGATTACAGTCGGTCCGCTTCCACTGGCGTGCCTGGCGCGCGATCTGCGAACGCAGGGTCAGGTCGCGGCGATGGTCGGGATTCGTCAGCCAATCGCGCACGGGCCCCCAGAGCAGGAACAGGGCGGGGTGGGCGAAGTCAGCGATCGGCCGGTACTCCTCCCATTGAAGGGCCGGGTCGGCGCTGGGTTCAGGATCCGCGGGTTCCGTTGCCGGTGCATCGAGGAAGGCGTCGAGCGAGTCGGCCGTCTGTCCGAACTTGAAGCGCGCCCGCCATTCCTCGCGGATCTGGGTCAGGAGATGTCGCAGAGAATCGCCGATCGTCATCTCGATCGGGGGGCAGAGGCTCCGCTGCGCGGGATCCCAGACCGCGTCGGCGACGATGAGTCGGGCCTCGATGAAACGCTGCGTCAGGGTCGCGCAGCGGTCGTCGCGCAACAGGGTTTGCAGATTTCCCTCGCGCGCGCTCGCATGACTCCCGCCCTCCAGCGCCAGCAGCGTGCGACAGAGCATGGGCAAAGCGCCACGGGTCTCCTCGTCCAGGGTTTGCCACAGGTCGTCGGCGCGCTTGAGCAGTGGGCCGGACAGTCCGCCGATCCTGTGGTAGGCGCGCAATGTCAGCAACGAACCTTGAGTGGACTCGGACGATTCGCGTTGCCGGTAGAGCGCGTCCAGGGTCTGTTCCAGCAGCGCGGGCCAGTGCGTCACGGCGCTTGCCTCGGACTCCAGCGCCTCGATCAGTCCGTGTCCGGAGTCCCTGCCCATCGCCTCGAACTCGATGCCCGCCACGCGCGCGGGGATTTCCATTACCTGCCGGATCCGCCCCAGGGCTGGCGGTTCCAGTGGAAAATAACTGCGCTCGTCCAGCAGGGCGACCAGGGCCGGAAACCGTGTCAGGCCGGGCAGATGGCGGCTGCCCAGCGCGGCGATGATCCAGATCTCCTCATGCGCGGCGAGTGCAGTCAGGGTGTCCACAAAGGTCTGGGTGCGTGGCGAATCCAGTCGCGCCTCGGCGAACAGGCCGTCGAGCGGATCCAGGATCACGGCCAACTGGAGACGCCCCTCGCGCCCGCCCGTTTGTTGCAGATCGTCGTTGATCGTCTGGGCGATCGCGGCGCGGATCTGATCCGCGCCGACTCTGGGCTCGCTCGCGAACAATCTGGTCAGGCGTTCGGCATCCAATCCGAAGGCCACGAGGGAGGTTCCCAGCATGCTGGGCGAGACCAGCGCGCGCGCGAGCGATGCCAGCGGATCTTCCGGGTCCGGCTCGACCAGACACCAGCGACAGCCGGCGATCCCGCTAAACAGAAAGGGCCGGACCAGATGGGGCAGCAGACCGGCGCGGAGCAGCGACGTCTTGCCCACGCCACTGGGACCGGTCAGCAGCAGCAGACCTTGCCCCTTGCCGCTGCCCCCTTGCCCCGGCCCCCTTCTCAGTCCATCGAGTCGAGCGACCAGTTCGCGGGTTTCCGTCTCGCGCCCGGTAAAAACGCGCTCGTCGCCGACATCGAATGGACCCAGGGCACGAAAAGGGCTGCCCCGCCATTCGATGCTTCCCGCGGCAAAGCGGCGTTCGGTGCTGATGCGCCGATTCAGCAGCTTGCGAAGCTGAGTCTCGACCAGATCGCGGAAGGCGGCATCATTGTCGAACTGACGGAAAGCGCGTCGAAAGCTGCCATCCGGGTTGAAAAAATGGGTGCGAAAGAAGACTTCGAGCCGATCCCGATCGGTCATCGCCGCGCGGATCGTCTCGGCGTTGTTGATATCGACCAGGCGCGGGGCGATCTTGCGATAGACCAGCACTTCCGGGGTCTCGTGCCGCGCCGAAGCATCGACCGCGTCGACGAATTCCCATTCGGTGCCCGTCATGCCGCCATAGGGATCGTCGGCGAGCGGCGTGCCGAGCCGGGTCCAGAGCATGACGAGAACGATCTCGCACTCGGACGGACGCAGCAGCCCGGCCTGAAAACTGCGCGCGGCGGTCAGCGCCTCCTCCTCCCAAAGCACTGCCTGAAGCTGGAAATAGGGCCGATATTCCTGGGCCAGCGTCTCGATGATGTCCTTAACGAGCACGCGCTCATGTTCGACATCGGAGGGCGAGGACACGAAGATACGGACCTTGGATTCTGTCATGGCTCGGATTTGAAAAGCGCTGGCTTGCGAGTAGATTGGCCGGGTCACGAGCGCGGCGCAAGGCTCGAACGCCAATGAGGTGGGTTCGAGGCATGCGTGGTACGGCGCGAATCGCCGACGTCGGCATCCGGCTCAACCCACGGGATTCACGCATCCGCACGGGAATTGCGCAGTCTCTCGACACATCGCCGTGCCTGCGGGGTACAATAACCAAGAATAAATTGTCGCGGCCAGGGCTTCAGGTCTGTGTTGCCGCCGCCAAGATCTGTCTGGAAAGGCTCGCTGTCGACCCTGATTCGTGGAGGCGGTCGCGTTTGCGGTCACCTCACTTGATTCGGAGTATTCCGCCATGTTTCTTCATGAGACCGCCGATGCCGAGCATTTCGAGCTGGTCATCGTGCAATCGGTGCGACAGATCCTGAACTCGCCCAATCCAATCGAGTTCCTTGAATGGGCGCGGGAGGCCATTCCCCGGCTGCTCGGATTGCGCGAGGCCTATTTGGACGAGGTCGAAAGCCAACGTCTCGCCATGCTGCTCGGAACGGTGATCTGGAACGCCACCCCCCTGCCGACGAACGACTTTCTTCCGCTTCCGATCGCGTCCCCGCCACCCGAAGCGCCCTGTCTCTGCGGATCGGGTCAGCGCTACGGTGACTGCTGCGGCAATCTCGACGAGATGCCCGAACTCTCCAGCGAACTCATCTGGGAGATCCTGCTCGACGAGATCCCCGAGCGCACACTGCGCGATGCCCTGGCGCTCGATGCCATCCCCGGCCCGCTGCTGGCGAAGATCGCCGATCGCTGGCTGGATGACGATCGTCCGATCCGCGCGGTTGCCTTGCTGGAGCCGCTCTTCGCCGGGCCGCTGGATGAATTGGATACCCCCTACGAGCCGGCCTTCGATATCCTCTGCGATGCCTACGACCGGCTTGACCACTGGCGCAAGAAACTCGCCTTTCTCAACCGTGTCTGCGCCGAGGGCAGTCGGTCGCTGCAGGCAATCGCCTGGCAGCGGCTCAGCACCATGCATATCGACGAGGGCGATTTCGTCCAGGCCGAGGCCGCCTTCCTGTCGGCCTTGCGCAGCAATCCGGACAACCCAAGCACCGCCCTGCTGGAAATCACCCTGCTTGCCGCGCAGCACAAAGATCTTGTGGCCCGCGAACGGTCGCGCTTTTGGCTGCACCGTTTCCGTCGTCTTGGTTTCAAGGATGAAGTCTTCATGGAGTTTTTGAAGCGCGCCATTGCCGATCCTCAGGAGGCGATGGTCAATAGTCATGCGGATGCACTGGATCCGCTGTTAGTGGATTTGCGCGACTGGGTCGCCGGTATTGGCGTCCGACCGCTGCCCGCGTATGGAACGGCCTTGTTGCGGGAGACCTCCCGACATCGTCCTGTTGATCCGTTCGCTTTGCTCGAAGGGCCGGCGGAAGACATTCGGCGGCGTCCCGGTTCCCGGTTGTCCGCCGGAGCCACCAATGCACCGGCTGGCGATCGGGCCGTCGGGCCTGACAGTCGTGCGGAACTGCGGCCACCCGCGGCAGTGCGCCGGATCGAGTCGGTTTGGCGATCGCTGTACCCGGCCGCCAAGCCCCATTCGACTCATCTCACACTGGTGGAAGGGGTTGATGCGTGGGCCGAACCTGCCTGGCTGGACTATCTGCTCGATCATCCCGAGATGGCGGATAGCCTCGATGTCCTCGACGATCTGGCCACCGCGCTCTATGAGCATCCCGAGAGCTCGCTGCCCTGGATCTCGCACGCGTTGCTGCGGCCGCTCCTGGAGCGCGCCTGGTCGATCCTGGAGCAGACCCTCCCGCCGGAAGGCGCCCGCTGCATTCCTTGGTCGTCAGCGACCAATCGACCGGCGTTACGCCTGCTATTCCGCCGCTATCTCAGCCAGATTCAGGAAGGCGAGCCCAAGGGGGCGATCGACACCCTGGAAACCCTGTTGCGCCTCAACCCCCAGGACAACCATGGCGCGCGCGCCGAACTGATGAATCTCTATCTCCGCGATGGCGAGGACGAACGGGCACTGGCCCTGGCGCGCCGCTTCCCGGACGATCTGCTCGCCGATCTGGCCTATGGCGAGGTGCTCGCGCTGTATCGGCTGGGCCGCGAGGAGCGGGCGCGGCTGGTACTGAATACGGCGATTCGACGCTTGCCGCGCATCCCTGGCTACCTGACCCGCAAACGCATCAAACAGCCGCGCCTGAATCCGCTCGGGATGACACCCGGCGGCGACGATCAGGCATGGCTGTACCGCGAGGAGATGCGCGATGTCTGGTTGGCCGAGCCCGGCATCCTGGCCTGGCTGAAACGTGTTACCGCCTGAATGGCCACCATCTGAAGAGGAGCAAGATCCGTGACGTCACAGTATCGCATCCGGTTCTCTGGAAATCTGCTGCCCGGTCAGGAGCCGCGGGACGTTGCGAACCGTCTGGCCGTGCGATTCGGCATGGACGTCGAAGCCGCTCACGATCTGATCCTGAAGGGTAGCGGGCGGGTCATCAAACACGGTTTGACCGTGAAGGAAGCCGAACGCTATGGCGCGGAGCTCACGGCCAGCGGATTAGTCATCGAGATCGAATCCCAGGATGAGACGAGCGCGTCGGATGGGGCATCCGTTCTTGCCGCCGGCTCGCACGGGTCGCATTTCGCGTCGCTGCTTCAGGCACGCGACGACGAAGCCGGTTCGCCCGCGCCCAGCTCGGTTCCGATCGGGCGCGGCTGGGGCTGGATCGCCGATGCCTGGTCCCTGTTCCGGCAGCGTCCCTGGGCCTGGATCGGCGCGGTGCTGCTGTTCTATCTCATTCTGATGGTGCTCAGCCTGGTGCCCGTGCTCGGCGGACTCGCGACCACCATTCTTGGCCCCATGCTGAGCGCCGGACTCATGATCGGCGCCCACGCCCAAGCACGGGGCGATGACTTCAGGGTCGGCTATCTGTTTGCCGGGGTGTCGAACAAACCCGGTCCGCTGGCCCTGGTGGGCGGGGTCTATCTGCTGCTGGGGATTGGGGTCGTGCTCGTCGTTGCGGCACTCTTCGTGGGTATCATGGCCTCGACGGGGGTTGCGATGGATGCCGCGACCCTGGATCCGAATGACCTGGATTCATTGATGGCGATGAGTCCGATGCTTGCGCTGCCATTCCTCGTCTTGATGCTGCTCGGTATCCCGCTTGCGATGGCGGTCTTTTTCGCCCCCAGCCTGGTCGCGTTGAGCGATGTCCCCGTGCTGCGGGCCTTCCGGCTGAGTTTCCTCGGTTGCCTGAAGAATATCCTGCCCTTCCTCGTCTTTTCGCTCGTCGCCATTGCGATGGTGCTGCTGGGATCCATACCATTCATGCTCGGGTTGATCCTGGTTCTGCCCATTCTGACCATTGCGATCTATGCCGCGTATCGGGATATTTTCCTGCTTTAGGCTCACCCCTGAAGCAGCCGCTTCAGGATCTCGTTCACCTGTCCGGGATTGGCCTTGCCGCCGCTCTGCTTCATCGCCTGCCCGACGAAAAAGCCGAACACCTTGTCCTTGCCGGCGCGGTACTGCTCCACCTGCCCCGGATTGGCGGCGATGATGTTCGCGATCAGGGATTCGATGGCGCCGCTGTCGGTGATCTGGGTGAGTCCCCTGGCCGCGATGATCTGGTCCGCGTCGCCCTCGCCAGCCCACATCGCCTCGAACACCTGCTTGGCGAGCTTGCCCGAGACGGTATTGTCCTGGATGCGTCGGATCAGACCCGCGAGCATGCTGGCCGACACCGGACTCTGGGCGATATCGCCCTCTGCCTTGTTGAGCGACGCCATCAGCTCGCCGCCGATCCAGTTGGCCGCCAGCTTGGGTTCGCCGGTCTTGCGGGCGACCGTCTCGAAGTAATCCGCCAACTCGCGCGTGGCCGTCAGCAGGTTGGCGTCATACGCCGACAGACCATAGTCGGTGTGAAAACGCGCGCGCTTGGCATCCGGCAATTCCGGTAGATCGGCGGTCGCGGCGGCGAGAAAATCGGGATCGATCTCCAGCGGCAGCAGATCGGGATCGGGGAAATAGCGGTAATCGTTCGCCTCCTCCTTGGTGCGCATGGAGCGGGTTTCGTCCTTGGCCGCGTCATAAAGACGGGTTTCCTGGATGACACGCCCGCCGCCCTCGATCAGATCGATCTGACGCTCGACCTCGAACGCGATGGCCTTCTCCAGAAAGCGGAACGAGTTGACGTTCTTGATCTCGGCGCGGGTGCCGAATTCCTGTTGACCGACTGGACGCACCGAGACGTTCGCATCGACCCGAAAGGAGCCTTCCTGCATATTGCCGTCACTGATGCCGATATAGCGCACGAGCTGATGGATTTTTTTGGCATAAGCCACCGCTTCCTGGGCCGAGCGCATGTCAGGCTCCGAGACGATCTCTAGCAGCGGTGTTCCGGCGCGGTTTAGATCGATGCCGGTATAGCCGTGGAAATCTTCGTGCAGCGATTTGCCCGCGTCCTCTTCCAGATGGGCGCGCGTCACCCCGACCGTCTTGACAGTGCCATCGTCCAGGACAATCTCGACCTGACCCTTGCCCACGACCGGCAGTTCGTACTGGCTGATCTGGTAGCCCTTGGGCAGATCGGGATAGAAATAATTCTTGCGCGCGAAGATCGAGCGCGGCGCGATCTCGGCGTTGATCGCACGCCCGAAGCGCACGGCGAGCCGGACCGCCTCCGCATTGAGCACGGGCAGCACGCCCGGCAGACCCAGATCGATGGCGCACGCCTGCGTGTTGGGCGGGGCGCCAAACGCGGTCGGTGCGCCGGAGAAAATCTTGGAGTGGGTCGCGAGTTGCGTATGAATCTCAAGACCGATGACGGTTTCCCATGCCATGACGATGTCACCTGATTAAGGGGGCGCGCGTGAGGCCCAAAAGAAAAAGGCATCCAAGCGCTTAACACGCCAGCCAAGCCGCCGTCGCGTTGCGAAACGGCAGTATAACGTCATGCGCGACCCAGCGAAATGACACGCAATGACCTGTCAACGAGCAGGACAACAAGCAGCCACCAGGATGAAGCAAGAAACGATCACCCTTTCCCAACTGGAAAAATTTCTGGCGATCACATAGATAAATTACCCACAAAAAACTGATAGGTGGCAAGCACTCGAAGATCGAGTTTCACGGAACGCTTGCAGATCAGTCTGCGCATGCCTAGGTGCGCGATCATCGGTTATCGCTCGCGATGATCGACCTGGACGATTTCAAGCAGGTCAACGACCGTTTCGGTCATGCGGGCGGCGATGCGACGCTGGTCGCTTTCGCGGGTCTGCTGAAGTCTCAGGTGCGGGCAGCCGATCTGTCTGGGCGGTTTGGCGGGGAGGAATTTGTTCTGTACATGCTCGACGCCGACCTGCTTGCCTCCAGCGAGGCCGCCGAGCGTCTGCGCGTTCAGATTGCCCAGCTACGCCCGCTCGAAGCGGATTTTCGTGTGACCGCCAGCTTTGGCGTGACCGAGTTGAGGCCAGGGGAAACGGCGGAGACGCTCCTGATCCGGGCCGACGATCTGCTCTATCGGGCCAAGGCGGAAGGACGTAACCGGGTGATCGCGGAGGCGCGCGGCGCCTGAAACGGCGGTAGGAGCGTTAAGGAAACTCCCGGAAAAGAACATTGCCGGACGGGGCGCGCGCCCTGCAGGGCGTTTCAACCAGAGTCGCGGGAATGACGAATTCCCGGTGTTCAGAAAACGTTGCGACGGTGTGAATCCCCCGTCGCGCGGTCGTCATTCTTGCTTTCGTTGTCGAATCGAATAACGACAACGATTATCGCGGAGTGCCATGAACCCGTTGCCGGGTCCATGGAGATCGTCGGTCTTATGCCTTGGGCGGGACGGCGTCGAGATGCCAGATATCCTGGTTATATTCGGCGATGGTGCGGTCGGACGAGAAATGACCGCTGCGGGCGCTGTTCAGGATGCTCATGCGCAACCAGCGGTCACGATCCAGATAGGCTGCGGCGGCTTGTTCCTGCACGTCGAGATAGCTGCGGAAATCCGCGGCGGTCATCCAGGGATCGTGCGGATTGCGGATCGCGAGGATGATCTGGTCGAAGATCCCGCCCTCGAACTGATTGAAATGCCCGGACTCCAGCAGACTCATGACCTCCAGCAGGGCCGGATCGCCAGCGATGATGCCATTGGGGTCATAGTGATGACGGCGTGACTCGACACCGGCGGCGGTCATGCCGAAGAGGAAGAAATTCTCCTCGCCCACCTGATCGCGAATCTCGATGTTGGCCCCATCCAGGGTGCCGATGGTGACCGCGCCGTTCATCATGAACTTCATGTTGCCCGTCCCCGATGCCTCCTTGCCGGCGGTGGAGATCTGCTCGGACAGGTCGGTGCCGGGCGCGATCACCTCCATGAGCGAGACGCGGTAATCCGGCACGAACGCGACCCGCAACAGGCCTGCGGTTTCCGGATCGTTGTTGACGGCGCGGGCGACGTTATTGATCAGCTTGATGATCTGCTTGGCCATCACGTAACCGGGGGCCGCCTTGCCGCCGATCAGGACGCAGCGCGCGGTCCAGTCGCGGGTGTCACCGCGCTTGATGCGGTTATAGAGATGGATGACATGCAGGACATTGAGCAACTGGCGCTTGTATTCGTGAATGCGCTTGACCTGCACGTCGAAGATAGCGTCCAGCGGAAAGTCCACCCGGCAGATTTGCGCGACATGCTCGGCCAGACGACGCTTGTTGTCCTGCTTGATGGCGTGCCAGCGGGCGCGGAAGTCCGCGTCCTCGACAAAGGGCGCAAGCTGCTGGAGCTGGCTGAGGTCGCGCACCCACTCGGTGCCGATGGTCTCGTCGAGCAGTTCGTGCAGACCCGGATTGCACATGGCCAGCCAGCGCCGTTGGGTGACGCCGTTGGTCTTGTTGTTGAACTTCTTCGGCCAGATGTCGTGGAAATCGCGGAACAGGCCCTCGATCAGCAGCTCCGAGTGTAGCGCGGCGACGCCGTTGACCGAGAAGCTGCCGACGATCGCCAGATAGGCCATCCGCACCTGCGGATCGTAGCCTTCCTCGATCAGCGACATGCGCCGCTGGCGGTCGGTGTCGCCCGGCCAGCGGGTCGCGACCTCCGCCAGGAAGCGGGCGTTGATCTCGAAGATGATCTCCAGGATGCGTGGCAGCAGTTGGCGGAACAGCCGCACCGACCAGCGTTCCAGCGCCTCGGGCAGCAGCGTGTGATTGGTGTAGGCCATGGTCTGGCGGACGATCGGCCAGGCGGTGTCCCACTCCAGATCGTGGTCGTCCATCAGTTGGCGCATCAGCTCGGCGACCGAGACGGCGGGATGGGTGTCGTTGAGCTGGAAACAGTTGTGTTCGGCGAAGCGGCTGAAGTCGTTGCCGTTGAGCCGGATCCAGTCGCGCAGCACGTCCTTGATGCTGGCGCTGGCGAGGAAGAACTGCTGACGCAGCCGCAATTCCTTGCCACATTCGTTGGCGTCGTTGGGGTAGAGCACCATGGTGATGTGCTCGGCCTCGTTCTTCTGGGCGACCGACTCCGGGTAACTGCCGGCGTTGAATTCGCCAAGATCGAACTCGTCGGTGGCGGCGGATTTCCAGAGACGCAGGGTATTGACGGTCTCGTTGCGATAACCGGGAACGGGAATATCGTAAGGGACCGCAAGCACGTCATGGGTATCCACCCAGCGCACCGTCTTGCGACCGCGTCGATCCACGCTGGTCTCGGTGCGGCCGCCGAAGGGGATGCGCTGAGTGAATTCGGGACGTTCGAGTTCCCAGGGGTTGCCGTCGCGCAGCCAGTGATCCGGCTCTTCGAGCTGGTCGCCGCCCTCGATCAACTGGCGGAACATGCCGTATTCGTAGCGCAGTCCATAGCCCCGCACCGGGAGTTGCAGGGTGGCGCAGGAGTCCAAAAAACAGGCCGCCAAACGGCCCAGACCGCCATTGCCCAGGCCGGCGTCGGGTTCGTTGCCGGCAATCTCCTCCAGCGCCAGACCCATGCCGTAGAGTCCCTGCTCCACAGCGCTATTGATCCCGAGGTTGAGCATGGCGTTCGACAGTGCGCGGCCCATCAGAAATTCCAGCGACAGATAGTAGGTGCGCTTGCAGCCTGCCTCGTCATAGGACTGGCGGGTCCGCTTCCAGCGTTCCATCAGACGGTCACGCAGAGTGATGGATAATGCCTTGTAGGAATAGTAGATCGCCTGCGCGTCATGGTCCCGCCCGAAGGTGTGGGCGTAATAGTGCCGGAAATCCTGCGCGATCCCTTCGGAGTCCATGGGCAGGGGCGGAAGATCGAAGAAGTGCGCGTTCGGATGGGGTTTGGTGGGGTCGTTCAAGAGAGACATACGTCGTTGGATCCTGTTGGGTCGTGTTGAATATTGCGCGATATAGTAGCCGCTGGTGTGACTGCGCGCGAACGTGTTGTGCCATCCACGACAAATCGTGGCGAATCGGCAACATTGAGTCATCGCCGGCATCGGGATGTTGTGCGTTTAATGTCGCATCGCGATCAGGGTCGGCAGTGGCGAAAGTCCGTGCTTGAAATCGCCCCGCAGCCGGCTGAGCAAGCTAGCCCGCTTCTCGTCGTTGGCGACCATCAGGGCCGCGAACGCCGCGCGCCATTGAGCCAGGTATTCCCGGTCGGCCTGAAGCTCGGTGTACAGCATCACCGCCGTGCAGTAATCGGTGGCTCTGAGGTAATCCTTGAACGGACTGTCGGTGGGCACGAGCAGCGGGGCGATCAGTTGGCGCGCCCGCTTCGATGCAGGGAGCTTCGCGGTCGTCATGTTGGTTTTGGCATTAAGAGGATATCCGGTACAGAAAATGCCTGATTAGCAAAAATCGATGTGCCATGGCAATTTAGAGTGAAACCATCACCAGCGTGAGGATGCCATGGCTTTTCAAGACATGTCCGATGATTTTTGGTGCATCGTGGAAACCCTTGCTGGAACCGTTGAAGCGGAAAAAATCAGGTGGCCGTCCACCTTTAGAGTTTCGCGTCATCTTGAATGGGATCCTCTATCTCCTCAAGACGGGGTGTCAGTGGGATTGTCTGCCCGAGGGCGATGGCGCCAAAAGTACAGTGCACGAGCACTTTCAGCGATGGGCTCACGCGGGCGTTCTGGCCGAGATTTTCCACTTGGTGGCGCGTGAGTATCAGGACCAAAAGGGCATTCAAT